>JAFIGU010000036.1 GCA_017849555.1 Sphingomonas sp. | reverse complement strand
CCACCACGCTCCGGCACCAATCGCCCGATGGATCCTGAAACAAGTTCAGGATGACGCAAGGCGGGGGCGCGATGTCCGCTCCCCACCCCTTCTTGCCGTTTCGCTTAGGGTGTCATTTCGCCCTCAGCCGGAACCGACCCCAACAGCGTCAGCGACCCCCCGACGACGACGAGCTGGCGGCGGGTCAGCGACCAATGGCTCGTGTTCAATATGGTGCTCAAGGCCCGAGCATATAGCCCAGGCCACGCAGGTTGCGGATGGTCGGTCCATCGGGCGCGAGTTTCTTGCGCAGGCGCGTGACATAGACTTCCAGGGCGTTGGGGCCGACCTCGTCGTCGAACGAGAAGACCTGAGCGGCAAGCCGGTCCTTCGGCACGACCTTGCCGCTGTTGATGGCGAGATGGAGCAGCACCGCCCATTCGCGCCTCGGCAAATTCAAACGCCGGCCGCCGACATCCGCGGTTTGCGCGGTCGGATCGCAGATCAGCGTGCCGACGACGAGCTGGGGGTTGGCGTCGCCGGCGCCGCGGCGGATCAGCGCGCGGAGCCGCGCCAGCAGTTCCGTTCCGTCGAAGGGCTTGGAGAGATAATCGTCCGCTCCCTGATCGAGGCCGCGGACGCGATCGGCGATCGCGTCGCGTGCCGTCAATACCAGCACCGGTGCCACGCCCCCCTGCCGGCGGAAAGCGGACAGCAGGTCGAAGCCGGACATGTCCGGAAGGCCGATGTCGAGCACGACCGCGCCATAGGGTTCCAGTTGCAGAACCTCCAGCGCGGCTTCGCCCGAGCCGACCTGATCGACGGCATATCCCTCCGCCGAGAGCATGTTGGTCAGGGCTCTCGCGAGCGAGGCATCGTCTTCGACGACCAGAATGCGGGTCATGACGATTGCAGAGAGAACGAAAGGCTCACGAAAGGCAACTATTTTATATGGGCTCCAGACAAAGGAGAGGAAATGCAGGATCACCTGCCGCAGGTTCGTGCTCGATCACTTCTGGCGATCGCTATCCTGCTCGCGATCATCTTTGCCGGCGCCGCGATTGTGGTTGCGCAGACTCGCGACTTGCGCAGCATTGCAATGCGCGAGGGTGTGCTCGTCATTTACAGCGCGACCGACGAGAATGAAGCCTCCGATCTTTTGCGGGCCTTTTCCGCCCGTTATCCCTTCATCAAGGTCGACTATCGATCGCTTTCCGCGCGCGACGTCTACGACTGGTTTCGGCGCGAGGCGGACGGCGGCCGCAACGTCGCGGATGTCGTCATCAATTCGGCGATGGACCTGCAGATCAAGCTTGTGAACGACCGATATGCGCAGGCGTATCGATCGACCGAGAGCGACCATCTCCCGGATTGGGCGGTCTGGAAGGACCAGGCCTATGCGGTGAGCGCCGAGCCGATCGTCATGGGCTATAATCCAAGGCTGCTCACGCGCGACGCGGTGCCGACCTCGCATGATGAGCTCGCGACGATCCTGCATCGGACGCCCGCGCTGGCGGGCAGGATCGGATCCTATGATCCGGAACGCAGCCCTACCGGCTATCTGTATGTCAGCCAGGACATCCAAGTCGATAGCGACGCATGGGATCTCATCGCCGCCGTTGGCCGCGCCCGTCCGCAATTGTTCCAATCCAGCAAGGACATGATCGAGCAGGTGAGTTCGGCGAAGCTCTCGCTCGCCTATAATATCATCGGCTCCTATGCCTTCGAGCGCGCGGCGCGTGATCCCAATTTCAAGGTCGTCGTTCCGCGCGATTATGTCCTCATGATGTCCCGCGTGGCGCTGATCGCGCGCGAGGCCCCGCATCCGGCGAGCGCCAAGCTCTTTCTGGACTTCATGCTGTCGCGAGAGGGCCAGTCGCTGCTCGAAAAGCATCATATGAGCCCGGTGCGGCTCGACATGGCGCCTGAAAACAAGGTGCTCGCCGGCACCAATGTGCGGGAGGTCCGCGTCGGCCCCGCGCTGATGGCGGCGATCGACACAATGACCTTCGAGCGGTTCGTCCGGAAATGGCGCGAAGCCATTGGCGAAAGCGCGCCCGCCGACAACCAGATTTGAGAAATCCAGGAGGGGGATTTATGAAAGGTTACACTGCTTTGCTCGGCGGCACCGCCGTCGTGCTGCTCATGACTATGCCTGCGACTGCCCGGACGCCGCAGAATACGCCCCCGGTGACCGAGGGTGAAGCCGGCACGGAAGTGCCCGGCACGGTGGCTGACGACGGCGCGCACGGCGAGATCGTCGTCACCGGCTCGCGTATCCAGGGCACCTATAACTCCCCGACTCCGGTCACCTCCGTCTCCCAGTCGGACCTGCTCGCGGCCGCGCCGTCGACCCTCGCCGAAGGGCTGCGACAGTTACCGGCCCTCACGCCGACCGGCGGGCCGAGCCAGGGCGGTGGGACGGCCAATGGCGGCCAAAACTTCCTCAACCTTCGCGCGCTGGGCAACAGCCGCACCCTGACGCTGGTCGATGGCCGCCGGTTCGTCCCGTCCAATCCGACCAACCTGATCGACGTCAATCTGATCCCGCAGGGGCTGGTCGACCGCGTCGATGTCGTCACGGGGGGCGCGTCCGCCGCTTATGGCTCGGATGCCGTCGGTGGCGTCGTCAACTTCATCCTCAACAAGCGGTTCGTCGGGTTCAAGGCCGATCTGCAGCTCGGCATTTCGCAGCGTGGCGACAGTTCGGAGAGCAAGGCTGCACTCACCTATGGCGGCAGCTTTCTGGACAATCGCCTGCACATCGTTGCTGCCGGCGAATATTTCAAAAACGACGGCGTCCAGGGAAATGCCCGCGAATTTCGCCGTACAGCGCCGAACCAGCTGGCGAACCCCGCGGGCACCCCGCGGCTCGTCCGCGGCACCGATCTGCGCACGCCGTTCACCCCCGGCGGCCTCGTCGTCGTCGGACAGGGCGGGACCGCTGCCGCGAACAACCAGATATTGGGGATCACGTTCGGGCCGAACGGTTCGCCGATGCCTTATGATTATGGGACGATCGCCAGCGACATCGGCGTGACCAGCGGATCGCAAAATGGCGGCGACGGCTTCCGCGTCTCGACCGGCCAGGAAATTCTCCGTCCGCTCGAACGCAAAACATTGTTCGGGCATCTCGAATTCGAGGTGACCGACAATTTCCTGCTCTACGCGCAGGGTATATACGGCAAAACGGTCGCGGCGTTCCAGAGCAGCCCCACCACCGGCACGCTGACGATCCAGCGGACCAATCCCTATCTCGCGCAGGCGGCGCCGGCGCTCGTCGCGCAGATGACGACCCTCGGCGTCCCTCGCTTTCTGCTCAACCGCTTGACGCTCGAGCGCGGTCTCACCGTCCAGAACAACGAGAATGAAACAATGCGCGGGCTCTTCGGCGCGTCGGGCAGGATCGGCGGCGATTGGAACTGGGACGTCTCGTTCCAATATGGCCGCAACAACAACGTCAATCCCATGTTCAACAATCTGATCAGGGCGAACATGACGCGCGCCGTCAATGCCGTGTCGTCCGGTGGTCAGATCGTATGTGCCGATACGATCAGTGCCGATGCGACAGTGCTTGCGGCGGCCGCGGGGTGCCAGCCGTTCAACCCGTTCGGCCAGGGTGCGCCATCACAAGCCGCGCTCGACTATGTGTTCGGCACATCGACCTTCACCACGCGCGTCATCCAGAAGGCTGCCGATGCGAACCTGAGCGGCCGGATCGTCGATCTGCCGGCCGGGCCGCTTTCGATGGCGGTGGGCGCGGAGTGGCGGGAAATTTCCGCCCGCACCGTCGCAGACCCGCTGTCCAACGCGGGTGCCTATCGCCTGGTCAATCAGCAGGATTTCTATGGCAAATACAATATCAAGGAAGTCTATGCCGAACTTCAGATTCCCGTCCTGAAGGATTCGTTCCTCGGCCCCAGCTTCGATCTGAATGTCGCTGGTCGCCATACGCAATATTCGACCAGCGGCGGCGTGAACACATGGAAAGCCGGCGTGAACTGGCAGCAGCTGTTCGACAGCCTCCGGTTGCGCGGGACCCGTTCGCGCGACATCCGGGCACCCAACCTTTCCGAGCTTTTCGCGACGGGTCGCCAGAACAACATCACGATAGACGATTCGCTTCGCACGGGGCGGACCTATCTCTCCGTACCGAATCTCACCTTTGGTAATGCGAATTTGACGCCCGAGATCGCCGACACTTTGGTCGTCGGCCTGGTCTATCGACCGTCCTTCATCCCCAATCTCAGCCTCGCGGTCGATTATTACGACATCAAGATCAAGGATGCGATCGGCAATGTCGGCGGCGCCGACGCGAATGTCGAATGCAATCGCAGCGGCGGAACCTCGGCAAGTTGTGCCTTTATTACGCGCGATCTCGTCACGCAGGCCGTCATCCAGACTCGGACCTCGCCCCTTAACCTGACACGGCAGGAGACCAGCGGCATCGATGTCGAAGCCAGCTACCGCATTCCCTTGCCGGAGAGCGCCGGACGCCTGACGCTCCGGGGTATCGCCGGCTACGTGGACCGCAATATCACTTACTCGCCACTGGTGGCCGTACCCATCGACAATGCCGGGAACGGCACGGCGTCGCTCCCCAACTGGCGCGGCACGATGACGGTGAACTACGAGGTCGGTCCCTTCGCAGCGTTCAGCCAGGTGCGGTACATCGGCCCCATGACCTGGGACAAGACCCGCGTCCTCGGCGTCGATACCGATTTCAACCACATCAAGGCGCAGGCTTATGTCGATGCGCAGTTGAGCCTGCGTATCCCAGGGTTCGGGAAGGAGCAGGAAATCTATTTCAACATCCAGAATCTGCTCGACAAGGATCCGCCCTATGATCCGATCGTCGGCGGCGCGACGCCCCTTCCGACCGATCCCAACCTGTTCGATCAGGTCGGTCGCACGTTCCGTGTCGGCGTGCGGCTCATGTTCTGACCGCTCGTTCCCGTCATCCGACATCATCGCTTCATTAAGGACATCCTGATGGTGAGCTCAGTCGAGCGGCGCGAAAAGGTGAAGTCGATCTTCATCGTATCGAGCGGCAATTTCCTCGAAATGTATGATTTCATGGTGTTCGGCTATTATGCCAAAGCCATTGGCGAGACTTTCTTTCCGACGAGCAACGAGTTCGCCAGTCTCCTTCTGTCGCTCATGACCTTCGGCGCGGGCTTCCTCATGCGGCCGGTCGGCGCTGTCGTGCTGGGCGCGTATATCGACCGCCACGGGCGTCGGAAGGGATTGCTTCTGACGCTGGCCCTGATGGGGCTGGGCACCCTCTCGATCGCCTGTATGCCGGGCTATGCCCAGATCGGGCTGGTGGCGCCTTTCCTCGTCCTGATCGGCCGCCTGGTGCAGGGGCTGTCCGCAGGCGTCGAGGTGGGTGGCGTCTCGGTCTATCTGTCGGAAATCGCGACGAAGGGGAATCGGGGCTTCTATGTCTCATGGCAATCGGCCTCCCAGCAGATCGCGGTGGTCTTCGCCGCGCTGATCGGCCTGGTGCTCAACGCCATGCTGCCGATCGAGCAAATCAACGCATGGGGCTGGCGCATCCCGTTCTTCATCGGATCGGCGCTGATCCCCTTCCTCTTCATCATCCGACGCCTGCTCCAGGAAACCGCCGAATTTGAAGCGCAGAAGGTGCGCCCGACCGCATCGCAGGTGTTCGCGAGCGTCGGCCGGAACCTGCCGACCATCGTCCTTGGCGCGCTGATGGCGGTGATGACGACGGTCTTCTTCTACATGATCACCGCCTATACCCCGACCTATGGCAGCAGCGTCCTCGATCTATCGCCGACGAGTGCGATGTTGGTCACCTTATGTGTCGGCCTCAGCAACTTTGCGCTGCTGCCGATCATGGGGGCGCTGTCCGATCGGGTCGGCCGTCAGCCTCTGCTGATAACCTGCGCGCTTCTCGCGATCGTCTCGGGCTATCCGGCGCTGAGCTGGCTCGCCGCGCAGCCGAGCTTCGGCCGATTGCTCGCGGTCGAGTTGTGGCTCGCGCTTATCTACGCGGGCTATAACGGCGCGATGATCGTCTATCTGACCGAGGTCATGCCGCCCCGCGTGCGAACGGCCGGCTTCTCGCTGGCCTACAGCCTGGCCACCGCGATTTTCGGCGGGTTCACCCCGGCTCTCGCGACCTATCTGATCGCGGCAACCGACAATCCCGCGATGCCGGGGGCGTGGCTCTCCGCGGCGGCGACGATCAGTCTCCTCGCAACGCTCCTCCTCTCGCGTGGCGCGGCTAAGCGCGCCGCGGCTGGCATCGCCTAACCCTTCCCGCTCAGGAGTTGTCTATGAACCGGTCAGCCTTCTCGCGGCGTCTCGCCACCCAATCGATCATCGCGGCCGCAATGCTCGTTACGATGAGCGACGCCGCCGCGCAGCCGTTCCGCGCCGCGCCCGACAGAGCGACCTTCCAATGGCGCGGCCTTTCGAAGGAGCTGCGGAACAAGATGAGCGGGACGTTCGTGGTCGCATCCACCGGCGATCTGCTGTTCCAGGAGCCCGCGGATCAGCGGATCAGCCCGGAAATCAAGGAAGTGCTGAGGTCGGCCGATACCACGATCGGCAATCTGGAGGGCTTTCTCGTCGATCGACGGGAATGGGCCGGCGTCAATGGCTATGGCAATAACTGGGCGCCCAAGGAGCTGGCGCAATCGCTTGCCGATCTCGGTTTCGATATCGTCGCGCCGGGCGAGGCCGATGGCGGCGAGGCGGCGCAGGTTTCGACGATCAAATGGCTCGACGCGGTCGGGATCAAGCGGCCCGGCTACGGCCCCAACCTCTCGATTGCGCGTCAGCCGGTGTTCCAGGAATTGCCGCAGGGGCGCGTCGCCGCGATCGCGGCCTTCCCGGTTGGCGCGGTCGCCGATGGTCCGATCGCGCGCAACAAGAACGGCAATGACGTCGGCGAAGTGCCGGGCATGAACCCGCTTCGCCTCACCGTCTGGAACGTGGTCACCGCCGAACAGCTCGAGCAGCTCCGCGCCATTCGCCAGTCGATTCTAGACCGCCGCAACGAGCCCGATGTCGCGCGCCCGACAGGATTGCCGCACGACGAGCCCGGCAAGCTCGAGTTTCTCGGCAAGAATTATATGGTCGGCGAGAAGCCGGGCGCCTTCCATTATGAGATGAACCCCGCCGATGTTCAGTCGCAACTGCTGGCCGTCCGCAACGCCAAGGAATATTCGGATTTCGTGATGTTCACGATGCATGTGCACGAAAACCGATACGCCTATCAGGCTTATTCGCAGGATCATTACCCGCCCGACTATCTCGTTGATCTGGTGCATCAGCTCGTCGACAACGGGATGGATATGTACGTGGGGC
Organism: Sphingomonas sp.; assembly: GCA_017849555.1. GTDB lineage: Bacteria > Pseudomonadota > Alphaproteobacteria > Sphingomonadales > Sphingomonadaceae > Sphingomonas > Sphingomonas lycopersici. The sequence continues at coordinate 78,920 of JAFIGU010000036.1, read as the reverse complement.
ACGGAAATCATACCATGCAGGGCATCGAAATCTACAAAGGGCGGCCGATTTTCTACAATCACGGCAATTTCTCGGTGCAGCGCTTCGGCAGCGACGATTCTCCGCCCAACGCGCTTAATCTGACCAATATCGAGGCGATCGAACTGGGCAACGACTGGCTTCAGCAGGAGATCAATCTGACGGCATATGTCGCGAAGACCAAATATGTGGATGGAAAGCTGGTCGAGATCAGAATCTATCCGGTGGATCTGGGGGCGGATGCGTCCAGGACGCCCTGGTCCCGATCAAGCATTCCTCAAACGCCGTCGCCGGCGATGGCCAGAAAGATACTGACCAACCTTCAAAAATATTCCGAGCCGTTCGGGACGAAAATCTCTATCGAGAATGGCATCGGCGTCATTCGCGTCTCGCCCGATGCAACCGTTCCTGTCGGCGGCGATCTGAAAATTCCCGGGCGCGGACCGCAATCGACCGGGCCGGCGAGGATGTTTTGATCCGTCAATCTGATGCGCGTTGGGCTTGAACGCACCAGCAATTGACCGGAATCAATCGTGCGCGTGATAAATCACCTTGCATCGAGGGGGGACGGCATCTCCGCCCATAAGCATGCACGCCAGATGCTTTCGCGCGGACCCGATCTTCCCTATGCCCTCGGGATGAACAGCGCTCTTCCGCCTGCGGTCAATCAGCGCCCGACGATCCGCGACGTGTCGAGGATCGCCGGCGTGTCGATCAAGACCGTGTCGCGCGTCATCAACGATCAGCAATATGTCAGCGCGGAAAAGCGCAAGCGGGTGTTGGAGGTGATGGCCGAGATCGGCTTCCAACCGAGCGACGCCGCGCGCGCGCTAAAGGGTCGGCGATCGCATCAGGTCGCGCTGATCTGCGATAACCCCAATCCGTGGTACGTCTACGAGATCCAGGCCGGGGTGCGCGAGCGGTGCGCCGCGGCGCATGTGCGGATGATCGCCCAGCCCTATGATCGGTCCTCGCCCACGCTGCTCGACGATATCGTCGCGCTGATCGATCAGGCGCATCCCGACGGGTTGATCCTCGCCCCGCCCGCCTGCGACGACCGGCGGGTGATCGACGAGCTGGAGCGGCGCTCGATTCCGTTCGTGCGGTTGCAGCCCGGCGGGCCGCTGCAATCCGCGCGCGCCGTCCTGATGGACAATGAGCGGGCGGCGTTCGACATGACGTCCTATCTGCTGTCGCTCGGCCATCACCGCATCGGCTTCATCGTCGGCGATCGCGGCTATGCCGCGTCGGGGCAAAGGCTGGCGGGGCATGTCCGGGCGCTTTCCAGCGCCGGCGTCGATGTCGATCTCGATTATGTGCGGCAGGGCCAGTTCGATTTCGACTCCGGGCGCGCCGCGGCTGACGCGCTGCTCGACCTCCCTGCCCCGCCCACCGCGATCGTCGCGTCGAGCGACGATCTCGCCGCGGGGGTGCTGGCCGCCGCGCATCGCCGGGGCATTGCGGTGCCCGAAAGGCTGTCGGTCACTGGTTTCGACGATGCCCCGCTCGCGCAGGCGGTGTGGCCGGCGCTGACCACGGTGCGCCAGCCGGTCCGTGCGATGGCCGCCGCCGCCGCGGACCAATTGCTCGACCCCGCCGCCGAAGGGGAACGACGCCTCGGCCACGAGATCGTCGTCAGGGAATCGACCGCACCCCCCGCCGCTTGACCATCGCGGCTTTCTCTGTGACATCGTTGTCCTATACGGCGGGGGAGCGGAGAGGATCGTGACGCAGCGGATCGGCATCCGACAATGGCTTATCGTCGGGCTGGCGTTCATCGCCATCATGCTCAATTATGTCGATCGGCAGATCATCGCGCTGCTCAAGCCCCTGCTTGAACAGGAGTTCGGCTGGTCCAATCGCGATTACAGCCATATGGCGTCGGCGTTCCAGTTCAGTGCCGCGGTGGCGTTCCTCGGCACCGGCTGGTTCATCGACCGCATTGGATTGCGCCGCGGTTTCGCGATCGGGGTGGGCGCGTGGAGCATCGCCGGGATGGCGCATGCCTTCGTCACCACGGTCGGCGGGTTCGTCGCCGCGCGCGCCGCGCTCGGCGTCGCCGAGTCGATCGGCACCCCGGCGCAGGTGAAGACCGCCGCGACCTATTTCCCGCCCGAGAAACGGTCGCTGATGCTGGGCATCGGCAATATGGCGGCGAATTTCGGCGCGGTCGTCGCGCCGCTTTCGATCCCTCCGCTGGCGCTATGGCTGGGGTGGCGCGCTGCGTTCCTGATCGCGGGTGGACTCGGGTTGGTATGGGTGGTCGCGTGGCTTGCGGTGACGCCGCGGACCGCGCCCGCTGCTACCGATATCCCGGCGCAACGCGTGCCCTGGGCATCACTGCTCCGCGACCGTCGGCAATGGGCGATCATCGCGGCGAAGGCATTTTCCGACCAATGCTGGTGGTTCCTGCTGTTCTTCATGCCCGATCTTTTCCACCGCGTGTTCGGGCTGTCGCAGGGCGAGCTCGGCGTGCCGATCGCATGGGTCTATACGCTCGCCGCGCTGGGATCGCTGAGCGGCGGCATCCTGCCGACCTGGCTGCTGTCGCGCGGGGTCGAGATGAACCGCGCGCGCAAGGGATCGATGCTGCTCTATGCTTTGCTGATCCTGCCGGTGGCGCTGGTTCTCCACGTCGACGATGCCTGGGCCGCCGCGGCGCTGCTCGGCCTCGGGCTCTTTGCGCATCAGGGGTTCTCGACCAATGTGTTCGGGATGACCGCGGATATCTTCCCGGCGCGGATGATCGGCACCGCGATCGGCATCGGCGCCTTCGCCGGCAATCTTTCGGGCATGGCGATGATCGAGGCCGCCGGCTTCTCGCTCGAACGCGGCTATGGCTATGCGCCGCTGCTCTATGTTTGCGCAGGGTCCTATCTCGTCGGGCTGCTGCTCATCCAGCTTCTGGTGCCGAAGCTCGAACTCGCCGAGCCGGATGCGGCCCGCCCGGTTTTTGCCGGGCATTGATCGTCGCCCGATGAAACGGCCCTCCCCGCAGGTGCGCGGGAAGGGCCAATATGATACATCGCGAAGCGATCAGAAGTTCACGCGAGCGGTAACCCCGTAATAGCGATCGGCATCGCGCGGGATCTGATAGCGATACGACCCCGAGGGGCCGCCATTCTGGATCGCCGCGGCGAAGCTCTGGTCGAACAGGTTGCGGACCTGGAAGGTCAGCCGATAGCGATCGTCGCGATCCCCTACCCCCGCCGAGAGATTGACCAGGGCATAGCCGTGGATCGTCCCCAACTGGCGCTGCACCGCATCGGGCGAGAAGAGCGCGAGCTGCTTCGACTGATAGCTTCCCTGCGCGCCAAGGAAGAGATCGACCGGCCCGCCGGTCCGCCAGCGATAATCGGCGCTGAGCGAGCCCTTCCACTTGGGCGCGAACGGCAGCGAGGTGCCCGCCGGAATCACCGCGCTGACCGGCGCGCCGGGTGCGCGGAAGAACTGGTCGACCTTGGCGTCGGTATAAGCCAGCCCGCCCGAGATCGAGAGATCGGTCGCCGGGCGCAATATCAGATCCGCCTCGATGCCGCGGGTTGAAACTTCGCCAGCATTGGTGAAGCGGGTGACCACCACCCCCGCGACGAGATCGGGGTTATTGGCCTGGAAATTGTAATATTTAGCGTAGAAGGCCGCGAGGTTGAGCACCAGCGCGCCACCCAGAAGATTGCTCTTCAGCCCGATCTCGTAGCTGTTCGAGGTTTCGGGTGCAATGACATTGGTGCCGGTCGCGGTGAGATTATAGAAAACGTTGAACGCCGGCCCCTTATAGCCGCGGGTATAGCCGCCATAGGCGACGACCTCCGGCGAGAGATCATATTGCAGCGTCGCCTTGCCCGACACATTGGTATTGGTCGCCTTGCCGGTGAAGATCGTCGCGGGGGCGCCGGTGCCGGTCGGCGTCGTCGGGAAGCTCGGCTGGATGCCGGGGCCGGCGAGCGTGGTGGTGCGGCTGTGGAACACATCGAGCTGGTCGCCCGTCCAGCGCAGCCCGCCGATGAAGCGGAAGCGGCTGGTGAAATTCGCCGTCGCTTGCCCGAACGCCGCGATATTTTTGAACACCGACCCGAAATCGGCGATGCCATAAGGCGTGGTCGTTGCCGGCGCGCCGGGCGTGCCGCACGGGATCAGCGTCGCCGGCGCCGCCGTGCCGCATGAAACGACCGAGCGCGAGAAGATCCGTTCGGACTCCGCGCGCGAATAATAGAGCCCGATGACATAGGAGAGGAATTGCTTCGACGGCGAGGTCAGCCGCAATTCCTGGCTGAAGGTGTTGCTGGTCTGCGGCCCGAAATCCTGCAGCTGCGGGAAGCCGACATAGGCCGCGGGCAGGAAATCGCCGTCGCGGATCTCGGTGTTCTTGTAATTGCGATAGGCGGTGATGCTGGTCACCGTCTGCGTGCCGAGCTCGGTATCGATCTGTGCCGAGACGCCCCACCCGGTTTCGCGGGTGCGGGTGACGTAATTCTGGTTGACCGCGCGTGTCCGGTCGCCGCGTGGCGTCGGCAATACCGCAAAGGCCGGGCTGGAGATCGCTGCGCCCGCGGCGTTGAGCGGGCCGGTGCCGATCAGCTCGGCGCAGCAATTGTCGTCGTTGCGGTGATAATCCGCGATCAGCGAAATCGTGGTCGATGCGCTCGGCATCCATTTGACCTGGCCGCGGAAACCGTAATGTTCATAGCCGTTGACGCGCCCGCCCGTCGCAAGGTTGCGGATATTGCCGTCATAATGGCCGTAGAAGCCGGTGACGCGGGTCAGCAATGTATCGCTGAGCGGCACGTTGAGCGCGCCGCGGACGCGCGCCTCATTGCCGTTGGAAAACCACTGGCCCTCGACATAGCCGCCGAAACCCGGCTTGGGCTGGACGGTCACGACGTTGATCACCCCCGCCGAGGCGTTCTTGCCGAACAACGTCCCCTGCGGGCCGCGCAGCACCTCGAGCCGCTCGATATCGACCAGATCGCCGAACGCCTCGCCGGAGCGCGCATAGACGACCCCATCCACCACGGCCGATACGGACGGTTCGCCGGCGATCGAGAAGGTAGTGGTGCCGACTCCGCGCAGGAACAGCGACTGATTGAGCGTCGTCCCCGATTTCTGGAAGTTCAGCGCCGGAACGAGCGTCGCCGCGCTTTCGATGCTCGGCTTGCCGGTGCTTTCCAGCATCGCCCCGCCGACGACCGAGACCGCGAGCGGCACGTCCTGCAACCGTTCGCTGCGCTTCTGCGCGGTGACAACGATATCACCAGAATTTGCCGCCAGCTCGGCAGGCGCGGGCGCGGTTTCGACCTGGGCATAGGCTGGAGCGGCGAGCGCGATGAACGCGCAGCTCGCCATCAGGCCGGCGCTCAAAAGGCGATGCTTGGACATACAGAACTCTCCCCTTCCCCAATTTCGGCGCGTGAAACGCTCTATCTAACAGCGACTTAGCTGTCGTTCGACCGGATTCGGCCGGGATGGACCGGCGCCGCGGATATCTTTTCCGGCTTTTCTTTAGACCAGATCGCTGCGATAAGACAACGGTGTCCTATCTCAAAACGCCAGATCGCTTTGCGTCGCTCGGTCAATCGGGCATCACCGTCAGCACGCTGGCGTGGGGAATGTGGCGGTTCGCCGGGGATGACGTCGCGCTCGCCCGGGCGCGGGTCGAGGCGGCGCTGGGCGCCGGCATCACGTTGCTCGATACCGCGGACATCTACGGCCCCGATAATGGCCAGCCGTTTGGCGCGGCCGAGGAATTGCTCGGCAAGGTGCTCCGCGAGGCCCCGGCACTGCGCGACCGCATGATCCTCGCCAGCAAGGGTGGCATCCGGCTCGGCGTGCCGTATGATTCGAGCCGCGCCTATCTTGCGCAGGCGATCGATGCGTCGCTCGCGCGGCTCGGGTGCGAGCGGATCGACCTTTATCAGATCCACCGCCCCGATCTGCTCGCGCATCCGCAAGAGGTGGCGCGCGCGCTCGACGACGCGCGGCAAGCCGGCAAGATCGTTGCGGTCGGCGTCTCCAATCACACGCCGGCGCAGGCCGCGGCGCTGGCCGCCTTCCTCCCCGTCCCGCTCGCCAGCCACCAGCCGGAATTCTCCCCGCTCGCCACCGCGCCTTTATTCAACGGGCTGCTCGATCAGGCGATGACCGAGCGGATGAGCGTGCTCGCCTGGTCCCCGCTCGGGGGCGGGCGGATCGCCGCGCCGCAGGACGATCGCGCCCGCGCGGTCGCCGCGCTGCTCGACGCCAAGGCCGAGGAGGCCGCGGTCGATCGCGCCGCTGCCGCCTATAGCTGGATCATGGCGCATCCCGCCGGGATCATCCCGATCGCCGGCACCCAGAATCCGTCCCGGATCGCAAAGCTGCCGGACGCCTATACGCCCCGCTGGACCCGCGCCCAATGGTACGCCGTCCTCGAGGCGAGCCTTGGAGAGAGACTGCCATGACGAACGGCCAGTGCGAAGTCAGTTGGTTCTCCGCACTCTGCGACGATGATTATGAATTTCTCGGCACGCCCGATGCGATGCTGCGATCGAGCTGGGAGCATTGTCGCGATATCGTCCTCCAGGCGGAGACCGGCGGATTCGACAATATCCTGCTCCCCTCGGGCTATGCGCTCGGCATCGACACCACCGCCTTCGCCGCCGCGATCGCGCCGATGCTCCGTCGCCTCCGCCTGCTGATGGCGGTCCGCATCGGCGAGAGCTGGCCGCCGCAGCTCGCGCGGCAGATCGCGACGATCGATCGCATCCTCGGCGGGCGGCTCACCGTCAACATCATCTCCTCCGATCTGCCCGGCGAGAAACTGGCATCGGCGCCGCGTTACGCGCGCACGCTCGAGGCGATGCGGATCCTGAAGACCTTGCTCAACGGCGAGCCGCTCGATCATCAGGGCGAATTCTGGCAGCTCAAGCTCGATCCCCCCGGGGTCAGGACCGTGTCGGGCAAATGCCCGCCGCTCTATTTCGGCGGGCTTTCCGAAGACGCGCGCGAGGCCGCGGCGCAGGGCTGCGACGTCTATCTGATGTGGCCCGACAAGAAGGAAGTCGTGCGCGGGATCATGGAGGACATGCGCGCGCGCGCGGCGAAGCACGGGCGCACCTTGTGCTTCGGCTATCGCGCACATGTCGTGGTGCGCGAGACCGAGGCGGAGGCGCGGAGCGCCGCCGACCGGCTGCTCTCCAAGCTCGATGCGGCGAGCGGCGAGGCGATCCGCAACAAGTCGCTCGATACCGCCTCGACCGGGGTCGCCGCGCAGACCGCGCTGCGCGAGGGCGCGACCGACGACGGCTATGCCGAGGAGAACCTCTGGACCGGGGTCGGGCGCGCGCGCTCCGGCTGCGGCGCGGCGATCGTCGGCGATGCCGATCAGGTGCTCGCCAAATTGCGCATGTATCAGGACATGGGGATCGAGGCCTTCATTCTCTCGGGCTATCCGCATATCGCCGAGGCGGATCTTTTCGCGCGCCACGTCCTGCCGCGGCTGCAGCACGCGCCGTTGACGCTGGACTGACAAGGCGCGCCGGGGAAAGGAAGCGATGGCCGAGGATAGTTCGCGACCGCCGGTCGGCGGCACCACCGTCGCCGGCGCGCTTGCCAGCGGCGCGAGCGACCTGCGCCTGCGCGCCGTCGACGGTGGCTTCGATCTGTCGATCGGCGCGGCGCTCGTGCTGCGCCACCGGCCGGACGATCCCGCGGTCTTCGTCGGCGAGGGCCGCGCCGACGTCGACATGTATCGCGGCAATTATTTCCTGTCCGACCGGCTCGATGCGCGCATTCCGCTGCGCCATGCGCTGATCGACGGGGCGACGGTCGCGCTGGCGGCGACGCCGGGCGGCGATCCGCTGCTCGCGATCACCGTGGAGGGCGGCGCGCTTGCCCTCACCGCGCTGGCCGATCGCCTCAACCGATTGTGGCTGCGCTGCGTCGCGCAGCCCGGCGAACGCCTGTGGGGCGGCGGCGAGCAATTGTCCTATTTCGACCTCGCGGGCCGGCGCTTCCCGCTATGGACCTCGGAGCCGGGCGTCGGTCGCGACAAATCGACTCTGCTGACCTTCCAGTGCGACCGCGACGGGCGCTCGGGCGGCGATTATTGGAACACCAATTATCCGCAGCCGACCTATGTCTCCTCGCGGCATTATGCGCTCCACCTCGATACCACCGCCTATGCCTGTTTCGATTTCCGCGATCCGGCGTTCCACGAGATCGAGGCATGGGAGATCCCTGCGCGGATCGAGCTGCTCGCGGCGGATCGCTTCGCCGAGCTGGCCGGGATCCTGTCGACGAGGTTCGGCCGCCAGCCGCCGCTGCCCGCCTGGGCTTATGAGGGCGCGATCCTCGGGCTCAAGCAAGGCATGGAAAGCTTCGCGCGGATGGAAGCGATCATCGCCGCCGGCGCGGTGGTGACCGGATTATGGTGCGAGGATTGGGTCGGGCTGCGCGAGACGAGCTTCGGCAAGCGCCTGTTCTGGGACTGGAAAGCCAATGACGCGCGTTATCCGGCATTGCGCGAGCGCATCGCGGCGCTGAACGCGCGCGGCATCCGCTTTCTCGGCTATGTCAATCCGTATCTCGCGGTGGACGGCGATCTCTATGTCGAGGCGGTCGATGCCGGGTTGCTCGCGCGCCGGCTCGATGCCGACGAGCCCTATATCGTCGATTTCGGCGAATTTGATTGCGGCATCGTCGATTTCACCAATCCCGCCGCGGCGAACTGGTTCGCCGAGCGCGTGATCGGGCGCGAGATGCTCGATATCGGCCTGTCGGGCTGGATGGCCGATTTCGGGGAATATCTCCCCACCGACATCCGCCTCCACGACGGCACCGACGGCATGCTCGCGCATAATGCCTGGCCGACGATCTGGGCCGAGGTCAACGCGCGCGCGATCGCCTCGCGCGGAAAGACCGGCGAGGCATTGTTCTTCATGCGCGCCGGCTACACCGATGTCGGCCGTTACTGCCCGTTGCTCTGGGCTGGCGACCAGAGCGTCGACTTCTCCCGCCATGACGGGATCGGCACAGTCATTCGCGCCGCGCTTTCTGCCGGTATGGTGGGGAACGCGTACCACCATAGCGATCTCGGCGGATACACCAGCCTGTATGGCAACGTCCGCACCCCCGAACTGCTGATGCGATGGAGCGAACTCTGCGCCTTCTCGCCGGTCATGCGCAGCCACGAGGGGAATAGGCCGGACGACAATCTGCAGATCGACGGCGATCCTGAAGTCCTCGCCCATTTCGCCGCGATGACCAGGGTCCATGCACGGTTGGCGCCCTATGTCGCCGCCTTGTGCGAGGAGGCGGTCGCGACCGGGCTGCCGTTGCAACGCCCGCTGTTCCTCGACTGGGAGGATGACGCCGATTGCTGGGGCATCGAGACGCAATATGGCTATGGCCGCGATCTGATCGTCGCCCCGGTGATCGAGGCGGGTGTGGACAGCCGCGCGGTCTATCTGCCCGCCGGCGCGACGTGGGTACACCTCTGGTCCGGCGATCGACATGCCGGCGGATCGACCGTCGAGACCCCTGCCCCCTTCGGCCGTCCGCCCGTGTTCTGGCGCGAAGGAAGCCGCCACGCCGAGCTTTTCTGCTCCCTGATGCACGGATAATCGACCGGCGCGCCCGCCTGTACACCCGGCCGGTTTCCTGATCTGATGGTCGTCGCGAGAGGGATGGCTAGATCGACAATGGGGGCTGGGGATTTGAACAGGGTAATCGCCGACAGCGCGCGCGGGGCCGCATTCGTAACGAGCGCGATCGTGCGGTTGATCGCGGCGATGCTGGTTTTCACGCTCGCCCCGATCCACGCCGCAACGGCGCAGGAATCGGACCGCGGGGTCTATCTGTTGAAGCCCGACGCGATTTTCGACGGCGCGACGACCGTGCTCCATCGCGGATGGGCGGTGCTGGTGCGCGGCAACCGGATCGAGGCGGTCGGCGCGACGGTTTCGCCGCCTGCCGACGCCAGGATCATCGATCTGCCCGGCACGACGCTGATGCCGGGGATGATCGAGGGGCATTCGCACCTTTTCCTGCACCCCTATAACGAAACGCCGTGGGATCAGCAGGTGCTGCACGAGGCGATCGCGCTGCGCACGGTGCGCGCCACCGTCGCGGCGCGGCGCACGCTCATGGCCGGGTTCACCACCGTCCGCGATCTCGGCACCGAAGGCGCCGGCTATGCCGATGCTGGGCTCAAGCAGGCGATCGAGCAGGATATCGTTCCCGGGCCGCGGATGCTGATCGCCAGCCGCGCGCTCGTCGCCACTGGCTCCTACGGGCCGCGCGGGTTCGAGCCGGGCGTGGCGACCCCGCTCGGCGCCGAGCAGGCCGACGGGCCCGATCTGGTCACTGCGGTCCGGCGGCAAATCGCGGCGGGCGCCGATGTGGTCAAGCTCTATGCCGATTATCGCTGGGGCACCGGGGAGCCGAGCCGCCCCACCTATCTGCAATCCGAAATGGCCGCCGCGGTCGAGGCGGCGCACAGCGCCGGGCGCAAGGTCGCCGCACATGCGCATACCGCCGAAGGGATGCGCCGCGCGATTCTGGCGGGGGTCGATACGATCGAGCACGGCGGCGAGGGAAATGCCGAGATTTTCGCGTTGATGAAGGCGCGCGGGACCGGTCTCTGCCCGACGCTTTCCGCATCGGAGGCGATCGCGCGCTATCAGGGGTGGAATGGCGGCGACCCGGCACCCGCCGGTGTCGCGGAATCGCGCCGCGCCTTCGCCGCGGCGATGAAGGCGGGCGTGGCGATCTGCCTCGGCGGGGACGTCGGCGTCTTCGCGCATGGCGACAATGCACGCGAGGCCGAAGCGATGGTGGCCGCGGGCATGTCGCCGGCGCAAGTCGCGATCGCGGCGACCTCGGGCAATGCGGCGATGTTCGGCATGGCGGATCGGATCGGCGCGGTGAAGCCGGGCATGCTGGCCGATCTGATCGCGGTCGAGGGGAACCCGCTCGCGTCGGTCGGCGCGTTACGCAAGGTCCGCTTCGTCATGAAGGACGGCGCAATTTACGAGCGCTCCGCGCATTGAGCGCGATCGGCAATCGATGAAAATCGCAGTGCACCCAAAGCTCTAACGATATTTTAGAACGCCCTCGCGCCCGGCGGCGTAAGAATTATTCCGACATCCCGGCGAGAGCGATCCGGCGCCAATATCGCGCTTGCCAGCGGCGATGCCGCGCCGCATTTCTCTCGCCATCAAAACCATAACCGGGGATTGTGATGCGCCTGCTCGCTGCTCTTCTTCTTGTCACCACCGCCGCGCCCGCGCTGGCGGAAACCCCGGCGGCCACCGCCGCGGCGGATGGCCCCACCCGCGCCTTCACCGGAAGCGACCTGTTCCAGCTTTCGATCGCCGCCGATCCGCAGATCAGCCCGGACGGGCGGACGATCGTCTATGTCCGCCGCTCGGGCGACGTGATGAGCGACCGGATGCAATCCTCCTTGTGGCTGATCGACGTCGCCAGCGGCCGCCAGACGCCATTCGCCGCGAGCGGCTCCAACCCGCGCTGGTCGCCCGACGGCACGCGTATCGCTTATGTCGCGTCGGACGGCGCGCACCCGCAATTGTTCGTTCGCTGGCTCGGCAGCGAGGGGGCGACGCGGGTGACCACGTTGCCCAACGATCCCAATGCGCTCGCCTGGTCGCCCGACGGCCGGCGGCTCGCCTATATCGCGACGGTGGCGGGCGAGCCGATGCGGCTCGGCAAGCCGCCCGCCAAGCCCGAGGGCGCGAAATGGGCCGAGCCGCTCGAGGTGATCGATCGCGTCAATTATCGCGCCGACGGCGGCGGCTATATCAAGCCCGGCAACGATCATCTCTTCGTCGTTTCGGCCGACGGCGGCGGCGCGCGCCAGCTCACGTTCGGCAAGTTCGACGACAATGGCCCGCTGTCGTGGAGCCAGGACGGCCGCACGATCCTGTTCTCGGCGATCCGCGGCCCCGATGCCGAGCGGCAGGTGATGAACAGCGACGTCTTCGCGGTCGATGTCGCGAGCGGGGAGCTGCGCACCCTTACCACCCGCGACGGGCCGGACGAAGCGCCGCTCTTCTCCCCCGACGGCGCGCGCATCGCGTGGATCGGGTTCGACGATCATCGGCGCAGCTATGAAAATAACCAGCTCTATGTCGGCGGCCGCGCGGCCGACGCGCCGCGCTCGCTGACCGCCTCGCTCGACCGCTCGATCGAGGATGCGCAATGGGCGGGCGACGGCAAGAGCCTCTACGCCAGCTACGACGATCACGGGAAACGCAAGCTCGCGCGGATCTCGCTCGACGGGCATCTGTCGCCGATCGTCGACAATATCGCCGGCGGCGGGATCGATCGTCCCTATACCGGGGGCAGCTTTTCGGTCTCGCGCGGCGGCGTGGTGGCCTATACCGGCGGCGACGCCAGTGCCCCAGCGGACGTCTGGGTGTCGTCCGGCGGCAAGGCGCGGCGGCTGACCAACCTCAACGCCAACCTGCTCGAGGCGAAGGCGCTCGCCCCGGTGCGCAAGATCGCGGTCACCGCGCCGGACGGGCGCGCGATCGACGCCTGGCTCGCCACCCCGCCGGGTCGCCAGCCGGGGCAGAAAGTGCCGCTGATCCTCGAAATCCACGGCGGCCCGAACAGCGCTTATGGCCCGAGCTTCGCCAGCGACGTCCAGCTTTACGCCGCCGCCGGCTATGCGGTGCTGTGGACCAACCCGCGCGGATCGACCTCTTACGGCGCCGAATTCGCCAATCTGATCGACAAGAATTATCCCAGCCAGGATTATGACGATCTGATCGCGTCGGTCGACGCCGCGATCGCCGACGGCACCGCCGATCCCAACAATCTGTTCGTCACCGGCGGGTCGGGCGGCGGCGTGCTCACTGCGTGGATCGTCGGCAAGACCGATCGCTTCAAGGCGGCGGCGACGCAGAAGCCGGTGATCAACTGGGCGAGCGAGGCGCTGACGATGGACAATACCGTCTTCACCTCACGTTATTGGTTCACCAAGAAGCCGTGGGAGGATCCGATGAGCTATTGGAACCGCTCGCCGCTCAGCCTTGTCGGCAACGTCAAGACGCCGACGCTGGTGGTGGTCGGCAGCGAGGATTATCGCACCCCGGTAAGTGAGAGCGAGCAATATTATGCCGCGCTGCAGATCCGCGGCGTGCCAACCGCGCTGGTCAAGGTGCCGGGCGCGAGCCACGGCGGCTTCACCGCCCGCCCCTCGCAGAGCGCGTCCAAGGCCGCCGCGATCATCGCCTGGTTCGATCGCTATCGCGCGTCGCCGGAGGCCGCGAAATAGTCGCCGGCTTGGGCCCTTCGCCGTCATGCCGGGCTTGACCCGGCATGACGGGGACAGAAGCTAAATTTTGCCGGATCCGGCTCAGGCGGTGGCGAAGAATTTGGTGCCGACAACGCCGACGATGATCAGCCCGATAAACCCGGCCTGCACCGGATTGAGCTTTTCGCCGAACAACATCACGCCGAAGATCGTGACGCCGACCGCGCCCAACCCGGTCCAGACCGCATAGGCCGTTCCCGCCGGCAGCCCGCGCATCGCAAGCGCGAGCAGCCCCATGTTGACGAAGCTCAGCGCGATCGGCACCGACGAGGCGAGCCAGCTGGCCTGGGTCGCCGCCCATTTGAGGCTGAGCGCCCAGATGATTTCGGTGATCACGGCAATGCCGAGGACGAGCCACGCCATCGGGTATCTCCATTTCTGCGGGCTCGGATGAAAAGGCGCGACGGCCGGAAACCCGAAAGAGGCGCGCGCCGGCGGCCCGATAGGCGCTTGTCGCCTGTCTGTCCACCAGGGCGCTCCTCCTCTGCTGCGCAGCCGCTGTTGCGCGGCGGGTGGCGAGGAAGATTCAGAGCATTCCCCGTTCGCCCTGAGCCTGTCGAAGGGCGGCCCCAACTCGCAAACGGCAAGACGCCCTTCGACAAGCTCAGGGCGAACGGGGAGAGGTGATCCCGCTTACCGTTTCATCGAAATGACGAAATCGCAAAAATAAGATTGCGAATCACTCTCATTAGCTTAAGGGCGCACAGCACTTCCCTTGCTGATGAGGTTCCGATGCGTGCGCGACCCCGCAACTCCCTGTTCGTAGGCGCGATATTGCTGGCGTCGACCGCGAGCACAGCCGCGATCGCGGCGCCGCTCGCCACCGACGATGCCGCCCCCGCCGACAATGCCGACGAAGTGGTGGTGCGTGGGGAGCGTGTCGTCGGGCAGGCATCCTCGGGCACCAAATCGGATACCCCGATCGTCGAGACGCCGCAGTCGATCAGCGTCGTGAGCAGCGCGGATATCAGCCAGCTCGGGCTCGCCAATCTCAATCAGGCGCTGCGCTATGTCGCCGGGGTCACTCCCGAATCGCGCGGCGCCAATGCCGAGATCTACGATCAGTTCAAGCTGCGCGGCTTCGATGCGCCGCGCTATCTCGACGGGCTCAGGGTATTCGACAGCCCGACCGGCTATGCCAATCCGCAGGTCGACGTATCGCGGATCGACCGGATCGAGGTGGTCAAGGGGCCGGCCTCGGTGCTTTACGGCCAGTCTAGCCCCGGCGGGCTGGTGGCGATCTCCAGCAAATTGCCGCTCGATCAACAGTTTTACGGCGCGGTCTCAGGAACCTACGGCACCTATAACCTCTATAACGTCGATGCCGATATCGGCGGGCGGATCGATCGGAACGTGCTGTGGCGGCTCTATGGCGCGGTCAACGGCGCCGATACGCAGCAGAGCTTCGGCAAGCGCCGCCGCGCGACGGTGAGCGGCGCGGTCACGATCGGTGCGGGAAGCGATACCAGCCTTACCGTGCTGGCGGCCTATTCGCATGATCCGCAGAACGGCAATTACGGCAGCGCCCCCGCGCTCGGCACGCTCTTCGCGAACCCCAACGGCAAGATCGCCACGCAATTCGCCGACGGCGAGCCGGGCGATTTCTTCCGCCGCGAACAGGCCGCGCTGACCTATATCTTGACCCACCGGTTCGGCGAGGATTGGGCGTTCCGCTCGAGCGGCCGCTACCAATATGCCTCGACCGATCTCGGCGCGATCTATCAGACCGGCGTCGCGACCGACGCGACGCTCACCACCTTCGGCCGCGCGGCTTATGCCACCGACGAAAAGCTCAACAACTGGACGTTCGACAATCAGCTGAGCGGGCGGTTCCGCACCGGGCCGCTTACGCATCAGGTGATGATCGGCGTCGATCGGCAGGTCGCGCATTCGACCGAGATCGCGGCGTTCGGCGATACCGTGAACGGCATTGCGGTCACCCCGATCAACGCCTTCCACCCGGTTTACGGGACCACGCCCGTGCCGCTCACCCCCGGCGCGATCGGCACCCCGGGATCATATGACGCGAAGCTTCGCCAGACCGGGCTCTATGCGCAGGATCAGATCAGCTGGGGCGGGCTGCGCGTCACGCTGAGCGGGCGGCATGACTGGGCCGAGACCGAAAATGGCGCCTCCCAGCGCGACCGAAAATTCACCTGGCGCGCGGGCGCGCTGTATATGACGTCGATCGGCATCGCACCCTATGTCAGTTACTCGACCTCGTTCCAGCCGCAGCTCGGCCAGGTCCTGCGCGGCGACGGCACCACGACCGGCGCCAGCCCGTCGCTCGGGCGACAGATCGAGGCGGGGGTGAAATACCAGCCGCCGGGCACCGCGATCCTGCTTACCGCCGCGTGGTTCCGCATCGAGCAGACCAATTTGCTCACCGCCGTGCCCAACAGCGTCTATTCGACCCAATCGGGCAAAGTGCGCTCGCAAGGCGTCGAGGCCGAAGCGACCGTGCCGCTGCCGCACGGCTTCACCGCCCGCGCCGCGTTCAGCCACCAGATCGTCAAGACGGTGGCGGATGCCGATCCCGCCAATATCGGCAAGGGGCTGATCGGGGTCGGCCGGGGCAACGCCGCCTTCAACCTCGACTGGGCACCCGAGGCCGGGCCGCTGGCGGGACTGAAGCTGGGCGGCGGGTTGCGCTGGGTCGACAAGGTTTACGCCGGCAGCGACAGCCACACCCCGTCCTACACATTGTTCGACGCGCTCCTGCGCTACGATCTCGGCCGCGCCAACCCGAGCCTCAAGGGGCTGGAGATCGGCCTCAACGCGGCCAATATCTTCGACCGCAAATATCTCACCAGCTGCTACCTCAGCTCGGTCGGCTGGTGCTGGTACGGGCAGCGCCGCACCGTGCAGGGAACGATCGGGTTCCGCTGGTGAGAAATGCCCGCCCGATCTCCGCGCGTTATCGTCTTGCGGTGTTGTCGCGCAGCGTCGCGGCGGTCGCGGGGGGCTATGGCGTATCGGTGCTGCTGGCAGTCGCGGTCGCCTGGACGCTGCCCTTGTCGCGTGAGGAAGCGAGCATCGTCGCGACGATGATCGCGCTGCTCGGGCTGCCGATCGTGATGATGGCGTGCTTTTACGCGCGCACCGCGCTCCGGGCGTGGATCGGGCTGGCGATCGCCGCTTCGCTGCTCGCGGGGCTCGCGTTCGCCGCGGGGTGGCGGCCGTGAAGCCCGGCTTCCGGAACGCGATGACCTGGCTCCACGATTGGGCGGGGCTGATCGTCGGCTGGCTGCTGTTCGTCATCGCTTTGGCCGGGACGCTCAGCGTCTTCCGCAGCGAGATCGGCAATTGGATGCGGCCCGAGGCGCGATGCTGCGCGGCCGCCAGCGTCACCGCGGGCAGCGCGGCGGTGCACTGGCTGGGCAAGCATGCCGCGACATCGCCCGCGTGGTATATCCAGCCCGCCGACCGGCGATCGGCGACCAGCTATGCCGTGTGGACCGCGCCCGGCGGCGATTTCGCGCAGAAATGGCTCGACCCCAAAACCGGCGATCCGGCGACGGTGCGCGATACGCTGGGCGGCGATTTCTTCTATCGGCTGCATTTCGAGCTCGAACTCCCCTTCCCCTGGGGCCGGGTGCTGGCCGGCGCGGCGGCGGTCGCGATGCTGCTCGCGCTGATCACCGGAATCGTCGCGCATCGCCGCTTCTTCGTCGACTTCTTCACCTTCCGTGCCGGCAAGGGCCAACGAAGCTGGCTCGACGCGCATAATGTACTCGCGGTCACCGCGCTGCCGTTTCATCTGATGATTGCCTTCACCGGCGCGCTGACGCTGGCCAATCTCATCATGCCGTGGGGCGCCTCGTCGCTCTATCGCGGCGATATGGCGGCGGTGTGGAAGGATCTTTATCCCGCCGCGGTCGATCGCCCGGCGCGACACGTCCCCGCCCCGCTGGCGCCGATCGCGCCGATGCTCGGCAAGGCGAAGCGGTTTTTCGGCAGCGATATCGCGCAGATCGCCATCCTCAACCCCGGCGACGCGGCGGCTGTGGTGTCGGTGACGAGCGGCGAGGACCAGCGCATCGGCATTCAGCGTCAGGTGATCAGCTTCGACGGCACCACCGGCCGCCCGATCGCCGCGCATGTCGAAAGACGCCCCGCGCTGCGCACCTTCAACTTCCTCTACGCGCTGCACACCGCACGCTTCGGCGAGACGCTGACGCGCTGGCTCTATTTCGTGTGCGGCCTGATGCTGACCGCGCTGATCGGCGCCGGGCTGGTGCTATGGACCGAGAAACGCCGGGCGCAGCGGCAGGGGCTGGGCTTTGCGATCGTCGAGCGGCTCAACATCGCGATCGTCGCGGGAACGCCGCTCGCTTTCGCCGCTTTCTTCCTCGCCAACCGCCTGTTGCCGATCGATCTGGCGCAGCGTGCGGCGACGGAAGTGCGGGTGATGTTCTGGCTGTGGGGGGCGATATTGATCTATGCCGCGCTTCGCCCGGCGCGGCGCGCGTGGCGCGAGATCCTCACCGTTACCGCCGCCGCCTGCGCGGCGATCCCGCTGACCGACCTGATCACCCGATCGATGCGGCTCGATCGGTTGCATTTGACGGTGGCGCTGATCGCGCTGGCGCTGGCCGCCGGCTTCGTCTTCGCCGCGCGCCGCGCCGGCGGCCGGCGCGCCACCGCATGACGCCCGCGCTGCTCGCCTCCTTCGCCGCGTTGCTCGCGATCGCGCTGGCGACCCCGCGTCAGGCCGATCAGTGGCTCGGGCGGCGCTGGACCGCAACGCGCCGCCGCGCGCTGCGCTGCGCCGGCTTCGCGCTGCTCGCCTTATCGTTTCTGCTGCTTCCCTCGGGCGGCGAACAGGCGCGCGCGATCACCAGCTGGATCGGCGCGCTGGCGATCGAGGCGCTGGCGGCCGCCTTGTTGTTGCGCCCAGCGACACAGCGGAAATCCCGCCGCCGCTGACGCCGAGACGATCAGGCGAAGATATCGCTCAGCCGGCTGGTATCCGGCCCTTCCTTCCACTCGCGCAATTCGATGAACAGCGAGGTGAACATCGCCGCCATCCAGGTCGTCAACAGCGCGTTGATCAGCGCGATGATGATTTGTCCGATGCCAACGCTCGCCTGCGGGGCGGCCTGAAGCGAGGCGAGCGACATGGTCGAGGCTGCGCCCGTCAGCCCCGCAAAACTTAAGACGATGATGTAGATGACAAACATTGCCACGAAGACGCCTAGTATCTTCCAGCGTGCGCCCTTGGTCAGCCTCGCGCTGCGTCCGAACGCGCCGAACACCCCCGGCCGCTCCGCCACCACGGCGACCATGGCCATCGACCACATCGTCGCAATGAAGATGCCGGGAACGATGAACAGCAAAAAACCGACCATGATCGCAAGCGTGTAAAGCAGATAGACGATCACCAGCGGCACGCACCGTGCGACAGCCGCGCGAAGCATCTCGCCCAGCTCGGGCTTGCGCCCTTCGGCATAAGCGAGCGTTGCCTGGATCACCGCACCGAGCGCGGTCCCCCACAGCAGCGAAAGCAGAATCCCGCCGATGATGATCAGCCCCACCGGGGGCGGCGCGGTCCCCCGCGCCGCGGCAGCCATCAGCGCGTTGACCCCCAAAGTCTGGAACAGCAGCCCCGGAACCACCGTCAGCACGAAGATCGGCCCCAACGTCTGCAGCGGATAAGCGCGGATCGCGTCGAACCCGCGCGAGAACGCCTTGCCGACCGACAGCGCGCGTTGTTCTTCACCGAAAGCCTGTGTCGCCATGCGCCCTGCCCCCAAGGTTAAGCTGCGGCGAACCTGCGCCCGATGCGGGGCGCTGTCCAGCGAATTGATTGTAAACATTTTTTACCAGCCGGTTGCGCGATGTCCGCGCTTCGCTAAGCTCCGGGGCAACCGTGCGATCCTCGCTCGGGGAGGGCGTTATCGGGGGACAGGTTCAACCAGCGGCGGCGGCCGATCCGCTCGTGGCGGCGCATCAGGCGATGCGCGCCGATGCGTCGATCCAGTTCGACTTCACGCGCCCGCCCAAGCCGCCCGAGCCGCCCGCCTGGCTGCGCAAGCTGGCGGAGTGGATCGGCGACGCGCTGGCGCCGGTGGGGCGTTTCCTGCGCTGGATCTCCAGCCTGATGCCCGACGCGCCTTATGCGCGGATCCTGCTGTGGACGCTGATCGTGCTGCTCGCCGCCGGGCTGGTGTGGATGATCGTCGATCGCGCGCGCGGCGGCGAATGGCGGCTGCCGCGACGGCCGCGGCGGCGGCGGAAGGTCGAGGCCACGGCGGCCGAGGAGATATGGGCGCCCGAGGCCGGCCCGGCGCGCGCCTGGCTGGAGGAAGCCGATGCGCTCGCCGCCGAAGGGCATTACGCCGAAGCGGTCCACCACTTGCTGTTCCGGTCGGTCGAGGATATCGCGCGACGGCGACCGCAGCTCGTCCGTCCGGCGCTGACCAGTCGCGAGCTCGCCCGCGCCGAGGCCCTGCCGCCGGCGGTGCGCGGATTGTTCGCATCGATCGCGGCGCTGGTCGAGCGCAGTCTGTTCGGCGGGCGGCCGGTCGGCGGCGACGACTGGCGCGTCGCGCGGGCGGCTTATGCCGATCTCGCCCTTAATCAGGCGTGGCGCGGATGAGCGATCTGGCGAGCGGCCGCGACAGACCCGCGCTCTTCCGGCCGGTCACGGTCGCGCTGCTGCTCGCGGTCGGCGTCATCGGTTTCGTCGGCTCGCTGCTGCTCGGGGCGTTCGCGCCCGATCTCGGCAGTGGCGGCGCGCCCGCGGGATCGCACGCTTTGTCCAAGGCGTCGACGGGCTATGCCGGGCTGGTCGAGCTGGCGCGGGCGACCGGGCGCTATCCCAGCATCATCCGCGACGAAGCGGATTGGGATACCGACAATCTGCTCGTCATCACCCCCGAGCGTGGCGCGGCGGATATGACCAAGATCCTTGCCGCCCGCACCAATCTGCCGACGCTGATCGTGTTGCCGAAATGGCTGACGGCGGCCGATCAGGACAATCCCGGCTGGGTCAATATCGTCGGGCTGCTGCCCGCCGGCGAGCCCGAAGGCGTCCTGGCGCCGGCGACGCGGCTGCGCGTCGGGCGGGTCAAGAGGTTCGGGCGGCCGCTGGTGCCGGTGGGGGGCATGCCGAAGCTGCTCGCGGTCGCCGCGCCGCGACCGTTGCAGGCGATCGCCGCGACGCCGCTGCTCGATCCGCTGCTGACCGACGAGCGCGGGCATATCGTCCTCGGGCGGATCCACGACACGAAGCGCTACGTGCTCGCCGACCCCGATCTCCTGTCGAACCACGGGATCCGCGATCTGCCCCACGCGCGCGCGGCGCTGGCGCTGCTCGATCACCTCAACGCGCCCGGCGTGTCGGGGATCGCCTTCGACGTGGTGACCAACGATCTCGCGCGCGGCCGCAGCCCGTTGAAGCTGATGTTCGTCCCGCCGTTCGTCGGCGCGACGATCCTGCTCGCGGTCGCGCTGGCGCTCGCCGGGTGGCAGGCGGTGACCCGGTTCGGCGCGCCGCGCCCACGCGCTCGCGCGATCGCCTTCGGCAAGGTCGCGCTGATCGACAATACCGCCGCGCTGGTTCGGCGCGCCGGTCGCGAGGCGTCGCTGGGATATCGCTATGCCGCGCTGATCCGCGATCGCGCGCGCGCGGTGTTCGGCGTGCCTGCGGGGCTGCGCGATGCCGAGGCCGACGCCTATCTCGACGGCCTCGGCGGCGATACGCGCTTCACCGAGCTGTTCGCGGCGGCGGAACGTGCCGACCGGCGTGAGGATATCTTGGGCGCCGCGCGCGCGCTCAATCACTGGTTGTGGGAGGAAAGACGGTGACGGTTGAAGAAGTTCAGGCGCTCGGCCGGGCGATCCGCGGCGAAATCGGCAAGGCGGTCGTCGGGCAGGAAGCGACCGTCGACCTGATGCTCGTCGCGCTGTTCGCCGGCGGGCATATCCTGCTCGAAGGCCCGCCGGGCACCGCCAAGACGTTGCTCGCGCACAGCTTCGCCGAGGCGATCGGGCTGCAGTTCGGCCGCATCCAGTTTACCCCCGATCTGATGCCGGGCGACATCATCGGCGCCAATCTGTTCAACTTCCAGACCTCGTCCTTCACGCTGACGCGCGGCCCGATCTTCACCGAATTGCTGCTCGCTGACGAAATCAACCGCACCCCGCCCAAGACGCAGGCCGCCTTGCTCGAGGCGATGCAGGAACGCACCGTGACGATCGACGGCGAGAGCCTGCGGCTGAGCGAGCATTTCATGGTGGTCGCGACGCAGAATCCGATCGAGCAGCAGGGCGTCTATCCGCTGCCCGAGGCGCAGCTCGATCGCTTCCTGTTCAAACAGGCGGTCGATTATCCCAGCGCCGAGGAGGAGCGCCGCATCGTCGCGACCCACGGTGCGCGGCAGGCGGCGATGTCGCCCGCCGACTGGGGCGTCACGCGCTGCGCCGACAGCGCGACGATCGCGGCGGCGATCGCGGCGGTCGCGCAGGTGCGGCTGATCGACGAGGTGACCGATTATGTCGTCGCGCTGGTGCGCGGGACGCGCGACGTCGCCGATCTGGAAAGCGGCGCCTCTCCCCGCGCCGGGGCGATGCTCGCCGGAGCCGCGCGGGCGCGCGCCGCGCTCGACGCGCGCGATTTCGTCATCCCCGACGATGTGAAGGCGCTCGCCCCCGCGCTGCTGCGTCATCGCCTGACGCTGTCGCCGGCGGCCGAGATCGGCGGGCGCGCGATCGAGGATGTGGTGAACGGGATCATCGAGACGATCGAGGCGCCGCGTTGATCTATCCCACGCGCCTTGCGGTGATCGGCGCGGTTGCCGGCGCGCCGCTGGCGTTGGCGCTCGCCGTCGCGCTGCCCGGGCGTTGGCAGCTCGCATTGCTGTGGCCGCCCGCATTGTTGCTGCTGGTCCTCGCCGACGCGCTGCTCGGTGCCGCGCGCGCGACCGCCGAGCTGGTGCTGCCGCGCAGTGCGGCGATCGGCGCCCCGCTCGACGTGCCGGTGATCGTCGGCATTGCCGGCCAACGGCCGCCGCGGCGGGTCGAGGGGGCGCTTTCGCCCGATCCGCTCGTCGCGATCGAGGATGACGGACGTATCGGGGTCGCGCTGCTCGGGGGCGAAGGGATCGGCGCTCTGACGCTGACCCCGGTGCGGCGTGGGACGGCGGCGTTTCGGGACCTGTGGCTGCGCTGGACCGGGCCGCTCGGGCTCGTCTGGCATCAGCGGCGGCTTGCCGGGGAGCGGCGACTGGCGATCCTCCCCGATATCCAGGCGATACAGGACCGCGGCGCGCAATTGTTTCAGCGGCACGCGCTGCAGGGGCTGGTCGCGCAGGCCGATCGCGGCGACGGCACCGATTTCCACGCGCTCGTCGAATTTCGCGCCGGGATGGACCGGCGCGCGATCGACTGGAAGCAATCGGCGCGTTTCCACAAGCTCCACGCCAAGGAATTCCACAGCGAGCGCAACAGCCAGATCGTCTTCGCGATCGACGCCGGGCGCCAGATGTCGGAGCCGGTCGCGGGAATGCCGCGGGTCGATCGTGCGGTGATAGGGGCGCTTCTGTGCGGCTGGGTCGCGCTCAAGCTCGGCGACCGCATCGCGCTTTCCGCCTTCGATGCGCGCCCGCGTATCTCGAGCGGGTTCATCGGCGGCGCGGCGGCGTTTCCCGAGCTGCAGCACCTCGCCGCGACGATCGACTACAGCAATGAGGAAACCAATTACACCTTCGCGCTCACCACGCTCGCCGCGCGGCTGACGCGGCGCTCGATGATCGTGCTGTTCACCGAATTCACCGATCTCACCTCGGCCGATTTCCTCGTCCGCGCGGTGGCGCGGCTGATGAAGAAGCATCTCATCCTGATCGTCGTGCTGCGCGACGAGGAACTGGAGACGATCGTCGACCGCGCCCCCGAAACCCCTGCCGACGTCACCCGCGCGGTCACCGCGGCGGCGCTGCTGCGCGATCGGCTGCTGGTGCTGACCCGGCTGCGCCATCTCGGCGCGCATGTCATCGAAAGCGAGCATGATCGCGTCGGCGATCGGCTGGTCCACGGCTATATCGATCTCAAGCGGAGGAACTTGCTGTGACCGCGCGCGTCGAGGATCAACCGATCCTGCTCAACGCCAGCCGCTTCCGCGCCGCCCATGCCGCTGATTGGGAGCGGCTGGAGGCATTGGTCTCGCGGATCGAGAAACGCTCGCTGCGCGCGATCTCCGACGACGACCTGCTCGCGCTCCCCCTGCTCTATCGCACCACCTTGTCGTCGCTGTCGGTGGCACGCGAGACCTCGCTCGATCGCGCATTGATCACCTATCTCGAGCAATTGTGTGCGCGCGCCTATTTCCAGGTCTATGGCGTGCCGACCTCGGCGGCGCGCGAGCTGGGCGGGTTTTTCGCGCGCGGCTGGCCCGGTGCGGTCGCGTCGCTGTGGCGCGAGACGCTGGCGATGGCGCTGATCACCGTCGCGGGGGCGATCGCGGCCTATATCCTCGTGCGGAGCGATCCCGGCTGGTTCTACGGCGTCATCCCCAAGGGGCTGGCGGGCGGGCGCGATCCTTCGGCCTCGATCGCCGCGCTGCGCGCCACGCTCTATCCGCATGCCAGCGACGGGCTCGCCACCTTTGCCGCCTTCCTGTTCGGGCATAATGCGCAGATCGCGATCTTTTCCTTCGCGCTGGGCTTTGCGCTGGCGGTGCCGACCATATTGCTGATCCTCTATAACGGGCTGATGCTCGGGGCGATGTTCGCGGTCTTCACCCCCAAGGGGCTCGGGCTGAGCTTTGCCGCCTGGCTGTCGATCCACGGCACGACCGAGCTGTTCGCGATCATCATCTCGGGCGCGGCGGGGATGCGGATCGGCACTGCGATCGCCTTCCCCGGCCGTGCCGACCGGATGGACGCCGCGATCACCGCCGGGCGGACCGCGGCGACCGCGATGATCGGCGCGGTGGTGATGCTCGCGGTGGCCGGGGTGCTCGAAGGGATCGGGCGTCAGGTGGTGCGCACCGACGGCATGCGCGCGGCGATCGGCGCGGCGATGCTGGTCGGCTGGCTGGTCTATTTCTACGGGCTGGGGAGGCGGCGTGCGCTGGCCGTTCGGACCTAGGCGCGCGCGCGCCGCCGGGCCGGATGCGCTGCGCCGGACCTTCATCACGCCGGAGGGGGTCGACCTACGGCTCGAACTCGGCGCAACCGGCGCGCGGATCGCCGCCTTCGCGCTCGATGTCGCGCTGATCCTGGTCATATTGGTCGTCGCGACGCTGGTGATCGGCTGGGCGGCGATCGCCACCCGCTCCGAACTGCTCGTCATCCTGTGGCTGATCGGCGCGTTCATGCTGCGCAACGGCTGGTTCGTGCTGTTCGAGATGAGCGGGCGCGGCGCCACCCCGGGGAAGCGCGCGATGGGGTTGCGCGTGGTCGCGCGGGACGGCGCGCGGCTGACCGCCGGGGCGGTGATCGCGCGCAACGCATTGCGGGAGATCGAGCTGTTCCTGCCGCTGTCGTTCCTCGCCGCGCAGACCGCGCAGGGCACGGCGGATGCGTTCCTTGCGCTCTTCGCGCTGGCGTGGAGCGGGATTTTCCTGTTCTTCCCGCTGTTCAACCGCGATCGGCTGCGCGCCGGCGATCTCGTCGCGGGGACATGGGTGATCCACGCGCCGGGCGGCAAGCTCGCCGCCGATATCGGCCCCGCGCCCGATCGCGCGCGACGACATTTCTCGGATGCCGCGCTCGCGCTTTACGGCGTCTACGAGCTGCAGACGCTGGAAGACGTGCTGCGCGGCGGCCGGCCGAGCGCGGTCGCCACGGTGGCGGCGACGATCCGCCGCAAGGCCAATATCGCCGACGACGGCGACGATCTCGGTTTCCTGACCGATTATTATCTTGCGTTATGCGCGCGGCTGGAAAGCGGGCTGCTCGTCGGCCGGCGGCGGCAGAACAAGTTCGGCAATTAGCCGCATCGCAACCCTCTCCCCCGTGCAAGCGTTGCAGAAGCAAAGCGAAAATCGGAAGGAGAACGGCGATGCGGCTTGCGCATGCGACCCATGTACTCGTCACCGACGGCCAGAAACGGCTGCTGTTCCGCAACAGCGGCGACGCCACTTACCCCCATCTCGAGCCGGTCAACATGCTCGAAGACGTGAACCCGCCCGACCGCGACCAGAAGAGCGACCGGCCGGGGCGGACCTCGTTCTCGCTGTCGGGGGCGACGCGCCGCAGCGCTTATGCCGAGACCGACTTTCACGCGCAGGAGAAGAAGAGCTTCGCCGCCGAAACCGCCGCTTTCCTGCGCGATCAGGCGCTGCAACAGGCGTTCGACGCGCTGATCGTCGTTGCGGATCCGCGCACTTTGGGTGAATTGCGCGGCCAGCTCGATCCGGCGGTCAAGGATCGCATCGTCGGCGAGATCGCCAAGGATCTCGTCAAACATCCCACCACCGCGATCGAGCAGGCGATCATCGCGGAGTAACCGGCCTTACCGCTGCCCGGCGAACATCGTGACGGTGCGCCCGCCGACCCACACGTCGCCGTCCGCATCCTGCGAAACCGCGATCCGCCCGGCGCGCCCGCGGCGCGTGCCCTGCGCCGCGACATAGGAGCCGCGCGCGCGGCCGCTGGCGAACAACCACTGGCCGACCGAGGCGTTGAGGCTGCCGGTCACCGGATCCTCGATCAGCGCGCCGTGCGCGTCGCTGAAGATCGCGCGCAGCTCGAACGCGACCGCGTCGCCCGGCGCATGCGGGCCGACCACGCCGATATCGATCCGCTGCGCGTGGTGTCGTGCGGGCTCCAGCGCCAGCACCGCCTCCGCCGATCCGAGCATCACCGCGATCCAGCCCGGGCCGTTATCGACCCATTGGGCGTCGACGATCGCCGCGCGATCGATCCGCAGCACCTCGGCGACCTCGGTGATCTCCGCCTCGCTCGGGGTGCCGCTGCGGACCAGCGGCGGGGCGCGGAAGGCGAGATTGCCGTCGGCGGCGCGGCGCAGCTCGATCAGCCCCGCGCCGCATTGCTGGACGACGACCCCGTCACGCTGGGGCTGCCCGCCCGCTTCGAGCCAGGCATGGCAGGTGCCGAGCGTAGGATGCCCCGCGAACGGCAATTCGTGCGCCAGGGTGAAGATGCGCACGTGATAATCCGCCGCCGCGTCGGTCGTCGGTACCAGGAAGGTCGTCTCGGAGAGGTTGAGCCACTGCGCGATGCGCTGCATCTCCTCGGTCGTCAGCCCTTGCGCATCGGCGATCACCGCGAGCGGATTGCCGCTGAAATCCGCGCTGCCGAACACGTCGACAAGGCTGAACGGGCGATGGGGCATGAATTTTCTCCTCTTGGCGATGCGTGACCCGCGATGCCGTGCCGCGGCTGGCGCGAACAGGGACAGTTCGATACGATAAGTACAAACTGTACCGATCCGGAGATCAATACGATGGCCAGCGCCGCACGCGCGGAAACCCGCACCGGGCAGGTGATGCGGATCGTCCGCGAGCGGATCGCGCGGCGGACGCTGACCCCCGGCGCGCGCCTCCCATCCGTCCGCGCGATGGCCGAGACCACCGGCTTCTCCAAATCGACGATCGTCGAGGCCTATGACCGGCTGGCGGCGGAGGGTGCGATCCGCGCGCGCCCCGGCTCGGGCTTTTACGTCACCGCGCCGCTCGCGCCGCTGACGCTCGATCGCCCCGATGTGGCGGCCGCGCGGCAGGTCGATCCCTTGTGGATGCTGCGCCAGTCGCTCGCGGAGAATCGTGGCGCGATGATGCCGGGGTGCGGCTGGCTGCCCGACGAATGGCTCGCGAGCGACGCGATCCGCAAGGGGCTGCGCGCCGCGGCGCGCGGGTCGGCCGGCACGCTGACCGGTTACGATTCCCCGCTCGGCTCGTCGCGATTGCGCGCGTTGCTCGCACGGCGGCTGGCCGATCAGGGGATCGAGGCCGGGCTCGATCAGATCATGCTGACCGACAGCGGGACGCATGCGCTCGATCTCATCTGTCGTTTCCTGCTCGAACCCGGCGATACCGTGCTGGTCGACGATCCATGTTATTTCAATTTCCTCGCGCTGATGCGCGCGCATCGCGTGACCGCGATCGGGGTGCCGATGACCCCGCACGGCCCCGATATCGCGCGCTTTGCGGAGGCGCTCGAAACCCACCGCCCGCGCTTCTACCTGACCAATTCGGGCATCCACAATCCGACCGGCGCGACGCTCGCCGCGCCGATCGCGCACCGCCTGCTCAGGCTCGCCGAGGCGCATGACCTGATCGTGGTGGAGGACGATATCTTCGCCGATTTCGAAATCTCCCCCGCCCCGCGGCTCGCCGCATTCGACGGGCTCGATCGCGTGATCCGCATCGGCAGCTTTTCCAAGTCGCTCTCGGCCGCGATGCGCTGCGGGCATATCGCGGCGCGCGCCGACTGGATCGAGGCGCTCGCCGATCTGCGCATCGCCACTTCGATGTCGGGCAATCCGCTCGCCGCCACCTTGCTCCATTCAGTGCTGACCGACGGCAGCTACCGCCGCCATGTCGAAACGATCCGCACCCGGCTGGCCCGCGCGATGGCGGGCACCTTGCGCCGCCTCCGCGCCGCGGGGCTGGAACCGTGGATCGAGCCCAATGCCGGGATCTTCGTCTGGGCGAAGCTGCCCGACGGTTGCGATGCGGTGGCGCTGGCCGAGGCGGCGCTGGCGCAGGGGCTGGTGCTCGCGCCGGGCAAGGTGTTCAGCGCCGGTGGATTGTGGAACGACCGGATGCGCTTCAACGTCGCGATGAGCGACGACGATGCGGTGTTCGCCGCGCTCGCGCGGGCGTTGTGAGGGGCCGCGCGCCGATCGGCCGCGCGACCCCGTAGCGGTCAGAACGTCTTGCGCGCCATGATGCCGAAGGTGCGCGGCTGGAGCGTCAGCGCCGAATCCGGGTCGCCGATCGACGAGGAAAGCTGGATCGGCTTGTCGGTGTTGAACAGATTCTGCACGAATAGCTGCAGCGTCAGCCCGTTGTCGGTCTCGATGCCGGCGCGCATGCCGACATTCTCATAGGCCGAATTGCGCCGGTAGAAGGTGTAGGTCGGGCGGAATTCGGAATAGCTGCCCGCGCTGTGCGTGAGGTTTGCGCTGACCGTCCCGTGCAATGTGTCCGAGAGCGACCAGCGGTAATCGCCGCCCAGCGACAAAGTGAATTGCGGGATATAGGGGATGCGATCGCCCTTGAGCCCGGTCGATCCGGTCGCCGCCAGCCCCGAGTTGAGCTGGTCCTCGGTCAATTTGGCGTCGACGAAGCCCAGCGCGGTGTTGAGCGACAGCCCCTCGACCGGGCGCAGGGTCGCCTCGATTTCGGCGCCCTTGATCCGCGCCTTGCCGGCGTTGGTGAGGAAGGAGAAGGCGCCGTTCGCGCTGCGCCCCGATACCTGCATGTTGCGCCAGTCGATCTGATAGACCGCCGCGTTCAACGTCAGCATGCGGTTGAACCACTGCGTCTTGGCGCCGATCTCGTAATTCCACAGGCTGTCGGGCTGATAGGCGACCAATGTATTGGTGAGCCCCGGGACATTGTTCGCCCCGCCCGGGCGGAAGCCCTTGGACGCGGTGGCGTAAACCATGAAATCGCGGTCGAAATCATAGCTTGCGTTGAACTTGTGCACCCAGCCCTTGGCGCTGGCGTCGACCGTGCTCGGCGGGCCGACATAGGATTGGGTGATGTAATTGCTGATCTGCACCTGGCCGAACACCGTCTTGTCATAAGAGAAGCGGCGGGTGCCCGCGGTCAGCGTCAGCGCGTGGACCGGCTTTACCGACAGTTCGGCGAAAAAGGCGGTCTGCTTCACGCTGGTCTTGACGATGCGCCACGCGGTGAGATCGAGCGGAGTGATGAGATTGCCGTTGGCATCCGCCTTGGCGACCTGGCTGTCGGCGCGATCCTGGCGATCGTCGTGGAAGATGCCGAGCGTATAGCTGATGCCGTCGTTGAGCAGGCTGCCCGAGACGCGCGCCTCGTAGATCCACGCCTTGAGCGCGAGCGGCTGATAGAGCATCCCCGGCAGGCGGCTGTCGACATAGGCGCTATAGGTCGCCATCTGCGACGCGTTGCACGATGCGACCCCGATGTAGTTCCTGCACGAGGTGGCGTTGGTGCGCGATCCGCGCAGCGTCTTGGTATAATCCGAATTGCGCAGCAGATCCCAATTATAGGTCGAGGCCGAGCCGGTGAAGGTGGCGTTGAACGGCAGCTTGTAGGTCAAGGTAAGGTTGTAGAGCTGGAGCCGATCGTTGTTGCGCGCGATCGATTCCACGGTCGAATTATACACGCCGAGCGACAGATTATAATTGGTCGGCCCGTCGAGCTCGTTGCGCTGGTAATTGGCGCTGGCGGTGATCGCGAGATTGTCGTCGGGGGTGAAGCGCAGCATCACGCGCCCGCCCCATGAGCGGACATCGTTGACATTTTCGCGCTTGAGCCCCGGCACGTCGATGAACCCGCCGCGGTTCTCCTTATAGGCGACGACGCGCAGCGCCAGCACGTCGGTCGCGATCGGCAGGTTGATCATCCCTTTGGCGTAGAAGCCGGGATCGCCGTTCTTGGTGACGGTGCCCTGCACTTCCATCGCCCCGGCGATCTTGGTCGCATCGGGCTTGTTGTAGATCATGCGGATCGTGCCGCCCATCGATCCCGCGCCGAACAAGGTGCCCTGCGGCCCGCGCAGCACCTCGACCCGCTCGACGTCGAACAGGTTGATATCGGGGTTGGTCGATCCGGCATCGGCGGTGGTGCCGCCCGGGCCGGTGAGCGGGGTTTCGTCATAATAGAGCCCGACGGTCGCCTCGCCCGCGCTGCGCACGCCGCGGATCGTGATACGGCGCGAGGCCGGGGCGTTGCCCTCGACCTGCAAATTGGGCACCTGGCGGAAATAATCGTTGATCGAGGTCGCGCCGATCCGGTTGAGCGCCTCGCCGCCGATCGCGGAGATGCTGATCGGGGTATCCTGCAAGGTCGTGCTGCGGCGGAGCGCGGTGACGACGATATCGTTGCCTAACTGGCTCGTCGCTTCGGCGGCGGGCGCGGCTGCCGGCGCCTCGGTCTGCGCTGCGGCCTGGGTCGCGGCGAGCGCGCTGCCGGAAAGCAACAGGATGCCGAATGATCTCAAAGACATGACTAACCCCCCTTGTCTGGTTTTCGATCGGGGCGGCGGCGTTGATTGCCGTCCCCGTCGCGATCCAAGACGCGGGCGCGCGGCGTCCCCTCACCCCGCAGCCGAAAATTTTTTTGCGCGGGGTGAGGAAAATCCGGTGCGGCCCGTCCTTCCTGACTGAACGATGAGGGAGGGCGCGATGCGCGTGACACGGGGATTGAGGATGACGACCGGCCTGGCGGCCACGCTCGGGGCGCTGGCTTTGGCGGGTACGGCGCAAGCGGCGCCGCTGACGGACGCGCAGCGCGCGCAATTGCTCGCGGCATCGAAGAAGCAGGAGCCCGCGCTGTCGAGCGACGCGCTGGCGATCTGGAACCTCGCCGAAGTCGGCTACAAGGAGGAGAAGAGCAGCGCCTTGCTGCAGGATCGGCTGCGCAAGGCGGGGTTCACCGTGCGCGCCGGGGTCGCCGGGATGCCGACCGCCTTCGTCGCCAGCTTCCGCAACGGCGACGGGCCGGTGATCGGCATCCTCGCCGAATATGACGCGCTGCCGGGGCTGTCGCAGGCGGCGGTGCCCGATCGCAAGGGGACGCCGGGGAAGAATGCCGCTCACGGTTGCGGGCATAATCTGTTCGGCGCGGCCTCGGTCGCCTCGGCGGTCGCGCTCAAGGAGTGGATGGCTGCCAATAAGGTGAAGGGCGAGGTCCGCGTCTATGGCTCGCCGGCCGAGGAAGGCGGATCGGGCAAGGTCTATCTGGTGCGCGACGGGCTGTTCAACGATGTCGACGCGGTGCTGCATTGGCACCCGGGCGACAACAACAGTTATACCGTCACGCCTTCGATGGCCAATATCAGCGGCAAGTTCCGCTTCCACGGCGTCTCCGCGCACGCCGCCGCGGCGCCCGATCAGGGGCGCTCAGCGCTCGACGGGGTGCAGGTGATGAACATCGCGGTCGAGCATCTGCGCGAGCATATCCCCGACAAGACCCGCATCCATTATGTCATCACCTCGGGCGGCAAGGCGCCCAATGTCGTCCCCGATTTCGCCGAAGTCTATTATTACGTCCGCCAGGCCGATCCGCAGATCGTCCGCGACGTCTGGGCGCGAGTGGTGAAGGCATCGAAGGGCGCGGCAATCGCCACCGATACGACGAGCGATTATGAGATCACCGGCGGGGTCTATTCATTGCTGCCCAACAAGACCCTGCTCGAGGTCGCCGAGCGCAATTTCAGCAAGGTGCCGATCGCGCCCTGGGATGCCGAGCAGACCGCCTTCGCGGCGCAGATGGCGAAGAATTTGCCGCATGCCGGGCTGCTCGATCCGACCCCGATCCTGCCGCCGAGCGCCGAAGAGCAGCTCAACGGGTCGACCGATGTCGCCGATGTGAGCTGGACGGTGCCGACGATGGGGATTTCCACCACCACCTGGGTGCCGGGGACCCCGGCGCACAGCTGGCAATCCTCCGCCGCCAGCGGCACCTCGCTCGGGGTGAAGGGCGCCTCGGTCGCGGCCTCGGCGCTGACGCTGATGGGCGCCGAACTGCTGCAAAGCCCCGACGTGCTGGCCAAGGCCAAGGCCGAATTGGTCGAGCGGCGCGGCAAGGACTTCAAATATGCGGCGATGCTCGGCGATCGTAAGCCGGCGCTCGATTATCGCGACCCGCCGGCGCAATAAGGTGCGGGAGCCGGGGTCGCTCGATCCCGGCTCCCGAAACCTGTCGATACGGTAGATACAATAGAATCCGTTCGGGCTGAGCTTGTCGAAGCCCTGTACTTTTCTTCGTCGGCAGAAGTGCAGCCCTTCGACAAGCTCAGGGCGAACGGAGGTTACGCCCCCTTCAATCGGATCTCCGCCGCATCCTCGCGCTCGATGCGCGCCATGCCATAAGCCGTCACCGCCGCGACGAAGGTTGCGACGTCGCCGGTGCGGAACACCCCGGTCAGCTTGCGGTGCGCGGCGGCGGGGTCGTCAAGCACGATCTTACGCGGCGAATAGCGGTTCATCTCCGCGATCGCATCGCCGAGCACGGTATCGCGGAAGGTGAGATTGCCCGCCAGCCACGTCGTCGCTTCGCCCGCGCCGCTCGTCTCGCGCTTCACCGCCACGCCGTCATAGGCGAGCCGCTCGCCCGGGGTGAGCAGCGCGGGTTCGGCGATCGCGGGGATCGTCACGCGCACCTTGCCCTCGGCCAGCGCGACGCTGAAGCCGCGCCCCGCCTTGCGCACCGCAAAGGCGGTGCCCACCGCGACGACATCGCCCGCGCCGGTTTCGACGACGAACGGGTGGCTTTTGTCCTTG
The DNA here is from genome assembly GCA_017849555.1 of Sphingomonas sp. Taxonomy (GTDB): domain Bacteria; phylum Pseudomonadota; class Alphaproteobacteria; order Sphingomonadales; family Sphingomonadaceae; genus Sphingomonas; species Sphingomonas lycopersici. The sequence goes on along the minus strand of JAFIGU010000036.1, from coordinate 46,180 downwards.
GCGACCTCGAAATAGCCCTCGCCGCGCAGCAGCCGGATGCGGCGCTCGCTTTGCCACGCCGGGACGTCGATCTGCGAATCGGTGTTGAGCGTCATCCGCGTGCCGTCGGCCAGTGCGACGATGCGCTGCTCGCCGATCGCGGTGCGATAATGCGCGACCGCGGCCACCGCGGGGGCGGTGGTGGTCGGCGCGCGATGCGATATCAGGCTGTACGTCCCCGCCGCCCCCGCGACGAGCGCGGCGACCGATGCGGCGATCCGCCACGACGCGAACCGGGGCGCCGCCGGCCGGCGCGCCGCGCTGCGCAGCGCTGTCATCTCAGGCAAGGCGGCGAGCCCGCCGAGCGCGTCATGCGTCGCTTCGGTCGCCGCCCAGGCTTCGGCATTCGCCGCGCTGCCGTTGCGCCACGCCTCGAACGCTGCCTGCTCCGCCGTGGTCGGCGCAGCGGCGTGCCGGCGCGCATACCAGCGCGCCGCCTCGTCGCTCGCGTTCGTCATCGTCATTTCTGCCGACATGCGGTCAGTTGCCTCATCGCGCGCATGATATTCTTTTCAACCGCGCTGACCGAGATGTTCATATGCCGCGCGATGTCCGCGTAGCTCATATGTTCAAATCGATGAAGAACAAATGCTTGGCGGGCGCGATCGGGCAGATCGCGCAGCGCCGCGAGCATCAGCTGCAATTCCTGCCGGTTCTCCAGGATGCGGTCCGGCGGGCAGGTTTCGACCGGGTGGTTATGATCCTCGAGCGGATCGTGCAGCCCCGCCTGCCCGGCGCGGCTGCGTCGCCCGTGATCGGCGAGCACGCTGCGCGCGACCTGGAACAGATAGCCCTGGACATTCTCCACCCCGTCGCGCCCCGCGCGCTGGTGCATCTTGAGCGCGACATCCTGCACCACATCGTCGAGATCGTTGGGATGCACCCGTTTCGAGACGAAGGCGCGGATCGCACCGAGATAGGACAGGAACGGCGCGGCCGCGCCCGCCGCCGGTTGCGGCGGGGCGAGCAGGCCGTGAGAGCCGCCTGATATCCCATCGGGGAGATTGGTCACGGATGTGAAATAAATCGGTCGCGCGCGCGCCTGTCAACGGTGCAACCCAAGTAAGCTTTGGATAACATGGCCATCGGCCACCGCTGGAAAGGCGCATTTCGATTCTTCACCCGTCCCCGCGCCTTTTCCCCGTTTCGGCGGCGTTCCTGTCCGCCGCGTTGCCGGCGCAGGCGGCCGCCGCGCCGGCGGCGCAAGGACGGACCGTCACATTGCGCCCCGGCCCGCTCGCGACGGCGCTGACGGATCTCGCGCGGCAAGCCGGCTGGCAATTGCTGTTCGATCCGGCGCTGGTGCGCGGGCGCTCGATCAAGCGCACGACGCACGCCGCCGATGCGAAGAAACTGCTCGGATGGCTGTTGCGCGATAACGCGCTGGAGGCGCGCTGGCTGCCCGGCGGCACCTTGCTGATCGTCCCGCGCGCGCCGAGCCGTGCGCCGCCGCCCGCCGCCGAGGCCGACAACCAGCCGGTGATCGTCACCGCGCTGAAGCGCGAAACCGTGATGGCCGAAACCCCGCTGAGCATGAGCGTCGAGCGGGGCAACGTGCTCGCCGACCGCGGGGTGCACGACATTCGCACGCTGGCGCGCCGGCATCCCGAACTGAGCGTGGTGGATACCGGGACGGGTCAGCAGCGGCTGCTGATCCGCGGCCTCGCCAGCGCGGGCGAGCCGACCGTCGGCATCTATTATGACGAAAGCGCGATCAGCGGCCCCGGCGGGACGACCTTCGATCCCAGCGCCTTTGCCCCCGATCTCGATCTGGTCGATATCGATCGCGTTGAGCTGCTGCGCGGGCCGCAGGGCACGTTATACGGCGCGAGCGCGATGGGCGGCGTGGTGCGCGTCATCTTCAACCAGCCCGATCCGGCCGCGTGGCACGGCGAGGCGCGTGCCGGTGTCGAACAGACCAGCGGGGCGGGGCCGGGCGACAGTGCCTCGCTGACGCTCAACGCGCCGATCGTCGCCGATCAGCTCGCGGCGCGGATGTCGCTCTATGCACGGCGCGCCGGCGGGGTGATCCGCAACGACCATCTCGATCTCGACCACGGCGGGCGGACCGACAAGAGCGGCGGGCGCTTCACCCTCGCCTGGGGCCCGCAGGACGGCACCAGCATCCAGGGCAGCGCGATCGTCCAGCGCACGCGGATCAGCGACGCGGCCTTCTGGTATCGCGCGCAGGGGCGCAACATCAACGACCAGAGCGCGCGCACCCCGCAGCGCAACGACCTGACGCTCTACAATCTTACCGCGCGACACGATCTGGGCGGGGTCACCGCGCTGGCCACCGTCTCGCATTATACGTGGAACATCGTTCGCGAGATCGATTACACGGGGGTCCTCTCCGGCCAGCGCGACGATCCCGCGATCTGCCGCAGCTTCTTCGCGCTCGCGGCGACCGAAAATTGCTCCGCCGCGCAGGTCGCTGCGTTCGGGTCGTTCGTCGACAGCCGCTTGCCCGGCATCCTCTATCAGCCGATGCGGGTCGCCGACTGGAGCGCGGAGCTGCGTTTCTCCTCGACCGGATCGGGCGCCGCCAAATGGACCGTCGGCGCCTATCTCGAGCGGCGGCGCGAGCATATCGCGAGCTACGCGCTCAAGGTCGATGCGGCGACCGGCATCATGCCGCGCCCGCTCGACGTCACCGGGCTGCGCTATCTCGACAGCGTGTTGTCGCAACAGGCGCTGTTCGGCGAATGGACGCAGGGGCTGACCCGCGCGCTGGCGCTGACGCTCGGCGGGCGGCTGTTCCGCTACGTCCGCGCCTCGGGGGGCAATGTCGATATCCCCAATCCGATCACCGGCACCGGTGCGCTGCAGGGCGGGCGCTATGCCAGCCGGGAGATCGGGAGCAATCTCAAGGCGTTGCTGTCGTGGCATCCGGCGGAGGCATTGCTGGTCTATGCCGAGGCGTCGCAGGGCTACCGGCCGGGTGGGGTCAATATCATTCCGCTGCTCGCCCCCGGGCTGCGCGTCTATCGCGCGGATCGGCTGTGGAGCTACGAACTGGGGGTCAAGTCCAGCGCGTTCGATCGCCGGGTCAGCATCAATGCCGATGTCTATCGCATCGACTGGTCGGACATGATCTATCCGGTGTCGAGCGCAAATGGCGCCTTCGCCTATAACAGCAATGCGGGCAGCGCGGCGATCCACGGCGCTGAGCTGGAGCTGACCGTCGTCGCCGATCCGCGCACGACGATCGAGGGCCGCGCCAGCCTGACCGACGCGCGGCTGTCGCGGAACCAGCCGATCGACACGAGCGGGATCATCGCGCGCAAGGGCGATCGCCTGCCCAACGTGCCGCTGCTCGCCTTCGCGCTGGGGATGCAGCGCCGCGAACCGCTGTCCACCACCACCAACGCAGTCGCCCGCATCGACTTCGGCTACACCTCGGCGATGAACACCGCCTTCAACCGCACCGATCCCTATTTCGAGCGGACCGCGCCGCGCACCCAGCTCGACCTTCAATTGCTCGTCGAACAGGCGCGCTGGAATGCTGGGTTGTCGATCAGGAATCTGCTCGACGATAAAGTACCGGCGCGGATCGCCTCGGGGCCGGCCGGTGTCGGGCAGGTGTGGAACGCATTGCCCCGTACCGCCAGCCTCGATGTCGCCTATCGTTTCTAGGGCGCGCATCCTTTCAGCGTGCGTGCCGCCGCGTCGAATGCATTCCAGCTCGCCTTGGCGAGGCTGCCGCCGACGCTGCAGCGGCGCGCGCCGAGCCGGGCGAATTCCGCGATGCGCCCGTCATAATCGTGCACCAGCACATTGACCGGCCTGGGCGCGACCGCGGCGATCAGCTCGGCGACCGCGCCGCGATCCTCGATAACCGGCACGAACAGGCAATCCGCCCCCGCTTCGGCATAGGCCACCGCGCGCGCGATGCTGTCGGCGGCGCTCATCCCCGGCACGCGGAAATTCTCGCTGCGCCCGACGAGCATCACATCCTGGCCGGTCGCGTCGATCGCCTCGCGCGCCGCGGCGATCCGCTCGACCGCAAGCCCGGTGTCGTAAAGCGCGCTGCCCGACCAATCCTCGATCGACAGCCCGGCCACCCCGGTATCGATCGCCAGCCTGACGTTTGCTGCGACATCCTCAGGGGCATCGGCGAAGCCGTTCTCGAAATCGGCGTTGACCGGCAGATCGGTCGCGCCGACCAGCAGGCGCAGGTGCGCGAGCACCTCGTCGCGGGTCAATTGCCCGTCTTCCTTGCCCGCGGCCCAGGCCGCGCCCGAGCTGGTCGAGGCGATCGCCTGAAAGCCGAGCGCGGCGAGCCGCACCGCGCTGCCCGCGTCCCACGCATTGGGCAGGATGAAGAATCCGCTTTCGTGCAGCTTGCGAAAGCGAAGGCGGGCGTCGGCGATGCTCGTCATGCGATGTGTCTCCGGTCGTGAAATTGCGTGCGCGAAATCCAGCCTAGCAGCAGCCCGGCGGCGATCACACCGGTCGCGCCCGCAACAACGAAGGCGGGAAGATAGGTCCCGGTCGCCTCGCGGATCACCCCTGCACCGAACGCCGCGAGCGCCGCACCGAGCTGGTGCCCGGTCTGGATCCAGCCGAACACGATCGGCGCTTCCTGCTCGCCGAACGCATCATTGGCGAGCTTGACCGTCGGCGGGACGGTCGCGATCCAATCGAGCCCGTAGAAGATCGCGAAGATCGTCAGGCTCATCGTGTCGAAGTTGAGGAACGGCAGGGCAACGAGCGACAGCCCGCGCAGCCCGTAATAGACCGCGAGCAGCTTGCGCGGATCATAGCGGTCGGTCAGCCAGCCCGAGGCGGTGGTGCCGACGAGATCGAACAATCCCATCATCGACAGCAAGCCCGCCGCGGCGACCGGCGCGATGCCGTGATCGCCGCAAAAGGCGATCATATGCGTGCCGACCAGCCCGTTGGTGGTGAGCCCGCAAACGAAGAAGGTACCGAACAACAGCCAGAACACCGGCTTGCGCCCCGCGCGCAGCAGCACCGAGATCGCCAGCCCGGCGGTGCCCGCCTGTTTGAGCGGCGCGGGCGGCGCGCTCCCCGGCTCTTCGCCGAAGCGGCCGGTGCCGATGTCGCCGGGCCGTTCGGGCACCACCAGCGCGACGATCGGCACCAGCGCGAGGCAGGCAAGGCTCACCGCCATCACCACCGGGCGCCATGCGCCGCCGGTCGAGAGCCAGGCGAGGAGCGGCAGGAACACCAAGGCCCCGGTCGCGGTGCTCGCGCTGAGCAGCCCCATCACCAGCCCCTGGCGCGTCGCGAACCAGCGGTTGACGATCGCCGCGCCGAGCACCGAAGCGACCGCCCCGCTGCCGATCCCGGAGATCACGCCCCAGCTCAGCACATAATGCCACGGCTCGCGCATCCACAGGCTGGCGAAGGTCGCGCCGGCCATCAGCATCAGCCCGCCGAGCATCGTCCGCCTGATCCCGAACGTCATCATCAACGCCGCCGCGAACGGCCCGACCAGCCCATACAGGAAGATGCCGACCGCCGCGGCGAAGGAGATCGTCGCGCGGTCCCAGCCGAAATGCAGTTCGAGCGGCTGCATCAACACCCCGGGGGTCGCGCGGAGCCCCGCCGATACGAGCAGCGCGACGAACGTCGCCGCGACAACCAGGAAGATATGAACCCGTCTCGGCACCAGCCCGGTGCGGTGGAGCATCCGGCTCATGCGCCGCATTCCCGCGTCGCGGCGACGATCCGCGCCAGCGCCGCTTCCAGCTCCTGCCAGTCGTCGGCGCCGATCTGTTCGAGCATCGCGGTCTGCACTTTCGCCCAGCCTGCGGTGGCGTCGGCGATCGCCTGATGCCCGGCCGGGCTGAGCGTCGCGATCTTGGCGCGCCCCGCCCCCTCGGCGATCGTCACCCAGCCGTGCCGTTCGATCGGGCCGAGGGCGCGGTAGAGCGTGGTGCGTTCCATCACCAGCAATTCGGCGAGCCGGCTGAGCGGGAGCGGGCCGTGCCGCGCGAGGTGCCGCAGGATCGAGAATTGCGCGACCGACATCCCCGCCTCTTCCATCACCTCGTCATAGGCGCGGGTCACGGCTCGCGAGGCTTTGCGCAGCGCGGTACAGATACAGGGCAGCGCGGTCAGCGAGTCGGTATCATGATGCATATGCATCATCTAGTGGGACGGGCATCTCGCTGTCAACGATTGGAACGGTGGCGTGCGCCCAGTCGTGCGGCTAGGCGGACGTAAATAATGACGGAGTTTCAGTTGCGTATCATCCCGGCGATCCTGACGTTGCTGCTCGCCGCTCCGGCGGTTGCGGCGGAGCCCGAGCTGTCGCCGGAGGCGTTGCAGCGGACGATCGAATGCCGTGGTGATCTCGCGACGCTCGGCGCATTCGGCGAGGCATTGTTCAGCAACAAGCAGCGGCCGGCGTGGCTCAAGCCGGTGTCGGACAACGGGCATCCGGGGATGCTCGGGCTGTGGACCTATCGCCTCGACCGGCCGATCGAGGTTTTCGGGCGCAGCGTCGATACGTTGTCGTTCCTCAAACAATGGGTGGTGGTGGAGCTGCCGCGCGAGGCGGCCGACGCGATCGTCCGCGATCAGAAGCTGGAACGCGCCCCGATCCGCATCACCGAGCAATATTATCGCTTCATCACCGATGAAGAGGGGCCGATGCTCGGTGCCTTCGCCCCGACCGATAACTCGCTCGAATTGCTGTTCGGCGGCGAGGCCAAGCCCGACGCGGCGAACACCACCCTGTTCGTCGGCTGCAATTATACGCCGGTCTCGAAGGCTGAATTCCTCGCGGTGGCGGCGCAGGCGGACGCGATCGTCAGCCGTAGCGCGAAGGCGTTGGACGAAACGCTGAAGAAGCCGCAGTAAAGCTCAGGCGGCGGCGCGCACCCGGCGCCGTCCGATGATGCGCAACGTGGCGAAATGCACCGCGAACAGCACGACTTTCGACGCAGTGGGAAAGATCGCGAGGAAGGTCAGCCACCATTGCGGGAAGGCGATCGCGATCACGAGGTTGGCGATCCCGGTGACGAACATCAGCCCGGCCCAGACATAGCCAAATGCGGTCATCAGATCGCCGATCACCGCGAATTCCTCGGGGATGACATAGCGGTTCAGCCAGCCGGGGCGGAGCATCGCGCATCCCACCACCCAATAGATGATCGAGGGCTTGGCCATCACGAAGCGCGGGTCATGCGTCAGCAAAGTCGCGCCTGCGGACACGACCACCAGCGCGAGGCTGAGCCATTGCATCGCCGGCACCGGCTTGCCCCACACGATATCGCTGACGACCATTCCCACCGCGATCGTCGCCCCGCATATCGTCGCGACCAACACGCTGGCATGAAGCGCCATCAGCACCGCAAAGATGATCACCCCGAGCGAATCGAGCAGCAGCGGACCGGCGGCGAATTTCAATTGGCGGAGCATCTCGGGACCCTTGATATTATCACTGTTAACATCGATCTGACACGCCTCGCGAAGCGCGTCAATCAAAAAGTTTACACCGTAAACTTAGACTCCCGGTTTTCGTACATTGGATGAGGTGCGCCGCGGCCGCAATGCGCTATAGCGCGCGCTCATGAGTCTCCTCGCCGCCCAGCAACGCGATCTCAGCGCCCTCGCCGACCGCACGCGGTTGCGGCATTTGCAGCCCCGCACCGGGCGCGATTTCTCGTCCAACGACTATCTCGGGCTGGCCGATGCGCCGCGGCTGCGCGCCGGGGTGGCGGCGGCGCTGGCACGGGGCGTGCCGGTCGGTTCGGGCGGCTCGCGGCTGCTGCGCGGCAATGATGCCGAGCACGAGGCGCTCGAGGCGGAGGCGGCGGCGTTCTTCGGCAGCGAATCGGCCTTGTTCTTCTCAAGCGGCTACACCGCCAACGCCGCATTGCTCTCGACGCTGCCGCAGCGCGGCGACCTGATCGTCCACGACGATCTGGTCCATGCCAGCGCGCATGAGGGGATGCGGCTCGCCCGCGCCGAGCGTGTCGCGGCGGCGCATAACGATGCGGGCGCGTTCGACGAGGCGATCCGCCGCTGGCGCGCCGCTGGCGGCATCGGGCGGCCGTGGATCGCGGTCGAAAGCCTGTACAGCATGGACGGCGACCGTGCCCCGCTCGACGATCTCGCCGCGATCGCCGCGCAGCACGAGGCGATTTTGCTGATCGACGAGGCACATGCCACGGGGGTGTTCGGTGATCGCGGCCGCGGGCTCGCCGCACCGCTCGAAGGGCGTGAAGACGTCGTCACCCTGCGCACCTGCGGCAAGGCACTGGGGTGCGAGGGCGCGCTGATCTGCGGCCCGCGCGTGGTGCGCGATTTCCTGATCAATCGCGGGCGCGGCTTCATCTTCTCGACCGCCCCTTCGCCGCTGATCGCCGCCGCGGTGCGCGAGAGCCTGAACATCCTCGCCGACGAGCCCGAACGCCGCACGCGGCTCGCCGCGCTGATCGCCTTTGCCGAGCGCACCTTGGCCGATTGCGGCGTGGCGCCGACCGGATCGCAGATCCTGCCGCTGGTGATTGGCGAGGACGCCCCGGCGATGGCGCTGGCGGCGGGGGTGCAGGCGGCGGGCTTCGACGTGCGCGGTATCCGTCCCCCCACCGTCCCGGCCGGCACCGCGCGGCTGCGCATCTCGATCACCCTCAACGTCGCCGAGGCCGACATCGTCGCACTCGCCGATACGATCAGGACATGCCGCTCATGACCCATCCTCGGATCGTCGTCACCGGCACCGACACCGATGTCGGCAAGACGATCTTCTCCGCCGCTTTGGCGGGGGCGCTCGGGGCTTATTATTGGAAACCGGTGCAGGCCGGGGTCGATCCCGAAGGCGATATCGAGCGCGCCGCGGCACTCGCCGGCCTGTCGCCCGACCGCGCTCTGCCCGAGGCCTATCGCCTGACCACGCCATGCTCGCCGCACCGCGCGGCGGAGATCGACGGGGTGACGATCGAACTGGCGCGGCTCGCTGTTCCCGAAGTGGCGGGGCCGCTGGTGATCGAGGGCGCCGGCGGGGTGATGGTGCCGGTGTCGCGCACCTTGCTGTTCGCCGATCTGTTCGCGCATTGGCGCGCGCCGGTGGTGATCGTCGCGCGGACCGCGCTCGGCACGATCAACCACAGCTTGCTGTCGATCGAGGCGCTGCGCCGGCGCGACGTGCCGATCCTCGGCATCGCCTTCATCGGCGACCCGCAGCCCGACAGCGAGGAGACGATCGCCAGCATCGGCCAGGTCAAGCGACTCGGCCGGCTGCCGCTGCTCGATCCGCTCGACCGTGACACGCTGGCGGCGGCCTTCGCCGCGCATTTCGATCCGAGGGATTTCCGATGACGCGCTCGCCGATCTGGCACCCCTTCACCCAGCACGGCCTGAACGAGCCGATTCCCCTCGTCACCCATGCCGAGGGGGCCGCGCTCTACACCGCCGACGGGCGACGGGTAATCGACGGCATCTCCTCCTGGTGGGTGACGACGCACGGCCATTGCCATCCGCGCATCATGGCCGCGATCGCCGAGCAGACGACGAAGCTCGACCAGATCATCTTCGCCGGCTGGACCCACGAACCCGCCGAGACGCTCGCGCGCGGGCTCACCGCGATCATGCCGCCCTCGCTCGGCTATGTATTCTTCTCCGACTCGGGTTCGACCAGCGTCGAGGTCGCGCTCAAGATGGCGCTCGGCTATTGGGCCAATCGCGGCACGGCGCGGCACCGCATCCTGGTGATGGAGCATAGCTATCACGGCGATACGATCGGCGCGATGTCGGTCGGCGAACGCGGGGTGTTCAACGCGCCTTATACGCCATTGCTGTTCGATGTCGGCACGCTCCCCTTTCCCACCGCCGGCAACGAACAGGCGACGCTCGACGCGCTCGAGGCGGCGTGCCGCGAGGCGCCCGCCGCGCTGATCGTCGAGCCTTTGGTGCTCGGCGCGGGCGGGATGCTGATCTACCCGCCGTGGGTGCTGGCGGAGATGCGCGCGATCTGCGCGCGACACGACGTGCTGTTCATCGCCGACGAGGTGATGACCGGCTGGGGCCGCACCGGCACGTTGCTGGCATGCGAACAGGCCAGGGTGGTGCCCGATATCCTGTGCCTCTCAAAGGGGCTGACCGGCGGGGCGATCCCGCTCGCGGTGACGCTGGCGAGCGCGGCGATCTACGAGGCGCATCTCTCGCCCGATCGCGCGCGGATGTTCTTCCATTCGTCGAGCTACACCGCCAATCCGATCGCCTGCGCGGCGGCCAATGCCAATCTCGCGGTCTGGCGCGACGAGCCGGTGACGGCGCGGATCGCCGATCTCGCGGCGCGGCAGGCGCAACGGCTGGCGCGGCTCGCCCCGCTGCCCGGGGTGGCCAACCCGCGGTCGATCGGGACGATCGCGGCGGTCGATCTCGTCGATCCGGCGGGCGGCGGCTATCTCTCCAACCTCGCCCCGCGGCTCCTCGCGCATTTCCGCGAGCGCGACCTGCTGCTCCGTCCGCTCGGCAATACCGTCTATGTCATGCCGCCTTATTGCATCGGCGACGACGATCTCGATCGTGCTTATGATGCGATTGCCGAGGCGATCTCTGCGCTTTGATCACGCATCCGGGGTGCGCCGGCTATGTTCGAGCTGGAGCGCCACGATCCGCGCGAGCAATGTCGCGGGAAACAATTGCCCGATCACCGCCTCCAGATTGGCGAGGCTGCGCGCCAGCGGCAGCACCGGCACGATATCGCCATAACCGGTGGTGGTGAGCGTCGCGAGGCTGAAATAGGTCAGCACCGCGGTCCGCTCCCCCTGCCCCAGCGCGAGCGGGGTCGCAGTGGTCGAGACCAATGCGCCCGGCGAGTGGGTGAGGATCGCATTGAAGGCGATCGCGAACAGCGCGGCGATGTTGAGATAGATCAGCACGGCGCCCTGGATGCGATGGACGGTCACCCGCCCGGGCCCGAAGACGTGCCGCGCGACCAGCGCCGTCACCGCCGCGTTGAAGCAGAAGGCGGCGACCTCGATCACCCCGTGCTGGAAGCCGGGGCTGGCATCGATCCCGATATCGAGCAGCAATCGCCGCGCGACGAGCGGCCCGAACAGCGGCGCCGCCAGCGAAAGCAGGAGCAACAACTGGAGCAGCCGATGTCGCGTCAGCACGGTGACGCAGACCAGAGCGAATCCCAGCCGGCACCCGTCGAGCAACAGATGCGCGCCGGCATATTGCGTGTTGAGCGGTACCGCGACGAACAGCGTCAGCACCTGCAACCCGAGCAGGGCGCTGAGCCCCCAGTCGATCCGATAATGCCGGATGCGATAGGTTCGCATGCGCGATCTTCCCGCCTCAGCGCGTGAAGCGCACCGCCGCCCGCGCGCGCTCGTCCACGGTCAGCGAGAAAACGTCCGGGCGGGCATAATGGCCCACGACATCGAAATCGTAGCGCCCGCGCACGATCGCGCCGGTGTCGATCGTCGCGGCGACCAGCCCGGTCTCGTTGTAGAGCGGGCCGGCGAGCATTTCGCCCAGCGGATCGGCGATCAGGCTGCCGCCGCGGATCAGCGGGCGATCGGCGTCCCAGCCGGGCAGATCGAGGCCGAGCGTCGCGGGCGACGGCTGCACCTGGCACGCGCTGACCACGAAGCAGCGCCCCTCATGCGCGATATGCCGCATCGAACATTGCCAGATCTCGCGCTCGTCGACCGTCGGCGCGGCCCATATGTCGATGCCCTTGGCGTACATCGCCAGCCGCAATTGCGGCATATGGTTTTCCCAGCAGATCGCGGTGCCGACCCGCCCCGCGCCGGTCTCCACCACCGGCAGCGTCGAGCCGTCGCCCTGCCCCCAGATCAGCCGCTCGGTCCCGGTCGGCATCAATTTGCGGTGTTTGGCGACCAGCCCCTCGGCCGGGGTGAAGAACAAGGCGGTGCAGTAAAGCGTCCCGCCGTCGCGCTCGATCACCCCGACGACAAGGCTCGCGCCGGTGCGCTGCGACAGCGCCGCCAGTTCGGCGGTCTCCGGCCCCGGCAGGTCGATCGCCCTGGCGTGATAGCGCGCGAACGCCTCGCGCCCCTCGGGCAGGCGATAGCCGAGCCGCGTGCCGAACCATTCGCCCTTGGGATAGCCCCCGAGCACGGCTTCGGGCAGCACGACGAGATCGGCGCCCGCATCGGCGATCGCCCCCTCGAACGACAGGATCTGCGCCAGCGTCGCCTCGGTGCCGTCGGGCGACGCACCGATCTGCAGCGCGGCGATCGTTCTCTGGCTCATTCACCCTTCCCTTCGGCCTCGGCATATTCCACCGCCAGCGTGCCACTGTGATGCGTCTCGCGCATCCGCAGATAGACGATCAGCGACAGGCCGATCATCGCGGTGACATACCAATAGAAGCCCTTCTCGAACCCGGCACGCTTGAACCACAAGGCGACATATTCCGCGGTCCCGCCGAACAATGTGTTGGCCAATGCATAAGGCAGCGCGACGCCGAGCGTGCGGATATCGGCCGGGAACAGCTCCGCCTTCACGACCGCGTTGATCGAGGTATAGCCGGTCACCGCCACCAGCGCGGCGAGCACCAGCAGGAAGGCGTTGAACGAATTCGATACCGTCTCCAGCGCGGTGAACAATGGCACCGTGCCCAATACCCCGGCGATGCCGAAGGCGATCATCAGCGGCTTGCGCCCGATCCGATCGGACAATGCCCCCGCGAGCGGCTGGAGCAGCATGTAGATGAACAGCGCCGCAGTCATCACCCGCGAGGCGGTCTGCACCGAAAAGCCCGAAGTGTTGACGAGGAATTTCTGGAGGTAGACGCTATAGGTGTAGAAAGCGAGCGTCCCCCCCGCGGTGAGCGCCATCACCAGCAGCACCTCGCGTGGATGATCGCGCATCAATTTGAGGCTGCTGACCCGCTCGGCGCGGCTTTCCTCGACCCGGCGGAACGAGTCGGTCTCGTCCATCCCGCGCCGCAGGTAGAAGACCGCGAAGGCCAGCATTCCGCCGATCGCGAACGGGATGCGCCAGCCCCACAGATGGAGTTCCGCCTCGCTCAACACGCCCTGGAGGATGAGGAGCACGCATAGCGCGACCAATTGCCCCGCGATCAGCGTGACATATTGGAAGCTGGAGAAGAATCCGCGATGCTTCTTCCCCGCCATCTCGCTGAGATAGACCGCGCTGGCGCCATATTCGCCGCCGACCGACAGCCCCTGCATCAGCCGCGCGGCGAGCAGCACGATCGGCGCCATCACGCCGATCGTCGCGAACGACGGGGTCAGCGCGATCAGCAGCGACCCGGCGCACATCAGGGTCACCGACAGCGTCAGCGCGGCGCGGCGCCCGTGGCGGTCGGCGTAGAGCCCCATCAGCCACGCGCCGATCGGCCGCATCAGGAAGCCGACCGCGAAGATCGCCGCGGCGTTGAGCAATTGCGAGGTGCGGTCGCTCGCCGGGAAAAAGGCCGGCGCGAAATAGAGCGTGAACGCCGAATAGACGTACCAGTCGTACCATTCGACCAGATTGCCCGCCGATCCGCCCAAGATCGACCACAGACGCCCTTGTTGCTGGCGGGGTGCCGTTCGGGCACCGGCGGTTTGATGCATCAGGGCGGTCTTTCTGGCTGGACGTGGCGATATCGCCCGCCAGCAACACCGTTTCGGCGCCGGGATCAACGGTTATGCGGCCTAATAGCGAAAAGCCCCGCGCGGCGCGTGCCGCACGGGGCCTTCCGTCGCGCCGAAGCGTAACGATCAGAACTTCTTGCGCAGCGTGATGAACGCCTGCCGCGGCGCGCCAACCAGCATCGATTGCAGCGTGCCGCCCGGATCGGAGAAAGCGAAGCCGTTCTGCCCCAATGTGCCGACATATTTCTTGTCGAACACGTTGGTCACATTGCCCTGAATCTCCAGCCCGTCGAGTGCGCTGCCGGTATCGTGGAAGCGATAGCCGAGCGCGAAATCGACCAGCACCCGGCCCGGCACGCTCGCGTCATTGGTATAGGTATAATAGCGCCGGCTCTGATAGTTGGCCGCGATGCGCGCGATGATCGAGCCGTCGTCATAGGCGATCTCGCCGTTGGCGAGATGCTTCGGAATGCTGACGACCTGCTTGCCCTTGGTCGCCCACACCTGCCCGCTCAGCACATCATCGTCATATTGTGCGTCGGTATAAGCGTAGGAGCCGTAGAGCGAGAGCGCGTGGGTCAGGTGATAGGTGCCCGCCAGCTCGGCGCCGTTGGTCGTCACCGAACCGACGTTCGACAGGACCGAGGCGCATCCGACCACGATCGCGCACGGCTGGACCGACAGCAGCCGGTTGCTGAACTTGACGTGATAGCCGGCGAGCGATCCGTCGAAGTTCGGCAGATGGAAACGCAGGCCGCCTTCGAGCGTCCATGAGGTTTCCGGCTTGATCTTGCCCTGGATCGCCTGGAAGCCCGCTTGGTTGGTCACGAACGGTTCGGTCGTATAGGCACGCATATTCTCGGCATAGCCGGCGAACGCCTCGACGGCGTTGGAGAAGCTGTAGTTCAACCCGACCTGCGGCAGGAACATCTTCTTCGATTCGAGCGTGCCGCTCGTATCGCGCGACGCCGCCGACGCTTGGCTGACCGGATCGTACTTATTGACGATCTTGACATCCAGCCCCTTGAAGCCCGCGGTAATCTTGAAATCGGGCGTCACCTGCCAGGTATCCTGAACATAATATTGGCCCGTGGTGATCGTCATATCGTATTGATATTGGATATAGAACGGGTTCTCCGGCCATTGCCGATTGTCGATGCTCGACACATTGCTGTTCGCCAACGGGAAGAATTCGCGCGTCAGCGTATAGCCGTTGCGCTCGAACCATCCGCCGACCTCGATCTGGTGGTCGCCGAAGTGGAACGTCAGCCCGCCGGTCGCGCCCCCGCGGTTGATCGCATAAGCGGTCGAGCGGATCGACAGCGCGGCGCCGCCCGGCGTGGGGGTATAAGGCGTCCACCACGTGCCGATGCCGCGGTTGCGGTGGAAATAGGGGGTCAGCTTGATCGAAACCGTATCGCTGAACTTATAGTCCAGATTGGCGCCGACCAGCAGATCCTTGCGTAGGCCGTAGCCGTTATAATAGGTATCGTCGGCGCAGATCGTCTGGGAGTAACCGGGATATTTCGCGCAATATCCCGTATAGTTCACCAGATCGGACTGGAGGTTCTTCGCGATCGCCAGCGCGGTCGGGTAATCGTTGCGGATATAATCCCAGTCCCAGCCGTATTTCTTGATCAGGGCGAGCGACGTATCCATATAGTCGTCGTCCTTGAAGTCCGAATAATTGACGAAGGCGCTGATGCTGCCGCGTGTATCGAGCGGCACGACCAACTTGCTGTTGACCGACCACGCCTGCTGTTTGCCCTGCCCCTTCCATTTCGGCGAATCGAGCCACGAGCCGCTGACATAGCCCTTCACCCCGCCGCCGAGATCACCGGTCTCGATCCGGCCGAACAGGCGATAGGCGTTCTCGCTGCCATAGCTCGCCTCGACATCGCCGCCCATCACATCCTCGGGCGCCTTACTGAAGAATTGCAGCGTGCCGCCGAGGTTGGAACTCGACGCGGTATCGAGCGAGCCGGTGCCCTGCGCCAGCGTCGAGCGCGCGATATTCTCCGAAGCGATCGCGCGGCTGATGTGCAGGCCGTTGAAATTGCCATAGCTCATGTCACCGAGCGGCACATTGTCGAGCGTGAAGCCCAATTGGTTCTGCGTGAAGCCGCGCACCGCGATGCGCGTCGACCATTCGTTGGTGCCCAGCGCATTGGCCGACTGGAACGAGACGCTCGGCAGCTTTTCGAGCACTTTGAGCGCGCTGGTGCCCGGCGCGGCGGCAGAAATGTCGGCGGCGGTCAGCGTCTGGACCTGGCGAGTCTCGCCCTTGCCGTAGACGACGATATCCTCCTGCATCGCGCCGTCGGGCGTGCGCGGTTGCGTCTGCGCCGTGGCGGGCAGTGCAGGCAGCCCGAGCGCGCCAACCAGTGCGACCCCGGCAAGAAGCTGATGTCGAAGCATATTCCCCCCTATCGATAAGCCTGTCGATCAACGCAGCGCGCCGATCCCCCTTCCCGAAAAACGGCCGCTGGAGGGCCGGTCTTCGGGCTGTCTTTGTTACGGTTCGTCTTGTTCTGAAATGGGCTTGACCGAAGGCTATTCAGCAGGGCCTCTTATGGTCAAGTCGCGTTTTCCTAATAGTTCATGTCGACTGCGCCGCAAACTCGCCGATCTTTTCGCGCCGGCACAGCCACAGATAGGCGATTGCCGAGACCGGCAGGCCGACCAGCATCGAGACGTCGATCCCCCCGATCGCCTTCGCGGCCGCGCCGGTGAACAGATGCGTGCTGAAGAACGGCACCATCACCACGAAGCCGATGAGATAGGCGATCAGCCCCGCTGCATTCCACCGGCCGTAGATGCCGTCGGGATCGAAGATGTCGGGGATCGAATAATGTTGTTTTCGAACAATGTAGAAGTCGACCAGATTGATCGCGGTCCACGGCGTGAACAGATAGATCAGGATCGACAGCAGCAATTCGTACTGGTGCATGAAGCTGCCCGAGGCCGAGAAGGACAAGGCCGAAGAGGCAAGCATCACGATCAGCAGCGAAATCACCCGGTTCTTCACCGTCGCCGCGACTTTGCGGAATGCGTCGGCGATGCTGAGCAGGGTGAGCGAGGCGCCGTAGAAATTGAGCGACGTGGCGGTGATCAGGCTGGCGAAGGCGACCACCAGCAGCACCGTGCCGAAGCCGGGGACGATCGCGTCGCCCACCGCGCGCGCCGCGGCGATCACGTTCATCTGCGGAAAGGCCGCGACCGCGAGCGCGCCGACCAGCATCATCCACACCCCGCCGAGCATCGCCCCGGCGAAGGTCCACCAAAAGGCCGCCTTCACCCCGACATTCGGTGGCAAATAGCGCGAATAATCAGAGACGTAGATTGACCAGCTCAGTTGATAGGCGGCCGCCGCGAAAAATTGCATCATGAACGGCACGAGCAGGAAACGCGCCGGATCGAGCTGCCCCGCAGGGAGCGGCACCGCGATCAGCGCGCCGATGCTGAACGCGGCGAGGATCACGATCAGCGTGAAGGCCAGCATGCGCTGCGCGGTGTGGATCAGATCGTTGCCGACGAATGCGACGGCGAGCCCGATCAGCGTGAACACCACCATCGTCGGGCGGGTCGGCAGCCCGGCCAGCTCGTGCATCGTCTGGCCCGCAAGAACCTGATTAAAGGCGTTATATCCGATATAAGTGACCAGTGCGACGCCCCATACCAGCAGCGCGCCGAGATGCCCGAACTGCGGGCGCGACTGGATCATCTGCGGCAGGCCGAGCTGCGGCCCCTGCGCGGCGTGGAAGGCCATGAAGAAAGTGCCGAGCGCGCACCCGCCGACGATCGCGACGATCGACCAGAACAGATTGGCCCCCATCGCGATGCCCAGCGCGCCGGTGGCAAGCGTCGCAAGATGCGCATCCCCGGCGAACCAGATCGGCCAGAGATGCCAAACCTTGCCGTGCCGCTCTTCCAGCGGGACGAAATCGATCGAACGCACTTCGATCAGCGGCTGACTGGACATAGCCCGCTCCCCCATATGGTCAGGCGTCGCTCCAGTGCGCGCCCGTATACGCACGCGATGCTGGGGTGGGTCGAACGAGGTTAGCAAGGGGGTTGTTGCGCGCCCCGTCATCCCGGCTTAGGGCCGGGCTGACGGAGATTGCTTGCGCAGCGACGCCGGGCTCGTGCCGAACGTCCGACGGAATACCCGCGCCAGCGCCGAGGCCGAGTCGAACCCGGTTGCCAGCGCGATATCGAGCACCTTGAGGTCGGTCGTCTCAATCAGCGCGCGGGCGCGCTCGACCCGCAACCGCCGGTAATAATCCTGTGGCGCCATCCCGAGATGCGTGTCGAACAACCGCTCGACCTGCCGCACCGACAGCCCGGCGCGCGCCGCGAGCGCGGGCGAGGCGAGCGGCGCGTCGAGATGCGCCTCCATCACCGCGATCACCCCCAGCACCGCGCGGTTGCGCACCGCGAGCCGGCGGTCGAGCGCCATGCGTTGCGCCTCGCCGGCGCGGCGGATGCGATCGTGGATGAACTGTTCCGAGACGGCATGTGCGAAGGCGCGACCGTGGCTGTCGGCGAGCCGTTCGAGCATCATGTCGAGCGCCGCCGTCCCCCCGGCGCAGGTGAACACCCGCTCGCCGATAGCGTAGAGCGCGTCGGTGACGGGGATGTCCGCCCAGCGCTCGCGAAATTCGGGCGCCGCCTCCCAGTGGATCGCCACCGGCCCGCGTCCGGCGACCCCGGCGCGCGCGAGGATTTCCACCCCGGTATCGAGCGCGCCCAGCCGGCCGCCGTCGTGCGCGAAGCGGCGCAGCGTCGCGAGCCCGGCACGGCCGATCGCCTTGTCGGGGCGGAAACCGGCGCAGACGATCAGCGTGCCCGGCGCGGTGACCTCGGCCAGCGCGCGATCGACCGGGAAGCGCATCCCGCTCGACGCGGCGACCGGCGCGCCGTCTTCGGCGTGGAGTCGCCAGGCGAAGATCGTCCGCCCGGCGATGCGGTTGGCGACGCGCAGCGGCTCGACCGCGGAGAAGAAGGCGAGCGCCGAAAAGCCCTCGACCAACAGGAAATCCACCGTCTCGATGCCGTCGGCCATGAACAACACCAATCACATATTGTCGTAAAATGCACCAACAATGTCGTTTAATGCCCCACGTAATATCGAAACGCGGCGCAGATTTCCTCGCAGATTAGCGAGAGGCCCACATGCAAAGCCCCATGCAAAGCGAAGTGTTCATCACCTGCGCGGTCACCGGATCGGGCGATACCGCCAGCCGGCATCCCGGGCTTCCGATCACCCCCGCGCAGATCGCCGACGCCTCGATCGAGGCGGCCAAGGCGGGCGCGGCGATCGCGCATATCCACGTCCGCGATCCCGAAACCGGCGCCGCGAGCCGCGATCCCGCGCTGTATCGCGAAGTGGTCGAGCGGATCCGCGCGTCGGACACCGACGTCATCATCAACCTCACCGCCGGGATGGGCGGTGACGTGGTGTTCGGTCCCGGCGAGAACCCGCTGCCGCTCGACCCGAAGGGCACCGATATGGTCGGCCCGCTCGAGCGGCTGGTGCATGTCGAGGAATTGCTGCCCGAAATCTGCACGCTCGATTGCGGCACGATGAATTTCTCGGCCGGCGATTATGTGATGACCAACACCCCCAGCCACCTGCGCGCGATGGCCAAGCGGGTGCAGGAACTCGGCGTCCGCCCCGAGCTCGAAGTGTTCGACTTCGGTCATCTCGTCTTCGTCAAGGATCTCATCAAGGAAGGGCTGCTCGATAACCCACTGATGATCCAGCTGTGCCTCGGCATCCCCTATGGGGCGCCCGACGATCCGATGACGACGATGGCGCTGGTCAACCAATTGCCCGAGGGCGCGATCTTCTCCGGCTTCTCGATCGGCTCGCGGCAATTGCCGTTCGTCGCGATGGCGGTGCTGGCGGGGGGCAACGTCCGCGTTGGGCTGGAGGATAATCTCTATCTCCAGCGCGGGGTGAAGGCGTCGAACGCCGATCTCGTCACCCGCGCGAAGACGATCATCGAGGCGATGAACGTCCGCGTGATGGGCCCGGCCGAGGTGCGCGAGAATCTCAAGCTCTGGAAGGCCGCCTGACATGATCGCCTCGGTGCGCAAGGCCGGGCTGGTCGGCGGTGGGGTGATCGGCGCCGGCTGGGCGGCGCGGCTGCTGCTCAACGGCATCGACGTCGCGATCTTCGATCCCGATCCCGAGATCGGGCGCAAGGTGGAGACGGTGCTCGCCGGCGCGCGGCGCGCGTGGCAGCGGTTGATCCCGGCGGGGCTTCCCGCCGAGGGCAAGTTGCGGCTCGCCTCTTCGGTCGAGGATGCCGTCGCCGATGCCGATTTCGTCCAGGAGAGCCTGCCCGAGCGCGAGGACCTCAAGATCGACGTCCTCGGCCGCATCGATCGCGCGACCCGTCCCGATGTGGTGATCGGCTCGTCGACTTCCGGGCTGCTCCCGACGCGGCTGCAATCGGGGATGGCGCATCCCGAGCGGCTGGTGGTCGGGCATCCGTTCAACCCGGTCTATCTGCTCCCGCTGGTCGAGATCTGCGGCGGCGCGGCGACCTCCGACGCGACCAAGCAATGGGCGGCGGATTTCTACATCTCGCTCGGGATGCATCCGCTCCACGTCCGCAAGGAGATCGACGGCTTCATCGCCGATCGCCTGCTCGAGGCGTTGTGGCGCGAGGCCTTGTGGCTGGTCAACGACGGCATCGCCACCACCGAGGAGATCGACGACGCGATCCGCTACGGCGCGGGGCTGCGCTGGTCGTTCATGGGCACCTTCCTGATCTATCGCGTCGCCGGCGGCGAGGCGGGGATGCGGCATTTCCTCGCGCAATTCGGCCCCGCGCTGAAATTGCCCTGGACCAAGCTGGAGGCGCCCGAGCTGACCGATGCCTTGGTCGATCGCGTCGCCGAGCAATCCGACGATCAGGCCGGCGGCACCTCGATCCGCGAGCTGGAGCGAATCCGCGACGACGCGCTGATCGCGGTGCTCTCGGGGCTGCGCGGCGAGGATTATGGCGCGGGCAAGACGCTCGCCGATTATGCTCGCGCGCTGATGGCGAAGCTGCCCGCCCCGGCGACCGAGGTGGACGAGACGAGGCCGCTCGCGCTGCACGAGGCGCCAGTCGCGGCCGACTGGATCGACTATAACGGCCATATGACCGAGCACCGCTATCTGCAGGTGTTCGGCGATACGACCGATGCGTTGCTGCGCTATCTGTCGGTCGACGCCGATTATCTCGCGAACGGCGGGAGCTGGTATACGGTCGAGACGCATATCCGGCATCTCGGCGAGACCAAGGCCGGCGACCGCCTCGCCGCGACGACCCAGATCCTCGGCGCGGCCGAGAAACGGCTCCACGTCTTCCACAGCCTGTCGCGCGCGAGCGACGGCGCCTGCGTCGCGACCGCCGAACAGATGCTGCTCCACGTCGACGCCAGGACCGGGCGTGGCGGCCCCGCCTCGGGGACGCCCGCCGCAAAGGTCGCGGCGCTGGCCAAGGCGCAGGCCGGGCTTGCCCCGCCCGACGGCGCCGGGCGACGGATTTCGATGCCGGGGAAATAGTCGAAAACGATAAAGAGGAGAGGATGATGAAGATCGGATTGCTCGCGCTGCCGGCCATGTTGATCGGGGCGACCCCGGCGCTGGCCGATCCGCCCTCGGTGCCGGCGATCGGCGCGATCCAGTCCGACTTCGACGATTTCGGCCCGGCGGTGCAGTCGCTGACCCTGCCGTCCGGCCGGGTGGTCCATTATACCGACACCGGCGAGGCCGGCGGCCGCACCGTCCTGTTCATCGGCGGCACAGGCACCAGCGCGCGCGCTGCGGGGATGACCGATTTCCTCAAGACATTGCGCCAGCAGCTCAAGCTGCGCTTCATCACCGTCGAGCGTAACGGCTTCGGCGACACCGCATTCAAGCCCGATTGGGGGTTTGCCGATTATGCCGGTGAGGTGCGCGCGGTGCTCGATCATCTCGCGGTCAAGCGCTTCGCCGGAGTCGCGATCTCGGGCGGCGGGCCGTATATGGCGGCGGTCGCCGGGGCGATGCCCGAGCGGTTGATCTCGGTCCATATGCTCGCCACTGCCGCCACCTCGGCGGGCTCGGCGCGGTGCAAGGTATCGCTCGAACAGGCCACCGCGGGGGTCAGATCCTCGGTACAGAACCCGCAAAGCTGGTGGGCCTTCCCCGCCAACAGCCCGACCTTCCGCATCCCCGGCTTCTCCGATCGCGCTTATGAGGAAGGCGCACGCACCTTCTTCATCCGCGGCCAGATGGGCGATCCCACCCCCGAGGCGGCGGAGATGCTGCGCTATTGCGGCCCCGCCCCCGATGTCTCGAAGGTCACCGCGCCGGTGCATATCTATCAGGGCGGCGCCGATCCCTTGGTGAAGATCGACCAGGCCGAATATTGGCGCAGCCATTATCCCAATGTCGCCTCGTTCCGCGTCTTCCCCGGCGAAGCGCATGACGTGCAATATCGCCACTGGGATCAGGTGCTGATCGAACTCGCCGGTTTCGCCGACCAGAGTGTGATCTGTGAGGCCGGCAAGACGCGGGCGGTGGCCAAGGCAGAAGCGGAGGGATTGGTGGCAAAGGGCGCGACGCTCGGCATCTGCGCCTGGGCGCGGCGCTAGCGCATCGGGCGCGAAATGTGATCCCCCTTGTGTCCCCCGCGAAGGGGCCCCGTCAAAGTAGTACTTTGACGGGAACCCAAGGCGGGGACCCAGTCTGGGCTCCCGCCTTCGCGGGAGCACAAGGTTGCCCCAACGGTGCGCCGATTTGCGGAGAAAAATTCACACACGCCTACGCAAAGCGGTTGACTCACGCCGCTCGCCCAGCGGAAACGGGCGCCGAGGGCTAACCGGCGGAGGCAATCGATGAACATCTCGCGGAAACTGATCGGCGCGACGGCGCTGGCCTTGGCCGTATCGGCCCCCGCCCCGCTGATCGCCCGCGGCAAGGCGCAAGTCGCACGCCCCGCCGCCGCACGGGTCGCCGCGATCCCGTTCACCGCCGCCTCGGTCACCCGCGCGGGCGGCGGCTACCGCATCGAATGGACCGGGCAGAATGCCGGCACGGTACGCGTCTTCGCCAGCGAGCGCCCCGATCCGGTATCGACCGGCAAGCCGGTGGCGGAGGGGCTGGGTACCGCCGCGGTGACGGTCGATGGGCTCGCCCCCGATCATCGCTGGTTCTTCACGCTCGTTCCCGCGGAAGGCGAGCCGCTGGTCGTCGCCGATCGCGGGCTGCATCTCGCGACGGTGCCCAATTTGCGCGACATCGGCGGCTATCGCACCAGCGACGGCCGCTGGGTGAAGATGGGGCTGATCTATCGCTCGGATCAGCTCAACCGGCTGAGCGATGCCGATCTCGCGGCGATGGGCAGACTCGGACTGACCACCATTGCCGATCTGCGCACCGTCGCCGAGCGCACTCGCGAACCCGATCGCGTCGCGGCGGGCGCCGAGCCGCTGGTGCTCGATATCGCCAAGGACAGCCAGGGCTCATTGGGCGGCGACATGCGCGGCGCGATGGCGGCGATCGCCTCCGGGCATGCCGCGGAGATGCTGGTCGACGCCAACCGCGAGTTCGTCTCGCTGCCCAGCGCGCGCGCTGGCTACCGCGACCTGCTCCAGAAGCTCGAAGCACCGGGCACCAATGCCCTGCTCTATCATTGCACCGCTGGGAAGGACCGCACCGGCTGGGCCAGCGCGGTGATCCTCACCCTGCTCGGTGTCCCGCGTGAGACGGTGCTGCACGATTATATGCTCAGCAACACCTATCTGCGCGCCAAGAACGATGCGGCGCTCGCCGCGCTCGCCAAATCGGGGTCGCCGATGAAACCCGCCTATCTCGAAGCGGCGATGACGGTGCGCCCCGATTATATCCAGGCGGCGTTCGACGAGGTCGAGCATCGCTACGGCTCGTTCGACAATTATATCCGCCACGGGCTCGGGCTCACCGAGGCCGACATTAAGGCATTGCGGGCGCGCTATCTGACGAAGTGATCCACCCCGGCACAGGCCGGAGCTGGTCGCGACTGGACCCCGGTCTTTGCCGAGGTGGTGCGCTCTTCCTTGTGCTCCCGCCTTCCCGGGAGCGCAAGGGCGGCTCGACGTGATCCCAATTAACCGCAGGGCGCTCAGCCGCGCTGCGGGATCGTCGCCACGAGCGGCTCGTGCCCCCAGCCGGCAAGCAATGCGCGCAGCGTCGCACCCGGCAGCCCCACCGTCGCGGTGTTGCGCAACGGGTGAACATTGACCTGCGCGGCCTCGGCGAGATCGGTGTCGATCACCACTCGCACCCGCGCCTCGCGGTCGTTGATCGCGGCGAGCGGGGTAACCGATCCGGGCGCCACCCCCAGCAGCGCCTGCATATCCTCGGCCTTGCCGAAGCTCAGCTTCTTCGCGCCGATTACCCCGGCGAGCGCCTTCAGGTCGACGCTCTTGGCGTGATCGACCGTCACCAGCCAGAAGGCGCCGCCCGAATCCTTGAGGAACAGGTTCTTGGTATGCGCACCGGGCATCGCGGCGTGGATCGCCAGGCTCTCCTCGACGGTGAACACCGCCTGATGTTCGAGCACGTCCCAGCCCAGCCCGCGATCGGCAAAGGCAAGGCGCAGCGCTTCCTCGCTCATTTGAACACCACCGTCCGTTGGCCGTTGAGCATCACGCGATGCTCGCAATGCGCCTTGACCGCGCGGGTCAGCACGCGGCTTTCGGTTTCCTGCCCCTGCGCGATGAGATCGTCGGCCGTATCGGCGTGATCGACCGTTGACACGTCCTGCGCAATGATCGGCCCCTCATCGAGATCGGGGGTGACATAATGCGCGGTCGCGCCGACCATCTTCACCCCGCGCTCCCACGCGCGATGATAGGGCCGCGCGCCCTTGAAGGCGGGGAGCGAGCTGTGGTGGATGTTGATCACCTTGCCCTGTAGCGCGCGGCAGGCTGAATCCGACAAGACCTGCATGTAGCGGGCGAGGATGATCAGATCGACCTGCTGTTCCTCGATCAACGCGAGCAGCTTCTGCTCCTGCTCGGCCTTGGTTGCCGGCGTGATCGGCAGATAGTGATAGGGAATCCCTTCGTGCTCGGCGCGCCGCCGCCAGATCTCGTGATTGGAGACGATTGAGGTCACCTCGATCGGCAGATAGCCGGTGACCGCGCGATAGAGGAGATCGTTGAGGCAGTGGCCGCCCTTGCTGACCATGATCAGCGCGCGCTGCTTCACCGACAGATCATGGACCTGCCATTGCAGATCGAACGCCGCCGCGACCGGCAGGAAGCCGCGCCCGAAGCTCTCGGTGGTCGTCGCCTCCTGGCCAGAGAAGGTAACGCGCATGAAGAAGCGCCCGCTGTCGGCATCGCCGAACTGCGCATTATGGACGATGTTGCAATCCTGTGCGGCGATCGAATTGGCGATCGCCGCGACGATCCCCTTCCGATCGACGCACGACACCAGCAACACGAAATCGGGCTTGGCCATGTTCATCCCCGTCATCCCTCACCGCTCTAGCATCTACGCATGCGCCCGGAAGGCGGAAAGTCGACTGGCTTTTCATAAGAACATGTAATATACAGTTTCAGGTAATTTTATTGCGGAGCCTGCCTGATGCGCCTGCCGCCCGAGTTCGATCTTCACGCGCTGGAGGTGTTCGTCCTCACCGTCGAGCTGGGCGGGATGACGGCGAGCGCGCAGCAATTGCGCATCACCCAATCGGCGGTGTCGCAGACGATCACGCGGCTGGAACAGGGCATCGGCACCGCGCTCTTCGATCGATCGCTGCGCCCCTTGGGCGTCACCCCCGCGGGGCGCGCCTTGTACGAGCGCGCGCGTACCCTGCTCTCCACCGCGCGGCGCGTGGTCGACGAGGTGCGCGAAGGCGCGCAACAGCCGATCGACCAGATCACGATCGGCATGGCCGAAACCCTGGCCACCCTGCTCACCGCCCCATTGCTCCACCACGCCGGCAAAAGGGTCGGGCGGTGGCGGGTGCGCTCGGGGATATCGCTCAACCAGCAACAGGATTTCCTCGCCCGCCGGTGCGACATGCTGGTTACGGGGAGCAACACGCTCGAAAAACACCCCGGGATCGAGCATCACGACGTTACCGACGATCCGTTCGTGCTCGTCTTTCCTGGCGATTATCACGGGTCGCCCGATCCGGCCGAAGCGGCGGGGCGGCTCCCCTTCGTGCGCTATTCGCTCGATACCGGCATGGGGCAGCGGATCGAAAGCCAGCTCACCCGGATGAAGCTCGCGCTGCCCAATGTGATCGAGGTCGACATCATCCACCAGCAGCTCACGATCGTCGCGCTGGGGATCGGCTGGAGCATCACCTCATTGCTGTGCCTCGCGGCGATGCCCGGATTGATCCCGCAGCTGCGCGTCGAGCCGATGCCGCGTGGGCGGTTCTCCCGCCGCATCCAGGTCGTCGCGCGGGCCGGCGAACTCGGCGATCTCGCCGCCAGCACCGCGGGCCTCGCGCGCGCGGTGATCCACGAACAGGCGCTTCCCCCGGTGCTCGCGCGATTGCCGTGGGCGGCGCCGGTCGCCCGCTAGCGGCCGGTCGAACTTTTTTCTTCGGCCGCCCGTCTCCACATCGTGGGCCCTTTTCGTTAACCATCTTCTCGCGCCGATGAAATCACGCGCAAGCGATCGACAATCTCCTTCATTTTGAAGGCGTCATCTTGAAAATCCCGTGATGATCATGGCAAATAGAAATCCCGTTCAGCGGGACCTCCCAGAACGCGGCCGGGCAGCGTTTTGCCCGGCCGTCTTTTTTTTACTGGTAAAATTCTCGCATACGCGCGGGGCCAGCCCCCGAGATATTTGAACCGCTGGCGCTTCGGCGAGCATGACAAAGACCTGTGCGCGGCTCTGTTGATACTGTGCCGGCCCGATCGGCCCGCCACGCCCGGCCCGCGCCGAAGAGCCAACTTTTCCTCCCCATTCTGGGGCTATATGCTTGGGGGCGTGACTGGAGACGATCGCTTCAACAAGCTCAACGAGCGCCAGCGGCATTATCTGCGCGCGGTCCTGATTCGACAGAATTCGGCCGAGATCGCGCGTGCCGAGCGCGAGCGCGGGAACGAGGTATCGAAGGCGGCGATCGACAAGGTCATCAAACAGGCGATGGAGCGGATCGGGACGAATTCGCGCTTCGACGCCGCGCGTCAGTTCGCCGAATACGAGGCGCGCCAGGGGGTCCACCGATTGGACCTCCCGCCAGAGGACCTTTTGTCCCCCCGGCAATCGGGCGCAAAGACGTCCTCGTCGAACGAACGGGATCAGGCAATCAACGGGGATATCTCGCTGACCTTTCGCGATACCGAACTCACTTTCGGCGCGATATCGGCGGGTAATAATGAAACGCTGGCCCCCGCGGCCTTGGGACCAACGGGCACCACCCCGGGGGTCATCTGGAGCCGGGTGTGGCGGTCGCTGGCGATAACCCTGGCCCTCGTTTTGGCGACGATCGCGCTCGGCAACATGTACGCCCAGCTGTCTCGTTAATCGCTCCAGGGGGTTCCTCGGAGCCACATACGTAAGGCGCAGCGGATGCTGTCGCCTGAGGAGGCTCTATGTCTGAATATGAACAGGATTTTCGCGAAATCGGCCTCGTGCTTCGCGGCTTCGAGCGCAGTATCGACGCGGCGCTGGCCGACGGATGCGATCTCCTCAAGGCCGCCACGGTCAAGAGCAATGACATCGGCATCGCCGCCCCTGTCTCGCAGCCGATCATCGCGTCGTTGTTCGGTACGCTCGAACTCGCGATGAAGGCGCGCAACCAGGCATCCGAAGCGCACCTGCAGCTCAAGGAATTCCGCACGGTCATCCGCAAGGGTCCAAGCGCGTTCGGCGATTGCTGCAGCTCGTTGCCGACGGGCGTCGAGGAGAAAGTGCTCCGCGCGGTCGCCTGAGACCGATTGTCGGCTTGACCGGCTCATGGCTCCATGATCCGGTCAAGCCATGCGGATGACGATCTTTGCAATCCTTCTGGTAACCAGCGTCCTGTCGGCGCTCCTGATCGGTGACCGGAATGCGCGACGGATCGGGGTCATTCTGACCCTGGCCGCCCTGGCGACCTGGCTCATCCCGTTTACCGGGTCCGAGCGCGTCGTGCACATTTCCTGGAAGCTCGTCACGGTCGATGTGGTGACCTGGTTAGCCCTTTTAGGCGTTGTCGCATGTTCCGAAGCACGCTGGCCTTCCTGGATCGCCGCGCTGCAAGGCGTGACGGTGTTGTCGCATCTTGCGGGGCTGATGCCGGGTATCGCCCCCTGGGTCTATGTCCGGGGGACGGTTTCCTGGTCATGGCCGATCGTGATCCTTCTGCAATTCGTGACGTTGCGCGACTGGCCGCCCGTGCGGAAGCGTCTCGCGCGCTGGTGGCCGCGCTTATCCGGCCGATCGCCGGGCATCAAAGCGAGCAAGTCGCAGCCGAACTGATCGCCACCTTCGGCGGCCTCCGCCAGATCCTCGGCGCCGACACCGCGTCGCTCCCGGACCAGCTTCGACCGAGCGTCCAGCACCTCCGCCAGACCGAGCAGCTGTTTTCCCAGCTGCTCCGCGAGCAGCTCCAGAATACGATGCTGCTCGACCAGCCGGCGCTGGTGGAGCGATACCTTACGCACGAAATGGGAAGCCTCTCGGTCGAGCAGATCCGGGTGATGTACCTGGATTCATCCTATCGGCTGATAAAGGATCAGGTCGTCGCGAGCGGCACGCGATGGAAGGTTCGCGTCGAAATCCATAAAATCCTTCGTAAGTGCATCCTGTTCGACGCGAGTGCGATCATCATCGCGCACAATCATCCGTCGAGCCGCTGGAAACCGACGCCGCACGATATCGAGAGCACGCGTATTCTTGCCGAGGCAAGCCGCCTGCTTTCGATCGAATTCGTCGATCATTGGATCGTCACCGAAAGTGGCGCGCTGAGCATGCGCGCCGCGGGCTTGTTATGAGCCAAGGCCACCCCGAACCCGGATCAAAGTCCACATGACCCTAGCTGCATCCTCCCCGCGATCGATCGCCCTTGCGAGCTTCATGCTGTCGATCAGGCGCAGGCGCGAGACGGTCTTCCCCGATCTCGACGTCGGCGATCTGGCGTGGAACCTGTTGCTCGATCTGTATATTCATCACGGTGTCGAGCGCCGGGTCTCGATCACCGCGCTATGCGCGACCGCCGGGGCGCCGACATCGACCGCGTTGCGCCATGTCAACGCCTTGATCGACAGTGGGATTTTCACGCGCGAGCCCGATCCGCTTGACCGGCGGCGGGCCTTCGTCCGCCTCGCGCCCCAGGTGATCGCCGCGCTCGACCAATTCCTGTCGGATCAATTCCAGCGCGCGCAAACAACACTCAGAGATTGAAGGAAAAAATGAAGAAGAGCGCGCTGCACGGCGCCGGCTGGCGGCGCTAACTGCGCCGTTCGGCCACCAGATAGCCGGCGAAAGCGCATGAAACGAACGACAGCAGCTTCAATATGTCGAGATCGACCTGCGAAAAATACCGTTCGGCGAGGCTGATGATCGAGAATAACAGAAAGAATATTGAAGCGAGCCCGAATAATACCAAAAACCCTTCCGGCTTGATCGGTATATAGGCGAATAGTATTTTCTTAAACCAGACCCTGTCATCCATAGTTAACCATGCCCCGACCCGATTGAGTCACCGCCCGCGTCCAGTCGACTGGACGCCAGGCCCGGGCCTTAATCGGCGACAGACACCAAGTAACCGATAGAAAGAACCATATTTGTTCTTTCTGGGCGCGGCGGAACAGCGTTCAGCGATCCGCAATCGTCGCGACGAGCGCATGCCACAGCCACGGCGCGAAGCTGCGCCACACCTCGATGCGGAAGCGCGTCGTGTCCTCGCGCAGCAGGATGATCTCGACCGTCTCGAACAATGTGCGCGTCGCGCGCCCGACCGCGAAACGATCGAGATCGAGCGGGCAGCCGGTCGCGATCGCCGCCGCGGCCCCTGTCCCCTCGACAACGAAGCCGAGCGCCCGGTCCGACACGTCGACCACGCTTACCGGCAGCCCCGCGCCGTCGGGCACGCGCTCCCCGGCGGGCAGCAGCGCATAATATTCGTCGGGGCCGAGGCAGGCGATACCGCCCTGCATATCCCCGATCCGCGCGGGCAGCGCTCGCCCGATCACGCCGGCCAAGGTCGCGGGATCGCGCGCGCGGAGCGAATAGCGCGCGGCGGCCGGTGCGAGGCTCAAGCGCACGTCATGCCCGGAGACTGGCGCGGTGCCGACCACAAGGTCTGCCGCCGAAACGGCAAGCGGCGTGATCTCAATCATTGAGCCGGCTCCCTTCGGCATCGTAAAAGACCGTCGGGCCCACCACCGCGCGGATCGTCTTCCCCGGCATCGGCACATGCAGCGTCTCACCGGTCCGCGCGCGTCCGTCGCGCACCAGCGCCAGCGCGATCGAGCGGCCGAGCGTCGCGCTCCAATAAGAAGAGGTGACGTGCCCGAGCATTGTCATCGGCACCGGCTGGTTGGGATCGGCAACGATCTGCGCGCCCTCCTCGAGCACCTCATCGGGGTCTTCGGTCAACAGTCCGACAAGCTGCTTTCGCCCGCTCGCCACGATATCCGGACGCATCATCGAGCGCTTGCCGACGAAATCGGGCTTCTTCTTACCCACCGCCCAATCCATTCCGGCGTCCCCCGGCGTCACCGTCCCGTCGGTATCCTGCCCGACGATGATGAAGCCCTTTTCGGCACGCAGGACGTGCATCGTTTCGGTGCCGTAGGGGGTGATGCCGAAACGCTGCCCGGCGGCGTGAACCGCCTGCCACACCATGCGAGCATCACCTGCCGGGACATTGATTTCAAAACCCAATTCGCCGGTGAAGCTCACCCGGAACAGCCGCGTCGGGGCGCCGCAGATACGCCCCTCGCGCACCGCCATATGCGGGAAGGCGTCGGGCGAAAGGTCGATCCCCTCGACCAGCGGCGCGATCACGTCGCGCGCGCGCGGGCCCTGTACCGCGATCACCCCCCAATGTTCGGTCGTGCTGGTCAGCCAGACGTCGAGGTCGCTCCATTCGGTCTGGAGATAATCCTCCATCATCGCCAGCACGCGCGCCGCGCCCCCGGTGGTGGTGGTGACGTGGAAACGATCCTCGGCCATCCGCCCCGCGACGCCGTCATCGGTGATGAACCCGTCCTCGCGTAGCAGCAGGCCATAGCGGCAGCGGCCCGGCTGGAGCGATTTCCACGGGTTGGTGTACATGCGGTTGAGGAATTCGGCGGCATCGGGGCCGACCACCTCGATCTTGCCGAGGGTTGAGGCGTCGAACATCCCCACGCCATCGCGCACCGCGCGACATTCGCGCGCCACCGCGGCGTGCATATCCTCGCCGCCCTGCGGGAAGTAACGCGCGCGGCGCCATTGCGCGACATTCTCGAACACCGCGCCGTTCGTCGCCGCCCAATCGTCGATCGCGGTCTTGCGCAGCGGCTGGAACAAGGCGTCCTTGTGATGCCCGATCAGCGCGCCGAAGGTCTGCGGAGTATAGGGCGGGCGGAAGGTGGTAAGCCCGACCTCGGTCACCGGCCGCGCCAGCGCCTCGGAGGCGATGCGCAGGCCGTTGAGGTTCGAGGTCTTGCCCTGGTCGGTCGCCATACCGTTGGTGGTGTAGCGCTTGATATGCTCGATGGAACGATAGCCTTCGCGTACCGCGAGCTCGATATCGCGCGACTTCACGTCATTCTGGTAATCGACGAATGCCTTCTGCTGATGCGCCGGTTTGGCCGAGGGCAGCGCCGCGACCGCCACGCCGCCGCCGAAATCCCAATCGCCGCTGCACGCGCCGACGCAGCGCACCCGTTCAATTGATTTATCAGGAAGATAGGCGCCCGAGCTATCATCCCATCGTAGCGGACCGCGCGCCTGACTCCATAGATGGACGCTCGGCGTCCAGCCGCCCGCCATCAGCAAGGCGTCGCACGCGATGCGTTGCGCGGCACCGGTGCCGCCCGGCGCGATCGTCACGCCGCTGACCGCCTTGCGCCCCGTCACCCCGGTCACCGCATAGCCGAGATGACAGGCGATCCCCGCCGCCTTCGCCGCAGCGAGCAATGCCGCATCGACCGTCTCGCGCAGATCGACGATCGCTGCGATCACCACCCCCGCTTCGGCCAGCGCCAGCGCGTCGCGCCAGCCGCTGTCGTGGACCGCCATTACCACCACGCGCCGCCCGACCGCGACGCCGTAGCGCAGCGCCAAGGTCCGCGCCGCCCCGGCGAGCATCACGCCGGGAACGTCGTTGCCGTCGAACACCAGCGGCCGCTCGATCGCGCCCTGCGCCAGCACGACCTCGCCCGCGCGGATCCGCCACAGCCGCTCGCGCGCGCCGTTGGCGTCGGTGGGCGCGAGATGATCGGTCAACCGCTCGACCGCGCCGATGAAATTCTGGTGATAGAAACCGAACGCCGTGGTGCGCGACAGGATGCGCACATTGGGCATCGCCGCGAGCCGCGCCAGCGCGTCCGCCAGCCACGCCCATTGTCCCGGATCGGCGAGCGCGCCGCCACCGACTTCCTCGCCTTCGTCGATCAGGATCACCCGGCCGCCGGCCTCTGCCGCCGTCAACGCGGCGTCGATGCCGGCCGGGCCGCCACCGACCACCAGCGTCTCGCAATGCGCGTAAGTCGCGGCATAATGATCGGCGTCGCGCGTCGTGGGGCTTTCGCCGAGCCCCGCCATCCGCCGGATCGCCGGCTCGTATAATTTCTCCCACGCGGAGCGCGGCCACATGAAGGTCTTGTTGTAGAAACCGGCCGGGAAAAAGGCGCCGAGCCGGTCGTTGATCGCGCCGAGGTCGAAGCCGAGCGAGGGATAACGGTTCTGGCTTTCGGCGACGAGCCCGCCATGCAGCGGCACCGACGGCGCGCGCAGGTTCGGCGTCGTTCGCCCCGTCCCGCGCGTCACCGTGACGAGCGCATTGGGCTCCTCCACCCCTGCCGCGAGCAGCCCGCGCGGGCGGTGATATTTGAACGACCGCCCGAACAAAGTGACCCCGCTCGCCACCAGCGCCGAGGCGAGACTGTCTCCCTCAAACCCGCGATAGCCGCGCCGGTCGAAGGTGAAGGCGATCGCCCGGCTGCGATCGATCCGCCCTCCCGCGGGCAACCGATAGCCGCTCACCGCCGCGCCTCGCCGGCCTTGTAGGTCGTTTCGATCACGTCGCTCACCGTATCGCGCACCGCGTTGAAGAAGCGACCGCAGCCGTGGGTATGCCGCCAGCGCTCATGATGCCGGCCGCGCGGGTTGCGGCGCAGATAGAGATAGCTTTCCCATTGCGTGTCATCGAGCGCCGACGGATCGAGCGGGCGCGCGATATGCGCCTCGCCGCCATAGACGAATTCCACCTCGGCGCGGTCCTCGTCGCAATAAGGGCAATGGATCAGCAGCATCGTTGGTCCGTTTCGAGATATCGCGCGCGCGCCACAACCGCCCCGTCACCCCGGCCTTGAGCCGAGGTCCATCGGGAGGCAGGCGCAGGACAAGAGGCTCTGGCCGCAGCATTGCGAGGCACAACGGACCCCGGCAAAGCCTGCCCCGAGCGCCTGCCTTGCAGGCGGTCGAAGGGGCCGGGGCGACCAAGGGAGGAGACAGGCATCCCGCCGCTCAATGCGCGACCGCCGCGGCGGCGGCCTCGTCGATCAGCGCGCCGTTGCGGAAGCGATCGAGGTTGAACGGCGCGTTGATCGCGTGCGGCGCATCATGCGCGATCGTATAGGCGAGCAGATCCCCCGCCCCCGGGGTCGCCTTGAACCCGCCGGTGCCCCAGCCGCAATTGACGTACAGCCCCGGCACCGGGGTCTTGCCGAGGATCGGCGAGCGATCCGGCGTCACGTCGACGATCCCGCCCCAGTTCCTGAGCATCCGCATCCGCGTGAAGATCGGAAAGATCTCGCAGATCGCCGCCAGATTATGCTCGATGATGTGGAGCGCGCCGCGCTGCGAATAGCTGGTATATTGGTCGGTCCCCGCGCCGATCACCAATTCGCCCTTGTCGGACTGGCTGATATAGGCGTGGACGCTGTTCGACATCACGACGCAGGGGAAGATCGGCTTGACCGGCTCCGACACGAGCGCCTGCAGCGGATAGCTTTCGAGCGGGAATTCGAGCCCCGCCATCTTCATCACCAGCGAGCTGCTGCCCGCCGCCGAGACGCCGATCTTCTTTGCTGCGATAAAACCACGTTCGGTTTCAACGCCTTGTACCGCGCCGTCAACACCGCGTCTGATCCCGGTGACCGCGCAATTCTGGATGATATCGACCCCCAGGGCCGCGGCGGCGCGGGCATAGCCCCAGGCGACGCTGTCGTGCCGCGCGGTCCCGCCGCGCCGCTGCAGCGCGCCGCCGAGCACGGGGTGCCGCGCATTAGGCGAGATATCGAGCGGCGGGCAATATTCGCGGCATTCCTCCGCGCTCAGCCATTCATTGTCGACGCCGTTCAGCCGGTTGGCGTGGATATGGCGCTTGAAGCTCTGCACGTCATGCACGTTATGCGCGAGCATCAGCACCCCGCGCTTCGAATACATGACGTTGAAATTGAGCTCCTGGCTCAGCCCGTCCCACAATTTGACGGCGTGATCGTAGAGGTGCGCGCTTTCGTCGTAGAGATAGTTGGAGCGGATGATCGTGGTGTTGCGCCCGGTATTGCCGCCGCCAAGCCAGCCCTTTTCGATCACCGCGACATTGCGGATGCCGTAGCGGCTGGCGAGATAATAAGCCGCGCCGAGCCCGTGCCCGCCCGCGCCGACGATGATCGCGTCATAGCTCGATTTGGGCGGTTTGTCGGGCCAATGCTCGGGCCAGTCCTGATGCCCGCGCAGCGCCTCGGCGAACAGGCTGAAGGCTGAAAAGCGCCGCATCACGCCCCCTGCACCGCGAGCGCCGCGACGCCGCGCTCGACGTAGAATGTCTTGAACGCGTCGACCAGTTTCTCCTCGACCGAATACATCCCCTGGCGGTAGCCGTCGCCGCGGATTCCGGCGTGGTTGAGGCTGGCGAGCTTGCTGTCCTGCTTGTTGGTCGCGCGCCACACCGCGGCGAGATTGTCGGGATCGTAATCGACCCCTTCGACCGCATCCTCATGCACCAGCCAGCTCGTCCGCAGCAAAGTCTTGTCGGGTCCCAAGGGCACGAGCGAGAAGGTCACGACATGATCGCAGCAGAAATGGTGCCACGAATTGGGCTGGGTCCAGATCGACAGGCTGGTCGGCTCCTCGCCGTGCGGCCAGATCAATTTCTGCGAGGCGACCTTGCCGTCGAGCGTCTGCGACACCGCGCCATGCGCCAGCGGCAACCGCGCGACACGATGCCACCAGCCGTCAGGAAACTCCACCAAATCACGGTAAAAGCCTAGTTCTTCCCAACGCTGGCGCTGTTCCTCGAGCATTGCGTCGAACTTCGCGTCGTCGACCACATCGGCCTCGCCATCCTCCGGCAGGCCTTTGCCGAAGCCATAGGTGGAAAGCGATTTGAGCAATTCGGGATGGCTGACATCGCAGTGATAACACTCGCGATTATTCTCCATCACCAGCTTCCAATTGGCCGGCTCGATCAGATCGTCCTGCACCGCGACCTTGAGGCGGCTGAGGTCGTAGAGCGCGATCTGCTCGGCAATATCGGCCTTCGCCCGATCAATCGGCGGTGGATTTTCGGCGAAGCAGACGAAGATCAGCCCGCCGATATTCTCCAGCGCGAGCGGGCGCAGGCCATAGGCCGATTTCTCGAATTCGGGCGGCATGTTGCGCGCGGCGAGCAATTTTCCGTCGAGCCCGAAGGTCCACTGGTGATAGGGACACATGATGCGCGGCACGTGCCCGGTCCGCGCGTCGCACAGTTTCGCGCCGCGATGCGTGCAGGTATTGTGGAACGCGCGCACCTCGCCGTCGCGCCCGCGCACGATGATCGCCGAGGTCTCGCCCAGCTCAAACAGATAGAAATCGCCCGGGTTCTTCACATGCGCGACGGTGCAGGCATAGAGCCACACCGATTTCAGCATCACCTCGGCATCGAAATGATAGGCTTCCTCGCCGACATAGAGCTGCTGCGGCAGCGAGAAGCCGGGGCGGTCCTGCTTCAGCAAATCGGCGATCGCGGCAAATCGGGTCATCGCGTCAGCTCCGCAACGCATTGTTCTCTGGATCGAAGGGCGAATCCGCGATCACCACCGCGCGATGCGGCTGGCCGAGAATGACGATCTCCATCTCGGTCCCCGGCGTAGCATGTTGCGGCGCGACCATCGCCAGCGCGAGCGACTTGCCCGTCCGCCAGCCATAACCGCCCGAGGTGGCGCGACCGATCAGTTCGCCGTCGCGCTGGATCGGCTCCGACCCGCGCGCATCGGCGTCGGTCACGCCATCCACCTCCAGCGTCACGAATTGCCACTTCAGCCCCGCCTCCTTGCGCGCGAGCAGCCCCGCGCGGCCGATAAAGTCGGGCTTCTTGAAGCTGACGAACCGCTCCAGCCCGCTTTCCAGCGCAGCATATTCGATCGAAAGCTCGCGCGGGATCAGTTTATAGCCCTTTTCGAGCCGCAGACTGTCCATCGCGCGGATCCCGAACGGGCGGATATCATGCGCCGCGCCCGCCGCCATCAATTTGTCGAAGATGTAATTCTGCATCTCGATCGGGTGGTGGATCTCCCAGCCCAGTTCGCCGATGAAATTGACCCGCAGGGCATCGACCGGCGCCGCGCCGATCGAGATGCGCTGACCCGTCAGCCACGGGAACGCCTCGTTCGACAGATCGGCGCGGGTCACCGCCTTGAGCACGTCGCGCGCCTTCGGCCCGGCGAGCACCAGCACCCCCATCTGCGTCGTCAGCCGCTCGAAGCGCACCGAGCCGTCGGTCGGTAGCGCCTTTTGCAGATAATCGTGATCGTGCCGCTCGAGCGCGCCGGCCGAGACCAGATAATAAGTCTGCGGCGCCTTTTTATAGACGGTGAACTCCGCGCGTACCCCGCCCTCCTGCGTGAGCAGATAGGAGAGCGAGAGCTTGCCGACCTTCTTCGGCACGACATTGCTGAGCAGCCCGTTGAGCCAGTCTTCCGCACCGGGGCCGGAAATCAGGCATTTGGCGAAGGCGCTCATGTCCTGGATGCCGACATGCTCGTGGACGTGGCGGCATTCGCGCCCGACATGCTCGAAATAGTTGGAGCGGCGGAACGACCATTTCTCGCGGATCGGCTCGCCCGCCACGTCGGGGTGATTGTGGTTGAGGATCACATCCGCCCGATCGAGATCGGCGTCGCTCAGCTCATACCCCTCGGGCGCGAACCAATTGGGGCGCTCCCAGCCGAACACGCTGCCGAACACCGCGCCGAGTGCCTTCATCCGGTCATAGCAGGGCGTGCGGCGCAGCGGGCGCGCCGCCTCACGCTCCTCGTCGGGATAGTGGACGGTGAAGACCTTGGCATAGGCCTCCTCGTTCTTCTCGATCAGATAGCCTTCGGCGGCATAATCGCCGAAGCGGCGCGGATCGACGCCCATCATGTCGATGCTCGGTTCGCCCTCGACGATCCATTGCGCGAGTTGCCACCCCGCCCCGCCCGCGGCGGTGATGCCGAAGCTATGCCCTTCGTTGAGCCAGAAATTGCGCCGGCTCCACGCCGGGCCGACGATCGGTGAACCATCGGGGGTATAGGCAATCGCGCCGTTATAAACCTTCTTCACCCCGACCTCGCCGAACGCAGGCACGCGCGCGATCGCCGAGAGGATATAGGGCTCGAGCCGCTCGAGCGCATCGGGGAACAACTCATACTCGCTGTTCGCCGCCGGCCCGTTCACGTAGCAGGCTGGTGCGCCCACC
Source organism: Sphingomonas sp. (assembly GCA_017849555.1). Lineage (GTDB taxonomy): Bacteria > Pseudomonadota > Alphaproteobacteria > Sphingomonadales > Sphingomonadaceae > Sphingomonas > Sphingomonas lycopersici. The sequence goes on along the minus strand of JAFIGU010000036.1, from coordinate 8,724 downwards.
TCATACGGCCCGAGCAGCAGCCCGCCGGCTTCCTCGCGCATATACCAGCTCGCGTCGGATTCACGCAGCACGCCCATTTCGGGCAGCCCCTTGGCGCGGCGCTCCATCAGCAGCGGATGCTGTTCGGTGACGATATATTGATGCTCGACCGGCACCACCGGGATATCGAGCCCGACCATCGCACCGGTCCCCCGCGCGAAGCTGCCGGTGGCGGATACGACATGCTCGCAGGTGATATCGCCCTTGTCGGTCGACACCACCCATTCGCCGTTCGTCTTCTGCGTGATCCCGGTGACGGTGGTCTCGCGATAGATCGTCGCCCCACGGCGGCGCGCACCGAACGCCAGCGCCTGGGTGAGATCGGCGGGCTGGATATAGCCGTCGGCGGGATGCTGGATCGCCCCGAGCAGACCGTCGGTTTCGGCGAGCGGCCACGCCGCCTTCACCTCGTCGGGGGTAAGGAAATCGACGTCGACCCCGATCGTCCGCGCGACGCCGGCATAATAACGATATTCGTCCAGCCGATCGCGGCTGGTGGCGAGGCGGATATTAGAAACCCTGGAAAAACCGACATTTAGTCCGGTTTCCTCTTCCAGCGTGGGATAGAAGTCGACCGAATATTGGTGGAGCTTGCCGACCGAATAACTGAGGTTGAACAGCGGCAGCAGCCCCGCCGCATGCCAGGTCGACCCGGAGGTCAGCTCCTTGCGCTCGACCAGCACCACATCGGACCAGCCCAGCTTGGCGAGATGGTAGAGCGTGCTCACCCCCACCACGCCGCCGCCGATCACCACCACTCGCGCCGTCGTTTTCATATCGTTCCTCAGCCGGGGCCTTCGGCATCGATATGCCAAGCACCGAACCAAGGAGGAAATGGAGAGTGGCTACATCGGAATGACTTATGAGCGCTATAAGCTGAAATGCTGTCTAGCATTGCGTCATCAAGGCTCAAGGCCGTGGCGGCTGTGGGATGTTTCTCACGGCGCCGGCTCGATCTTCGGCATCGGATAGCTGCCGTCGACCAGCGGCGCCATCGGCCCGTAGAAGCGCGCTGCGAGCTGGAAGGTATCGCCGCGCGCGGTCGGCAGCCAGTTGCGCGCTTGATTGGGATCGGTCGGCCGATCGGGCTGGAGGTAGAAAGTGACGCGATTGTCGCGCACCGCATAGGCGCCGCTGGCGAGCAGATAGCTCGTCGCGCTGTAGCGGTTGAGCGCATTGGGAATGAAATAGCCCGCCGAATCGTACACCGGCAGCTCCCAGAATTCGGTCACCGGGGGAAGGTTCGCGAGATCGAGCGTCAGGGTGTAAGGTTTGGCACCATCAAGCGGCGCGCCGTGGCTGTCGCGAAAGACATAAGCGATGCTGTGCGACTGATAGGGCACCGGGGTGCCCCAGGCGACATCGTCGGCGCCCGCTTTGGCGACATAGTCGAGATCGTCGTAGAACAGGCTCGACTGCAGCCGCCAGCCGTTCATGTCGATCAACGACGCGTCGAGCGCCGCCTTGGCCTTCTTGCGCGCGAGATCGAACCCGGCCTGCGCCGCGGCGACCTGCGCTGGGGAAAGCTTCGCCGGATCGAGCAACGCCCCCTCGCGCAGCCCGAGCTTCGCCAGCCGCGCCAGCGTCGCCGTCTCCTTGACCGAGTCGGTGCGGCGGGTGAGCGACGGGTCGTTGATCGAGAGGCTCAGCAACTGGAGGAAATCGACCGCGGTCATCGTCCGCCCGTAATCGATGATCTGCCGCATCCGCGGGAAGGTTCGGTAATTTGCCCTCACCGTCGGCTGCTGCGCGAGCGGGGGCACCTTCCCGCCATTGGCCTGCCACAGCGACAGCGGCGCTGCGGCGACGCCGTGGGTCACCTTGCGCGCGCCCGCCATATCGGCGGCATCGCGCGTCGTCACCGCGACCCGCGTCGTCAGCGAGAAGCTGTTCGAGGTCGCGCGGATGATTTCGGTCGAGCGGAAACCTGCCGGCAGCTTGCCGCGCCACTGCGGCCCGACGACCAGATAGCGTTGCGCGCCGTTGCCGGTGAATTGCGATCCGACCATCAGGAACCAATTGGCGTTCTGGTCGAGCGCCTGGATGCTCCAATAGCGTTGGTCGGTCACCGCGGGCGCCTCGATCACCAGGGGATCGCGCGATACGTCGAACATCCCGCCGGCATAGAGCGTCGAGGCGTTGATCGTCGTCGCATAGCGCGCCGATGCGTCCATCAGATTGTCGTTGGCCTGCACCCGGTTGAGCCCGCGAAACGCCGGCGTTCCCTCGAGCTGGGTGAAGACGTAACGCAGCTCGTAGAAGCCCGCGATGTTGAGCCCCCAGTAGAAGGCCTCGGCGCTCAGCGCCTCGATGTCGGCATTCGACAAGCCCGCGGCAAACCCCGTCGCGGGCAAGGCCGCGCTGGCCGCGGGCGCCTCCTCGGTTGCCGACACAGGCGCGGCGGCGATCGTTGCGAAGAACACCGCGGCAGCGGCAAACAGAGAATGGCGCATCATCGACCCCGACTGGAGACACATCACGGGTCGATACTGCACAAATGAACAGCCCGTTTTACCTTAAAAACGGTACAGGGAGGCCCTGCAATCGACCAGAACTAAGCATATGTCCGGCGTCGACAGGCGGTCAAGCCATATGGTGTGCAAATGTACAGCGGCGCTCAGCCGAACAGCCGGCGGAGCCAAGCATCTGAAAAATCATCGAGAAATGCGACACGCTCGGCAGCCGGCAGCAATAATGCATGCTGCGCAAGGAACGAAGTGACCGCCGCCCAGACGATTCCGTCCAGTCGATCGGTGGCGTGATAGCCGCGCGCCGCGAGCCAGCGCGCGCCGTCGATGCCGCGGGTCCGTCGCAACACCTCGGCCAGCGGCAGCAGCTCGGGGTTGCGCACCGCGGCGGCCATGAAGGCGCTCAGCGTCGCCATTTCGGCACGCTCCTCCTGCCGATCGTCGAGCGTGATACGCGACATGAAGCTCGGTGGAGCAACGCTTTGATTTATAACCGCATTCATCGCACGCGCCTGGACGTCATAAGCGGCGTCGACGATGATATCCTCCTTGGTCGGATAGAAATAGGTCGTCGATGCGACCGACAGCCCGGCGGCGGCGGCGATCTTGCGGTGAGTGAGCGCCTCGATCCCGCCCTCCCCGCTCAGCCGGATCGTCGCGTCGACGATCTGCTGCTTGCCGGCCGGGCGCACCAATGCCGCGAGCGGCTGAGGGGCTTCGCTCGCCGGCAGCACCACGACCTCGCGCGCCGCAAGACGGTCCGCCAGCCGCGCGGTCAGCCGGATGACGCGCGCGTTGCGTGCCACCGCACTGCGATCGAGCATCGCGAGTGCGAGCACCCCTTGCCCAAACGCCGCCCAGATCTCGCGCGCTTGCGCGTCTTCCTGCGCGAGCAACGGCAACGCCTGCCAGAAATGCGCGGCGCGCTGGTTCGCGGCCGCCATCGCCGCCTGTACCGGCCGGTCCATATCGGTGCCGCGCAACAGCCGGGCGATCTCGGAGACGGTGATGCTGGCGAGCCCCTGTTCGTCGACCATGCGGCACAGGATCGCCGCCACCCCCGCCGCCGGGCCGGCGACCGCGCGCTGTTCGTCGTCGAAGGCGCCGGCCAGCCGGTCGCGGCCGGCAGCGATCGATTCGGCGAGATATTCGAGGATCGCGACGAGCAATCCCTCGCGCGTCCGGAAATGATAGACGATCGCTGATGACGACACCCCGGCGGCGGACGCCACGGCGCGCATCGTCAGCGCCCCCAGCCCGTGATCGAGCGCGAGGCGCGCCGCCGTCGACAGGATATGTTCTGCCTGATTGCTCGCCATGGTCGCCGGGGATGGCGATTAAATCCCCGGCGGGCAACCCCGCGTAAGATGACTTTACAACAATATCAGACCGATACGCTCAATTCCGCTTCCATGATCCGGCGCATTTCGAATTTCTGCGCCTTACCGGTGACGGTCATCGCAAAGCTTTCGACGATGCGGATATAACGCGGCACCTTGTAATGCGCGATGCGGCCCTTGCAGTGATCGCGCACCTCATCCGGCGTCAGCGCCGCGCCGGGGCGCGGGATGATCCAGGCGCAGACTTCCTCGCCGAATTTCTCGTCCGCCACCCCGAACACCTGCGCATCGGCGATCGCCTCATGCCCGAGCAGGAATTCCTCGATCTCGCGCGGATAGATATTCTCGCCGCCGCGGATGATCATGTCCTTGATCCGTCCGGTGATGCGGACATAGCCACGCGCATCCATCGTCGCGAGGTCGCCCGAATGCATCCAGCCGTCGGCGTCGATCGCCTCGGCGGTCTTTTCGGGCTCGTCCCAATAGCCGAGCATCACCGCATAGCCGCGCGAGCAATATTCGCCCTGCTCGCCATAGGGCAGCGTCTCGCCGCCGGGGCCGACGATCTTGGCCTGCGCGTGCGGATGCACCCGCCCGACCGAGCCGACGCGCTCCTCGATCGGATCGTCGGTCGCGGTCTGGGTGGTGAGCGGGCTGGTTTCGGTCATCCCGTAACCGATCGTCACCTCGCGCATGTTGAGCCGGTCGATCACCTCGCGCATCGTCGCCAGCGGGCACGGCGAGCCGGCGAGAATGCCGGTGCGCAGCGACGAGGTGTCGGTCGCCGCGAGCGCGGGGTGGTTGAGGATCGTGATGAACATCGTCGGCACGCCGTAGAGCGCGGTGCAGCGCTCAGCCGCGACCGCCTCAAGCACGCGTTCCGGGTCGAAGCTCTCCGCCGGATAGATCAGCCCCGCCCCGCTCGTCACCGCCGCGAGATTGGCCAGCACCATCCCGAAGCAATGATAGAGCGGCACCGGCACACAGATCCGGTCGTCCGGCCCCAGATGCAGCGTCCGCGCAGTGAAATAGCCGTTGTTAAGGATGTTGCGGTGGGTGAGCGTCGCGCCCTTGGGCAGCCCGGTGGTGCCGCTGGTGAACTGGATGTTGATCGCGTCGTCGGGGTGCAGCGCCGCCTCGGCCGCCGCCAGCGCCGCTTCGTCGGGGGTTGCGCGGAGCTTATCCCACGGCAAGAAGCCGTCATGCGCCTCCGCACCGAGCGAGACCGCCAGCCTGAGCCCGGGAACGTTCGTCGGCCAGATCGCGCGCAGCATCGCGAGATAGTCGCTCGACTTGAACCGCGCCGCGGTGACCAGCACCGAGCAGCCGACCTTGTTGAGCGCATATTCGACCTCGCTGATGCGATAGGCCGGATTGATGTTGACGAGGATCGCGCCGATCCGCGCGGTGGCGAACTGGATCACCGCCCATTCGGCGCAATTGGGCGCCCAGATCCCGACGCGATCGCCCTTCTTCACCCCGCGCACGATAAGCCCGGTCGCGACGCGATCGACTTCTGCGTCGAATTCGCGCCACGTCCAGCGGATCGCCTGATGCCGCGAAACCAGCGCCAGATCGTCGGCCCAGCGCGCCGCCGCTTCGCGCAGCGCGACGCCGATCGTCGTGTCGAGCAGCGGGGTGTCGGTCGGGCCGCGGGCAATCGAAAGTCCGGTCATCGTTTGATGTTCACCACCTGAAGCTGGGTATATTCCGCCAGCCCCTCCACCGATTGCTCGGCGCCGAGGCCGGATTGCTTGAAACCGGCCATCGGGATGTGCGGGCCGATCGCGATATGCTGGTTGACCCATACCTGCCCGGCGGCGATCCGCCCGGCAATCCCCGCGGCGCGATCCACGTCGCGGCTCCATACCGAGCCGCCGAGCCCGTAATCGGAGGCATTGGCGCGCGCGATGACATCCTCGACATCCTCGAAGCGGATCACCGGCAGGATCGGGCCGAATTGTTCCTCGTCGACGATTCTGGCGCCGTCGGTCACGTCGCGCACGATCGTCGGCTCGATGAAATAGCCGGCGCGCTCCATCGCCCTGCCGCCCGCCGCGATCGTCCCCTCGGCGCGCGCCGCTTCGAGAAAGCCCTTCACCTTCTCGAATTGCATGCGGTTCTGGATCGGGCCGATCCGCGCGCCCTGCTCGAGCCCGTCGCCGACCACCGCCTCGCTCGCCAGCCGTGCCAGTTCGGCGCACATCGCGTCATAGATATCGGCGTGGACATAAGCGCGCTTCACCGCGAGGCACACCTGCCCGCAATTGAGGAAGGCGCTGTCAAAGATCGCCTGCGCCGTCTCACGTACGTCGACATCCTCGAGCACGATCGCCGCGTCATTGCCGCCAAGTTCGAGCGTGACGCGCTTCAGCGTGTCCGCCCCGTTGGCGGCGATGCGCTTGCCGGTCGCGGTCGAGCCGGTGAAGCCGATCTTGGCGACGTGGGGATGCGCCGTCAGATGCGGCCCGAGATCATTGGCATCGGTGATGATATTGACCACGCCGGCCGGGAAGATCTCGCGCGCGATCTCGCCGAGGCGGAGCGCGGTGACCGGGGTGGTCGGCGCGGGCTTGAGCACGATCGCATTCCCCGCGAGCACCGCCGGGCCGATCTTCCAGCAGGCGACGAGCAGCGGGAAGTTCCACGCGATGATCCCCACCACTACGCCAAGCGGCTGGTGGCGCACCGCGATATAGCCGGTCGCATCGTCCTGGATAATGCGATCGGGCAGCTCGAGCGTGGCATAATGCCGCAGATAGCCCTCGGTCCACGCCAGCTCGCCCTGCGCCTCGGCGAGCGGCTTGCCCTGTTCCATCGTCAGCAGCCGCGCGAGCTCATCGCCGTTCGCCGCGATCGCATCGGCGAGCGCGACCAGCGCGGCGCGGCGTTCGGCGATCGGCCGCGCACCCCACGCCGGCTGGGCAGCGCGCGCGGCAGCGATCGCCGCGTCGGCATCGGCGGTCGAGGCATGCGGGACCGTGGCGAAGGGCTCGCCCGTCGCCGGGTTGATCACCTCGATCCGCGCGTCCGCATCGACCAGCGCGCCGCCGATCAGCATCCGATAATGAGTCATCGCTCTCTCCCGTCAGAACTTATAGCCCAAGGTCACGCCATAGGTCCGCGGGTTGCCGATATGATTGTAGATGAAGCCGAACCCGGCCAGCAGATCGACCCGCGACGTGAAATAGAATTGCTGCGCCGCATTCTTGACCCAGCCCGAAGCGGTGAAATGTCCGTCGGCGCTCTCGTAATCGACATGCGCGTCGAGCAGCGCATAGCCCTTCTGCTTGAGGATCGGCTCGTTGATCACCTCGAAATACTGGCTCGACTGATAGGCCAATGCGGGATGCACGCTGATCGTCCCGAAGCTGCCGCGCGCGAGCGTCAGGTCCGGCCCGACGTTGAAGGTGAAGGACGGGGCATTGGCGAGCTTGTGCCCGACGACATCGACCCCGCTGACCGTCCCCTGGAGGATCTTGGTCGACAAGGCACCCGCCCCGGCGTGGAGCTGGAACCAGTCGGCGATGCGCGCGGTCAGCTCGGCCTCGCCGCCGAAGATGCGCGATTTGGGGATGTTGAACAGATCCTGCGCGCCGGTCGAGGGGTTGACGTTGATGAACTGCTGGTTGCGATAGTCGTAATAGAAAGCCGCGAGGTTGAGCGTCACGCGCCGGTCGAACCAGCGCGTCTTGGCGCCGATTTCGTAGGAGGTGACCTTCTCCGCCTTGGCGACCGACACTTCGCTCGGATCGAAAAACGCCTGCGCGTTGAAGCTCGGCGCACGATAGCCGCGGCTGACGCTGGCGTAGAACAGATTGCCGTCGGCGAGCTTATAGTCGAACCCGATCTTGCCCGAGAGATTGTCGGTCGAATAGCGCGCGCCGGTGAGCGGGATATTGGTCTGAACGAAGACATCGTCGGCGCCATAGACGTTGGATTCGAAATTGCTCTGCACCCCGGTATCGTGGGTGAAGCGCAATCCACCGCGCAAGGTGAACCGGTCGGTCAATTTGAATTTTACGTCGGTATAAGCGGCGTAGCTTTTCTTGACCTGATCGAAATGGTTCTCGATCTTGCACCCCGCGAGCCCGCCGCTGAGCTGGCAATCGAGATGGTTGACCACGCCGTCGCCGTTGAGATCGCCGCCCGAGGCGACATCGTTCATGATCTGGAACGAGTTCGAATTGAACACCTTCTCGCGCGCGTAATAGAGGCCGAGGATGAAATCGAACGGGCCGTGGGTGTTGCTGGTGAGACGCAGATCCTGCGCGAACTGGCTCGCCCGATCGCCATAGGGAATTTCGAGGAATTTGTCGCCGCGCCCGTCGGTGTCTTCGGTGAAGAACAAGGTGCCGTGGTCGTAGGAGGTGATGCTGGTCAGCGTCAGCGCATCGGTCAGCTCGTAATTGGCGGTCAGCGCGACCGATTGCGTCCGCGCGATGCGGCGCGTCGCGACGTTCGAGGCGATGTGATAGCGATCGAGCCCGTCGATGCGCGACTGATCGGCATTCTGCGCGTAGATGCCGTAATTATGCGGGGTCTGCTCGCTCACCGAGCCGCGCAGCACCAGCTTGAGGCGGTCGGTCGGCTCCCAATGGATCGTCCCGCGCAATGCGAATTCGCGCGTCTCGCCGAGATCGGGATAGCCGGGCAGGACATTCTTGAACCAGCCGTCGGCGTGGCTGAACGTCCCCGCGATGCGGAACGCGAGATTGGGGGCGACCGCGACGTTGAGGGCGTCACCTCAAGCTTTGTACGCTGAACAACGATTTTCCGGACATAATGTGAACATTGGTGTCAGGCAGCGGCGCGAAGGTACTGGTAGAGGGTTTCGCGGCTGATGCCCATGTCGCGCGCGATGGTCGCCTTGCGTT
>JAFIGU010000035.1 GCA_017849555.1 Sphingomonas sp. | reverse complement strand
GCTTTCGGGTCCGGAAAGCAGTTGCCGTCCGTAACGAAGAATGAAGAACAAGGAATCATGACGAAGACTTTGGGGAAATTTGCCGGCCGGATGCTGCTGGTCGGTTGCGGCAATATGGCGGGCGCAATGCTCGATCGCTGGCTCGCCGCGGGGCTCGATCCGGCGCGGGTCGCCATCGTCGATCCGGTCGCGGCGCCGCGCGAGGGCACCGCGCATTTCACCTCGCTTGCCGATTGGCGGACGGCGGGTCAGGCCGCCGACTGGATCATGCTCGGCATGAAGCCGCAGCAATTGGGCGACGTCGCCGGCGATCTGGCGGCGGTCGCGGGTAGCGAGGTGCATTTGCTCTCGATCCTCGCCGGCGTCTCGCTCGCCGATCTCGCGGTCCGTTTTCCCGAAGCGCGGGCGCAGGTCCGCATCCTTCCCAATCTCGCCGCGCGCATCGGCGCCGGGGTTTCGGCCGTGACCAGTACGGGTGATGCCGACAGTGCCGCGATCGAAGCGCTGCTCAAGCCGCTTGGCGAGATCGTTGCGCTGCCCGACGACGGCATGATGGACCTCGTTACCGCCTTCACCGGCAGCGGTCCGGCCTTCGTCTTTCGCCTGATCGAAGCCTATGCGGCGGCGGGCGAGCGGCTTGGCCTTTCGGGCGACGATGCGCTCAAGCTTGCGACCGCGACCTTTGGCGGAGCGACCGCCCTGCTCGCGCGCAGCGGCGAAAAACCGGGCGCGCTCGTCGCGCAGGTCGCGAGCAAGGGCGGCACGACGCAGGCCGGGCTCGACATCCTCGACGAAGGGGGCGAACTCGTGGCGCTGATGACCAATGTACTGCGCGCGGCGCGCGATCGCGGCCGCGAACTCGCCGATCTTGCCCGCGGCGAAGATTGACCGGCGCGCCCGCAAAGGCGTGGGCCGTGACAGCGCCGGGCGGCTATCGCCCGCTCAGCTTTCGCTGCCCAGCCTGGCGACGCGCTGCCGCTCGCGCGGCGACATCAACGCTTCGTTGACCTGCCAGAAGCCGGTGACCGCCGCCTGACCCGCATGGGTGTAGGCGCGGCTCATCGCGTCGCGTAGCTGCCCGAAGACCGCAGCCTCGACGGCGCGTCCGGCGGGAGTGAGCCGTAGTTCCTTCTGCCGCCGGTCGCGGTTGCCCGGGCGCGTGACGAGCATCTCGCGCGCCTCCAGATCCTTGATGACCCGGCCAAGCGACTGTTTGGTGATGCCGAGCAGCGCGAGCAGGTCCGAAATCGTCAGCCCCGGCTGGCGCGCGATGAAGTAAAGCGCGCGGTAATGCGCGCGTCCGAGGCCGTTTTCGGCCAGCCGCGCATCGCCCGCGCGCCACAACGCGCCATGGCCGAAAAACAGGAATTCGATGCCGCGGCGCACCTCCTCTTCGCGCAAGAAAAGGGCAGAGGCAGCGGGAACTTGTGAAAGAAAATTTTCATCGGCCATGGCGACTACCGTTGCGCGCGGCGCCGCGCTTTGGCAAGAGGCGCGCACCGAGTCACTGCCAAGAGGTTAGGTTTTTCCATGTCCGCACCCGCTTTCACCCGTCTTCCGCATCCGAACCCGACGGCGGACGATGTACGCGCGGCGGCGATTGCGGACCCGGTCTTCGGCCGCGTCTTCACCGATCATATGGTCTCGATCCGCTACAAGGAAGGCCAGGGCTGGCACGATGCGCAGGTGATGCCGCGCGGCCCCTTGTCGCTCGATCCGGCGACCGCGGTCCTACATTATGCGCAAGAAATCTTCGAAGGGCTGAAGGCCTATCGGCTCGACGACGGTTCGATGGCGCTGTTCCGTGCCGAGGCGAATGCCGCACGCTTCAACGCCAGCGCCCGCCGCATGGCGATGGCCGAACTGCCCGAAGAGCTGTTCCTTGCCGCGGTGCGCGAGATTGTCCGCGTCGATGCCGACTGGTTCCCGAAGGTGCAAGGCGGCGCGCTCTATCTGCGCCCCTTCATGTATGCGAGCGAGGTGTTTCTAGGCGTCAAGCCTGCCGCCGAATATCATTTCCTCGTCATCGCCTCGCCGGTCGGCAATTATTTCAAGTCGGGCGCGCCCGCCGTCTCGCTGTGGGTATCGGAAGACTATACCCGCGCCGCGCCCGGCGGCACCGGCGCCGCCAAATGCGGCGGCAATTATGCCGCGAGCCTGATTGCGCAGCAGGAAGCGATCGCCAAGGGCCACGACCAGGTTGTCTTCCTCGACGCCGCGGAGCATCGCTGGATCGAGGAACTGGGCGGCATGAACATGTTCTTCGTCTTCGACGATGGCAGCATTGTCACCCCGCCGCTCACCGGCACGATCCTGCCCGGCATTACCCGCGACGCCATCATCACACTAGCGCGCGATGCGGGCCTGACGGTGCGCGAGGAACCCTATGCGATCGACCAGTGGCAGGCCGATGCGACCAGCGGCAGGCTAACCGAAAGCTTTGCGTGCGGCACCGCGGCCGTGGTGACCCCGGTCGGCAAGGTGACGCGCGGCGCCACCAGTTTCACCGTCGGCGCCGGCGGCCCCGGACAGGTGACCGCGATGCTGAAGGACAAGCTCGTCGACATCCAGCGCGGCCGCGCCGCCGACCCGCACGGCTGGGTCACGCGCCTCTGATCCGGCGCCTTGCCAATCGGTCGCGAGACGCTATAGAGCGCCCTCGCACCGGCCGATGGGGCGTAGCCAAGCGGTAAGGCAGCGGTTTTTGGTACCGCCATGCGCAGGTTCGAATCCTGCCGC
>JAFIGU010000034.1 GCA_017849555.1 Sphingomonas sp. | reverse complement strand
TGGGGGCGCCGCGCTGTTGTTTGCGTTTTTTTCTCCCCCCCTCTGGGGGGCGGGGGCCGGGCGGGGGGCAGGGTTCTCGTAGAGACCGTCCACCCGTGACTCCCCCACCCCAACCCCTCCCCGGAAGAGGAGGGGCTTTTTATTTCTGCCGCGCGCCGTTGCGCCAAATATTGTCTCAAATTGGCACGAATCATTATAAATTGTAAAATTTTCCGCTAATCTAAGTTTAGTTACCTGCTAACTCCCTGTGTTCAGCGCGAGGGAGAAAATGGCGGATTCGGATAACGCGCCCATTACCTATTGGCGCGCAGACAAACGCTTCGCGGGGCTGATCACCGGCTTTCACCGGTTTCGCATTCCATTTCGTCCAGGAGCGGCGTTTCGCGACGTATTCTTTCCGGGCGATCCCGTAATACGTTTCGGAATCGAGGAGCCGCAGCCCTGGTCGCTCCGGGTCGGCTCGCGGCGGTTCGACATGCCACTGGCGTCGTTCGCCGGCCCGACCAATGTTGCCGGCTGGGCCGAGGCGACCGGCGGGACGGTGGTGGGGATCGGGCTGCGCGCGGTCGGCTGGGCGCAACTGTTCGGTGGCGATCTTTCGGTCCACGCCAATCGCGTCGTCCCGCTGTCGGTGCTCGATCCGGCGGCGGATGCGGTGCGCGAGGCGCTCGACGCCGGCGAGCATCCCCCCGTGGTCTTGGAACGCTGGCTCGATGCGCGGCTGGCGGAGCCGCGTCCGGTCGATCCGCTGGTGCCGCAGCTCGAGGCGGCGTTCGACGAGGCCGAGACGATGCGGATCGAGACACTGGCGGAGCGGGTCGGCATGACGCCGCGCCAGTTCGCCGCGCGGACGCGGCAGCATTTCGGTTTCACGCCCAAATTGCTGCTCCGCCGGCGGCGCTTCCTGCGCGCGCTGAGCGGGACGCTCGATGCGCCGCCCGAGACGGCGGGCGCGCTGCTGGCGGAGGCGGGTTATTGGGATCGGTCGCACTTCCTGCGCGACGCACATCTGTTCCTCGGCTGCTCGATCCGCGAATTCCGCCAGCGCCGGGGGCCGTTTCACGCGCTGGCGATGCAGGCGCGCGCGGCCGCTTTCGGGGCGGCGGTGTAGGGAAGCGGTCGCGCTTCGATGCCCGTCGTCATCCCGGCCTCGAGCCGGGATACATCAAGCCTCAAGCGCAGCGATCAGAGCCTCTTGTCCCGCGCCTGCCTTCCGATGGAGCCTGGCTCGCGCCGGGGTGACGGGGTGCTATTCCGCCACCGCGCGATCGTCGAACAGGCCGAAGGTCAGCGTCGAGGCGTAGAGCGCGATCGCGCGGTCGCGGGGCATCGACCACGCCCATTTGCGCATGTCGAACGCCGCGTTGAGGAACGCCATCAGCGCCTGCGCCGCGATCAGCGCGTCGACCGGGCGGATCGTTCCTTCGGCGATCCCGTCCGACATGGTGCCGGCGAAACGCCGCGCGATGCGGTTCGACCGCTCGACCATCACCTGCCGCACCCCGGGCGGCAACCCGGACAGCGCGGTGGTGCGCAGGAGCGGGCCGAGTTCGGAGAATTGCACGTCGAGCAAGGTGGCGATCATGCTCGACAGCCGGTTCCAATGCGTCCCGCCCTGTTCGTCGGCGATCCGCTGCGCCGCGGCGATCGTATCGAAGCTGCGCTTGTAGCAAGCGACGACCAGATCGTCCTTGGCATCGAGATGGTGGTAGAAGCTGCCCTTGGTGACGTTGAGCTCGGACGCGATGCGCTGGACCGAGGCGCCGCGATAGCCGAGTTCGTTGATCAGCCGCGTCGCGGCGAGCAGGAACGCCTCGCGTCCCGGCACCGTCTCGTCATGCGGCAGATCGATCGGCGTGGGCCGCCACAGCGCCCCCGGCGCGGCGATGCCGTGGCGGAACACGTCCATCAGCCGCGCCTCGGCGCGGGCATATTGATCGGGCTCGTAGCGCACCAGCCACACCGGCAGCCAGAAGGTGTTTTCGAGCAGCACATGCGCGCGCGCGCCGTGAAGATCGGTTTGCTGGCGCGTCTCGGCCGATCCCCACAGCAGCCGCGTGCGACGGAACACCTCGCGCCAGCCGGCCATCAGCGCGGATCGCACCGGCTCGTCCATCGCGCGCAGGTCGGAGAGTCCGGCCATCTGCCGCTCCTCGCCGCGCTGGATGCGGGCGAGCCGCTCCATGTTGAGCGCGAGATAACGCTCGACCCGCGCCTCAGGCGTATGCTGCGTCATCGCCTCGTCGAGCATCCCCATCAGCCGTTCGAGCGTATGCTCGAACGCGGCGGCGGCGAGATCCTCTTTGCGCTTGAAATAATAAGTGACGCTTGTTGTATTGAGCCCGACGCGGCGTGCCACGTCGGCGAAGGTCATGCCCTTCGCGCTTTGCTCGTTGATCGCATCCGCGGCCGCGGCGAGGATCGCGTCACGCTTCGCCCTGAAGCGGCGCGTACCCGATTCCTCTCCCCGGCCGGATTCCCCCATGCCGTTCATCGAATCACTCTAGCAGCAAGATTTCGAAGAAACAGTCCCTTTTATGACAGAGGCGATAAGCTGTGTTGCGTAGGGAGCGAGCGGCGATTCGGATGCTTTACCGAATGAAGGGTACGGTCTAGAGCTTCCCGCAAGACAGGCTCTGGAGGGATGCGATGGACTTCACGCTTAGCGAACGCGAAACCTATTTCCGGGACCGGGTACGCGATTTCATCGACCAGCAGATCCGTCCGCGGCAAGCCGAATACGATCGCCAGCATCATGCGGGCGACCCGTGGAAGGTCATTCCGGTGCTCGAGGAAGTGAAGGCCAAGGCCAAGGCCGCCGGGCTGTGGAATTTCTTCATGCCGCCGCATTCGGGCCAGCAACATGTCGACGACACGTTCGAATTCGAAGGGACGCAGCTCACCAATCTCGAATACGCCCTGTGCGCCGAGGAGATGGGCAAGATCGGCTGGGCGAGCGAATGCTTCAACTGCTCGGCGCCCGATACCGGCAATATGGAAGTGCTCCATCGCTACGGCACGCGCGAGCAGAAGGAGCAATGGCTCCGTCCGCTGATGAACGGCGAGATCCGCTCGGTGTTCCTGATGACCGAGCCGGCGGTCGCCTCGTCGGATGCGACCAATATCGAGACGCGGATCGAGCGCGACGGCGATCATTATGTGATCAACGGGCGCAAATGGTGGTCGTCCGGCGTCGGCGATCCGCGCTGCAAGGTCGGCATCCTGATGGGCAAGACCAGCTTCGAGGGGTCGCGTCACCAGCAGCAGAGCCAGGTGCTCGTGCCGATGGACACCCCGGGGGTGAAGATCGAGCGGATGCTGTCGGTCTACGGCTATGATCATGCGCCGCACGGGCATGGCGAGGTGAGCTTCACCAACGTCCGGGTGCCGGTCGAGAATCTGCTGCTCGGCGAGGGGCGCGGGTTCGAGATCGCGCAGGGTCGGCTCGGGCCGGGGCGGATCCATCACTGCATGCGCACGATCGGCGTCGCCGAAGTCGCGATCGAGAAGATGGCCAAGCGGCTCGTCAGCCGCGTCGCGTTCGGCAAGAGGCTGTCGGATCACAGCGTGTGGGAGCAGCGCATCGCACGCGCGCGGATCGATATCGAGATGACCCGGTTGCTGTGCCTCAAGGCCGCCGACATGATGGACAAGGCGGGCAACAAATCGGCCAAGCTCGAAATCGCGATGATCAAGGTGCAGGCGCCCAATATGGCGCTGCAGATCCTCGACGATGCGGTGCAGGCGCATGGCGGCGCGGGCGTCGCGGAAGATTTCGGGCTCGCGCACGCCTGGGCGTCGCAGCGCACCTTGCGGCTGGCGGACGGGCCGGATGAGGTCCACGCCCGCGCAATCGCGCGCGACGAATTCGGCAAATATGCCGATTGGAAGGCCGAGCGCCCGGTGCCCTATGGCGGCGGCGACGTATCGAGCGGGGATATCGGCGTTTCGCGCTGAACGAATGCCCGTGCCGTCATCCCCGCGAAGGCGGGGATCCATTCGCGCGGATCGTGGAGAGACACGCACCGCCAGCCAGAATGGATTCCCGCCCTCGCGGGAATGACGGGGGGATAGGATGATGACGATTAACTAGGAGAGGCACATGAAGGCCGCCGTTTTGTTCGAAGCCAAGAAACCGCTTGAAGTGACCGATGTGCTGGTCGCCAAGCCGGCGGCGCATGAGGTGCTGATCCGCACGCTGGCATGCGGCGTGTGCCGGTCCGACCTGCATTTCGTCGACGGCGCCTATCCGCATCCGCTCCCGGCGATTCCGGGGCATGAGGCGGCCGGCATCGTCGAGGCGGTGGGCGAGGAGGTGCGCACGGTGAAGCCGGGCGACCACGTCGTCACCTGTCTCTCGGCATTCTGCGGCCATTGCGAATATTGCGTGACCGGGCGGATGTACCTGTGTCTCGGCGGCGAAACGCGGCGCGCGGCGAGCGCCGAGCCGCGGCTCAGGCTCGCCAATGGCGATCCGGTCAACCAGATGCTCAACCTCTCGGCCTATGCCGAGATGATGCTGGTCCATGAGCATGCCTGTGTCGCGATCGACCGGGAAATGCCGCTCGATCGCGCCGCGCTGATCGGCTGCGCGGTGACGACCGGGGCCGGGGCGGTGTTCAACACCACCGACGTATCGCCGGGCGAGACGGTGTGCGTCGTCGGGTGCGGCGGGATCGGGCTCGCCGCGGTCAATGCCGCGAAGATCGCGGGCGCGGGCAAGATTATCGCGCTCGATCCGGTGCCTGAAAAGCGCGCGATCGCCGAGAAGCTCGGCGCGACCCACAGCTATGACCCGCTCGCCGAGAATGTCGTCGCCGAGGTGATCGAGGTGACCAAGGGCGGGGTCGATCATGCGATCGAGGCGGTCGGCCGCCCGCAATCGGCCGAAACGACGGTCAAGGTGCTGCGCCGCGGCGGCACCGCGACGATCCTCGGCATGATGCCGTTGAACGAGAAAGTCGGGCTGTCGGCGATGGACCTGTTGTCGGGCAAGAGGCTGCAGGGCGGGATCATGGGGTATAACCGCTTCCCGGTGGATATCCCGCGGCTGGTCGATTTCTACCAGCGCGGGCAGCTCGATCTCGACACGATCATCGCCGAGCGGCTGCCGCTCACCCGGATCAACGACGCGTTCGACGAGCTCCGCAAGGGCGACGCGACGCGCAGCGTGATTGTCTTCGATCAATGACCGATACCAGCCTGCAAGCCGAGATCGCCGAACGCGACCGGCTCGATCTGGACGCGCTGGCCGCGTGGATGAGCGCCAATGTGCCCGATTTCGCCGGCCCGCTGAGCTATGCCAAATTCGCCGGCGGGCAATCCAACCCGACCTACAAGCTCACCACCCCGACCCGCAATTATGTGCTGCGGCGCAAGCCGATGGGCGAATTGCTTCCCTCGGCACATGCGGTCGACCGTGAATATCGCGTCATCGCCGGGCTGCACCCCACCGGCTTCCCGGTGCCGCGCCCGTTCGGGCTGTGCGAGGACGATACGGTGATCGGATCGGCCTTTTACGTGATGGAGATGGTTGAGGGGCGGACGATCTGGGACGGCGCCTTCCCCGGCATGGACGCCGATACCCGGCGCGCGCATTATCACGCGATGATCGACACGCTGGCGCAACTCCACAATGTCGATCACGTCGCCGCGGGGCTTGAGACGTTCGGCCGCCCCGGCAATTATTTCGAGCGCCAGGTGTCGCGCTGGACCAAGCAATATCGCGGCGCCGAGACCGAACATATGGAGCCGATGGAACGGCTGATCGAGTGGCTGCCGCGCACCTTGCCGCCGCAGACTCGCACCTCGATCGTCCACGGCGATTATCGCTGCGACAATATGAAGTTCGCCCCCGGGCTGGAGCCGCGCGTCGCCGCGGTGCTCGACTGGGAATTGTCGACGCTCGGCGATCCGCTCGCCGATCTGTCCTATTTCCTCATCTCCTGGGTGACCGAGCCCGAGGGCCGCTCCGGGGTGCTGGGGCTCACCGGGCCGGAGACGGGGATCCCGACATTGGAGGAAGTCGTCGCGCGTTATTGCGAGAAGACCGGCCGGCCCGAGGGGCTGCCCGATCTCAATTGGTATCTGTCGTTCAACATGTTCCGCCTCGCCTCGATCGTCCAGGGGATCAGGAAGCGCTTCCTGATCGGCACCGCCTCCAACGCCAATGCCGAGGCCGCCAGCGCGCGCGTTCCGGCGCTGGCGCAGGCGGCGTGGGATTTCGCGGTGAAAGCAGGGGCCTGAAGGGAGGAAACACGCATGTCGCTGTTCGATCTGACCGATAAGGTCGTGCTCATCACCGGATCGTCGCGCGGAATCGGCAAGGCCGCCGCGATCGCCTGCGCCGAACAGGGCGCGAAGGTGGTGATCTCCAGCCGCAAGCAGGATGCGTGCGACGCGGTCGCGGCGGAGATCAACGCGCGTTTCGGCGCGGGCACCGCGATCGCGGTCGCCGCCAACATCTCCGACAAGGCGGGGCTCCAGCATCTGGTCGACGAGACGCGGCGCGCGTTCGGCCGGATCGACTGCCTCGTCTGCAACGCCGCCTCCAATCCCTATTACGGCCCGCAGGAAGGGATCGCTGACGAGCAGTTCCGCAAGATCCTCGACAATAATATCGTTTCCAACCACTGGCTGATCACGATGGTCGCGCCCGAGATGAAGGAGCGCGGCGCGGGATCGATCGTCATCGTCTCCTCGATCGGGGGGCTGCGCGGCTCGACGACGATCGGGGCTTATTGCATCTCCAAGGCGGCCGACATGCAGCTCGCGCGCAATCTGGCGCACGAATACGGCAAATACGGCATCCGCGTGAATTGCATCGCGCCGGGGCTGATCAAGACCGATTTCGCCAAGGCCTTGTGGGAAGACGAGGCGGCGGTGAACGAACGCAACCGCACCACCCCGCTGCGCCGCATCGGCGAGCCGGAGGAGATTGCGGGCGCGGTGGTCTATCTCGCGTCCAAGGCGAGTACGTTCATGACCGGTCAGGTGCTGGTGATCGACGGCGGCGTGACGATCTGAGCTGCCGTTCTTTCGTCATTCCCGCGAAGGCGGGATCCATTCTGGCTGGCTTATCGGCTGAACCGCGACACCAGCGTCACTGGATTCCCGCCTTCGCGGGAATGACGAGGGGGAGTTTCAAAACGAACTGGAGGATGCGGCAATGAGGTTCACCGACAAATCGATCATCGTCACCGGCGCCGGCTCGGGTATCGGCCGCGCCGCCGCCACCCTGTTCGCGGCGGAGGGCGGCAAGGTGATCGTCGCCGACGTTACCGACGGCGCCGAGGCGACCGCCAAGGCGATCCGCGATGCGGGCGGCGTTGCGGAGGCGATCCGCATCGACGCCGGGTCGGAAGAGGATGTCGTGAAGGCGGTCGCGCTCGCCTGCGATCGGTACGGCGGGCTCGACGTGATGTTCGCCAATGCCGGCATCTCGGGCGGGATGGCCAATATCTTCGATACCAGCGTCGAGCTGATCACCGAGGTGCTGCGGGTCAACCTGATCGGCCCCTATCTGGCGGTGAAGCATGCCGCGCCGCGCATCGCCGAGCGCGGCAAGGGCGCGATCATCCTCACCGCCAGCGTCGCCGGGATCCGCTCGGGCGCGGGGTCGCCGGCCTATTCGGCGTCGAAGGCGGGGGTGATCAACCTCGCGCAGGTTTCGGCGCAGCAGCTTGCCGGATCGAACGTGCGGGTCAATGCGATCTGCCCCGGGCTCACCGAAACCGGGATGACCAAGCCCACCTTCGATTATGCGCGCGACGCCGGGAAGATGGATCGCGTCGGCCGGCTCAATCCGCTGCGGCGCGGCGCGCAACCCGAGGAGCTGGCGAAGGTCGCGCTGTTCCTGGCGTCGGACGATGCGAGCTACGTCAACGGACAGGCGATCGCGGTCGACGGGGGGCTCTCGTCGAGCCATCCGGTGACCAAGCAGGAATATGGGCGGACGGCGGTTTAATTTCCTCTCCCCTCCCTGGTGAAGGGAGGGGAGTTAGAAGGATCAGGCGCTCGCTGCCCAGCGATCGACCACCTTTGCCAGCACCCCGAGCGGGACGCCGCCGGTCTGCACCACCGCGTCGTTGAACCCGCGCACGTCGAACCGCGCGCCGAGCTTGGCCTTGGCGACATCGCGCAGGCGATTGATCTCGTTATGCCCGGTCTTGTAGCCGAGCGCCTGCCCCGGCCAGGTGCAATAACGGTTGAGCTCCGACCGCGCCTGGCTGGCGGTGAAGCCGGTGGTCGCCATGAACCACTGCATCGCCTGATCCATCGTCCAGCGCTTGTGGTGCAGCCCGGTATCGGCGACGAGCCGCGCGGCGCGGAAGTTCATCGACTGGAGATAGCCGATCCGCCCGAGCGGATCGTCGGCGTAGAAGCCGACCTCGTCGGCGATCTGCTCGGCATAAAGCCCCCAGCCTTCCGAATAAGCGTTGAAGCTCAAGAGGGTGCGGATCAGCGGCAGATCGAACGTATATTCGCCCTGCCACACATGCCCCGGAATCCCTTCGTGGAAGGTCAGCGTCGGCAGCGAATAGCGCGGCCAGATCCCGGTATCGCGCAGGTTGATGTAATAAGTGCCGGGGATCTTGCCGTCGATCGATCCGGGGCCGGCATAGCCGTTGGGCGCGCCGTCCTGGATCGCCGGGGGGACGCGCTTGATGTTGAGATTGCCGCGCACCAATTTGCCGAACGCCTTGGGCATCAGCGGACGGATCTTCGCCACCACCTGATTGAGATAGGCGAGCAATTCGGCGCGCCCCACATCGGTATTGGCGAACAAGAGATCGGGGCGTTTGCCCAGCACCGCGAGCCGCTCGCCCGCGGTGCCCTGCGTCAGCCCCTGCGCGCGGAGCAGCGGGTCCATCTCCGCCGCCAGCGCCTTGCATTGTTCGAGCCCGGCGGCGTGGATGTCCTCGGGCGTCCGCTTGGTGGTCGTCCCCGCCTCGACCAGCCAGCCGTAGATGTCGGCAGCATCGGGCACCTGCCACATCCCCGCGACATCGGGCGCCTTGGGACGCAGCGCGACAAAGGCATCGGCCTGCGCGGCGAGTGCCGGGGCGATCTCCTGCTCGGCGATCGCGGCGGCGCGCCGGGCCCAGTCGCCCGCGATGCCGGCGGCCTGGGTCTTGCTGCCGAAGCTGGTGACGATCGCCCAGTCGGCCGGCCGCGCCGCGCCGTCGCGCAGCTGGCGCGCGGTGATCTCGTTGAGGAAGGCGGGGAGGTAGACGCCCTTGGCGGCATCGGCCTTCACCCGCTCGGTTTCGTCGCGCAGTTCCTGCGCATAGGCACGCATCCGCGCGAGATAGGCCTCGGCATCGGCGGTATCGGCGACCTGATGCTTGTTTTCGAGCAGATCGGGCACGTCGACGAACGCGCCATTGCCCTGGCTCACGACATAGGGGGTCGAGCGATAGCCATTGGCGGAGAGGAACGCCATGTCGCCCACCGGCATCCGCCGCCAGCCGTCGAGCGCGATCTCGTGCGCGACCGTCGCGGTCTCGACATGCACGGTGACCGCGGGGGAGAGCGTTTTGGTGTCGATCGCGCGCAATTCGGTCAGGCGCTGCGCGGCCTCGGCGCGGCGTTTGGCTTCGGCGCCAGCGCTATGATCGCCGAGCGCGGATTTGAGCGCGGCGCGTTTGCCCGTGTCGATGCCGAGCGTCATCGCGTTTTCCGGGTAGCTTACCAGCAGCGCCTCGGCGTGCTTGTCGAGCAACGCCATCGCGGCGGCGTCGCCCGGCGCGCCGGTGGTGGCGAGGGCGCGGGCGGGGAGGGCGGCGGTCGCGCCCAGCGCGGCAGCGCCGGCAACGAACCGGCGGCGATCGATTTGCATGGAAAGTCCCTTTGACGGTTATGGCCTGTGGATACGCCAACCGCGCGGGACAATTAAAGTCACTTGTGTCCCCGCCTTGGGCTCCCGCCTTCGCGGGAGCACAAGCGGTTACCCTCGCGGTTCGCGCAGGCGGATCAGCCCTTCCTGCGCGACGCTGGCGACGAGCCGGCCGTCGCGGGTGAAGATCTGGCCGCGGTTCATCCCGCGCGCGTGGCCCGCCCAGGGGCTGTCGGTGGAATAGAGCAGCCAGTCGTCGGCGCGGAAATCCTCGTGCAACCACACCGCATGATCGAGGCTCGCGCTCTGGAAGCCAGGGGTCGTCCAGTTGACGCCGTGCGGCAGCATGCAGGTGCCGAGCAGCGACATGTCCGACGCATAGGACAGGATCGCGCGGTGGATCGCCGGATCGTCCCCCACCGGCGCGACGATGCGGAACCAGCTATGCTGGATCGGCGCGGTCGGGGTGGGGTTGAACCATTTGCGCGGGAAGACCGGGCGGATCTCGATCGGGCGCGGGCGGGTCAGCGCGCGGCGGTAACGCTCGTCGACATGCGGGCTCTCTCGCGCGCGGATCGCCGCTTCGCTCTCGAGTTCCTCGGGCGCGGGAACGTCGGGCATCTGATCCTGGTGGTGGAAGCCGCCCTCCGGCACCTGGAACGATGCCGCCATGTTGAGGATCGGCGCGCCGCGCTGCATCGCGATGACGCGGCGGGTGGCGAAGCTGCGCCCCTCGAAATCGCGCACGACGCGGAAGATGATCGGATAATTCTCGTCGCCCGGGCGCATGAAATAGGCGTGGAGCGAATGCGCGACCTTGGGCGCATCGGTCGAGCGCTGCGCGGCCTGCAGCGCCTGCGCGATCACCTGCCCGCCGAACACCCTGCCGACCCCGTCGCGCTGGCGACGGCCGCGATACAGATCGGTGTCGATTTCCTCCACGTCGAGCAGGTCGACCAGCTCTGCGGCAAGCTCCGCCGGGGTGGGGGTGGGGGCGTCTGACACGTCGATCGGCTCCTTTTCGGGCTTGTCTTTTACCGTCATGCCGGACTTGAACCGGCATCCAGGGCAACAGGCGGTGGTATTTGTGGCTCTGGATGCCGGGTCAAGCCCGGCATGACGATAGAAGGTCGCGGGTCGCGTGTGCGATCAATAACCCGCCGCGCGCGCCAATTGGTCGGCGTGGAAATTGGCATCGCCGAACATTTCGGCGAGCACGCGCTGGCGCTTCATGTAGAAGCCGATGTCATATTCGTCGGTCATGCCGATCCCGCCGTGCATCTGCACGCCTTCCTGCACGCTGAGCATCGTCGCGAGGCCGGTCATCGCCTTGGCGACCGAGACCGCGGCATCGGCCTTATCGTCGCCCGCATCGAGCAATTGCTGCGCCTTGAGCACCGCGGCGCGCGCCACCTCCATCTCGCTATAGAGATGCGCGGCGCGATGCTGGAGCGCCTGGAAGCTGCCGATCAGCGTGCCGAACTGCTTGCGTTCCTTGAGATAATTGACAGTCATGTCCATCGCGCCGCCGCCGACGCCGAGCATCTCCGCCGCCGCGCCGGTACGGCCCGCCCGGAGCAGCCGGCCGAGCGGCCCGCGTCCGGCATCGACCTCGCCGATCACCGCATCCGCGTCGACGTCCACGCCGTCGAATTCGAGCCGCGCGGCAAGGCTCGCATCGGCCAGCCGCTCGGGGGTGACGGTGAGTTTCGCCGCATCCTTCGGCACCGCGAACAAGGTGACGCCCGCCTCGTCATCGGGCGAACCCGCGGTGCGCGCGGCGACGATCAGCAGATCGGCGACATGCCCGTGGGTGACGAACTGCTTCTTGCCGGTGAGGCGGAAGCCGTTGCCGGCGCGCTCGGCCTTGAGCCCTACCGCGGTGCGATGCTTGGCGCCCTCGTCGATCGCCAGCGCGGCGACCGTCTCGCCGGCGAGGATGCCGGGATACCAGCGCTGGGCGTGGTCGGTGCCCTTGAGCGCCTCGACCGCCGCGACCGCGGTGGCGAGGAACGGGGAGGGGGAGAGGTTGCGTCCGATCTCCTCCAGCACCACCCCGGCCTCGACATGGCCGAGCCCGAGCCCGCCGTGATCCTCGCCGATCAGGATGCCGGTGAAGCCCATATCGGCGAATTGCTTCCACAGATCGCGGCTGAACCCGGTCGCGTCATTGTCGTCGCGCAGCTTGCGCATATGGCTGACGGGGGCGTGTTCGGCGACGAAATCCTTCGCCGTGTCGCGCAGCATCGTCTGCTCGTCATTCAGGAAAAGCGGCATTTTCTTTTACTCCGTCATCCCGTCTCTCCATGCGTCATCCCCGCCTCCGCGGGAATGACGGGGAGAGCGAACGGGTCTATCGCGTGGATCGGTTCGCGCGTCACGCGCCCGGCAGGTTGAGGATGCGCTTGGCGATGATGTTGAGCTGCACCTCGGATGTGCCGCCCTCGATCGAATTGGCCTTGGTGCGCAGCCAGGCGCGCACTTCGCGGCCGTGTTCGGTGGCGTCGCTTTCCCATTCGAGCTGGTCCGATCCGCCCGCGGCCATCATCAGCTCGTAGCGCGCCTTGTTGAGCTCGGTGCCGTAATATTTCATCATCGAGGGCTGGGCGGGGTGCGCCTGACCCGCCTTCAATTCGTCGATGAACCGCTCTGACTGTGCCGCGAACGCCCTGGCGCGTACCTCGAACAGCGCGATCTGCCCGCGCAGCAGCGGATCGGCGAGCCGCCCGTCGTCGTCGAGCCCGATCGTCTTCTTGGCGCCCTCGATCAGCGGATTCTTGCCCCCGCCGCCGAGCCCCATGCCCGAGATCATCTCGCGCTCGTGGCCGAGGAGGTATTTGGCGACGTCCCAGCCCTTGTTGAGCTCGCCGACCAGATTCTCCTTCGGCACCTTCACATTGTCGAAGAAGGTTTCGCAGAACGGGGAATAGCCGGAGATCAGCAGGATCGGCTTGGTCGAAACACCCGGGGTCCGCATGTCGAACAGCACGAAGCTGATGCCGTTATGCTTGTTGGTCGGATCGGTGCGGACAAGGCAGAAGATCCAGTCGGCCTTGTTGGCATAGCTGGTCCAGATCTTCTGGCCGTTGACGAGGAAGTGATCGCCCTTGTCCTCCGCCTTGGTGGCGAGGCTGGCGAGGTCCGACCCCGCATTGGGCTCCGAATAGCCCTGGCACCAGCGGATTTCGCCGCGCGCGATCTTGGGCAGATGCTCCTTCTTCTGCGCCTCGTTGCCATATTTGAGCAGCGCCGGCCCGAGCATCGAAATGCCGAACGACGACAAGGGATTGCGGCAGCGCAGCTTGGCCATTTCCTCGCGCAGGATTTTGGTCTCGGCCGCGGAGAGGCCGCCGCCGCCATAGTCCTTGGGCCAATCGGGCACCGTCCAGCCGCGTGCGCCCATCCGGTCCATCCACAATTTCTGCGCCGGGGTCATCTCGCTCTGGTCGCGGCCGCCCCATACGGCGTCCTTTTCGGTGCGCACCGGCTCGCGCATCTCCGGCGGGCAATTGGCTTCGAGCCAGGCGCGCGTCTCGGCGCGGAATTGTTCGAGGTCGCTCATCACTTGCTCCATATGAGATTGTGCGCCGCGCGCGCGGCGGCGATCGAGAGATGATCCTGATAGCGGTCGGTGATGACCTGCACCCCGATCGGCAGCCCGTCGTTGCCGGTCGCGACCGGCACGCTGGTCGCGGGCAGCATCGGGAAGGTGGCGAGCCCGGGCCAGGCGAATTGCGCGCCGAACGAGGTGTCCTCGCCGTCGATCTCCAGCCGGCGCTGCGCCAGCGGGGTATCGTCGTGCGGGAAGGCGGTGGTGGCGAACATCGGCGCGATCACCGCGTCATAATCGCCGAACAAGGTGGCCCATTGCCGCATGTTGCGCGCCTGATGATCGCCGAGGTCGAACCATTCGGCGAGCGTCGGCACCGGGCGATCGCCCATCGCCGCGCCGCGCGTCATCGCGATGTTGAGCATGTGCATGTAATGGCGGTGCTGCTGCGCGAGATCGGGGAGCAGATCGCTGCGATGATCGACCTTCGCCCCGGCATCGGCGAAGGCGTCGCCCACCGCCTGCAGCGCCGCGCGCATCTCGGCTGAAAGCGTCGCCTCGGGGTGATCGGCGAGGATCAGGATGCGCCACGCGCCGGTCTCGCGGGGTGCTGCCGGGGCGACCGGATGATCGGCGAGCACATCGAGCGCGACGACCAGATCGTCGGCGTTGCGCGCCATCGGCCCGCACACCCCGAGCGCGACCCGCGCGCCGTCGCTCCCCGGAAAATGATGCCCGGTGGAGGAGAGCAGGTCGAAGGTCGGCTTCAATCCCCACACGCCGTTGAACGCGGCAGGGGTGCGGATCGAGCCGCCGATGTCCGATCCGATCTCCAGCGGCACCATCCCGCTCGCCAGCGCCACCGCCGCGCCGCCTGACGATCCGCCGGCCGAGCGCGTGTGATCGTGCGGATTGAGCGTGCGGCCGTAGATCGGGTTGTTCGATTGCAGATCGGCGAGGCCGACGGGCACATTGGTCTTGCCGAGCACGATCGCGCCCGCCGCCTTGAGGCGCTTGACCAGCACCGCATCGTCCTGCGCGGTGAAATTGCGTTGCGCCTCGAACCCCCACGTCGTCTTGAGCCCGGCGATGTCGTAGCTTTCCTTCACCGTCATCGGTACGCCGAGCAGCGGCGCGTCGAAGCCGTGCTTGATGCGCTGGTCGAGCGCGGCGGCGGCGGCGCGGGCGCGATCGAAATCGCGCACCACCACTGCGTTGAGCGCGGCGTCGCGCGCCTCGATCCGCGCGATCGCCGCCTCGGTTTCGAGCAACGCGCTGGTCTCGCCGGCGCGGACGGCGGCGGCAGTTTCAAGGGCGGAGCGTTCGGTCATTGCGTTACTCCAGGAAATCGCCGTTCCGGCAAAGGCAGGGAAAGGAGAGCTTGCCACCCCGGCGAAGGCCGGGGTCCAGCCACCGGCCGTTCGCGACCGGGCTCCTGCCTCCGCCGGGCGGCGCTCAAATTATCCTGCCTTCTTCTAAGGCGCGGGAGGTGGCGTGATCGGTCACTTCAACTGGCCGCCGCTCTCGGCCGCCGCCTTCAGGCTCTCGGCGACCTTGAAGCCGTATTTCTCCAGCGCAGCGACGACCTTCTTCAGGCCCTCGGTCTGCGCCCAGAACATCGGGCCGCCGCGATAGACGGGCCAGCCGTAGCCGTAGATCCACACCACATCGATATCCGACGCGCGCTGCGCCTTGCCTTCCTCGAGGATCAGCGCGCCTTCGTTGACCATCGTGTAGAGCGTGCGCGCGACGATCTCCTCATCGGTGATCTCGCGCTTGGGCAGGTTCGATTTCTGGCGGAATTCCTCGATGATCTCGGCGACGCGCGGCGACGGGGTCGGGTTCCGCTTTTCGTCGTAATCGTAGAAGCCGGCCTGCTTCTTCTGACCCCAGCGGCCCTCGGCGCAGAGCGCGTCACGGATCGTCTCGATGCGGTTGGGGTCGCGGTGCCAGCCGATATCGCCCCCGGCGAGGTCGGACATCTGGAACGGCCCCATCGGCATCCCGAAATCGACGTGGACCTTGTCGATCTGCTGCGGGGTCGCGCCTTCCATCAGCAGCTTGTTCGCTTCCTGCTGGCGCGGGGCGAGCATGCGGTTGCCGATGAAGCCGTGGCACACGCCCGCGACCACCGCGACCTTGCGGATCTTCTTGGCCAGCGCCATCACCGTCGCCAGCACGTCCTTGGCGGTCTTGTCGCCACGCACGACCTCAAGCAGCTTCATGACATTGGCGGGCGAGAAGAAATGCAGGCCCAGCACGTCCTGCGGCCGGCTGGTCGCCGTCGCGATCTCGTTGACGTCGAGATAGCTGGTGTTCGACGCCAGGATCGCGCCGGGCTTGGCGATCGCGTCGAGCTTGCCGAACACCTCCTTCTTGACGTCCATATTCTCATAGACCGCCTCGATGATCAGGTCGCAGTCCTTGAGTGCGTTGAAATCGAGCGTCGGGGTGAGCAGCCCCATCGCCTTTTCCGGCGCGTCGGGCTTGATCCGGCCCTTGGCGGCGGATGCCTCGTAATTCTTGCGCATCACGCCGGTGCCGCGATCGAGCGCTTCCTGATTCATCTCGACGATCGTCACCGGGATGCCGGCCGACAGGAAGTTCATGCTGATCCCGCCGCCCATCGTCCCCGCGCCGATCACGCCGACGCGGTTGACGGTGCGCAGCTTGGTATCGGCGGGCACGTCGTCGATCTTGGCCGCCTGACGCTCGGCGAAGAAGATGTGGCGCTGCGCGGCGGACTGGACCCCCATCATCAGCTTCATGAATTCGGTGCGCTCGAATGCCATCCCCTCGTCGAAGGGGAGCTCGGTGGCTGCCTCGGCGCAGCGGATGTTCGCCTCGGGCGCGTCGAAACCGCGGAACTTCCTGGCATTGGCCTTGCGGAATTCGGCGACCGCTTCCGGGTCGGCCTTGGCATCCTTGTCGCGGATGCGCGGGATCGGGCGCTTGGCGGCGACTTCGCGCGCAAAGGCGATCGCATCGGCTTCGAGGCTGTCCTCGCCGACCAGGCGGTCGATCAGCCCCAGGTCGGCGGCCTTCTTCGCCGGCACCGGATCGCCGATCGCGAGCATCGGCAGCGCGGCCCTCATCCCGATGAGGCGCGGCAGCCGCTGCGTCCCGCCGGCGCCGGGCAACAAGCCGAGCTTCACCTCGGGCGTGCCGATCACCGCCGAGGGCACCGCGAC
Source organism: Sphingomonas sp. (assembly GCA_017849555.1). Classification (GTDB taxonomy): domain Bacteria; phylum Pseudomonadota; class Alphaproteobacteria; order Sphingomonadales; family Sphingomonadaceae; genus Sphingomonas; species Sphingomonas lycopersici. The sequence continues at coordinate 3,606 of JAFIGU010000034.1, read as the reverse complement.
GCGATAATGGCAGGCGAGCGCGGTCTCGCACCCGCCGCCCAGCGCGGTGCCGTGGATCGCGGCGACCACCGGCTTGGGCGAGGCGTCGATCATGTCGATCACCTCATGCAGCGAGGCACCCTTGGGCGGCTTGCCGAATTCGGTGATGTCGGCGCCGGCGAAGAAGGTGCGGCCGTCGCAGCGCAGCACCATCGCGGTGATCGATGCATCGGCGATGCCTTCCTTCACCCCGGCTTCGAGCCCGTCGCGCACCGCCGCGCCGAGCGCGTTGACCGGCGGCGAATCGGAGATGATGACGAGGACGTCGCCGTGGCGTTCGGTGCGGACAGGGGAGGTCATGATTTCAGGTCTCCAATTGATCGGACAGGAAGCGCGCCGGCGCTCAGGTCAGCGCGGAATAGATCATCGTCTTCAGCTCGCGGCGGATCGGATAGAGCATCGACGGCGATAGCTGGGTCATGAATACCATCGACAGCCGCTCGACGGGATCGATGAAAAAGGCGGTCGAGAACATCCCACCCCAATAATATTCGCCGACCGACCCCGGCATCATCGAGCGCGCGACGTCGATCGTCACCGCAAAGCCGAGCCCGAAGCCGGTGCCGGCATTCTGCGTCTCGCTGAACAGCGAGGTCGACATGCTCGAAAGGTCCGCATTGCCGGGCAGATGGTTCATCGTCATCAGCTCGATCGTCTTGCGACCGACGATGCGCGCGCCGTCGAGCTCGCCGCCGCCCAGGCACATCTGACAGAAACGGTTATAGTCATGCGCGCTGGACACCAGTCCGCCGCCGCCCGAGACGAATTTGAACGGCGTCGCCCACATGCTCTCGCTCGCGCGATCGAACATCTGGCGGCCCTTGCCCTCGATGACGGTATAGCAATCGACCAACCGGTCGAGCTTGTCGGTGGGGACGGTGAAGAAAGTGTCGTTCATCCCCAGCGGGGCGAAGATGCGCTCGGCGAAGAAGCGTTCGAGCTTCATCCCCGACACGCGCTGGACAACCAGCCCGAGCACGTCGGTCGCCACCGAATAATTCCAGCGCGTGCCGGGGGAGAATTCGAGCGGCAGCTTGCCAAGAGCGGCGATGAAGCTGTCGAGATCGTAATCGCCGTGCCAATTCTCCAGCTTGAGCGCGCGGTGCGCGGCGTCGATGTTCGATCGGTTCTGGAACGAATAGGTGAAGCCCGCGGTGTGGCGCAGCAGATCGACCATCCGCATCGGCTCGGCGCACGGCTTGGTCATGAACGGCACCCCCGCGCCACCGCCGTCATAGACCCCGACGCCCTTGAGCTCGGGGAGGACGTGGTGGACCGGGGTGTCGAGCGCGACCTTGGCCTCCTCGACCAGGATCATGAACGCCAGCGAGGTGATCGGCTTGGTCATCGAGGCGATGCGGAACAGCGCGCTTTCGTCGATCGCCTTCTTCTTGCCCTCGCGCGCCGCGCCCTGCGACGAGAAATGCACCACCTCGCCGTCGCGCGCGATCAGCAATTGCGCGTGCGGGAAGTGCCCCGGATCGAGGTAACGCTCCTTGAGCAATCGATCGATCGCGCCCAGCCTGCGGGAGTCGAGCCCATGCTTTTCCGGCTTGGCGATCTTCATGTCCGCTCCATACCCCCGCTTCAAATCTTCTCCACGCCCTATCGCTTGAGTGATAAGAAAATCAATCCTAACCTCTGCGCTGACAAACCCATTTTTCGAGTTGGAGAGATTCGCCGTGGATAATCAGCCGACGGCCCGCGCGTGGCCAGCGATGACGTTGGACGAGGTGACCGCGATCCTCACCGCGCCGGGCGCACGGTTCGAAATGGAAACGGTGGCGATTCGCGGGGTGCCGACGCGGGTATGGAAGAACGCCCCGCCGCATATGGCCGCGCTGGTCAATTTCTCGCGCACCCACGGCGAGGCGCTGGCGACGATCTACGAGGATGAGCGGGTCTCCTACGAGGCGCAGTTCCGCGCGATCGCGGCGCTCGCCACCGATTTGCGCGCGCGCGGCGTCGCCAAGGGCGATCGCGTCGCGATCACGATGCGCAACCTGCCCGAATGGGTCGTCGCTTTCTTCGCGATCACCTCGATCGGGGCGATCGCGGTGCCGCTCAACGCGTGGTGGACCGGCGACGAACTCGCTTACGGCCTTAGCGATTCGGGGGCGAAGGTGCTGATCAGCGATGACGAGCGCTGGGCGCGAATCGCGCCGCATCGCAAAACGCTGCCGGTGCTCGAACGCGTGCTGGTCAGCCGCGCGGCGGCGATGCTCGACGGCGCGGAGCGGCTGGAGGATGTGATCGGCACCCCGCACGACTGGGCGTCGCTGCCCGATCGTGCGTTGCCGGCGGTCGATCTGGTGCCCGAGGACGATGCGACGATCCTCTACACCAGCGGCACCACGGGCAATCCTAAGGGCGCGCTCGGCACGCATCGCAATTTCATGACCAATATCCTCTCCACCGGCTTCGCGATGGCGCGGATGGTGTTGCGGCGCGGCGACGCCTTGCCCGAGCCGACGCGCAAGGTGGCGCTGACGGTGATCCCTTTGTTCCACGCCACCGCGCTCTCGGCCGGGCTGATGGGGGCGATGGCGGCGGGCAATACGACGATCTACATGCGCAAGTTCGAGGCGTTGCGCGCGATGGAGATCATCGAGCGCGAGCGGGTCAATTCGACCGGCGGGGTGCCGACGATCGCGTGGCAATTGCTCGAACACCCCGAGCGGCACCGTTTCGATCTCTCCAGCCTCGAGATGATCGGTTACGGCGGGGCGCCCTCGGCGCCCGAACTGGTGCGCAAGATCGCGACCGATCTCAAGGCCTTGCCCGGCAACGGCTGGGGGATGACCGAAACCACCGCGACCGTCACCACCCACGGCGCGGAGGATTATCTCGAACGCCCCGAAAGCTGTGGGCCGCCGGTCGCGGTCGCCGATCTCAAGATCATGGACGCGGACGGGGCGCGGGAACTGCCGGTGGGCGAGGTCGGCGAGCTCTGGGCGCGCGGGCCGATGATCGTGAAGGGCTATTGGAACAAGCCCGAGGCGACCGCGGCGACCTTCATCGACGGCTGGGTGCGCACCGGCGATCTCGCGCGGCTGGATGCGGAGGGGTTCTGCTTCATCGTCGATCGCGCCAAGGACATGGTGATCCGCGGCGGCGAGAATATCTATTCGAGCGAGGTGGAGAATGCGCTCTACGCCCACCCGGCGGTGACCGATTGCGCGGTGATCGGCATCCCGCATCGCACCTTGGGCGAGGAACCGGCGGCGGTGGTCCATCTCGCGCCGGGTTCGAGCGCGACCGAGGCGGAATTGCAGGCGTGGGTGCGCGAGCGGCTGGCGGCGTTCAAGGTGCCGGTGGCGATCCGCTTCTCGCCCGAGACTTTGCCGCGCAACGCCAACGGGAAGATATTGAAGCGCGATCTGAGGATACTGTTCGAGGACCGGGCGGCGGCGTGACATTCGACTCCCCTCCCTGGTGAAGGGAGGGGATGGGGGCGGGTGGGTATGTGGGGCACCGATCCGCTTCCTCGCAGGCCAACCCACCCCCGACCCCTTGTATGTTGAAGGTTGCCCGATCTGATTGGAGGATGGGGTGATCGCCGGGGGT
>JAFIGU010000033.1 GCA_017849555.1 Sphingomonas sp. | reverse complement strand
CGACGCGCATGTCGATGACGACGGCGTCATCCATTATGCGCAGGCCGCCGAGTAATTCCGATGGCGGCGAAACAGCGCAAGCTCGCGCTCGGCGTGTTCCTCACGCGCCACGGCCATCACCCCGGCGCGTGGCGGCAGCCGGGATCGGCGAGCAGCGGCCGGCCCGACTTCCGCTATTGGGCGGAACTGGTGAAGACGGCGGAACGCGGCAAGCTCGATACCGCCTTCTTCGCCGATTTCGTCGGCATCGCGGGCGACAGCACCAAGGGGATCGAGCGGCGGCACGCCTTTCTCGATTTCGAGCCGCTGACGCTGACCGCCGCGCTCGCCGCCGTCACCGACCGGATCGGGCTGGTGGCGACGGTGAACACCAATTTCGATCATCCCTATTCGCTCGCGCGCCGCTTCGCCGCGCTCGATCATATCAGCGGAGGCCGGATCGGCTGGAACATCGTCTCGTCGCTGGCGGACGGCGCGGCGAGCAGCTTCGGGGTCGAACAGCCGCTGACGCATAGTGAACGATATGAGCGCGCGTCCGAATTCGTCGATGTCGCGCGCGACCTGTGGGATAGCTGGGACGACGATGCATTCGACCACGCCGATCGCGACAGCGGTCGGTATCTCGATGCCAGTGCCGTCCACCCCGTCCACCACGACGGCAAATACTTCCACCTCGACACGATCCTCGATGCGAGCCGCCCGATCCAGGGCCATCCGGTGTTCGCGCAGGCGGGCAATTCGGAGGTCGGGCGCGACTTCGCCGCCAAATATGCCGAGATGATCTACGCCGCCGCGCAATTCCTGGAGGAAGCGCAACGTTTCTACGCCGACGTGAAGGGCCGCATGGCGAAATACGGCCGCGATCCGGACACGCTGAAGGTGATGCCGGGCCTGTCCTTTGCGATCGGTTCGAGCCGGCAGGAAGCGCAGGACAAATTTTCCGCGCTCGAGGATGCCGTCGACTTTTCCGGCGAGTTGAACCTGATGGGGCAGGACGTCAGCGCTTATCCGCTCGACGGGCCGCTCCCCGATCTGCCCGAGCCGGAAAACGGAAAGGGGCGCTGGAAACAGCTCACCGCGCTGGCGCGGCGCGAGAATCTCACGATCCGGCAGTTGTTCCTGCGTTTCAACGCAGTGCGCGGGCATCGCGTGGTGATCGGAACCCCGGTCGATATCGCCGACCAGATCCAGGACTGGTTCGAGCGCGATGCTGCCGACGGTTTCAACCTGATCCCGCCGCTTCTCCCGAGCTCGCTCACCGAATTCGTCGATCTCGTCGTGCCCGAGCTCCAGCGTCGCGGGTTGTTCCGCACCGAATATGACGGCACGACATTGCGCGACCACCTCGGCCTGCCGCGCCCGCGCATCGCCGTCGGCGTGGACCGACCCGCCGCCGAGGCGGGGGTCCTTGCTGCCGTTTCCTGAAGAAAGGACCGATCATGACCGACAGGCTCGACACTTTGTGGTACACGCGTTGCCCGGTCCCCACCGGGCTCGGCATCGCGATCCAGCAAGGCTGGCTGGAGACGGCGTTCCGTGCGCAGGGCACCAAGGTTTCGTCGCTACTCGAATCGAACGATTTCGCGACGCGTGAATCGCATTTCAGCCACACGCTCCAGAATTCGGTCCGGCACGGCGGCAATATCCCGGCGATCAGCGCCAAGGCGCGCGGCCGCGACACGCGCGTGATCGGGCTGTCCTGGGCCGACGAGACCCAGCTCATCCTCGCCAGCCCGGAATCGGGGATCGCCACCGTCCGCGATCTCAAGGGCAGGCGCTTCGGCCTCCCCAATTGGAAGAATGTCGAAATCGACTTCACCCGCGCGCAGGCGATCCGCGGGCTCGAAAATGCGCTACGCCTCGAGGGACTGGAGGTTTCCGACGTCGAACTGGTCGATCAGGATATCGAGAGCCATTACAGCGACGAGCGCGCCGAGAATGTCGGCGGGACGCTGGCGCGACGCGTCGGCGGAAGCCGTGCGCGCGCCAACAATCTCGAAGTGATCGCGCTGCTGCGCGGCGAGGTCGATGCGATCTTCCTCAAGGGCGCGCATGGCGCGCAGGTCGCGCATCAATTCGGGCTCACCACGGTGATCGACACCGGCGCGCATCCCGAGCCGCTGATCCGATCGAACAACGGCACGCCGCGAACGCTGGCGGTCGACGGCCATCTGCTCGATCATCATTTCGACGCGGCGGTGACGATCCTCGATCAGGTGCTGCGCGCCGAAACCTGGGCACAGGATCACCCGTCGGAGGTGCGCCGCTATCTCGCGCGCGAGACCAATGCGAGCGAATATTGGGTGTCGGTCGCTTATGGCGAGGATGCGCAGACCCGGCTCAAGACCGATCTCGCGCAGCAATCGGTCGAGGCGATCCAGGATTTCACCGATTTCCTGCATCGCTGGGGGTTCATCCCGCAAAGCTTCGATGTCGGCGGCTGGATCGATCGCCGGCCGCTCGACGCGCTGCGATCGGCCCGCGTCGCGGGCTGACGCGGGCGACGGGTCAGAAGACCAGCTTTCCCCCGACGAGCGCAAGCGTGCCGGCGAGGATCGGGCGCAACACCCGATCCGAGACGCGCGTGGCGACGAGGCTGCCGAGGATGATCCCCGGCACCGAGCCGATCAGGAGCGCGCCGAGCAGCGCGAAATCGACCGATCCGATCATCCAATGCCCCGCGCCGGCGATCAGCGTGAGCGGTACAGCGTGGGCGATATCCGATCCGACGAGCCGATTGGTCGGCAGGTTGGGATAGAGAATCAGCAGCACGGTCATGCCGAGCGCGCCCGCGCCGACCGAGGAAAGCGAGACGAGGATCCCGAGGATCGCGCCGAGCAGGACGGTCAGCGACATGACCTGCGGCTCCGGCCGCGGCGGAAACCGGCGCTTGAAATAGCCGACGATCGTGCCGCGAAACAGGATCGCGACCGCGGTCGCCAGCAAGGCCGCGCCGAGCGTCGTGGTGATGATCCGGCCGGTGCCGTCGAACCGCGCGCCCGCGGTGGAGAGGATCGCGAGCGTGACGATCGTCGCCGGCACGCTGCCCAGCGCGAGCCGGCGCACGACCTTCCAGTCGACCGTCCCGCCGGCGCCGTGGACCGCCGTGCCGGCCGATTTGGTGGCGGCGGCGTAAAGCAGGTCGGTGCCGACCGCGGTCGCCGGGTGGAAACCGAATGCGAGCACCAGCAGCGGCGTCATCAGCGAACCGCCGCCCACGCCGGTCATCCCGACAAGCATGCCGACCGCCACGCCGGCCAGCGAATAGAGCGGATCGATCGCGGCGAGAATCATCGGCAGCCTCGTGGCGAGATGGGCGAGGGCTGATCCAGGTCACGGATCGCCGACGGTGGAAGCGGTGATAAACCGGCCCGCGCCCGCGCGATAAGCAAGTTCCTCTTTCACCCGGCGTAGCTCCATCTCCCCCGCATCGGTGGAGATTGAACGCGTCAATATCGCGGAAAGGCCGGAATCGGGCCGAAGACGAGCGCGAGCAGGCCGTAGAGCGCGGTGGTGATCAGCAGCCCGCCGACCAGCATGACGAGCAGTCGCGGCGGCACCTGCCGGACGAGAAGCGCCCCCAGCGGCGCCGCGGCGACGCCGCCGATCAACAGCCCGGCCGCGGCGATCGTGAACGCCTCGAACCCCAATGTCCTGATGAATGCCGCGAGCACCGTGACGGTCACGAAGAATTCCGCCGCATTCGCCGTCCCGATCGCCACGCGCGGGGTCGCGCCCTGCGCGAGCAGATGCCCGGTGACCACCGGCCCCCACCCGCCGCCGCCCGATGCATCGAGAAAACCACCGATCAGCCCGACCGGCCCGACAAGCCGCAGCCGCCGATAGGTATGCGGCCGCCGCGGGCCGCGCCACAGCAGATAGGTGCCGACCGCGGCGAGATAGGCGAACATCACCGGGCGCAGCACCGGCTGGTGGACGAGCGCGAAGATCCACACCCCGATCACGCCCCCCGCGACCCCGGGGACGGCGAGCCGCGCGAAGAGCCGCCAGTCGACGTTGCGCTGCGCGATATGCGCGAGGCCGGAAAAACCGCTCGCGAAACTCTCCGACGTGCGCACCGCCGCCGAGGCGGCCGGCGGCGGCACGCCGAGCGCGATCAGCAGCGTGTTGGAAAGGACGCCGAACCCCAGCCCCAGCGTCCCGTCGACGAGCTGCGCGAAAAACCCCACCACGATGAACGGCGCGAGATCCGCCCAGGGGATCGTCTCCAATCCCATCATCGCCGGAGCCGCGCGACGATATTGCGGACCCGGCCGGCGGGCGCGGTCAGCAGATAGGCGATCGGGAAAAGCAGCGCGATGACCGACAGAATCCCGCTGATCGCCGCATCGGCCCCCGCCAGCCACGGGATGATCGCCGCCCAGATCGACACCGCCAGGAGGACGATCAGGATACGTTCCGCCTCAACATCGTCGAACCCCAGCGGAATTCTCGTCGCGGTGCCGTCGAACAGCGCCTTCAGCCCAAGCTCTGTCCTCCCCCGCCGGTCGACCAGAACCGCGGGGAGCGCCGCGCGCGCGAGACAATTGGCCCCGGCGGCGATCAGCCGCAGCCCGACCGCGCTGGCGAACCCGCGGGCGTCGGTATTGCGATCGCCGATCGCGCGCAGCCCGCCACGGCCGCCGAACACCAGATCCATCAGCGCATCCCCCTCGGGCAGCGCGGGAACCGGCGGCACATAATCCTGCGTCGCGACGATCCACTGCAGGATCGCGCCCGGCACGTCGAGCCCGGTCGCCCGCTCCAACCCCTGGAAACCCGGCGCCGAATTCGCCTCGCAGATGCGATAGCCGTCTTCGTCGAACAGGATGTCGATGCCGGTGACGTCGAGATCGAGCGTCTCGGCGGCGCGGATGGCGAGCTCCGCCATATCGTGCGGCGGATTATACGCCACCGCCGCGCCGCCGAGCGAGACGTTCGATTTGAAATTGCCCGTCAGCGAGCGGCGCTCCATCGCCGCGACCACCCGACCGCCGACCACCAGCACGCGCACGTCGCGGCCGTGGCTCGCGCGGATATAATGCTGGAGCACGAAATCGGCCTGGGCATGCGCGCTTTCGAGCAGCCCGGCGAGATCCTCGAACTGGCTGCGGTTCTCGCACTTGAGCACGCCGGCGCCGTGCGTGCCCTTCAGCGTCTTGACGATCACCGGAAAGCCCAGCTCGCGCTCGACCAGCGCCGCATCGAGCGGGAATTTGCCGAGGATCGTGCGCGGGATCGGCAGCCCGGCACGCGACAGGCTCTGCAGGCTGTGCAATTTGTCCGCCACGCGCTCGATCGCGGCCGGGCCGTTGACCAGCCGGACCCCGCGGCGCTCGAGATGGCGCAGCAGCGCCAGCGTCGTATAATCGGTCTCGGCCCCGGTGCGGCAGATGACGAAATCGGGGCGCTCGACGGGCCGCCCCTTATAGGTAACCGCCCAATCGTCCGCGGCGCCGACGACGAGATCGAACCGCTGCGGCTGCAACACCTCGAGATCGATGTGCTGCGCGATCGCGCCTTCCTGGAAGCGCAGCACCTCGGGAACCTCGGGGAGCGAGGGATCGAGCGCATGTTGGAAAAGCAACCAGCCTTGCACGTTTCGCTCCCGATTCTCCGGTCCGGCACTCGGCCGGGCCGGCGGTCTCGCCCGAGCCGGCGCAACGGCAGGGCGGCACGCCGACCCCTCCGCCGGCATGATGCGGGTTAGGGATTAAAAACGAAAGGAATTTGCGATCACGTGATGGCGCACGGCAGCCGGAACCAGCGTCGCGCCGGCCGGTTTGATTTCGGGCCGCCCCCCGGCGGACCCCAATCGCCCACCGAAAAGGCCAGCCGATGAAACAGATCCCCGATGTTGATCGCGAATCGCCGAGCGCCAGCGGGCCGGCTCGCGCACACCGCAAGCGACTGCACCCCGGGAAAGTCGCCACCGAATGAACGCGCAGCCGGAAAGCGCCCCGTCCGCGCCGCATCGCGATCAGCCGGGCGACCGCGCGGCGTTGCTCGTGATCGATATGATCAATCCGTTCGATTTCGAGGAGGCCGATCGCGTCCGCCCCGCCGCCGAAACCGCAGCCGCGGTCATCGCCCGGTTGCGGGCGAAGGCCGATGCCCACGACGTCCCCACGATCTACGTCAACGACAATTTCGGGCAGTGGCATTCGGACCGCGATCGCTTGATCGCCGCCGCGCGCCCCGCGCTCGCGGGCGGCGCGATCGAGCCGCGCGAGCGCGATTTCTTCATCATCAAACCGCAATTCTCGGGCTTCTATTCGACCAACCTCGCGGTGCTCCTCCCTAAGCTGGGGGTGCGGCGGCTGATCCTGACCGGTATCGCGACCGAAATCTGCGTCCTGTTTACCGCCGCCGACGCGCATATGCGGGATTATAGTTTGTGGGTGCCCGAAAATGGCGTCGTCGCCCTCGACAGCGCGCACGGCGCGGCGGCGCTGGCGATCATGAACGCGCGGATGGGCGCCCGCACGACGCGCTTCGACGATCGCGCTTTCGCGGCCTGGCTTGCCGACGACGACGCGGATTGAGCCGCGCTACGTGGTCTTGGGCAGCGCGAAGGCCAGCGTATAATCCCCATATCGCGTGCCCAGCGCGCCGTGCCCGCCGGCGGTGATCACGACATATTGCCGCCCGTCGCGCCCCTGATAGCTCATCGGGGTCGCTTGCGCGCCGGCGGGTAGCCGCGCCTTCCACAGTTCCGCGCCGGTCCGAAGATCGAAGGCGCGCAGATATTGGTCGGTCGTCGCGCCGATGAACACCAGCCCGCCGCGCGTGATGATCGACCCGCCGAGATTGGGAACCCCGGTCTTGAGCGGAAACCCCAGGTGGCTGCCGAACAGCCCGGTATCCCGCGCGGTGCCCAACACCCTGGTCCACATCACCTGCCGCGTCTTGAGATCGACCGCGGTGAGCTTGCCCCACGGCGGGGCGCTGCACGGCGCACCGAACGGCCCGATCCACGCCTGGACGACCGCGACATAGGGCGTGCCGAATTGCTGGTAATAGATCGGCGCCTTGGCATTCTCGCCGCCCTTCGCGGCCGCCGCGATCATCTTCTGGCCTTGCGCACTGTCTGCGCGCACCAGCCGGATGCGGAACGGCATTTCCATCGTGTTGACGGTGAAGATCGCGCGTTCGGGATCGACCGCCCCGCCGCCCCAATCGGTCACGCCGTCGAACGCGGGGTGGCCGATGATGTCGGTCGTGCCGATCGGTGCATAAATGCCCGCCGCATGCGCCTTGCGGAATTGGATGCGGCAGATCAGCTGGTCGATCGGGGTCGCGCCCCAGGTCGTCGTCTCGCTCGGCGCGGGCGGGGTGAATGAGGGCATGCCGACCGAGAACGGCTGGGTCGGCGACATCGCCTCGTCGCCGATCCCGCCGCGCGTCGACACCGGCTTCTCCACGATCGCGGCGAGCGGCGCCCCGGTCAGGCGGTTGAGCAGATAGACCTGCCCCATCTTGGTGGTCTGGACCAGCGCCGGCACGATGCCGCCGCCGGGCAGCGGCAGATCGACCAGCGACGGCCCGACGGGGACGTCCATATCCCACATGTCGCGGTGGACGAGCTGGCGGTGCCAGCGCATCTTTCCCGTCGCGATATCGAGCGCGACGATCGACGTGCCATATTTGTCGTCGAACGGGCGCCGCCGGCCGATCCAGTAATCGGGGGTCGCATTGCCGGTGCCGAGGTAGACGATGCCGTTCGCCGCGTCGGCGGTCATCGCGCCCCAGACATTGGGCGTCCCGCGGGTATAGATTGCGTCGCCGGTCAGCGGTTTGATCGCATCGTCGCCGCGTCCCATGTCCCACGCCCAGACCGGCGCGCCGGAGATCGGATCATAAGCGCGCACCACCCCGGCGGGCTCGTCGACGCCGACATTGTCGATGATCCGCTCGCCGATAATCAGCCGGCCGTTGGCGACGACCGGCGGCGAGGTGCTGATCTGGAACGCGGCGGGCGATACGCCCATCTGGTCACGCAGATCGATATAACCGCCTTTGCCGAAGCCGGCGCACGGCTTGCCGGTATCGGCATCGAGCGCGTACATTTTGGCATCGAAGGTCGGCGCGAAGATGCGGCGCGCGCATGCCGTGCCCGCCGGCGCCTCGTAATAAGAGACGCCGCGGCAGACGAGATAGCTGTTGCCGGTGATGTCGGCATCGGTGTGCCAGCGCCATTTCGCCGCCCCGGTCGTCGCGTCGATCGCTTCGACATAGCTGTGCGGGGTGCAGGTATAGAGCGTGTCGCCGATGTGGATCGGGGTCGCCTCCGAATGATATTCACGCAGATGCTTCACCGCCTCGTCGGGCATCACCAGATCGCCGGTGCGGTGGGTCCAGGCGAGCTGGAGCTGCCCGACATTGGCCGGGGTGATTTGCGCGAGCGACGAGTAACGATCCCCGGCGAGCGTCCCGCCATAATGCGTCCAGTCGCCGGTCGACGGCTTCGGTGTCGCGGCGGATACGGCGGCCTGCGCACTAAGCGTTCTGGGCGCGAATGCGGCATAAGCGCCGGCAAGAACCAGTCCCGCAATCACCGCCGTCGCCGCCATTCGCCTCGCAGGGGGCCGGGTCGCGCTTCGCCACAGCCAGGGCCATGCGACGAGGATCATCAGCACGGTCGGCGCGACGACGCGCGGGATAAGCTGGAGCCCGTCGAACCCGACTTCCCACACCGCCCAAAGCCAGGTGGCGAGCCAGACCAGCGCATAGATCAACGCCCCGCGCCGATCGCTCCGGCTGAGCAGGATCCCCGCCGCGATCATCGCCAGTCCGGCGAGCAGATAATAAAGCGAGCCGCCGAGCCACGCGAGTTCGGCGCCGGCGACGGCAAAGAACAGTCCGAGCAGGGCGACGATCCACCCAAGGATGCGCAGGTACAACCGCATGGCCTCGCCTTTCATCGATCCGGGTTCCTAGAACGCGGCGCGCGGGCGCCCGTTGCGACGGGCGGGGCACGAAGCCCCCGACATGCGGCGAAAACAGCCCCACCGGCACGACCAGCCGGCGGGGACCGACTGTCTCTTTTCGGGATCGGGCGCCAAAAAATGAATCTTCAATTAACTGAAAAATATAGCCAAATCGCGCCGACACCGGGAGAAATACAGAGTGCGCACAATCGCTTTCGCTACTGCTGCGGCCGCCGCCGCGCTTGTCACCGCCGCGCCGGCCTCGGCCGCGACGACGATCAACCTCGTTCCGATCGCGGGCACGCTGACGGGGGCTTTCGGCAACGCCAATCCCGCGCGTTCGGGCACCGATCTCTACAATTTCACCGTGCCGACGAGCGGCGATCTCTACGGCTTCGTCGGGTCGCTCGGGCTCAAGATCACGTTGACCAACCTCGACTTCACCTCGGTGACGCTCGACGGCATTTCGTTCGACAAGATCAGCAGCGGTATCTTCGAACTGCAGACGATCGCGCAATCGATCGGCGCGGGATCGCACACGCTGTCGATCGGCTATAAAAATGCGCAGCTCTTTTCGAGCTACGGCGGGGTGATTTCCTTCACCCCGATCGCCGCCGGGGTTCCCGAACCGGCGACCTGGGGGCTGATGATCCTCGGCTTTGGCGCGGTCGCGGGCGCGATGCGCTACAAACGCCGCGGGCAGGCCAAGGTTCGCTTCGCCTGATCATCGTCCGACCGTTCGATGATCTCCGCCTCCCGACGATCCGGTCGTCGGGAGGTTTCACCAGCACCGGATCGCTGCCCCGATTCACGTCAGGGAACCGCGCCATGTCACGTCTGTTCCTTAGGTCGGTCACCTGAGGGAGTGCTGGACGTGCCGTGCGTGACAAAGGCTCGCAGGCCGCTTTGGTGAGCGGTCCGCGCGACTGTTCCTGGGTTCGGCCCGGCGCATCGGGGCTGTGGGTGGCGCCCGCCGATTGCTGGATCGATCCGCACGATCCGGTCGAGCGCGCGCTCGTCACCCACGGGCACGGCGATCACGCGCGCGGCGGCCACCAGCAGGTGTTCGCCACCCCCGAGACGCTGGCGATCATGGCGCTGCGCTATGGCGCGGCGCGCGACACTGTCGCAGTGCGTTACGGCGACACGGTCGAGCTGGCGGGCGGGGTCAGCGCGACCTTCCTCCCGGCGGGTCATGTCCTGGGCTCGGCGCAGATATTGCTGCGTTACGCCGGCGAGCGCGTGATCGTGACGGGGGATTACAAGCGCCGCGCCGACCCCACCTGCGCGCCGTTCGTGCCCGCCGCGTGCGATGTGCTGATCACCGAGGCGACGTTCGGCCTGCCGGTGTTCATCCACCCGCCGATCGAAGAGGAAATCGCGCGGCTGCTCGAAACGCGCGCGCGCAACCCCGATCGCTGCGTCCTCGTCGGCGCCTATGCGCTCGGCAAGGCGCAGCGCCTCATCGCCGAGCTGCGCCGGGCGGGATATGGCGAGGCGATCTATCTCCACGGTGCATTGGTGCAAATGTGCCGGTTGTACGAGGAACAGGGCGTGCCGCTCGGGCCGATCGCGCTGGTGATGGATACGACGAAGGAAGCGCTCAAGGGCCAGATCGTGCTGTGCCCGCCCGCCGCGCTCAACGATCGCTGGGCGCGGCGGCTGCCCGATCCGATCACCGCGCTCGCCTCGGGCTGGATGCGGGTGCGACAGCGCGCGCGCCAGCGCAACGTCGAGCTGCCGCTGGTCATCTCCGATCATGCCGACTGGACCGAGCTGACGCAGACGATCGCCGAGGTCGATCCCGCCGAAACCTGGATCACCCACGGCCGCGAGGACGGGCTGTTGCGCTGGTGCGAACTGCAGCAGCGGCCGGCGCGCGCGCTGGCGCTGGCCGGCATGTTCGACGAGGATGATTGAGGTGGAGGCGTTCGCCGAGTTGCTCGACGCGCTCACCTATACACGGTCGCGCAACGGCAAGCTGGCGCTGATCGCCGCCTATCTTCAGCGCACCCCCGACCCCGATCGCGGCTGGGCGCTGGCGGGGCTGACCAATTCGCTCGACTTTCCGGCGGTGAAGTCGGCGGTCATCCGCCAATTGGCGGTCGAGCGCGTCGATCCGGTGCTGTTCGCGCTGTCGCGCGATTATGTCGGCGACACCGCCGAAACGGTGAGCCTGTTGTGGCCCGCCCCGCCGCTCCCCGGCACGCCCCCGACCGTTGCGGAGGCGGTCGCGCTGCTTTCGGCGATGACGCGCGCGACGGTCTATGGCGCGCTGCCGGCATTGCTCGATCGGCTCGACGCCAACGGCCGCTACGCGCTGCTCAAGCTCGCCACCGGCGCGATGCGCAACGGCGTATCGACGCGGCTGGCGAAGATCGCGTTCGCGCAGGCGTTCGACGTGCCGGTCACCGACGTCGAGGAATATTGGCACGGCCAGCACCCGCCCTATGCCGCGCTCTTCGACTGGGCGACCGGCCGTGCGCCGCCGCCGCATGCCGCCGGCGCGCCGCAGTTCCGGCCGTTCATGCTCGCCCATCCGATCGGCGACACCGCGGTCGATCTCGATCTCTACGCGGTCGAGTGGAAATGGGACGGGATCCGCGCGCAGATCGTCCATGGCGACGAAACGCGGATCTATTCGCGATCGGGCGACGATATCTCGCACAGCTTTCCCGAGCTGCTCGGCGCGCTCGATACGCCGGTGGTGCTCGACGGCGAATTGCTCGTGCGCGGCGCCTTCCAAGGCGGCGAGGAGGGCGGCGCGGCGAGCTTCAACGCGCTGCAGCAGCGGCTCAACCGCAAGACGGTGTCACGCAAGATGCTGGAGGAATCCTCCGCCTTCGTGCGCCTGTTCGATCTGCTGCTGATCGGCGACGAGGACCTGCGCCCGCTGCCGTGGCACGCACGGCGCGCGCGGCTGGAGCAATTCGCCGCCGGGCTCGACCCCGCGCGGTTCGATCTCAGCGCGATCGTTCCCGCGACCTCGATGGAGGCGCTCGCCGCGATCCGCGATCAAGCGCGCGATCAGGCGATCGAGGGGGTGATGCTGAAGCGCCGCGACAGCCCCTATCTCGCGGGCCGGCCGATGGGGCTGTGGTACAAGTGGAAGCGCGATCCGCTGCTGGTCGATTGCGTGTTGATGTATGCGCAGCGCGGCAACGGCCGCCGGTCATCCTATTATTCCGATTTCACCTTCGGCTGCTGGAACGGAGACCCCGATGCCGGGGCGGAATTGCTGCCGGTGGGGAAATCCTATTCGGGCTTTACCGACGCCGAGCTGAAATGGCTCGATCACCACGTCCGCACGCATACGGTGAATCGCTTCGGCCCGGTGCGCGAAACCGATCGCAGCCTCGTGCTGGAGATCGCGTTCGATTCGATCCACGCGAGCAAGCGGCACAAATCCGGCCTCGCGATGCGTTTCCCGCGCATCCACCGCATCCGCGCCGACAAGCTCCCGCGCGAGGCGGACCGGATCGAGACGCTGCGCGCGCTCGTCGCGGCCGAACCGTAACCCGGATCCCCGCGCGCTACTCGATCCACAAACTATGCGCGTCGATCCGCAGCTTGAGGATCAGCCGCGCCGCGGCGGCACGCATCGCGAGTTCCTGCGCGCGCGCTTCATTGGCCTGGCGATCGGCATAGAGACGATCGGCAAGGTCGATCGCCCCGCGCCGCTGGCCGAGCCCCGCCAGCGCCGCGCTTGCCTCGGCATGACGTACCGACTCGCGGCTCGCCAGCCACGCGACGTGGCGCGCGCGAAACTCCGCGACATCGGCAGCGGCATTGCCCGCAACGTCGCGCTCGACGATCACCTGTTCGGCACGCGCCGCGCTTGCCTCCGCCGCCGCGCGATCGGCCAGAGCGCGGCGATGCCCGCCGCCGAGCGGCAACGCGACGAACAGGCCGGCGCCCTGCTCCTGCCCGCTGCGCTCGCTGAACAGCCGCACCCCGAGCGACGGATCGGCGATGCGATCGGCGCGCGCACGACGAGCGACCACCGACTGGCGCTCGGCGGTGCCCGCCGCCGCGGCGATCTCGTGGCTCCGCTCGACGATCAGCCGCTGCAATTGCAACAGATCCTCGTTCGACGCCGAGGGTTCGCGCAGCGCGGGCGCCTCGGCCGGCAACGGCAGGTCGGGAAAGCGCGTTGCGAGCAGCGACCGCGCGCGATCGCGCGACGCCGCGGCGTCGCCCGCCTGTGCCTGCGCCAGCGCGAGGCTCGCCGCCGCCTGTTGCACGTCGAGCTCGGCCGCGTCGCGCAGCGCGGCGCGGCGCCGCGTCGCCGCGACCAGCGCCTGCTGGTTGGCGACCAGCGCCGCCGCATTGCGGTGCAATTCGCTGGCCAGCACCCAATCGTACCACAAGGTCGCGAGCGTCAGCGCCGCCTGATGCCGCGCATCCTCCATCCGGTTTTGCGCGATATCGACCCCGAGCGCCCCGGCGCGGCGATCGAGCGCCGCCTTGCCCGGCAGGCGGAACGCGCGGCTGACCGTTGCGTCATATTCGGCATAGCGCCCCTCGCGATCGACCGTGCGACGCGAAACCGTGCCCTGCGCGGTGATCTCGTGCGGCCCGCGGCGCAACGCCTCGCTGTCCGCCCGCGCCGCATCGACCCGCGCGGTCGCCGCCTCGACCCCCGGATGCGCATCGAGCGCGCGCATCACCAGATCGTGCGGCGGCAGATCGCCGGTTTGCGCTTGCGCGGGGACGGCGGCGCCCGCCACCAGCAGCCACGCCCATTTCATGCCACCCGCCCCCCGTCCGTGATCGCGACCGTCCGCCAGCGAAACGGCAGCCGCCGCCGCACCTGCGTCGCCGCCGCCAGCGCTTCCTCGACCCGCGCGGCGGCGAGCTCCACCTCCACCGCGACGCGCGCGAGCGTCCCGGCGACGCGCTCGCCGGTCGCCGCATCGTCGAAATCGCGGCCGAGCACGGCCTCGCGCCGCTGGTGGACTGGCAGGTGCAGGCAATCGCGCAACGCCGCGGCGATCGCCTCGCCGTCATGCGCGCCGCAGAACAGGGTCAGCACCACGCGGCTCATGCGGCGGACCTTTCGCCGAAACGCTCATAGAGGATCGGGAGCAGCACCAGCGTCAGCAAGGTCGAGGTGACGAGTCCGCCGATCACCACGATCGCGAGCGGCTTCTGGATCTCGGAGCCCGGCCCGGTCGCGAACAGCAGCGGCACCAGCCCGAAGGCGGTGATGCACGCGGTCATCATCACCGGGCGTAGCCGTCGCTCGGCCCCGCTGCGCACCGCCTCGGCCATCGGCAGCCCATCTTCGCGGAGCTGGCGAAAATAGGCGACCAGCACCAGCCCGTTGAGCACCGCGATGCCGAGCAAGGCAATGAACCCGACCGATGCGGGCACCGACAGATATTCCCCCGTCAGCCACAAGGCGACGATCCCGCCCACCGCGGCAAACGGAATATTGGCGAGGATCAGCAGCGACCCGCGCAGCGACTTGAGCGTGAGATAGAGCACGAGGAAGATCAGCAGCAGCGCCACCGGGATCACCAGCATCAGCCGCGCCGCGGCGGGCTGCTGGTTCTCGACCTGCCCGCCCCATTCGAGCCGATAGCCCGGCGGCAGCGCGATCTGTGCCGCGACCTTGGCTCTGGCATCGTCGACATAGCCGACGAGATCGCGCCCCGAGACGAACGCCTGCACCAAGGCATAACGCGAGCCGCTTTCGTGATCGAGCCGGATCGGCCCGGCGGTCTTTTCGATCCGCGCGAGATCGCTGACCCGTGCCAGCTCGCCCGTCGGGGTGGTGAGCTGGAGATCGGCGAAGCGCGTCGCATCCTCGCGCGCGCCGTCGTCGCTGCGGATCATCACCGGGATGCGCTTCTGTCCCTCGTTGACGATACCGGCGGGAAGCCCCTCGAGCTGCGCGCGCAACATATCCTCGAACTGGTCGACCGGCATTCCCGCGCGCCCGGCGGCGGCGCGGTCGATATCGAGCTGGAGATAGTCGATCGTCTCGTTGGCGACGGTCAGCACCTCGGCCGCACCGCGGGTCGATTGCAGCATGCGCTGCACCTTGCCGGCGAGATCGGCGAGCGTGGCGAGATCGGGGCCGAAGATCTTGACCGCCAGATCGCCGCGCGCGCCGGTCAGCATCTCGGCGACGCGCATCTCGATCGGCTGGGTGAAGCTGGGATCGAACCCCGGCATCCCGTCCAGCACCTTGCGCATTTCAGCGACGACGAACGCGCGGTCGCCGCGCCATTCGGCCGAAGGTTTGAGCGTGACGAACAGGTCGGTCTCGTTGAGCCCCATGGGATCGAGACCGATCTCGTCGGTGCCGGTGCGCGAGATCACCCCGGTGACTTCGGGCACCTGCCTCATCAGCTCCTGCTCGACGCGGGTGGTGAGCGCCTGCGAACGATCGAGCCCGACGCTGGGCAGCTTGGCGATCTGGATCACCACCGCGCCCTCGTCCATCGTCGGCATGAAGGTCTTGCCGACCGCGCCGTAAGCGAGCCCCGCCAGCACCAGCGCCGCCCCTGCCAGTCCGTAGACCAGTTTCTTGCGCGCGAAGGCGCCTTCGAGCAGCGCGGCATAGCGTGGGCCGAGCTGGCGCATGATCCACGGCTCGGCATGATGCCCGCTCCTGAGCCCGAACGAGGCGAGCACCGGCACAAGGGTCAGCGCGAGCAGCAGCGATCCGGCGAGCGCGAACATGATCGTCAGCGCGACGGGGGCGAACATCTTGCCTTCCAACCCCTGCAGCGACAGCAACGGCAGGAAGACCAGTGCGATGATGACCAGCCCGGCCGACACCGGCACGATCACCTCGGCGGTGGCGCGGAACACGATGTTGAGCCGCGGCGCGGCCTCGTCCTTCGCATGATTGAGCCGGTCGACGACATTCTCGACCACCACCACCGCGCCATCGACCAGCATGCCGATCGCGATCGCCAGCCCGCCGAGGCTCATCAGATTGGCCGACAGCCCCATCGCGCGCATGAACAGAAAGGTGGTGAGCGCCGCCATCGGCAAGGTCGCGGCGACGATCGCCGCCGCGCGCCAATCGCCGAGGAACAGGATGAGCAGGACGACGACGAGCAATGTCGCCTCGATCAGCGCCTTCTGCACCGTATGCACCGCGCGGCCGATCAGATCGGAGCGATCGTAGAAGACGGTGAGCGTCGTCCCCCGCGGCATCGCCTTCTGCAATTCGGCGACGCGCGCCTGGATGCCGTCGACCACCAGCCGCGCGTCGGCGCCGCGCAGCGCGATGACCAGCCCCTGCACCGCCTCGCCCTTGCCGTGCGCGGTCACCCCGCCGTAACGGGTGAGCGACCCCGCCCCGACGCTGGCGACGTCGCCGACCCGCACGATCCGCCCTTCGCGCGCGACGATCGCCATCTGCTCGATATCGCGCGCGTCGCGGATCGCGCCGACCGCGCGGACGATCAGCGCCTCCTCGCCCGCCGCGATCCGCCCCGCCCCGTCGTTGCGGTTGCCGCGCTCGATCGCGGTCTTGAGATCGTCGACCGACAGCCGCGCGGCGGCGAGCGCGACGGCATCGGGGCGCACCTCATAGGTGCGGACATGCCCGCCCAATGCGTTGACGTCGGCGACGCCGGGGACGGTGCGCAGCGCCGGGCGGATCGTCCAGTCGAGCAATTCGCGCTTCTCGGCGAGCGACAGCGGCCCGTCGATCGTGAACATGAAGACCTCGGACAGGGGGGTCGAGATCGGCGCCATTCCGCCCTCCACCCCGCGCGGCATCTCCGCCATCACCCCGGAGAGGCGCTCGCCGACCTGCTGGCGCGCCCAATAGATGTCGGTGCCGTCGGTGAAGTCGATCGTGATGTCGGCGATCGCATATTTGGCGGTCGAGCGGAGCATCGCCTGATTGGGCAGCCCGAGCATCTCCTGCTCGAGCGGCGCGATCACCCGCGTCTCGACCTCCTCCGGGGTCATGCCCGGGGCCTTGAGGATGATCTTGACCTGGGTCTGCGCGATATTGGGATAGGCGTCGACCGGCAATGTCGCATAGGCCCAGGCGCCGAGCCCCGCGACGACCAGCGTCAGCGCCAGCACGAACAGCCGGTAGGACAGCGACCAGGCGACCAGCGCGCGGAACATCAGTCGTGCCCCGCGATCGACTTGAGCTCGCTCATCCCGGTGACCGCGATCTGCTCGCCCGCGCGCAGCCCGTCGCGGATCACGATCCGGCCGTCGGCGCGGTCGCCGGTCTGCACCGCGCGCACCGCGACGCTTTTGCCGGTGCGGACGAAGACGCTCGGCTTGCCCTTCACCTCGACCACCGCGCCCGCCGGCACCGCGATCGCGCCCGCCGGCGCGGGGGCGAAGAGCGTCGCGGGCAGCGCCCGCCCCGACACCACCCCGGCGGCGGCCGGCACCCGCGCGCGCAGCGTCGCCGAGCGCGTCTCGGGATCGAGCGCGTGGCCGACGCTGGTCACCTCGCCGCGCACGTCGCCGGGCAGCCGCACGGTCATCCCCGGGCGAACCTGCCCCAGCAGCCGTTCGGGAAGCTGCGCGGTCAGTTCGTAGCGGCTGGTCGCGTCGATCACATAGGCCGAGGTCGCCTCGCTCACCGGGCTGCCGGTCTGGATCGTCGCCTTGGTCACCTTGCCCGCGATCGGCGCGGTCAGCGTATAGCTGCCGCTCGCCGGCGCGCCGTTGACCAGCCGCACGGTGCGCCGCCGCTCGCTCAACTCGGCCTCCGCCTCGCGCAATGCGGCGCGCGCCTCGTCGGCGCGCGCGCCCGCGATCACGCCTTCGCGCGCAAGCTGCCCGAGCCGGCGATCGTTGGCGCGCGCCACCGCGACGCGCGCCGACGCCTGCTCGATCCCCGCCGCCAGCGTGATCATCTCGCGCGCGGCGATCACCGCGAGCGGCTGGCCCTGACGGACGCTATCGCCCTCCACCACCAGGGTCCGGGTGACGACGCCGGGGATCACCGCGGCGACCGCGACGCGCGCATTGGGCGGCGGGGCGAGCGTCGCCGGGACGGTGGCGATCGGCAGGTCGCTCACGCGCTCGACCGGGGCGAAGCGGATGCCGAGCCGCGTCATCTCCGCCGCCGACAGCGCCGACAGCCCCGCCGGCGCGGGCGCCGCCGCATTCCCCGCGCCGCTTTCGCCGCCCGAACAGGCGGAGAGGCTGCCGAGCAGCGCCAGCAACGCCAGATGCCGGTTGCGAGCCATGACCGTTTCCCCCGGATTTCGTGTCCTCGGGGCGCCGACTAGCTTCGCAAACTGTCAGAATCCTGTCAGAAAACCGCCAATGCGAATCCTGCTGGTGGAAGACGAGGCCGAACTGGCGGCGCGCGTGACGGCCAATCTGACGCGTCACGGCATGACGTGCGAATCGCTCGACAACGGCGAGGATGCGCTCGATTTCGCGAGCGACGGGTTCAGCGTGCTGGTGATCGACGTCGGATTGCCGGGGATGTCGGGGATCGAGCTGGTGCGGGCGTTGCGCGCGCGCGCAATCGCCACCCCGATCCTGATCCTCACCGCGCGCAGCAGCTGGAAGGAAAAGGTCGAGGGGCTCAACGCGGGCGCCGACGACTTCATCGTCAAGCCGGTGCGCACCGAGGAACTGGTCGCGCGGCTCCACGCGCTCGCGCGCCGCGCGGCGGGGCATAGCGCAACGCGCGTCGCCGCCGGCCGCGTCGCGATCGACACCGCCACCAGCGAGGCGTGGCTCGACGATACGCCGCTCGCGCTGACCGCCACCGAATTCCGCCTGCTCCAACTGCTGCTCTACAGCGCCGGGCGGACGCTGACGCGGCAGAGCATCCTCGACAATCTCTACCAACTCCACAGCGAGCGCGACGAAAATGCGATCGAAGTGCTCGTCGGCCGGCTGCGCCGCAAGATCGGGCGCGAGCATGTCGTCACGGTGCGCGGGCTCGGCTATCGGTTCGCGGCATGAGCGAGGGGTTGCGCAACAGCCTGCGTTTCCGGCTGATCGTCGGATCGGCGGTGGGGGTGATCCTGGCGGTGCTGCTCGCCGGCTTGTTCATCGGCAATCTCTACCGCGTCCACACCACCGATCGCTTTCAGAGCGAGCTGGATCACCACCTCGGGGAATTGCGCGCGCTGATCGCGATCGACGCGCAGGGCCGACCGCGCGTCACGCAGCCCTTGTCCGATCCGCAGTTCAACCTCGCACGCTCCGGGCTCTACTGGCAGATCGACGGCAGCGGCGCGCGGCTGCGCTCCCCGTCGCTGGCCGGGGATCTCTCGATCGTCCCCGCGACCGACGACGGCTGGAAAAGCGGCCGCGTCGCGCGCGAGGCGGTGCGGATGCGCAGCATGCACACGCGCATCGCGGGGCGCCCGCTTACCCTCAGCATCGCCTCGAGCCAGCAATTGCTCGACGAACAGGTCGCGCGTTTCCACAAGGATCTCATCCTGTCGATGACCGCAGTCGGGCTGCTTTTGCTCGCGGGGGCGGCGGCGCTGGTCCGTTTCGGGCTGACACCGGTGCGGCGGCTCGGCGAGGATGTCGAGCGCCTGCGCAATGGCGAGACCGAGCGGCTCGATCCGCACGTCCCCAGCGAATTCATGCCGATCGTCGGGCGGTTCAACGCCTTGCTCGACGGACAGGCGCAGCTCATCACCCGCGCGCGCACCGAATCCGGCAATCTGGCGCACAACCTGCGCACCCCGCTCGCGCTGATCATCGACGAGGCCGAGCAGCTCCGCCTGACGGGGAACGCCGGCGCCAGCGAATTCCTGCTCAAGCGCTGCGCGGTGATGCAGCGCCAGATCGACTATCATCTCGCGCGCGCCGCCGCCGCCGGGACGCGCGGCGCGGGCACGCTCACCGAGGTCCGCCCGTTGCTCGCGCAAATCGTCGAGGCGCTGCAACGCCTCCATGCCGATCGCAAGATCGCGGTGGAGATCGCGGTGCCCGCCGGACTGCGCCTTCCGTGCGATCCCGGCGATCTCGCCGAGATCCTTTCCAACCTGATCGACAATGCCTTCAAATGGGCGAACCGGCGCATCACCATCACCGGCGCGCCCGACGGCATCGAGATCGGCGACGACGGCCCGGGCATCCCGGCCGATCAGCGCGAGGCGGTCCTGGCGGTGGGCAAAAGGCTGGATCCGGATACGCCCGGCACCGGGCTGGGCCTGGCCGCCGCCGCCGATCTGCTGCGTTTCTACGGCGGCCGGCTGTTGCTGCGCGACCGCGACGGCGGCGGTTTGCGCGCCGCGGCGCACTTCGCCCCATAGCAGCCTGATCACCGGCCACGGCACGAAGCTGGCGTCGAGCGCCCGAACGCGACACTATGCGCGCATGATCCGTCGCCCCAGTCTGGAGACCGTTATGATCCGTGCGTCGTTCGTCGCTGCGCTGGCGCTCAGCACTGTGGCGGCCTGCAACGCCCAGCCCACGACCGGGCCGCTGAGCGGCAAGGAATGGGCTGCGCTCGCCGCAGCCGCCAGGCCGGGCGGGATAATCGACCTCGGGGAGCGTCGCGTCACCTTCGCGCGCGTGAAGGGGCTCCACGACGTGACGATCAAGGGCGGGGTGTTCGGACCGGTGGTCCTCGATCAATGGCGCAATGTGACGTTTGATGGCACGCGGTTCGAAACGCCGCCCGCGGAGCGGGTGATGCACGGTTTCGCCGCGCCCTATGTCGACGCTTATTCCTCCGAGCGGTTGACGTTCAGGAACGCGACGTTCGTCGGCTATGTCGACGACGCCGGCAATCTCACCACCGGCGGGATCAACGGGCGCGGCGGCGCGGATATCACCGTGACCGGCTGTACTTTCCGCGAACTCGGCACCGTCGCGACCTTCATGCGCACCGTGGGGGTGGTCTTCACCCGCAACAGATTCGATACCGTGCGCGAAGGCGTGCGGCTCGTCGGCGCGAGCAAGGCAACGATCGCGCACAATCGCATGGGGCCGTTCAGGCCCGCAAAGGGCGATCACCCCGACGCGGTGCAGTTTTTCACCGCCGGCCTGACGCGCCCCGACGATCGCGCCGCGCACGACGTGCTGATCGAGGGCAATTTCATCGATCCGGGGCCGAACGCGCATGTGCAAGGCATCTTCATCGGCGACGAGGCGAAGCTTTACGCGAGCGGGCGGGGTTATGCGAACATCACCGTGCGCAACAACGTCCTGATCGGCACCGGCTGGCACGGCATCACCGTCGGCCCGCACGGCCCCGGCCTGACGATCGAGGGCAACCGGCTGCTGATCCGCCGCTCCAACGATGGGGTGACCGACAACTGGATCATGGTCGGTGACGGCGGCGGCGTCGTCCGCAATAATTATGCCGGCTCGATCAAGCTCGCCCGCGGGGTGACCGGCAAGGGCAACACGTCGGTCAAACGGCCGGCGCGCGCGACGGAGATCAGCGCTGCCGCCGCGCAGCTTGCGCCGGACGCCAACAGATAGACGGTCGATTACGGCGGAAAGACATCGGCGACATATGCAAATAGCTGACCTTTACAGAGCTAATTGACTATTTGCGTATCGTTCGGCACGAATTGCAGCGAAATCACTCACCGATGTCGCAAGGAAGACGCATGCTCGATCCGCATATCGAAGGCCTGATGCGGGCAATGGCCGAAAGCGGCTTCCACCTGCCGGACCCGTTCGAGGCGGGGGCGATGCGGGCGACGCTCGATTCCCCCCTCCCCGCGCCCCCGGTCGAGATCGCCGCGGTGCGCGACATCACGATCCCCGGGCCGGCGGGGGCGATGCGCGCCAGGCTGTACCGCCCCGGCGAGGGACGATCGCCGCTGGTGATCCTGTTCCACGGCGGCGGCTGGGTGCATGGCACGCTCGACACCCACGACCGGCTGGCGCGCGGAATCGCGCGTGACGCCGATTGCGCCGTGCTCTCGGTGGACTATCGGCTCGCCCCCGAGCATCGCTTTCCCGCGGCGATCGACGATGCGGTGGCGGCGGCGCGCTGGGCGCGCGGCAATGCCGACGCGCTCGGCGTCGATCCCGCGCATTATGCGGTGGCCGGGGACAGCGCCGGGGGCAATCTGGCCGCCGCGGTGGCGCAGATCCTGGCCGGCACCGCGGACGCGCCGGCGCATCAATTGCTCTTCTATCCGGTGCTCGACGGGCGCTGCGCGAGCGCGTCCTTTGCGGTCGAGACGCCCGGCTTCCTCTCGCCGGCGCAGATGCGCTGGTATTGGGACCAATATGCGCCGGGCGACGCGCGGCTCGATCACCGAGCCTCGCCCGCGCTGGCGCCGGTCGCGGCATCGCTCGCCCCCGCGACGATCGTCGTCGCCGGCAACGATCCGCTGCATGACGAAGGCGTGGCTTATGCCGAGGCGCTGAACGCGGCGGGGGTGCCGGTGACGCTCCACGATGCCGCCGGCGGGATTCACGGCTTCGTCAGCCTGTTCGGGATGATCCCGATCGCCGACGCGGCGCTGGCGGTCGGCACCGCGGCACTGCACACGGCGTTGCACCGCTAGAGCCGTTCACCAGGCGGTGAAGCCACCGTCGACGACGATCGACTGGCCGGTGACGAACCCCGATTGCGGCGACAGCAGCCACAGCACGGTATCGGCGATGTCCTGCGGCCGGCCGAGCCGCCCCATCGGGGTCATCTGCGCGAGCTGTTCCATGTCGGCGCGATTGGCGGGATCGTCGGTGATCGCGGTATTGCCGATCCCGCCGGGGCAGACCGCATTCACCCTGATGCCCTGCCGCGCATAATCGAGCGCGACCGATCTGGTCAGCCCGACCACCCCCGCCTTCGACGCCGAATAGGCGGCCAGCCCCGGCCCGCTGACCACCCCCATGATCGACGCGGTATTGACGATCGTGCCGCCGCCGCCCTGCGCCAGCATCTGCGCGCATTCGTGCTTCATGCACCACCACACGCCCTTGAGGTTGATCGCGATCGTGCGGTCCCAATCGGCCTCCGCCATATCGACGATCGCGGCGCCGCGCGGGGCGATGCCGGCGTTGTTGAAGGCGCAGTCGAGCCGGCCATAAGCGTCGACCGCCGCCCTGACGATCCGTGCGACATCGTCGCCCGAGGCGATGTCGCCCGGAACGAACATCGCGCGTCCACCCGCCGCTTCGACCGCATGCGCACTCTCCTCGCCCGCCTGCCTGACGATATCGCCGAGCACGACGCGCGCGCCGGCCGCCGCCAGTGCCAGCGCGGTCTGCCGGCCGATCCCGGTCGCCGCTCCCGTCACCAGCGCGACCTTGCCGTCGAAACCCTGAATCATCGTCCTACGGCGCTCCACGTCGCTATTTGCGTAGATTATTTGCAGATAATCTACGTAACATCATCATGTAAAGTGCAATCGTGCTAGCAATGCGGAATGTCTCGTCGCGCCCCGCCGACCTGACAAGAGCGGAACGACGGCTCGGATGTCCCGCCGGTGCGTTTCGACCACGATCGAACCGATTGGGAGCCCCGCTATGCCCGATTACGAACTCTATTACTGGTCGGTGCCGTTTCGCGGTCAATTCGTCCGCGCGGTTCTCGCTCATGCCGGAAAGACCTGGACCGAGCACGGCGACGACGCGATCGCGCGGTTGATGGAAGGAACGCCGGCGCAAATGCCGGTCCCCTTCATGGGGCCGCCGCTGCTCGTCGACACGAAGGCGGATTTCGCCATCGCCGAGATGCCGGCGATCATTCTCTATCTCGGTGAAACGCTCGATCTCATGCCCGCCACCCCGGCGCTGCGCGCGCTCACGATGAAGATCGTCAACGACGCCAACGACGTGATCGACGACATCACCCTCGACGGCGGTCGCCTGATGTGGACGCGCGAACGCTGGCGCGAGTTCGTCCCTCGCCTGGAGAAATGGATGTCGCTGTGGGAGGAAACCGGCCGCCGGCATGGCTTGCAGGCGGAATCGGGCTTTCTGCTCGGCGGCGAGCTGCCGGGCGTCGCCGATGTCGTCACGGCCACCTTATGGTCGACCATGACCGACCGTTTCGAGGCGATCGGCGCGATCCTCGAGCAGACCGCGCCGATGACCGCCGCGCTGACCCGGCGGGTGGCCACGCTGCCGCCGCTCGCCCGCCTCGCCGCCAAAGCGCGCGAGGATTATGGCGACGCTTATTGCGGCGGCCAGATCGAGGCTTCGCTGCGCAAGGTGCTGGGCAGCTAGCCGATCCCCGCGAGTCCAGCGGCGATGCGCATCATAGCCGACAACCACCTCAATTTGCGATTGATTCTCATTTGCAGATCGTGATAGCCGGCGCCGAAAGGACGATTATGCGAAACCAACCGATTCTGATCGCCGGCGGTGGATTGGCCAGCCTGTGCCTCGCGCATGGCCTGAAGCGCGCGGGGCTGCCGTTCGCGGTCTATCAGCCGGCCGATGCTCCGCACGTACACGACACCGGATATCGGCTGCGTATCGACGCAGCCGGGCAGGAGGCGCTCGCGCGATGCCTGCCGATCGACCTGCTCTATTTGCTCTATCAAACCGCGTCGATCGCGGATTCGGACCCGTGGTCCGTCGATCCGAACCTGAAATCGCTGTCCGCCCGCGCGCCGGAGAAGCCGGACGGCATGGCAAAAGGGCTCTCCGACCTGTGCGTTTACCCCGAGACGCTGCGCCGGATCCTGCTTTGCGGCATCACCCCTCACGTCCGTCCCGGCTACGGGCTCCGCGCATATGAAGAAACCCCGGAGGGCATCGTCGCGCTCTTCGACAATAATGAGCGCGCGACCGGTCGCTTGCTGGTCGGTGCGGAGGGCGCGCTTTCCGCGATCGGCGATCCGGCGGCGCCCGCGCATACCGATACCCGCTACATCTGCGGCAAAGCGCCGGCGACCGCCGAGAATTGCCAGGCATTCGGGCGGCTGCTCTGCGCGGGCACGACGATCGTTATCGACGACGGCGTCGCCGCGCTGATCGACATCATGACCTTCCGCCGATCTTTCGGATCGATGGCTAGCGAGATTTCGGGCGACTGCCTGCTGCCCCCGGTCGCGGACCATATCTATTGGGAAGTATACGGCCCTCGCCTGCGCGAAGAACTGAACGGGTCGACCGGCGCGATGGCCCGCGCGATCGCCTCGCTGACCCGCTATTGGGCGCCGCCCTTGCAGGCGATATTCGCGCGCAGCGATCCGCGCGACTGGCGGATCCGGACCGCAGCAACCCCGCCATCAGCGACGATCGACACGTCGGGCCGCATGACGCAGCTCGGCGCCCCGATCGACGCGCCGCAGCCGTCCAGCGGCCTCGGCCTGCGGCTTGCGCTGCAAGATGCGGCGGACCTCGCCCATCGGCTGGCCGCAGCGGGCGATGACAATGATGCGACGATCCTTGCCGGCTATCGAGCCGCCGCACGCGAACGGTGGCGCAAGGCGACGCAGGTGCTCGAATCCGGTGACAGGCTGATCGCCGCGTGACACGCCCGCCCGGGCGCGTCTATCCCTCGCGCTCGGTAACCGCCGACAATCCTGCCGCCAGCGCGTCGAACACCGCCCGATAGCGTCCGCCGCGTCGCAAATCCTCGTGCATGACGATCCAGATCGGCAGCGGCAGATCGAGCGCGTCGGGCAGGATGCGCACCAATGCGGGATCGCGCCGCGCGACGGCGGTCTGGCAGATGCCGATGCCGAACCCGGCCTGGATCGCGGCGAACTGCGCCGCATCATTGTCGACGCGGAGCGCGAACATCGCGCGGTCGATCCCCGGCACATGCCGCATCGACGCGCGGATATAGGCGGTCTCGGTATCGAAACCGATGAGGTCGTGATGCTTCAGCTCGGCCGCGCTGGCGGGTATGCCGCGCAGCGCGAGATAGTCGCGATGCGCATGAAAGCCGAGCCGGACCGAACCGATCCTGCGCGCCACCAGCGCCTGCTGGGTGGGCTCGACCATGCGCACCGCGATATCGGCCCGACGCTGAAGCAGGTCGTCGACCTTGTCGGACAGCGCCAGCTCGATCGCCAGCGCCGGGTGGGCGCGGCGGAGGCGGGCGAGGATCGACGGCAGATGCATCACCCCGACCGCCTGACTGGCGCTGACGCGCACATTGCCCTCGATCGCATCCACCTGGCCGGTTCCGGTCCGACGCAACGCGGCCGCCGCGGTCACCAGCGCCTCGGCATGCGGCTGGAGCACCAGCGCGCGGTCGGTGGGTGACAGGCCGCGCTGCGAGCGGACGAACAGCTCGCCGCCGATCGCATCTTCCAGCGCGCTGATATGCCGCGCGATGCTCGGCTGGGTCATGCCCAGGACGCGCGCGGCGCCGGACAAGGAGCCCTCGCGTAGCACCGCCGCGAAGCTGCGATAGACATCCCAACTCGGTTCGCCGTTCATCTATTTTCGTATAGCAGATCTTCGACTTTCATCAATTTTCGTAAAGCTCGCCGCGCGTCATCCTTGCCGCGTCAAGACAAGGAGACGGTGATGACCAGACAGACAGCACTCATTCTCGGCGCAACCGGCGGGATCGGCGGCGCAATGATGCGGCGGATGCTGGCGAGCGGCTGGCAGGTGAAGGCGCTCACCCGCGGTGCGTCGGCGAGACTGGCGGCGGGATGCGAGCCGATCGTCGGCGACGCGCTCGATCCGGCGGCAGTGGCGTCGGCCGCGCGCGGCGCCGATGTCATCGTTCATGCGGTGAACCCGCCGGGCTATCGCGACTGGGAAAAGCTGGTGCTGCCGATGCTCGACAATACGATCGGCGCGGCGCGGGCGAGCGGCGCGCGGATCGTGCTGCCGGGGACGGTCTATAATTACGGCCCGGATGTCTTTCCCCAGTTCGACGAGGATGCGCCGCAGCGGCCGGTCACCCGCAAGGGCGCGATCCGCGTCGAAATGGAACGGCGGCTCCGCGCCGCGTCGGACAATCGCGAGGTCACCGCGCTGATCCTGCGCGCCGGCGATTATTTCGGGCCGGGCGCGGCGAACAATTGGTTCGGCCAGGGGCTGATCGCACCCGGTCGGCGGCCGGGGGTGATCCGCAACCCGGGCCGGCGCGGCATCGGGCATCAATGGGCCTATTTGCCCGATGTCGCGGAAACCATGACGCGGCTGCTGGCCGGCCCGTCGCTCCCCGATTTCGCCAATTTCCATATGGCGGGTCATTGGGATGCCAGCGGCACGCAGATGGTCGACGCCATTGCGCGCGCGCTGGGATCGCCGAACGTGCCGATCCGGCCGCTGCCGTGGTGGCAGCTCCGCCTCGCCGCGCTGGTCGCGACGACGCCGCGCGAGCTCATGGAAATGCGCTATCTGTGGCACCAGCCGGTGCGGATGACCAATGCACGGTTGCTGGCGCAGCTTGGCGAGGAACCGCATACGCCGCTCGACCAAGCCGTGCGCGCGACGCTGGCGAGCCTCGGCTGCACCACCGAAAGCCGGGCTCAGCCGAGCCGGATCGACAGTTCGACATCGTCGGTGAACGGCATGGTGATATAGCCGTTCGCGACCGCGCCGACATGCGCGAGATAATCGGGGCAATAATCGGCATTGTCGGCGACGATCACCGCACCGGGACGGAGCCGGCTTTCGACCAGCTGCAGAATATCGCCATAGAGCGATTTGGCGCCGTCGAGCAGCAACAGATCGACATGTTCCGGGAGATCGGTCGCCAGCGTCGCGAGCGCATCGCCCTCCCGGAACTCGACCAGATCGGCCAGCCCGCCGGCCGCCAGATTGGCCTTGGCCCGCGCGATCTTCGACGGTTCGAACTCGCTGGTGATCAACCGGCCGCCGCCATTGTCGCGCAGCGCCGCCGCGAGATGCAGCGTCGACAGGCCGAACGACGTCCCGAATTCGACGATCGCGGTGGCGCGTGTCGCGCGCGCCAGCATGTAGAGCAGCCGGCCGGTTTCGCGCGAGACCGGCAGCGCAAAATCCTTCAGCTCGGCGTAAAGCGCGCGATAGTCATCCTTGCTCCGCATCAGCCGGCGGCGCTCCTCGGCGGAGAGTGAGGCGAAGGCCGGGCTGGCAAAGGGCGAGGCCGCTTCCGCCTCGGCGAACAGACGATCGAGAAGAGGCGCGACGGGCGCGCCGACAAAGGTGGACATTGATTATCTCCGATAAGCGGGCAAATCCGCATTTGCCCGAACCGGAAAATACGAATAGTTCGTCGCATTTCCTATTCGCATTGGCCGGAGCCGCAACGATGCCTCGCCCAACCACCCGCGTTTCCTCGCGAAAACAGCCGCGGCAGGCGCGATCGACCGAGCTGGTTTCGGCGGTGCTCGACGCAGCTGTTCAGGTTTTGGCGGCCGAAGGCGCGGCGCGTTTCACCACCGCGCGGGTGGCCGAGCGCGCGGGGGTCAGCGTGGGATCGCTCTATCAATATTTCCCCAACAAGGCGTCGATCCTGTTCCGGCTGCAGAGCGACGAGTGGCGACGCACGACCGATCTGTTGCGGGGAATCCTCGAGGACAGGCGCGTCCCGCCGCTCGATCGGTTGCGGACGCTGGTGCATGCCTTCGTCCGATCCGAATGCGAGGAGGCGCAAATCCGCGGCGCGCTCAACGACGCGGCGCCGCTCTATCGCGACGCCCCCGAGGCGATCGAAGTCCACGCCGCGAGCGCGGACATCTTCAGGGCCTTCACGCGCGAGGTCCTCCCCGACCTTGCCGACGAAGCGCGATCGCGCACCAGCGATCTCGTCAAGACGACGCTCAGCGAGGTCGGCGGGAGTTTCTCCTCGGTATCGCGTACCCCCGCCGAGATCGAAAGCTATGCCGCAGCGCTCGCCGATATGCTGTGCGCCTATCTCGAGCGGCTCATGACGAGGGATCGCCGGTGATCGCCTGGCCGGTTCGCTCGACGGAGGTATAGATCCACGCGCGCGCGACGGCATCGCGCGCGCGGAACGCGGCGATTTGATCGGCGAGCTGGAGCGTCTGCGCGATCGAATCGCGTCCGGCCAGCAAGGCTTCGCGCGCATCGGGATCGATCTCGAAATGCCAGGCCCTCGCATGATCCAGCGAGACGGCCTGCGTATCCAGATCGACGGTGAGATGCGGTGATGCCGATTCTTCGAGCGCCGCGGCGATCGTCGCCACCACATCGCGACCGAGCAGCACGGGAACCACGCCATTGGCGATGCAATTGGCCTGGAAGATCGGGTTGAACGACGGTGCCACCACCGCACGGATGCCGAATTCCGCCAGCGCCCAGACGGCATGCTCGCGGCTCGACCCGCAGCCGAAATTCGCCCCGCTGACGAGGATCCGCGCGCCGGCATAGCGCGGCCGGTTGAGCACGAAATCGCGCTGCGGCTCGCGCGAGCCGATCGCGACATAGCGCCAACCGGCGAACAGGCCGTCGGCCAGCCCCTTTTTCGACACGCTGCGCATCTCACGCGAGGGGATGATCGCATCGGTATCGACATTGTCGCGGAGCAGCGGCGCGGCGATCGCGGTGAGCGTGGTAAAGGGTTTCATCGGGCGGCCACCCGACGCGGATCGGCGATATGGCCGGCGATCGCCGAAGCGGCGACCGTTTCCGGCGACGCGAGATGCGTGCGCGTGCCGGGGCCCTGCCGGCTTTCGAAATTGCGATTGGTCGAGGAGACGACGCGCTCCTGCGGGCCGAAGCTCTCGCCGCCGGCAAAGAAGCACATCGAGCAGCCGGATTCGCGCCACTCGAAGCCGGCGGCGCGAAAAATCTCGTCCAGCCCCTCCGCCTCCGCGGCGCGTTTGACCTGCGTCGACCCGGGGACGCAGATCGCCTTCACCCCCGGCGCGACGTGCCGGCCGCGGAGCAAGGCGGCGGCGCGGCGCAGATCGCCGATGCGGCTGTTGGTGCACGATCCGATGAAGGCGGCGTCGATCGGCAGTTCGGCGAGCCGCATCCCCGGCGCCAGCCCCATATAATCGAGCGCGCGCGCCTGTCCCTCGGTGGTGCCCTGCCCCGCGCCCGGCGCCGGCACCGCGCCGTCGATCGCCACCACCTGCTGCGGGCTCGTGCCCCAGGTGATCATCGGCGCGACGTCCCGCGCATCGAATATGCGCTCGACATCGAAGCGGGCGTCATCGTCGCTGGCAAGCGACAGCCAATGCCCGGCCGCGGCCGCCCAATCCGCGCCGGTCGGGGCAAAGCGGCGCCCCTCGAGGAAATCGATCACCTTTTCGTCGGGCGCGATGATCGCGGTGAAGGCGGCGAATTCGGTCGCCATGTTGCACAAGGTCAGCCGCCCCTCGACATCGAGCGCGCGGACCGCGCTGCCGGCATATTCGACGACATGCCCCGCGCCGCCACCGACCCCGAAGCGGCCGAGCAGCGCCAGCGCTAGATCCTTGGCCGTCACCCCCGGCGCGAGTTCGCCGTCGATCCGGATTCGCATCCGCGGCGGACGGCGCACCCGCAACGTCGACGTCGCCAGCGCATGTTCCGCCTCGGTCGAGCCGATCCCCCAGGCGAGCGCGCCCAACGCGCCCTGCGAGCAGGTATGGCTATCCGGGCAGATCAGGGTCGCGCCCGGCAGCACGATGCCGAGTTCGGGCGACATCACATGGACGATGCCCTGCTGCGGATCGTCGAGATCGAACAGCCGGATCCCCGCCTTCCCCGCCGCCTCGCGCGTCGCAAGGATGAAGTCGGTGCCGGTCGGCATCAAGGTCCGGTCGGTGCGGCCGGGGCGCGTGTCGATGATATGGTCCATCACCGCGAACGCCTGATCGGGCGCCGCTACCGGCAACCCCCGCTCCTCCAGACCGCGCAGCGCGACGCCGCCGGTGCGCTCGTGGAGCAGGATCCGGTCGATCAGGATCAGGTCGAGCCCGCCCGGCGTCCGGGTGACGCGATGCGCATCCCAGATCTTGTCGAAAATCGTCCGGCTCAACGCGCCACGCCCTCGCCCAACACCTCGCCATTATGCTGCCCCGGCAGCGGCAGGTCACGCTGCAGCCCCGGCTTGCGGCCGTCGATTTCGAGCGGCAGCGCCGGAAGCGACACCTTCCGCCCGTTTTCCAGCGTCACGTCGAGCAGCCCGCCCGCCGCGGTGAGATGCGGATCGTCGAACAGATCCTGCGGCCGGGTGATCGGCGCGAACGGCAGTCCGATCGCCTCCAGCTTCGCGACGATCGCGTCGCGCGGCATCCCGGCGAACATCGCGCGCAGCGGCGGCAGCACGCGATCGCGCTGGCACACGCGATCGTTATTGGCGGCGAGTCCCGCGTCGGCGGCGAAGTCGGCCAGGTCGAATTCGCCGCAGAACGCCTGCCATTGCGCGTCGCTCACCACGCCGACGAACAATTGCTCGTCGGGATCGGCAGTCTCGAATACGTCGTAGACCGCCCAGGCCGAAATCCGCGCCGGCATCGGCGGCGCCGGGGTGCCGGTCACCGCGGCCTGCGCCATATGCTGGCCGACGAAGAAGGCGGTCGTCTCGAACAAGGAGCATTTCACCTCGCCGCCCGCGCCGGTGCGGTGCCGCCGCTCGAGCGCGGCGAGGATGCCGATCACTCCGAACATCCCCCCCGCGATATCGATCACCGACGCGCCCGCACGCAGCGGGCGCCCGGGCGGCCCGGTCATATAGGCGAGCCCGCCCATCATCTGCGCCACTTCGTCGAGCGCGGTGCGATGCCCGTAGGGGCCGGTCAGAAACCCCTTGGCGGTGCAATAGATCAGCCGCGGGTTGCTCTCGCGGAAGGTCTCCGGCCCGAGCCCGAGCTTGTCGAGCGCGCCGGGTCGGAAATTCTCGATCATCACATCGGCATCGTCGATCAGCCGGCGCGCCGCGGCCTTGCCCTCGTCCGATTTGAGATCGAGGCAGATGCTGCGCTTGTTGCGGTTGAACATCGGGAAATAGCCCGCGCCCGATCCGAGCAGCCGGCGCGTATGATCCCCGCCTTCGGGCTCCACCTTGACGACGTCGGCGCCGAGATCGCCGAGAATCAGCCCGATCGACGGGCCCATGACCATATGAGTGAATTCAACTACTTTCAGGCCGGCCAGCGGCAACGCTTCCATCATCCCTGTTTCCCGGCTTACACGTCGACATGCCTCGACAACCTGTCGTCATTTGATATAGAAATAGGACAATAAGGCAAGCGGAGGTTTGATGGCGCCCGAGATATTGGTCAGCGAGGTCGGCCCGCGCGACGGGCTGCAGAGCATCAAGAACATCCTGCCGACCGACGTCAAAAAGGCGTGGATCGCGGCCGAAGCGGCGGCGGGGGTGCGCGAGATCGAGGTCGGCAGTTTCGTTCCGGCGAAGCTGTTGCCGCAACTCGCCGATACTGCCGAAATCGTCGCCTTTGCCAAGACGATTCCCGGTCTGACGGTGGCGGTGCTGGTGCCTAACCTGCGCGGCGCCGAGGCGGCGATCGCCGCCGGCGCGGACAAACTCACCCTGCCGCTGTCGGTTTCCGAGACGCACAGCCTCGCCAATCTGCGCCGCACCCACGAACAGGTGATCGACGAGGCCCGCGCGATCGCCAAACTGGTCGCCGCGCAGCCCGAAGACCGCCGGCCGCATTTCGAGGGCAGCCTGTCGACCGTGTTCGGCTGCACGCTCGAAGGCGCGATCCCGCTGGCGCAGATCCTGCGTCTCGCCGAGGCGCTGATGACCGCAGGCTGCGACGAGGTCGGGCTGTCCGACACGACCGGCTACGCCGATCCGAAAGCGGTGAAGGACATGGTCCGCGCGGTGCGCGGCGCGGTGGGGGATGCGGCGCTGACCGGCATCCATCTGCACAATACCCGCGGGCTCGGCCTCGCCAATGTGCTGGCGGGGCTCGATATGGGGCTGACGACGGTGGACGCCTCGCTGGGCGGGATCGGCGGCTGCCCGTTCGCGCCGGGGGCGAGCGGCAATATCGTCACCGAGGATCTGGTGTTCATGCTCCAGGCGATGGGGCTGAAGACCGGGATCGATCTGCCGCGGCTGCTCGAGGTGCGCAAGATCATCGCCGGCGCGCTCCCCGACGAGCCGCTCTATGGCTTCACCCCCGACGCCGGGCTGCCGCTCGGCTTCGTTCCCGAAATTCAGACACGCTCGATGGAGGCTGCGGCATGACGATCGGCACCCGAATGATTCGCGAAGAAAAGACCGCCCGGCAATTGTTCGAAGAAGTGATGGCCAATCCCGCCCGCGCCAAATTCGGCTTTGGCGAGAGACTGGCGATCGTCAATGTCGACTTCCAGAATGCCTATACGCGGATCGACGAGTTCAAGACCGCTTACGAAACCGATCCGCGCCAGATCGACTATGCCAATATCATCTCGCGTCTTGCTCGCGCAAAGGGAATGCCCGTCATCTGGACGCATGTCGCCTATATGAATGATGCCAGCGATGCCGGGGTGTGGGGAACGCGCACCGACACCCCCGATTCGCTCCAGAACATCAAATATAATTCGCGCCGCCACGCCTTCGACGACCGCTGCGAAATCGATCACGAGCGCGACGCGATCTACACCAAACGGATGCCCTCGGCGTTTTTCGAGACGCCGCTGCAGAGCCTGCTGGTGTGGCATAAGGTCGATACCGTCGTGGTGACGGGCGGCTCGACCTCGGGCTGCGTCCGCGCGACCGCGGTGGACAGCCTCAGCCGCGGCTATCGCACGATCGTCCCGATCGAGACCTGCGCCGACAAGCATGAAAGCTATCACTTCGCCAATCTGACCGATCTCCAGCTCAAATATGCCGATGTCGAGCCGGTGCAGACGGTGATCGACTGGCTGGAGGCACGCTGATGCGCGAGGGAGAGAAGGATCCCGGGCTGTACGATTTCCGGCCGTATCGCGATCGCGCAAAGCTGGAATGGCCCGAGGGCAAGAGGGTCGCGGTGTGGGTGTCGCCCAATCTCGAATTTTACGAGATCGACCCGCCCGCCAATCCGCAACGCAAGAGCTGGCCCAGGCCGCATCCCGACGTGGTCGGCTATGGCCACCGCGATTATGCCAATCGCATCGGGCATTGGCGGATGGCCGAGGTGATGGAAAAACACGGCTTCAAGGGATCGGTGTCGCTGTCGGTCGCCTTGTGCCAGCATCACCCCGATGTCGTCGCCAAT
Source organism: Sphingomonas sp. (assembly GCA_017849555.1). Lineage (GTDB taxonomy): Bacteria > Pseudomonadota > Alphaproteobacteria > Sphingomonadales > Sphingomonadaceae > Sphingomonas > Sphingomonas lycopersici. The sequence goes on along the minus strand of JAFIGU010000033.1, from coordinate 13,472 downwards.
GCCAATGCGCTCGGCTGGGAATTCTTCAGCCACGGCATCTACAACACCCGCTACAGCTACGGGATGGACGAGGCGCAGGAACGCGCGATCATCGAGGATTCGATCCGCACGGTGCGCGACGCCACCGGCCAGACGATCAAGGGCTGGCTCGCGCCGGCGCTGACCCACACCCCGCGCACGCTCGATCTGATCGCTGACTATGGCATGACCTATACCTGCGATCTCTATCATGACGACCAGCCGGGGCCGGTCCATGTGAAGCAGGGCCGGCTGGTATCGATGCCGTACAGCATCGAGGTGAACGATCATTACGGCTTCTTCGTCTACAATATGAGCCCGCGCGACTATGCCGATACGCTGATCCGGCAATATGATCGGCTGGCGGCGGAGGGGGAAACCTCCGGCACGGTGATGTGCATCCCGCTCCACAGCTATCTGATCGGCCAGCCGCACCGCATCGGTCCGTTCGAGGCGGTGCTGCGCCACATCGCCGCCGATGGACGCGCGTGGATCACCCGTTCGGGCGATATCGCCGATCATTTCCTCGCGACCGGCTATGACGCCGCGGTCGCCGACGCAGCCCGTTACGCAAAGGCCGACGCATGACGCTCGATCCCGCCTATCTCACCTATCCCAGGCGTCGCGCGGGAATGGATCACGATCTCTATCCCGCCGCACCGATGCCGTCGCGCAAACCGGTCGCCTGGCCGGAGGGCAAGCCCGTCGCGGTGACCCTGCTCGTCAACCTCGAATGGTTTCCGATCACACCCAGCGATCAGCCGTTCCGCGCGCCGGGGCATATGGTGACGCCTTATCCCGATTATCGCCATTATACCGCGCGCGAATATGGCACGCGGGTCGGCTTCTATCGATTGCTCGACGCCTTCGCCAAGGCCGGGGTGAAAGCGACGATCGCGGTCAATTCCGCGATCGCGGAGCGTTATCCCTCGATCATCGCCGACATCCTTGCCGGCGGGCATGAGATCATCGCGCATTCGACCGACATGAACGCAACGATCGCGGGCGGCCTTGCCGAAGCCGAGGAGCGTGCGCTGATCGCCGAAGCGCGCGACCGGCTGGCCGAAGCGATCGGCGCCGCGCCGCGCGGCTGGCAATCGATCGCCCGATCGCAGAGCTTCAACACGCCACGGCTGCTGGTCGAAGCGGGGTTCGACTATATGTGCGACTGGGTGAACGACGATCTGCCCTATCTCGCGACCACCCAAGCCGGGACGATCGTCAGCGTGCCGTTCAACCACGAATTGTCCGACCGGCAGATGATTGCGGTGCAGCAGCAGTCGATGGACAGCGTGGCGCAGCAGATCGACGACGCGCTGGCGTGGCTCAAGACGGAGAGCGCTTATTATCGCGCCGGCCGCGTGCTGCCGTTCACGCTGACGCCCTATATCACCGGCCTGCCCTATCGCATGGACGCGTTCGAGGCATTGCTCGGCCGGCTGGCGGGCGATGATGCGACCTGGTTCGCGACCGCGGGCGAGCTGGTCGACGCGTGGCGCCCGCAGGCGATCTGATCGACAAGGAAACGGCCCGGCCGGAATCGCTTCCGACCGGGCCGCCATTGCCCACCCCCCGGGGGAACAGATTGGTTCAGCTTGCCGCCGCCGCGGGCGGCTGGACGCGCGGATCGAGCATGATGCGCAGCACCCGCGCGAGCAGCGCCTCCATCGCCTCTTGCCGTTCCTGCGCGGCCTCACCGTCGTAACGCACATCGCGCAGCGCCGACACCGGTTCGTCGCGCAACGCGGCGACCATCCGCTCGAGACGATCGATCCGGTCGTTCGACACCGACAATTCGATCAGCAGCGCAAGCGCGATATTGAGAACTTCCTCGGCCTCCGCATTGGCCAGGCTTTGCGGGCGATTGCCGCGCGCGGAAAGGATCAGCGCGGTGAGCGCCTCGGCCTTTGTCGTCGTCACGCCGGCTTCCTCGCGCTGATCGCATACCAGCGATTGCCGGCAAATCCCTGAACCGCCGCGAGATCATGCTCGACGATCTCATCCGCCGCGAAACCGGCGGCGCGCATGTCCGCGCGCAGATCGGCGGTGGCATAGGTGCTCCAATGGACTTCGCCATTGAAATGCGTGTCCCAGTCGCGCTCGACCTGGTGGACGATCGTCGGCTGGTCGCGGATCGCGACGTCCTGATGGATCACCACGCCGCCCGGGCGGACCAGCCGGCGCGCCTCGCGCATCATCGCGCGGCGCTTCGCCTCGCCGATCTCGTGCATCAGATTGTGCGAGACGACCAGATCGAAGCTGCCGTCCGCGAACGTCATCGCCGAGGCATCCATCTGGTGGAAATGCACCCCGACGCCGAGCGATTCGGCGCGTGCATGGGCATAACGCAGCATCGCCCCGCCGATATCGACCGCATGGACCTCGGCATCGGGATAATGCGCGGCATAAGCCGCCGAAGCCGCTCCCGCCGAGCAGCCGATGTCGAGGATGCGCTGCGGGCGGAATCCGCCGAAACGCTCGTCGAGCAGCCTGATCACCACGCCGGCCTTGCTGTCGGCGCGGCCGATCCCCTGCCCGAAGGAGAAGACGTTGCCGCCGCATTCATAGAGCGCGCCGGCGACGACATCATCCTCGCCGCGATCCATCGCATAGCCACCGGGCTGCAGATGGATGTCGACATCGGCGACCTCCGCCGAGGGATCGTAATCGGGGTCGAGATTGAGGCTGCCCTTGCGATCGGGCGCGGTCACCAGCGCGCGCGCCGCCGCGCGCATGCGATCGAGATCGCGATAGATCGGTTCGCCGACCGAAACCCAGATCATCTCTTGCGCGGCGCGGTTGGCGGCGCTCCAACGGCGATAGCTCGGCGAGAGCAGGAAGGCGCGTTGCACCTCCTCGGGCGATTGCGGCGCGCGGCCATAAGCCGCGATGAAGGCGGGCTGTGCCTCGCTCGCGAAAGCCTCGACGTTGCGCGGCCGCACCCGCGTGTTGAGCAGCCGCCGCAGCGCGACCACAGCCTCTTGCCGGCTACGCTGTTCGGCGCTGGTTTCGGGCAGCACGGCGTGCTGCAAATCGCGAACCTTCATCGCGGCTACCTCTCGAAAACTGATGAAGGCAGAAAAGCATAGCGGGTGGCGGACCGCAAGACATTTGATCTATCTTTGATACAAATCAACCCGCCTCGACCAGTTCGAGCAATTCGCCCGCCGGGCCGATGATCGTGCAGCTCCGCCGCCCGGCATAGATCGCGCCGCCGTGCCGCGCGGGCGGCGCGATCGCCAGCGCGGCGACGGGATCGAGCTGCTCAATCTCCAGCGTGACCAGCGCATTGCCGGGCGGCAGCATCATCGGATTGCCCGGGCGCGGGCCGGCGACCCGGCCCGGCCCGACGGGATAGCCGTCCAGCTCGAGCAGATTGCCGCGCTGGCGCATCCCGATCGCGCTGAGCTCGATCGTCTCGTCGGAGGAAAGCCGCTGCGCGCGCTGGATGATATCGACCTTGCTCTGCCGCACCGGGCGCTCGCGCAACGCGAAATGATCCACATACCAGCGCAGCATCGCGCCGAAATCATCCCCGGCGCAGACCGTGATGAACGTCCGCCCGACGAACCCGCTCGGCGGCGGCAGGATCGAGCTTTCGCGATCGCCGCTCTCCATCGTGAAATAGAGGCATTCGCGGCCCGGCCCGACCACCTGCATCGCGACGATCGACGGCATGAACTGCAAGGGACGCGGCGAACCGATGATCTCGAACGGCGATGTGGCGAGCCTGGCGGCGAGCGTGTGGACGTCGTCGACGATGATCTCGAACGCGGTCCAGCCGAACGAGGTGAGCGGGCGATAATCCGCCACCGCCGGCGCCTCGACCAGCCGGACGAACGTATCGCTCTCGCCCGCTGCGCGCATCGTGACGAAGCGCGCGCCGGCACTCCCCGGCCGGCCCCAGCTCGCCACCAGATCCGCGCCCAGCGCGCCACGCTCGACCGCCACGAAGCCGAGATAATCGGCATAGCCGGCCTCGGCGGCGTCGAGATCGGGCACGCTCGCGGTGGTCGCGGCGATCCGCAGCAATTGCGGGTCGGTAAAGGTCGTCCAGTCGCTCATGCCCAATCCTCCCACCGGCGGGTCGCCGCGAAGGCTGGCCATGCCAGCTTTTTTGTTATATCTCTATATCAAATGAACCGTCGCTCAGAGCAAGTGCGCCGCCGAGCTCGGCGAGTTGAGATCGAGGCGGATCTGATAGCGATCGGATCGATATTGCGCGAGAATATGCTGCACCGGCACGCCATTGATGTCGAGCACGGTACGGCTGACGCGCAGGATCGGGGAGCCGATATCGATCTGAAGCATCGCCGACAGCGTCGCGTCGGCCAGCGTTGCCGAAATCGTCTGCCGCGCGGAGCCGATATGCACCCCGGCTTCCTCCAGCAGCGCCAGCATCGGGGTCGATTTGAGCTTGGCGCGCGTCATCTTCATGCCGAGCGCCGCCGGGATGTAGCTGACGAAATGGCCGACCGGCACGCCATCCAGCCCGCGCATACGGACAACGCGCAGCACCTTGCTGTTCACCGGGATCTCCAGCGCCTCGTCGATCGGCGGCCGTGCCGGGACGGTCTCCACCTCGAGCAGCTTCACCTTGGTGGCCCGGCCGAAGGTCAGCAGCGAATCGAGCGCCTGCTCGATATTGCCCTGGATCGGCTTGACCGGCGAGCGGAACACCACGGTCGTCCCCACGCGGCGCTTGCGCTCGACGAGATGGTTTTCCGCCAGCTCGTCCAACGCGCGCCGCGCGGTGATGCGCGACACGCCGAACTGCGCGGAAAGCTCCTGCTCGGTCGGCATGCGGGACCCGAAGGCACGCTCGCCGCTCGTGATCTCCTCGCGCAATTGCAGGAAGATCTGGTGATAGAGCGGCACCGCCTGGCCGCGGTCCACCGCGACGATTTCTTCGCTTTCACTTGGCAAGGAAAGTTCTCTCCCCTCTTTCGCGCACTTGCGATTGCGCGGTGATCCTTGCGGACACGATTGGCAACAGGAAAGGTCTATCGAACATGCAATTCAAGCCATTTATTGACGCCGCCGAGGCCCGTGCGCTGATCGACGCCGGCGTTGCAGCCGCGCAAAGCGAGGGGCTGACGATGAGCCTCGCGGTGGTCGATGCGGCGGGATATCCGCTGGCGCTGCACCGGATGGACGGCGCCGGGCTGCTCACCGCCGAGGTCGCGCTGCGCAAGGCGCGCACCGCCGCGCTGCTCCGCGCGCCGAGCCGGGTGCTCGCCGAAAGGGTGGCGGGCGACCCCGCGCTGCTCGCGCTGACCGACTATCTGCCGATGGCCGGCGGCCTGCCCGCGACGGCCGAGGGCGGCGCGGTCGCCGGCGCGATCGGCATTTCGGGGGGCAATGCCGAGCAGGACGAACGGATCGGGAATGCGGCCCTCCTTGGATTGCGGCCCGCAGCTGGCTGAACCGATGCGGCGCGGCACAAGGCCGCGCCCGATCAGTGCATCTCCTCCCCGCCCGACACGTTCATCGCCTCGCCGGTGATATAGCGCGCCTGCCCCGAGCACAGGAAAGCGCAGGCGTTGGCGGTGTCGCTCGGCTCGCCGACGCGGCCGAGCGGGATGCGCCCGCGCATCGCGGCCATATAATCGTCGAGCGTCTGCCCGCGCGCCTTGGCCATGAACTCATTCTGCCAGCCGCCCAGCCCGGTCGTGACATGATTGGGGCAGACCGCGTTGACCGTGATCTCCTCCGGCCCGAGCTCGATCGCCGCCGATCGGGTGAGGCCGACCAGCCCGTGCTTCGAGGCGATATAGGAGGAGGTGAGTGCCGACCCCGATTTCGAGCCGCGGCTGCCGATCGAGACGATCCGCCCGCGCCCCCAGCCGGCGTGAACCTCCTGCTTCAGCATCTGGCGCACCGCATATTTGGTTGCGAAAAAGGCGCCGCGCAGGTTCACGTTGAGCACCGTGTCCCACATCTCCTGCGTCGCATCGACCAGCGGGCCGAACAGATAGCCGACCCCCGCATTGTTGACGAGGATATCGAGCCGGCCGAACCGCTCGACCGCATAAGCCACCAGCGCCTCGACCTGCGCCTCCTCGCGCATGTCGGCCTGGAAGGTCGCGACCTCGGGGTTGATCCGCCGGATGTCATCCGCCACCGCCGCCATCTCGTCGGTCGATCCGACGCCGTGGGCGGGCGCCATATCGCCCTCGACCCGGCCGAGATCGTGGATCACCAGCCTGACGCCGTCTTCGGCGAGCTTGCGCGCGATCGCCTCGCCCAGCCCCTTGCGCCGGCCCGCACCGGTGACGATCGCAACCTTGCCTTCGAGATCGGGGTACATCGTCGTCACTCCTATGGCTCGCCTATAACTCGATCGCCGCGCGATAGCCTTCGGCCGTGGCGGCAAGCGCAATCCGCGGCGCCCTGCAATCGCCGATCGTCCGCACCTCGATCCCGGCCGCGCGCAGCGGCGCCGCCAGCGCGTCGTCGGGGATGCGCGCGGTGGCGTAAGTGAGGAACGAAACGTCGCGCAGCAGCCGTTCGGCACCGCTGTAGATATTGGCGTAAGCGAGCTCGCCGTCCTCGATCTTCGGCGCCGGCAGCGGGCGGACCGAGGTGATGATCTCCACCCCCTTGCGGTAAAGCCGGTGATAGACCCCCTGACGGACGACAAGCGATTCATCGCTGGCGATCCGCTCGCGCGGGGTGAGGATCGCGACCCGCTCGAACCGGTCGGCGAGAAATTCCGCCGCGTCATAGGTGAAGGCGCCGTGATCCTCGTCCCAGATCACCGCGGTGCCGGGGTTGCGCCCGGGATAAGCGGCAAGCTGACGGACCGCCTCGCGCAGATCGGGCACCAGCCCTTCCTCGCGCCACGCATCGGGAAGGAAGCCGGGCCACGCCGGGGTCGCGCCGGTGGCGAGGATCACGACATCGGGCGTCAGCGCGACCAGCTCATCGAGCTCGACCCGCCGCCCGAGCTGGAAACGCACATCGTGGCGGCGCGCGGCGAGCTGCTGATAATCGTAGATGCTGCTCAGCCCCTCGCCGCCGGGCAGATCGGCGTGGAGCCGGGTCTTGCCTCCCGGTTCGTCGGACGCGCCGAACAGATGCACCTGATGTCCGCGCGCCGCGGCGACCCACGCCGCCTCCAGCCCGGCGATCCCCGCCCCCACCACCGCGACGCGGCGCGGGGTTGCCGCCGGATCGGGGTGCCAGTCGGCCTCGTCGGGCGCGCCGACCCGCGGGTTATTGTCGCACAACAGCCCGCGGCCGGAGGTGATCATGTGCCAGCAGGTATTGCACGAGACGCAATAGCGGATTTCCGCCTCGCGCCCGTCACGCGCCTTCACCGGCCAGGCCGGGTCGGTGACGAGCGGACGCGCGAGCATCACCAGATCGGCGAGCCCGTCGCGGATGATCCGCTCGCCCTCATTGGGATCGGTGATGAGGCCGAGCGCGCCGAGCGGCACGTCGGGCGCCGCCGCCCGCCCGAGGCGGTGGATCGTCTCGACATAGGGCATGCGCGGCCCGTGATTGTCGGGGAGATGAGTGTAGAGCGTATCCGAATGGCTGCCCCAGCAATAAGTGAGATAGTCCATCGCGCCCTCGGCATGAAGCCGTGCCGTGATCCGCGCCGCTTCCGTCTCGTCGACGCCGCCGTCGATACCGTCCCACGCGGGGAGCTTGGCGCCGATCAGGAAGCCGGTGCCGCACGTCTCGCGGATGCCGCGCATCAACAGCCGCAGCAGCCGCGTCCGCCCCTCCAGATCGCCGCCGAACGCATCCTCGCGCCGGTTAGCGTGCGCGGAGAGGAATTGATGAAAGAGATGCCCGTGCCCGGCCGAAATCTCGACCCCGGCAAACCCCGCCCGGGCCAGCCCGGCGCAGCTTTCGACGAAAGCGTCGATCATCGCGTGGACGTCCGCGGTGCTCATCGCCTCGGGCACCGTCCAGCTCAGGTCGTCGGGCAGCGCGGAGGCGCCGCGCGCGTTGAGGTTGCGGAAGCCGGCGCGGAAGCCGCGGCCATTATCCTGCACCTGCCCGAGCATCAGCCCGCCCTCCCGCGCGACCGCCTCCGCCCAACGCGCCAGTGCATCGGCGTTGACCCCGGACAGCACCTGCGGACGGGTCGGCAGCGTCTGCCACGGCAGCATCGCCATCGGCTCGCTGACCAGCATCGCCGCGCCGCCGCGCGCGCGATTGACGTAATAAGCGATCAGCCGGTCGGTGACCCGCCCGTCGACGCAATAATGCGTCGAGGTGGAGGCGTGAACGATGCGGTTGCGCAACGCGCGCCCGCCGACCCGCACGGGGGAAAAGAGATGCGGATAGGCGGTCACGCTCAATCCGGATCGTGGAAACGCATGACGCGGCGAATGAACCCGTTGTTCCACGCCGAGCGCTCCGCCTCGACCGCCGCGCTCGGCTGATAGGCCTCGATATCGGCGCGGGCGATGCTGCCCTTTTCCTCGAGCAGCCGCTCGACGGTATCCTGCCGCTCGCGTAGCGCGGACACTTCCGCCATCAGCTCCAGCAGGAAGGTCATCATCTGATCGGTCGCGGGATCGTCGAAAAAGCGCGATCGCTTGCCCTTGCTCACCCGCGGGAGCTTCACATCGACCTGCTTCGCGTCCGCCATCGCTGCCGCCTTCAAGAAAAAAGACGGAGCGGGGAGATTGGCGCTCCCCGCTCCGCCAGTGTGCCTATGGTTAGAAGTTGTAGCGCACCCGCGCCATCCACGTCCCCGGATTGTTGAGGTACGGATAGATCAGGAACGAGGTCTTATAGGTCGAATTGAAGCAGTTGCTGCATTCGACCCCGACCGACCAGCCGGCATCCGAGGCAAGCGTCAGCCCGCCGTTGAACAGGCTGTGCGCCGGCTGGAACCCGGCCTTGTCGTTCGAGGTCGAGACCCAGGTGCCGCTGATGTAATTCCAGTTCGCGCTCGGCTGCAGCGAATAGCCGCCGCCGAGATCGAAGCTGTAATTGGCGCCGAGCGTCGAGGTGAAGCGCGGCGCGCGTGTCGGCTGCCCGATGCCGCCGGTCGGCGTGACGATGCCGGTGTTGCAGTTATTGGCGAAATTGCCCGCCAGGCAGCGCGCGATCTGATCCTTGGTGGCCTGGTTGAGATTGGTGTAGCGTGCGTGCTGGAGGCCGAAGTTCCAGAACAGATTGAAGTTGCGAACCGGCGTGAGGTTGATTTCGCCCTCTAGCCCATAATTCTCCATATCCGCCACGTTGCGCGTCAGATAAGTGATCGTGTTGGTCAGCGGGTTATAGCCGCCGCCCGGAAGCTGGGCATCATAATCCATGAAGTAGAAGCCGGTCAGGTTGACCCGCAGCTTGCGATCGAAGAATTCCGAACGGATGCCGCCTTCATATGACCAGATCGTTTCCTTGGTGAAGGCCACTGCGCCCGACGCATAATAAGCGCGCGAATTCCAGCCGCCGGACTTGAAGCCCTTGGTCACCGAGCCGAACACCATCACGTCGGGCGTGATCTTGTAGTTGAGCGCGAAACGCGGGGTCCAGACCTTCGAGCGAAGCTCGGTCGGAATGCCGGCGTTGAGCACGTCCTGCGTGTCGAACGGCTGGTTGATCGCCGAAGACCGCGCGAGCGGGCTTCTGTTCGGCGTGAAGGTGATCGTCTTGTCCTCGTCGGTATAGCGGATACCGGCGGTGAAGGTCAGCTTCGGGGTGAGGTGAAGGTCGCCCTGGAAGTAGCCGGCATAGGCCTCGGTATTGTTGCGCATCACGCGATCGCCACTCACCGTCGGATTGCCGCTCAGCGGCACCGAGATATTGGCGAAGTTCGTCCAGTTGCGCTCGTTGACGTAATAGAAGCCGCCGACATAGCTCAGGAAACCGTTGAAGGTCGTGCCGGTGACCTTGATTTCCTGGCTGAACTGTTTGCTCCAGCTGTCATTGACCAGCGGCGTCGAGGTGCCCCGCGCGCCGGAGATGAAGTCCACCCCGTCGAACACCACGCTGGCGCTGCTCAGCCCGGCGAAGCTGTCGCTCATATATTTCTGGCGCAGATAGGAATAGCCGGTGATGATGTTGATCGCGGCATTGTCGCCGACATCGAGCTGCAGGTTCGAGCTGACCAGCGCCGACCGCGCGACATTGCCAAGCGGGATATCGGCGAGCCCCGCCGAGACCAGCCCGGTGCCGAGCCCGCGATCGTTGCGGAACGGGGTGTAGCTGACGCGATCGCCGGTCTTGGCGTCGCGGAAGTTGGGGAGGTTGGCGACCGAGGAATAGGTATAGCTCCCCGCCAGATCCCAGGTCACCGTATCCGAAGGGAGCGCACGGAGCGCGCCGCGCACGCCCCAGCTTTCCTCGCCGTTGAGCTTCTGCCCGGTCACGCGATCGTTCACATAGCCGTCCGCGCGCGTGTAATAGCCGCTCACTTTGGTCAGCAGCTTCTCGTTGAGCGGCAGATCGATCGAGGCGCGGATCTGCGCGCGGTTATAGCGGCCGTAACCCACATCCATATAGCCGGCGATATGATCGCTCGGCTTGCGCAGGATGACGTTGATCGCGCCGCCGGTTGTGTTGCGGCCGAACAAAGTGCCCTGCGGCCCGCGCAATACTTCGAGCCGCTCGATATCGAAGAACGAGAAGTTGTTGGCACCCTGGCGCGAAATATAGATGTCGTCGACATAAGTCCCGACCGGCGGATCGAAGGTCGAGATCGACTCGGTATTGGCCAGGCCCCGCAAAGAATAGGTGTTCGCGGTACCCAGCGCGGTATTGTTGTGGCCAATCAGGTTCGGCACGTAATTGACCAGATCGAGCGTGTTGTTGATCTGGCGCAGCTTGATGTCGTCGCTGGTCATGGCGGTGACGGCGAGCGGTACTTCCTGCAGGCGCTCTGCACGACGCTGCGCGGTCACGACGATATCGGTGCTCGCGATGTTTTCCTCGGCGGCCGGCGCGGGCGCGGTCTGCGCCACTGCCGCGGTGGAGGAGAGCAATACCGCCCCCACGAAAAAACCAGCCTTGCGTGAGTTCAGAACCATGACCGTCTCCCTGAGTTCGTTAGAGTCCCGGGGGGTGTTCCCCTCCGCGGCGCAAACAACGGCCCCAATTCACAGCACCGCTATTTGTTATATACTTATATCAAATCAGCTGCGTGTAAACCGCTTTTTGCACGCCGCGTCGCGGGGCATCGCCGCGAGGAATTCGCGTATCGGCATGATCCATTCGGCGGGGCGGTCGAGCACCATGCCGGGGCCGCCGGGCAATTCGGCGTAGGACCAGTCGGGCCGCGCGGCACGCAGCCGCGCGCCGGATTCGAACAGGGGATCGGTCCGGCTCGCCACGATCATCGTCGGGCAGGCGATCCGCGGCACGTCCCGCTCGAAATCGTGGCGCGGGATCACCGAATGGCCGTGTTCCTTCCACGGGCCATGCGCGAAATAGGTGACGACCGCGATGTGCACCGTCTCGTCGCTCCAGTCGGCATCGCCGACGCGGCGCACCCACGCCCAGCGGTCAGCAAAGTGGCTGCCGTCGGGCGCGATCTGCTGATCGTCGGCGAACCGCCCGACGCGCGCCTCGCGCTCGGCGGCGTCCAGCAACGGCGCATTGTCGAGCACCAGCCCGGCGACCAGCTCGGGACGCTCCGCCGAGAGATGCCCCGCCGCCAGCCCGCCGCCGCGATGGCCGATCACCACCGCCGGGGCGAGGTGCAATTGTTCGATCAGCGCGCCGATCGCGGCGGCATAGACCTCGATCCCCGGCCGCGCCGGCGGATCGGACATGCCGTGCGCCGGCAGATCGAGCGCGATCGCGCGATAGCCGGATCGCGCGAGCATCGGCAGCACATGGCGAAACTGGATCGATGCCCAGGGCGCCTGATGCACCAGTACGACTGGCGCGCCCTCGCCCAGGCTGCGGTAATGAAGCTGCCCCTCGGGCCCGTCGACATAGCCGCGACGCTCGCCGGGCAGCGCGGTGAGGATCGGCAACGTCATCGCCGCACCTCGAGCGGGATCATATGATCGCCGAGCAACCGACCGAAGGTCATCGCCGGGGTGACCATCATCCCGCCGCACGCGGCCTTGCCCATCGTCTGGCTGGAGCCGAGGATTTCGCCGGCGGCATAGAGATTGGCGATCGGCGTGCCGTCGGGGCGGATGACGCGCAGCTCGTCGTCCACCGCCAGCCCGATCGCGCTCGATACCGCGCTCGCCTGCAGCCGGATCGCGTGGAACGGCGCTTCGGCGATCGGCAGCGGGTGATGCTCGCGCCCGAAGAAATCCTTCCCGGTCTCGACGCCGTAATTGAACCCGGCGACCGACCGGGCGAGCCCCTCGGCGTCGATCCCCGCGCGCTGCGCGAGATCGGCGAGCGTATCCGCGGTCACAAACGCCGGCCCGCCCGCCGCGAACGCCGCGATCACCTGGTCGCGCGTCCAGCCCTCGACGATCGACGGGGCTTCGGTCAGCATACGATGATCGAGGACGATCCAGTAACGCTGGCCGGGCTGGTGGAACAACGCCATCTCGCGCGCATCGACGCTGTCGATATCCTCGCGCACGAAGCGTTGCCCGGCGGCATTGACGTAGATCTCCCACGGCTGGCGCCGCTCGGGGAAATGCTCGATGCGCCCCACCGCGCGCGCGGGAAAGTTGTCGCTGTTGAACAAGGTGCCGAAATTGCAGAACAGGTTTTCGGCCCCGCGCGCATAGCCGCCCACCGACTCGCCAAGCGCCAGCCCTGCCCCGCGCGACCAAGGCCAGGGCGCGGCATTGTAATGCGGCACGCCGTTGCGCGCGGCGAAGACCTCGGCATCGCCGGCATAGCCACCGCAGGTCAGCAGCACCGCCTGTGCACGGATATCGTGCGCCACGCCATCCGGCCCACGCACGATCGCGCCGGTCACCGCGCCCGCATCGTCAGTGGTCAGCGCGGTCACCGCATGATTGAGCCGCACCGTAATCGCGCGGTCACGCGCCAATTGCTCGACGATCGGGACGAGCACGTTCTTGACGCTGATCCCGCCCTCGCGCCCCCAATAATAGCGCGGCACGCGATAGGGCTCATGCCCGAAACCGGTGACCGGATGCTCGGGCAACGGCTCGAACCCCTCGTCCATCAGCCAGTCGAAGGTCGCAGCGGCATGATCGACCGCGCGGCGCACCAGCCCGGGGTTGGCGGTGCCGCGGCTGATCCGCATCACATCCTCGAAATGCAGGTCGGCGCTATCCTCGATCCCGCGCGCGCGCTGGAGCCGCGTGCCCGCCGCACTCATCTGCCCCGTCGCCACCCAGAGCGAGCCGCCGAGCCGATCGGCGTGATCGACCAACAGAACACGCGCGCCGCGCCGCGCGGCGAAGATCGCGGCCGGCAGCCCGGCCGATCCGCCGCCGACGATCAGCAGATCGATATCGTCATCCTGTCGCACCTGCTCCGCAGCGTCCACGCGTGCTCCCCGTCCCGATCGCTCGGCCGAAATCAAATGTACTATTTAT
>JAFIGU010000032.1 GCA_017849555.1 Sphingomonas sp. | reverse complement strand
TGCGCCCCGGGGCGCGGCGCTTCTTCCATGTCCTCGATCGCAACAACGACGGCGAGACCGCTCCCGACGAGATCGACATTTACGAGAACCGCATCGCGCCCGAGATCCGCGTCCGCGACGCGGGCGGCGGGCGCCCCGCCGCATCGTCGGGCGGGCATGGCGGCGGGCGGGGCGGTGGTCGTGGCGGCGGTGGGCACCGCGGTGGTGGCGGCGGCTTCGGGGGTGGCGGGCCGGGCGGACGCGGCGGATCGGAATCCGCCAGTCGCCCCACCTCTTCGCAGGCGCAGGGCGCGGCGAGCTGGAGCTATATCGGGCTGCCCGAGCCGGTGACTGCCGCCGACACCAATCTGAACCGCGGGGTCGATACCAGCGAATTCCTCGCCGCCGCCGATCAGCGCTTCATGCTGCTCGATCGCAACGGCGACGGCGTCATCACCCCGGGCGAATTGCCCGCCGTCGATACCCGCGCGCGCGGGGGCATCGGCGGCGACAGGGGCCGTCCGCCGGGCGACCATCCGTTCCGCCGGCCGGTGCCGCCGGACGTCGAGGACGACGATCGCGCCCCGCAACCGGCGCATTAACGCGCCGACCATCTTCAGTTCATCTTCACCACGACATTTTCCGGGAACCATGTCGATTCACACACTTCGATCGCGGCTGATGCTCCAATCCTCGCTCGCGCTGGCGCTCGGGGGGCTCGCCCTGCCCGCCGCCGCACAGGAGGCGGCCGCGCCGGCGAAGACCGCCCCGCCGGCCGAGGCGGCGGAGCCCGAGGATATCGTCGTCACCGGCCAGGCGCTGCCGGGTTCGGTGGTCGGCGACATCCCCCCCGAAAACCGCCTGACCCCGGCGCAGATCCAGGCCTATGGCGTCAGCTCGGTCAGCGATCTGCTGGCGGAGATCGCCGATCAGACCACCAGCATCCAGGGCCGCGACAACAGCGGCCCGGTGGTGCTGGTCAACGGCAAGCGCATTTCGGGGATCAACGAGGTTGGCGACCTCCCGACCGAGGCGATCCTGCGCGTCGATATTCTCCCCGAGGAGGTCGCGCTCAAATACGGCTATAGCGCGTCGCAAAAGGTGGTGAACATCATCCTGCGCCGGCGCTTCCTCGCGCGCACCGTGGAGGCCGGCGGCGGTGCGGCGACCGAGGGCGGCGGGGGCAATGCCAACGGCGTTATCGGCTACACCCGCATCCACAACGCCCAGCGCCTCAACATTACCGCGCGTGCCAAGGCGAGCGCGGCGCTGCTCGAGGATCAGCGCGGCATCGTCCCCGACCCCGCCGACGCGACCTCGCGCAATCCCGATGCGGGCGACCCGGCCTATCGCACGCTGAGCCCGTCGACCCGCAATTATTCGGTCAACGGGACCTATGCCTATCAGATCTCGCCGAAGATCACCGCCTCGCTCAACGGCACCGCGGGCTATCAGACGAGCCGCGGGCTGATCGGCGGCGCCCCCGTCTCCGACGATCCCGACGCGATCGTCGCGCTGCGGCAGGATAGCGACACCTTCACCGGCCATGCCGGGGTGACGCTCAACGCCGATCTCTCGCCGACCTGGAAGCTCTCCTTCACCGGCACCTATGATCATAGCGACACGCGCAGCGACACCGATCGCTTCCAGACCGCCGGGGTGCGCGGGCAGCGTGCGATCGCGATCACCAATACCGCCGGCGCCTCGCTGCTCGCCAGTGGGCCGCTGTTCTCGCTGCCGGCGGGCAAATTGCGCACCTCTATCAGCATTGGCGGCAACGCGAGCCAGTTGAGCTCGACCACCGATCGTCTCGGCGGCGCGACCCTGTCGACCGCGATCGCGCGCTCGACCGGCAATGCCCAGCTCAGCTTCGACATCCCGATCGCGAGCAAGAAGGCCGGCTTCCTCGGCGCGCTCGGCACCTTGACCGCCAATGTCAACGGCGCGGTCAACCAGCTTTCCGATTACGGCACGCTGGCGACATTCGGCTATGGCCTCAACTGGACCCCGCGCACCGGGATCACGCTGATCGCCTCGGTCAACGAGGATCGCGTCGCGCCGACGCTGACGCAATTGCGCGGGCCGCTGCTCACCGTGCCCAATGTCCGCATCTTCGATTATGTCACCGGGCAGACGGTGCAGGTGACCCAGATCACCGGGGGCAACCCCGATCTGAAGGCGGACGACCGGCATGTGTTCAAGCTCGGCTTCTCGCTCAAGCCGGCATCGAAGCTCGATCTGACGATCAACGCCAATTATCTCAGCAGCCGGGTCAACAACCCGATCGGCAGCCTGACCGGCGCCAGCCTGTTCGCGCAGAACGCCTTCCCCGACCGCTTCGTGCGCGATCCCGACGGCACGCTGGAAAGCGTCGACGCGCGCCCAATCAACTTCGCGCGCGAGGATCGCGAGCAGTTCCGCTGGGGCATCGTCTTTTCGAAGGTGCTGCGCGCAGCGACCCGCCCGCCGATGCCGCCCGGCGGCTATCCGTGGCGCAACCGCGGCGAGGGGCGCGGCGAGGGGCGCGGCGAAGGACGCGGCGCGGGTGGCGGCAACGAAGGCGGCGATCGCGTCGTCCGGTCCGAAAGCGACGGCGCGATGCCTCCGCCCCCGCCGCCGGGTGACGTTACGGTCACCGGCCAGCGGCCGGCACCGGACATCGACAACGGCCCGCCCCCTCCCCCCGCCGACGGCATGATGCCGCTACCGCCCCCGGGCGGCGCGGGCGGCCCGCC
>JAFIGU010000031.1 GCA_017849555.1 Sphingomonas sp. | reverse complement strand
CGAGCGCGCGCTGGATGCGCTGCGAGTCGTTGGGCGCGAGGCGTGCGGCCGTGGGCGGATCGACCGAATCGAAGAAATTCAAACGTTTGGCAACTAGGGGAGCCGATATGGTGAATAGTCGCTCCAGCAGGGCAACAGTTGTGTATGTCTTCACGCGCTTATCAAGCACTTCTGGTAACAATGGCATAGTTTTAGGGAATCTACGATCAAGATACTCGGCGATGAACAGACTGTCATGAACGATCATGCCATCATCATAGATCAACGGGACCCTGCCGATAGGTGTCAAGAACAGGAACTCTTGGGACTTACGGACAAGATCGACATCAACCTCGTCAAATGCGAGCTCCTTGAAGAGCAACGATGCACGCGCCTTAGCGACATTGGGTCCGCTGACGCCGTATGAAGTAATCATAATGGTAACCCCGGGTGGCCGTCGAAGATTAGGTAGCGTGACACCTCAAGAACTATCTGCTTCGAGACGTGATTGCTGCGCATACGCTATTGCGGGGTTGTAGAAACGTGGGGGGGCTATGATGCCATATTCAACACGACGACCCGACCCCGCAACGAGATTGGGATCAAGCTCATCCTCTGTCATTTCGAGACGTCCAGGACATTATTCACCCAAGCGATGAACTCTTGGCAGGATTTTCGCGCCTTAGTTTCGGAAGCGCGATAATCAGCATCCTCATAGTTCACAGAGACAACTGGCCACGACGCTTGGTGATAGGCCATTGTCGAACGCATCTTGGAGAAATGGCCATTGAAGGTCACGCCCTGCGCGCCGCCTGCGAAGAAAACGTTGCCGGTTGAAGCGATAGCGGCAAGCATCTCCGAAATCCGCCGCCGCACTTGGATAGCTTCCTTTCTGTGATCAGGCACCTCCGCATTGAGACCGGCCGAGTGGGTCAAGAGGGCCTCATACTCATGCACGGCCCGAATGAGATCATCACGAGCCGTCATTCCGCTACCTCCTATTGAACCCGCGAAGTCAGTTTGAAGAACCGGCAACCTCGCGGAGTGCGATCGTGTCATCTGACTACTGAGTAGCCAACTGCCGGAGACGGGAAAATTCTAGCCTTGTAAAACGGGAGGGCATGCCGCCCTCCCGTCCTTCGCAGGTCTACATTTTGTACTTGAGGTTGACGCCGAACGTGCGCGGATTACCGTACTGGTACGTCCAACCAATGCTCGTGAAAAGGGACTGCGTCCGGTAGAGCTTGTCGAAGAGGTTCTTGCCGAATACCGATACTCTGAAATGGTCACCAAGGTCGACGCCGGCCTCTGCGTTCCCCAAGAAGTAACCCGGCTCGACAGCCTGAGGCGGGTTGCGCACGATATCAAACGCAACCTGGCTCTGGTAAACACCTGCCAACGTAACGTCCGCGTGAAGCTTGTCGGAAACCCTCCAGCCATATTTGATCGAGCCGTTGAGGGTCAGCTTCGGCGCATTAGGAAGCCGGCTTCCTTCTGCCACGCCGGCTACGATCGATTTGGTAATCTTCGTGTCAATGAAACCAACGCCGCCATATATGTCTAAGCCGGGGGTGGGACGCCAACGAACGTCTCCTTCTAACCCTCGGACTCGGGCGTTCCCTGCATTTGCTATGCCGAACAGAGTTCCGAGTGGGGAGTCGAACAGTGGCCCGTAGAATTGCGCGTCCTTGTACTGATAATTGAACGCGGCCACGTTGATCTGGAGATTGGGAAGAACCCGGCTCTTGATGCCGATCTCATAGGCCGTGACCGTCTCATCTCTGAACGGCTGAATAGCGGCTGGATCGAAGGTCAGTTGGCCTTGGAAGCCACCCGATTTCACGCCACGACTTACGGTTCCGTATATCAGAGTATTGTCGGCAGGCTTGTAGTTGAGGCCAATCTTGCCGGAGACCCTCGAAGTGGAAAACGTGCTGCTCGCCGGCGGAAACGCGTTTGTATATGCGCCATTCGAGCCGAAAAAGGTGGTGACGTTATCGAAGTCCTTGCTCTCGTGCGTATAGCGCAGGCCTGCAATGACGGTGAGCTGCGGCAAGAACGTCCATTCACCATGCAGGAAGCCAGCATATGCCTCCGTCTTTTGACGATAGGTGTTGCCCAGCGTGTCCCCAAACGATGGAAAAAGGTCGCTGATGAGGTAGAAATCACGGGTATTGACGGTGTCGTGTGAATAGTAAACGCCGCCGATTAGGTTCAGATCGTCCTTTGAATAGGACAGACGGACCTCTTGGGTCGCCTCCTCGATCTTATTATCGAAGGTGCTGTCGAGCTGGCGAAGGCCGGTCCCGTCTTGATCAGCCACATCGATGCGTCGGAAATGCTCATAGGCCGAAATCGACGTCAGCGTGATGTTGTTATCGATGTTCCAGTCCATTGTGAGCGATGCGCCCAACGACTTGTTGTCCAGATGCGGATCATTAGCAGAGCCGGCAGTGCGCGGCTTACTGAGATATGGATCATCCTCGGTGGTCGTCACATTATTGTCGGCCTTGTACAAGGCCTCGTCCGACCGATCATAGCCGGCGTGGGCGCTTAAGCGCGCCTTGAACGCAGCCGAAGGCGTCCATTCCAGTTGAAGCCGCGCAGCAGTTCGGTCGATCTTACCGATGCGTTTTCCTGTGACGTAGTTCGTTACCCAACCGGAATCCTGCTGATCCGTTACAAAGGCAAACCGTCCGTTCAGGGTTGACGTGAGTGCCCCACCGACTGCGCCGTTGACGTGCCAGCTCTGATAGCTGCCATAGCCAACTTCGAAATCGGCGCTCGGCGTGGCCGAAGGCCGGCGGCTTATAATATTAATGGCGCCGGCGGTCGTGTTGCGACCGTAAAGATCGCCCTGCGGCCCCTTTAGAATTTCAACGCGTTCAACGTCGAACAAGCCGAACGAAAGCATCGCTGGCGAGACCAGGTAGACATTGTCGACATAAACGCCGGCCGCTGGGTTGTTATTCGAGGCATAGTCGTTGAGGCCGATGCCGCGGATCGAGATGTTCGGCACGCTGTTGCCGAGGGTGTTCTTGATGTTGACGTTCGTCGTCAACGCTGTGAGGTCATTGACCTGCTTGACCCCGGCCGATGCAAGTTCGGCTCCCGTGACCACATTCATCGCGATGCCGACGTCGTTGCCTCGCTGCTCGCGGCGCTGCGCGGTCACAACGATGTCGCCGATATCGGTACTCTCTTGCGCTGAAGCACTAGGCGGAACAGCCGACGTACTGGCTCCCTCCGTCGATTGCGCCTCGGCCATAGCCGGCAGAAGCACTACAGCGCTCGCCATCAACAGGCAGCGTGTCTTGATCTTGAACAACCTCATGAAAAACCCCCTTCTTTTGTATGTTTACTTGAAGTCTGGAATGTCGAACCCGATGATGGTTTTGGACCTGGGAACCGAGTAAGTCCGCTTGCTGTGTCGAAGGCCGCTCTTTACGATCGCTTCCGCCACACATACCGTTGCCGGGATCGGGTCGATGACAGGCACGTCATGCCCCGCCGCGAGAAGATGCTTTTCAATCGCGGCCGCGCAGCCGAGGAAGCCGGTGCAGCCGAGAACGATCACATCGGCGCCGTCGCGTTCGACGGCGTCTAGCGCCTTCGCCGCCAGCGCCTGCTGCACCTCGGCCAGTCGCTGCTCGAGTTCGAGCACGGGAATGTCCACGACCAAGACTGATGCCAGCTTTTCATAGACGCCGTAGACCTTCGCGGCGTTAACCAGCATTGGCCTGACCGAGTTCAGCACCGTCACGATGCTGAACTTCTGACCCAGCATCGCCGCCAAATGCATCGACGTCTCACCAGGTCCAAGGACTGGAATGCGGACGACTTCGCGGGCGGGCTTCAGCCCCGGATCACCCATGCAATCGATGATGATCGCGTCCGCCCCACCGCGTTCGGCCTCAATGGCCCGCACGATCGTGTCGGGAACGGCCAGCGCCTCGTCATATTCAGACTCGATCGACGGCGGCCCGCGGTCCAGAATCGAATGGGTGAACGAAAGTGTCGGGCTCGCCAGATGGGCGATCTCGTCGAGGTTACGAAGGCCCGGGACCGAAACCGGGGTAATCAGATGGATCGTCTTCATCGTCGTTTCACCGTTCCTGTTTGCTACAGAAATGTGTCCCTGTTGGCGGTCATGTAACAAGCGTCGCGATAGGGAGAGGCTCTTCCCTGCCTAGTAGAAAGGGATTGTCAGGCCGCTTTCGAGACTACTAGCTCTAGTAGTGGGATGGTTCCATCTGCCGGAGCGAGGTGCTATAGACTCGGACTGCGCCGATATGGATTCTAGAGGTCGGCACCACGCAGCATTGAATGAGGCGGGAGCGATGCGATGGCTATCGGTCAGATTGCGAATGCCGATATTGGATCAACGGCCCTGGCCGAACGACTGGTGGCCTCGTCCGACATCATGGTCGTCTGCGCGCCTCCCGGTTTCGGGAAATCCGATCTTCTGCGCTCGGCCGAAAGATTGGCTCGTCGCGATGGCCGGAGCCAAATCCTGCGCTTTGACGCTACAAGCCACCGGGCCGACCCCCGCGCCGCCGCCACCGCCATCCTCAGCGCCGGAAAAGGCGACATCGTCATTGTGGATAGTCTTCGGGGTGCCGATGCAAACGCGCTGTCAGAGGCGCTAAACGGCCGCTTCCCCGCCTTCGACGCGCCGCGGATCTGGATTGCGGTGCATTATCTCAAGCAGCTCACTTTGGCCCGGTTGACCGTCGACGGCACAGCTCAAGTTGTGGACTGGCGCAATCTACGACTGTCTGATGCAGAGGTTCGCTCCCGAACAGACCGCATTCCTTCTAGATTTCGGAAACTGGTCACCGATCTGGCCAAGAACTGGCCTGCTGCTTGCACTTTATTGTGCAGGTGGGCGCAACAGGCTTCACCGGAAGAGGCTGACTGGGAGATGACGGCCATCCTCGCGGCTTCAGGCCTCGATGAATATATCGAACAAGAGGTCGTGCCGGTGCTCACCGGCGAGGAGCTCGACACCCTCGTTCACGCCAGCATCGCGGAAACGATCGAAGTTGAGCCTGACAAACGGGGAATTGCGCGCTCGCACGCGCTGCAAGCAATAACCAGAACCAGCGTCAAGATCGCCGGCCTGATCGAACGTCAAGGCAACCAGCTAACGCTCCATCCCATTTTTCGTCAATGGCTCGCAGCTCAGTTCGAAGCTCTACCGAAAGCGAGCCAGGTGGAGTCGTTGGCCCGTGCCGCGCAGGAGTTTGCGGCACGCGGCGATCTTGTCGTCGCTGCCCGACTTTATCGCAGCGCGGGGCTCGAGGCAGAGATCGAAGGTGCAGTCGTTGATCGCGGATCGTTGTTGATCTGGATGACGCACGGGTTTTCCGCAATTCGCGAAGTGGTCGAACAGGCCGGAGACGCAATCGTCGCTCGATCGCCCGTCCTCCAGCTCATGCGTTGCATTGTGCTGATGAAGGCAGGCCGGATCACCGAGGCGCAGGAAACATTTGACACCCTGGACGTGGGTGACCTTCCCCAAAATCCCGACTTCGAGCGTGACCGCGAAGTCGTTCGGGTAACGTTGCTGGTCTATGGCTGCGGTCTTCAGCGTGAGGCCGACCTCGAGCGGTTTCGCTTGATCGTGGCGAAGGGGGCCGACGAGCCGGACTGGAAGTCGCTTCTATCTACCCTCTCCTGCGTTCTCCACACGCAACGCGCGCACTTCGATGCGGCCCTGGCGAACCTCATCGATGCCCGCGTCCATGCGCGAAGTGCGGACTCTCGGTACAATCTGATGTTTCTAGCTCTCCACGAAGCGAACATCCTTCTAGCCCAAGGGGATCTCAAGAAAGCGCGTGTCGCGCTGGGAGATGCGCGCAAGCGCTGGCGGCAGGAGTTCGCCGACGACCGAGGCGCGGAGACTGTGATGTCTGCACTCATGGCGTCGCTCGAATACGAGCTGGGACAGCTGACGAGTGCGCGTGGCTCCGTCCGGAAGTCAGCCTATCGCATGCCCGATTCCGAGGCGTGGTTCGATATCTATGCTGCGGCTTATGAGCCAATGGCGCGGATCATCGCCGCCGATCATGGCCTTGGTCCAGCGCACGAGGCCCTGGCTGACCAGAGGCGCAAGCTGGGCGCACAGGGGCTGCCTCGCGTAGCGGCGATGCTGCAGAATCTCGCGATCGTTCTCTCCGGTGAACAATGGATCCGCGACGGCACCGCTTCGAACGAAGCTTGGGGACCGCTAGCGCCCGTCGATGCCGCCGGGACTTGGCAAGAACAGGAGACCTTCCAACTCGCCAAAGCCTATCTGGCGGCAAGAGAAGGTCGTCGAGATGACGCCGAATACGGACTTCGCGAAGCCTTGAAAACGAGCGATCGGCTAAAGCTGGCGCGGTCGAGCCTGCGTTATCGAATACTGCTCACGACTCTTTTGCTTGATGGCGGTGACGAGCGGGCCGACGCCGAGTTGCGCCGTGCGTTGCAGCTGGGCGTTCGACTAGGAGCCCGGCAGGTTTTCCTTCATACCATGAATCCCAGGTTGGCGGCCGCGATGGCACGCCTCGCCTCGGAGCCCGACGGCGCCCGCTCGGGCCGAAAACGGTTTATTGGAGCGCTTCGTGCGTCGAGCAAGATAGTGGAAGAGAGCCAGGGTGTCCTACTCTCCACGCGCGAGATCGAGGTGCTCCAGGCGCTGAGCGAGGGGGGCAGTGATAAGGTTATCGGTCGGATTCTCGATATGAGCGAACACGGCGTACGGTTTCACCTCAAAAGCATCTATCGGAAGCTCAACGTGCATGACCGTCTGTCGGCGGTGCATAGGGCAAAAGAGCTGAGCGCCATATAGCTACTCGATTGAGTAGCATGAGTGCATCCGGAACATTGTCTAACTACTAAGTAGAACAGGACCCCTCCCAAGCATCACCGTTGAACCGGCCCACCTGGCGAGTGCAACTCGGTTGCATCCAAGAGGGGCATAAAAAGCGATGCGAATCGGAGTAGATGTGGGCGGCACAAATACGGATGCCGCCTTGATTTCAGGGCGCAATGTAATTGCCGCCATAAAACGTCCAACGAGCGCGGACGTCGTCAGCGGCATCGTCGACGCGGTTCACTCCCTCATCGGCGAAGCGAAAGTCGGACCCGAAGCGATCCGCGCGGTGATGATCGGTACGACGCACTTTACCAATGCGTTCGTACAACGCCGTAGCCTGACAAAAGTGCTGGCGATTAGGATCGGTGCACCGGCGTCTCGCGGCATTCCCCCCTTCTCGGGATGGCCACAGGATGTACGCGACGTAGTCTTTGGTGACAGTGCGTTCGTTCGAGGCGGTTTCAATTTTGATGGCCAGCCGATCGCGCCGTTCGATGCCGGAGAAATTGCGAACGCAGCCCACCGCGCGGCGACCGCCGGCATCACCCAAGTGGCCATTTCGTGCATCTTCAGTCACATGAACGCCGAACAGGAAGTTCAGGCCGGTGCAATCGTTCAAGAGTCCGAGCCGAGCCTTGAGGTGTCTCTTTCCTCCGAACTCGGCCGCGCCGGAATGCTTGAGCGCGAGAATGCCGCGATAATGAACGCGAGTCTTCGTCCACTTGCAACCATTGTGGCCAAGGCGTTCGGAGATGCACTTCAACAGCTGAAACTGACCTGCCCCTGGTACGTCAGCCAGAACGACGGCACGCTGATGAGCGCCGACCAGCTTCGTCGGCATCCGGTGATGACCTTTGCGGCCGGCCCGACGAACAGTCTGCGAGGAGCCGCCTGGCTGACCGGGCAATCAGACGCGGTAGTGATAGACATCGGCGGCACCACTACCGACGTGGGCGTGCTCTCGAAGGGTTTCCCCCGACAGTCGTCGGTCCATGTCGACGTTGGCGGAGTCCGGACGAATTTCCGGATGCCCGACATCCTTTCGGTTGGACTTGGCGGAGGCAGCCTGGTCCGAGAGCAAAGTGACGGCGTAAGCGTGGGACCGCAATCGGTCGGCTTCGCGCTCCGCGAAAAAGCGAAGATTTTTGGCGGAGGCATCCTGACCGCGAGCGACATCGCCGTTGCATCGGGCTGGGCAGATTTCGGCGACAAGGCGCTGGTCAGTGACCTGGGCGACGAGCTGCTAGAATCGTCTCGGCAGAAAATGGCGCGGATCATTGCCGACGCGATCGATCGCATCAAGACCACACCCGACGCGACGCCGGCCATTCTCGTCGGCGGCGGTAGCATTCTCCTGCGCGATGCGCCTCCCGGCGTATCACAGCTGCATCGTCCCGATCATGCAGGTGTCGCGAATGCCATCGGGGCGGCGATCGGCCAAGTAAGCGGAGAGATCGACCGCCTCTACATGATCGCCTCTCCGGCGGAGAAAGAGGCGGCGCTTGCCGAAGCGCAGGAACTCGCCACCCAACGGGTGATCGAAGCCGGTGGGACCAAGGAAGGTGTGGAAATCGTCGATCTAGAGGCGATCCCAGTACAATACATGTCAGGAGGAGCGACGCGGGTGATTTGTCGAGCGGTAAGCGATTTAGCGGCGACGGAGGTACAGGCATGATCACGCAGATCGGGCTTGAAGATATCGAGGATCTTGCTGCCGGTTCGACATTTCTCGGCACAGGCGGCGGCGGAGATCCCTACCTCGGATCGCTGCTGTGCCACGAAGCCATTGGGGAGTTTGGACCGGTGCGCCTTCTCGACGTTGCCGATCTGGCTGACGAAGCCGCCGTGTTCGGCGCGGCCGCCATGGGAGCCCCGACCGTAATGATCGAGAAGCTGCTCTCGATTGATGATCAGGATCGCGCCGTGCGTGCGCTCGAGCGCTATCTCGGCCGCACCGCCAGCGCGATTATTTCGCTGGAGATCGGCGGCTGCAACTCGATGATGCCGGTCGCGTACGCGGCGATGCGCGGGCTTCCGGTCATCGATGGCGACGGCATGGGACGCGCGTTTCCGAAGCTCCAGATGACCAGCATGAATATCAACGGCATCCGTTGCGCCCCGATGGCGCTCGGAGATGAGCATGGCAATGTTGTCATGTTTGAAACCGACGACGGCCAGAAGGCAGAGGAGTTGGCTCGCCCCGTTGTCGCAGCGATGGGCGCAGCCGGATGTCTGTCCTGCTATCCGATGACGGGAGCCCAGGCGCGCACCGCTATCGTTCCGGAGACGCTCTCGGGTGCAATCGCTATCGGACGAGCGATCAACGGCAAATCTCACAGCGACCGCGCTCCGGTCGAGCGCCTGACCGCGGCTCTGTGCGAACTGCCTCTCTACGGCGATGGCCGCTGCGCCTTCGAAGGCAAAATCGTTTCGATCGAACGCAATACACGCGACGGCTGGGTGTTCGGCACCTGCACGGTCAAGGCGCTCGAAGGGAACAGCGTCGCGGCGATCGATTTCCAGAACGAGAACCTCAGCGTGCGCGTCGACGGGACGTTGCGCTGCATCGTCCCGGATCTCATAACCATCGTGGACACAGAGTCCGCGCACGCCATTCCCACCGAGCGATTGGCCTATGGGCAGCGCGTATCGGTGATCGTCTGCGCAGCGCCGCCTCAGCTGGTTACCCCGGCAGCGCTGGCGGTCGTCGGCCCGAAAGAGTTCGGTCTCGACGATCAATACCGACCCCTCTCCTGGCTTATGGGCTGAGCAGCATGGGTTCATGATCGTGAAGACCCAGCCGGGGATCTGGCATCTGTGATCGATGCACCGGCGATGGTGCCTACCTCCAGACGGGCGACCAATGAACCCCATAGCCGTTCACCGTGTGGGCGCTCCTAAAGGGGTGGCGCGTGATTTGACGACCGTCTCGCGCGATGCGAGCGGCGTTCCGATCAGCTTTGCGGAATTCAATGAGAAGGAATGACAATGGCGCGTGTGCCTTTCGCGATTGAATCGCACTCCAATCCGCGCTCTGTCAGCGAGCGCGAGCAGCTTTTGATCGATCCAGGGTTCGGCAACGTATTCACCGATCATATGGCTACGGCCATCTGGTCGGAGGGGCGCGGATGGCACAGCGCAACGATCGGCGCGCACCGCCCTTTCACACTCGCGCCGGCCACAAGTGTTCTCCACTACGCCCAGGAAATCTTCGAGGGCATGAAGGCGTACCGCGGCGACGACGGTGGCATCATGCTGTTTCGTCCGGAGCAGAATGCTCGACGCTTCAACGCCTCCGCGCACCGCTTGGCGATGCCCGAGATGCCCGAGGACATGTTTCTCGAGGGGATCGAAGAACTGGTGCGGACCGATCGTGACTGGGTTCCGTCTGGTGAGGGTAGTCTATACCTCCGCCCGTTCATGTTTGCCTCGGAAGCCTTCTTGGGCGTGCGTCCCGCAAAAGAATTCACCTTTTGCGTCATAGCGTCGCCTGCCAGAGCTTATTTCAAAGGCGGCAAGCGATCCATTTCTCTTTGGGTTTCCGAGCACCTCAACCGTGCTGGCCCAGGAGGAACCGGCGCTGCCAAATGTGGTGGCAACTACGCGGCAAGTTTGATGGCGCAGGCTGAAGCCATTGAACATGGCTGCGACCAAGTTGTCTTCCTTGATGCAGTTGAACATCGCTGCGTTGAAGAGCTTGGCGGGATGAACCTCTTTTTTGTGTTTGAGGACGGAGGAGTGATCACACCGCCCCTCACTGGCACGATTCTGCCAGGCATCACGCGCGCTTCGATCATCGAGTTGCTGCGGCGAAGGGGGGTGGATGTGGCTGAAGAGGCCTATGCGATTGAACGATGGAAGGCCGACGCAGCAAGCGGGTTTCTCACCGAGGTCTTCGCTTGCGGGACCGCGGCTGTGGTGACACCCGTTGGTGCGCTCAAAAGCAAGGATGGTGAATGGACCATCGGTGATGGCCTAGAGGGGGAGCTTACCGCCTCCATCAAAGCTGAGCTCGTCGGTATACAGCGCGGGCTTTTTGAAGCGCCGGACGGATGGGTTCGAAATATTTCGTGAAAACGATGGCTAAGGAGAGCCGATAGGGTCCGAGCGCTGGCCGAGGATTTTTGGAGGGCCTGCACGTCATCAAAGACGGGCAGAGCGCGCTGACCAGCGTGATCGCGATTCATTCGACGACGCTCGGCCCTGCTGTCAGGGCTGTCGGTTCTGTCTCTATGCAGAGCAGGGCCAACTGGTCACCGATGCCGTCGTGTGACTCCGGGAATGATCGATAAGAATGCGCTGACCGGGCTCACGGCGCGCCTCTGGGACGCTCACACTAACGAGGCTGTTAGACTTGGAGCGCCGGCTCGGTTCGCTGCGCAAAGGTCTTAAGCACGAAG
The DNA here is from genome assembly GCA_017849555.1 of Sphingomonas sp. Lineage (GTDB taxonomy): Bacteria > Pseudomonadota > Alphaproteobacteria > Sphingomonadales > Sphingomonadaceae > Sphingomonas > Sphingomonas lycopersici. The sequence goes on along the minus strand of JAFIGU010000031.1, from coordinate 48,939 downwards.
CTCGATTGGATGTGGGCGATGCCGTTCAACCGGGTGAGTTGGCCCAACAACAGCCTATAATGCTCAAGGTCCCGCACGAATGCGTGTAGCATGTAATCCGAGCCGCCGCTCATCAGATAGCCGCCCATGATCTCGGGCAGCGCGAGGACTGCAGTTTCGAACGCGCTAAGAACTTCGTCAACTTGCCGCTCGAGTGTGATCGAGATGAACACCCCCATCGATCCGATCAGCCGCGTCTGATCGATCTGGGCGCCATACCCTTTGATGACCCCGTCCTGTTCCAGTTGGCGAACGCGCCGCAGCGTCGGCGTGAGCGAGAGGCCGATCCTTTCGGCGAGATCCCGCCAACTAATTCTACCGTCTTTGGCTAACGTTTTAAGTATCTGGCTGTCGGCGCGATCAAGCCTGAGCGGGTTGGTATCTTTGTTGGTCATAATCGCAATTATATAGCGCAAACATACTAATAAAGCCAATATCGACTAATCACTTTGGTCACAAACGTGGCGAGCATGAGGATATACACGGCCACCTTAGGAGAATGGCCGTGAAACACGATCGCATCACGAGCCTGGACGCGATTTACAACGCGGAAACCGGGCCGACCTTTATGACCGGAACCCAGGCGCTCGTCCGGTTGCCGATGATGCAGCGCCGGCTCGATCGCATGTACGGGCTGAATACCGCCGGTCTCGTCTCCGGGTATCGCGGCTCGCCGCTTGGCGCTTACGACCAGCAGCTCTGGAAAGCGGAAAAGTACCTCGCCGCCCATGATATCGTCTTCCAGCCCGGCCTAAACGAGGATCTCGCCGCCACCGCCTTATGGGGCGCGCAGATGCACAAGGCGTACGGCCCGACCAAAGCCGATGGCGTATTCGGGATCTGGTACGGCAAGGGCAACGGCGTCGATCGCACCGGCGATGTGTTCCGCAATGCCAACATGCTCGGTACATCGCCGCTGGGTGGCGTGCTCGCGGTCGGTGGCGACGACCACGCCGCGCAATCCTCGATGTTTCCGCATCAGACCGATGGCATCTTCCAGTCGGTGATGATGCCGGTGCTGCAGCCCGCCAAAGTCTCCGAAATCCTTTCGCTAGGCCTCGCGGGGATCGCCATGTCGCGCTTCTCCGGCTTGTGGGTCGCGATGAAGACGATCGCTGAGGTGGTTGAGAGCGCCGCTACCTTCGAGTTGCCCGAAGCCTATCCTCAATATCTCTTTCCGGCCGATCTCGTGCCCGCGCATGGCTTGAACTGGGATCCAACGATCGCGTGGCCAGGCCAGCGTGCCGAATATGAAAGGCGCTTAGTCGAGGAGCGTATCCCCGCCGCAATCGGCTGGGCGACCGCCAACCGCATCGATCATCCGGTTTTCGAAAGCGCTCGCAAGCGACTGTGCATTGTGACGGTCGGCAAGGCGCATCAGGATGTGATGCAGGCGCTGTTGAACCTTGGGATCGGTGAGGACGAAGCGCAGGCGATCGGTATTTCGATCTATAAGGTGGCGATGAGCTGGCCGCTCGCCACCAGTCCGCTGCTGGCCTTTGCCGGCGATGCCGACGAGATCTTGGTGATCGAGGAAAAGAACCCGACCGTCGAGGCGCAGATCAAAACCGCATTGTTCCACCGCTCCGGGAAACGCATCCGCGTCACCGGCAAAACCCACGAGACGGGCGAGCCGTTGCTGCCCGTGATCATGGAATTCACGCCGCTGATGATCGCACAAGCGATCGTAAGCCGCCTGGGCAAAAACGATCCGATCGGCCTTGGCGACCGGCTGGCGGCGCTCACCGCGCAGGGCCGGCGCGGAGAGATCATTCCCTTCCCGGTACGCAAACCGTTCTTCTGCTCAGGCTGCCCGCACAACAGCTCGACCAAGACGCCCGATGGCTCGATGTCAGGCGGCGGCATCGGCTGCCACGTCATGGCGCTGGCACAGCCGGCGCTGAAGACGCCGACCTTTAGCCAGATGGGCGGCGAAGGCCTGCAATGGGTTGGCGCGGCGCCCTTCTCGCAGACCGCCCACATCTTCCAGAATCTTGGCGACGGAACATATCAGCATAGCGGCCTGCTCGCGATCCGCGCGGCGGTTGCTTCCAATGCCAATATCACTTTCAAGATCCTGTATAATGACGCGGTGGCGATGACCGGAGGCCAGCCGGCCGAGGGCGTGATCGAGCCACGCCGGGTCATCGCACAGTTGCTGGCCGAAGGCGTCGGTGACGTGCGCCTGGTGAGTGACGATCCCAATAAGTGGCGGGACCTGCCCGACGGCGTGAAGGCGCTGCATCGCGACTCTATGGATGCGATTCAGCGCGAGATGCGCGATGTCCCCGGCGTTTCTGTAATCGTTTACGAGCAAACGTGCGCCGCTGAGAAACGCCGCCGCCGCAAACGCGGGGCATTTCCTGATCCCGATCGCCGCCTCTTCATCAACCCGCGCGTGTGCGAAGGTTGCGGCGACTGTTCGGTCCAGTCGAACTGCATCGCGGTCGAGCCGGCGAAAACCGAATTCGGCACGAAGCGCCGGATCAACCAGTCCGCCTGCAACAAGGATTTCTCTTGCGTGAAAGGCTTCTGCCCGAGCTTCGTCGAGATTGACGGGCCGGTGCTGCGCAAGCCCGACGGTGAACGGATCAGGGCACTGGAAGCGGATTTGTTCGCCACTCTGCCCGAACCGGAGCGTGTCGCCATAGACGGCGTCTACAATGTCTACGTTGCCGGGATCGGCGGCCTTGGCGTGCTGACTGTCGGCGCGTTGCTTGGCACCGCGGCCCATCTCGATGGGCTTGCTTCGACGGTGCTGGATTTCACCGGCCTCGCGCAGAAGAACGGCGCTGTGGTTAGCCAGGTGCGGATCGCACCGCACGGCACCGCCATCCATGCCGTGCGGATAGGCGCCGGCGAGACCGACCTGCTGTTGGGCACAGATTCCGTTGTCGCGGTCAGTCCGGACTCGCTAGGCAAGTTCGCAAAAGGGCGCGGCGCGATCGTCCTGAACGGTGACGAGACACCGACAGCAGATATCGTTACCGATCGTGACGCCACGCTGCCGACTGCCCGCATGATCGATGCCCTGCTGACGCGCGCCGGTAACAGGGGGTTCCTGCTCAGCGCCACCCGTATCGCGGAGGGGCTGTTCGGTAACAGCGTCGCGGCGAACACTTTGCTAGTCGGCTATGCGTGGCAGAAAGGCCTGGTACCCCTGTCGGCCGTAGCGTTCGAGGCGGCGATCGAGGCTAATGGCGCGGCGGTAGCCCTCAACAAGCGCGCCTTTTCCTGGGGACGGCTTGCCGCCGTCGATGGCGCCAGGGTGGAGCGGATCGCTGGCCTCATCGAGACCGCCGCCGAGATCGAGGAGACGCTCGATGCGTTGATTGATCGACGCGTCGCCGATCTGATCGCCTATCAGGACCGGGCTTATGCCGAGCGTTATATCGCGACGATAGAGCGCGTGCGGGCAGCGACGCAGGCAATGGGCACGCTAGGCAGTGACATGCTCTGCGCTGTCGCGATGAACGCCTACAAACTGATGGCCTATAAGGACGAGTATGAAGTCGCGCGCCTCTATGCTGAACCCGCCTTTCGAAAGACGTTGGCGGCGCAGTTTGCTGCGACGAAGCGGGTTTCGATCTGGCTCGCCCCGCCGATCATTTCGCGCACTGATCCGCGTACGGGCCGGCCGGCCAAGCGCAAGTTCGGGCCGTGGGTCTTCACCGCCTTCGCAGCCCTTGCGCTGATGAAATCCTTGCGGGGCAGCTGGGCGGATCCATTCGGTCGCACACATGAACGCCGTGCCGAACGAAGCCTGCGCGACGAATATCTCGCGACAATCGACGCCCTGAGTGCTGGCCTCGATGAAGCGGGGCTCGCGCACGCCACGGCGCTGGCACGGTTGCCGGACATGGTTCGCGGCTACGGCCCGGTTAAAGAACAGGCCATGGCCGAATATCGAGCGAAGCGTGCCGTGTTGCTGGCGAAGGTCGAAACCGCCACGGAACGGTGCTCGCACATCAGCGAGGCGGCCTGAGCGATGACGATATTGACGGACACGCAGGTCGCGATCCGCGACGTGGTGCGCGACTTCGCGCAGGATCGGGTGCGCCCGCATAGCCAGCATTTCGAAACCGCGGGCAGCTATCCTGCGGGCTTGTTCGAGGAGGTCGCGGAGCTTGGCCTGATGGGCATGACAGCGCCCGATCGGTTTGGGGGCGCAGCGGCGGACTACGTCAGCTATGCGCTCGCGCTTATCGAGATCGCCGCGGCCGATGGCGCGCTGTCGACAATCATCTCGATCCAGAACAGCCTCATCGTGTCGAGCCTGCTCAAGGACGGCACGGCCGAGCAACAGGCGCGGTTCCTGCCAGACCTGATTGCCGGCAGGATGATCGGTGCGTTTGCACTGACTGAGGCCGATGCCGGTTCCGATGCAGCGGCGATGCGGTGCCGCGCGGCGAAGGTGGAGGGCGGATATCGCATTAACGGCGCAAAGCAGTTCATCACTTCCGCCAGTATTGCAGGACTCGCAATCGTCTATGCCGTGACCGACCCCGCGGCGGGTAAGCGCGGCATCTCGGGGTTTGTCGTTCCCACCGATCGCGCCGGCTATCTCGTCGACAAGGTCGAGCACAAGATGGGGCAAGGCGCCTCCGATACCTGTGCGATCCGGTTCGAGAACCTGTTTGTTGAGGACGATTTGCGGCTTGGCGCGGAGGGCGCTGGTTACGGCATCGCGCTTTCCAATCTCGAAGCCGGCCGGATCGGGATTGCTGCGCAAAGCGTCGGCATGGCGCAGGCGGCCCTCGCCATCGCGGTCGAGTATGCCAAGGATCGCAAAAGCTTTGGCCAACCGATTATCCAGCATCAGGCAGTCGGCTTCCGCCTTGCGGATCTTGCGACCCGGCTGGAGGCTGCGCGGCAGTTGGTGCTGTCGGCCGCTGCGCTGAAGGATGCGGGCGAGCCCTGCCTGACCCAGGCGTCGATGGCCAAGTTGTTCGCCTCCGAAACCGCCGAGGCCGTCGTGTCCGGCGCGATCCAGACGCTCGGTGGCTATGGCTATCTCGAGGAATTCGGGTTGGCGAAAATCTATCGCGATGTCCGGGTGTGCCAAATCTACGAGGGCACGTCCGACATCCAGCGGCTCGTCATCGCACGGGCGCTTTAAGGTCTTTCATGGCAGAGATACCATCATAACCGCTTAGCCAAGGCCTTGTCGGCCGGCGCTATGGTAGACGGCAAAGTTGCACGGGCCCCTGACCGATGCCGGCGGCGCAAGGGTACCATATTTTCTGTCTTTGACCGCCCTGTCTAATCTAAAGGCATTGATGGTAGCGGCATCAACGGTTCGGCCGATCTTGAATATGGCTTAAAAGGAAATCGAACGCGTATCCATTGCGCGCGACTGGCAAGTTTCACAAAGCCCTCGCGGTTGCTAAGTTGCATGATTTCACTGGTGAGAGCGACATCCTCAATGGTCCGGCGAGTCTGCATGGACATCGAACGGGTCGCGTTGCGCCCGTGACTCCTTGATCGGCTCACATCATCGCGCTCCAGCTCCCGATTGCCGATCAATTCGGAAATGAGCTTGGCTGTACCGCCGTTCTCACTCGTTCCGGCGCGGAGCAGGAGCAGGTTTCCACAATTTTCGATGATGGTCTGTGCGCCGTCGCCATAAACCTGTTTGACCTGCGCGAAGGACTGGAAGCCGACTGCGACGCAGCCGCCGAACTTTCGCAGCCTCGCTTGGGCGTCCTTGAGTCCCTCGATCCGGCCTAGCGCATCGAGCTCGTCCACATGAAACCAAATTCGCCTGTCATGGTCCGGTTCAAGAGAGAGAGTTTCAAGGATGGCGATGTTCATCCAGCATGAGATCAGACCCTTCACAGCTGCGATCTGGTTGGCGAAATAGGGCATCCATAGCGAGCCAGTTCCTCCCCTGATCCAGCGTCGAATCGTGAACGGCTCGCCTTCGACAGCGCTGATCAGCCGCAGATGGCCGATCGCAGGCGACAAGGTTCCAAGAATGCTGGCGAGCATCCGCTCGCCGCCCTCCTCAAAGTAACGCGCGGCCGGCGTGCCTGCACAGAGCTGCTTGAGCTCGCCCAGCGTGGCGCCGGCTAGCATCGCCGCAAAGTCACCTGAGCTGCCCAGTTGGAGCGTAACGAAATTCTCCATCGCGCCTGCCAGCAACTGCTGGGCGTAGCTGATCCATTGATCGTGATCGCCAGTCCCGAGATGAGGGAGCAATGACTGTGCCAGGAACGCGTAGTCGCTCGGCCGTTCAATCTCTCCAAGGAGATCCCAACGGGCGCACCGCCGGTCAAACGGATTCAGGACAATATCGCAGGGGCTGAAGAAAGCCGACATCGATGCGCCGTCTGGATCGGCAACCACATGCCGATCGCCACGCCGGATCGCGTCGGCCATGAGTCCGCGCAGCGCCGTCGATTTGCCCGAGCCCGTGGCGCCGATGGCGGCGATATGCATCGTTTCATCTTCGCGGCTCAGCGGTACACCGGCGAGCGTAACGCCGCCGGTAACGCGAGCGCGCAGCCTTGCTCCGCGCCCACCGGTGAAGACCCTGACTCTTGTGCCGCGCAAGTACTTGAACTTGCGCGGCCAGGCCGCGAGCCGAGCAGCGATCGAACCGCCGAGAAACGCAGAGGTCGCCGGCATCATCACCGCTAGCGGCCAGCTGTCTGCGCGAAAGCTACCATAGAGCATGTAGCCAAGGACGGCACCCGCAGCCCAGCCTAGCGGAGCGTGGACCAATGGCCAGGCTGTGCGGCGATCGACGCCCTGAACGATGCTCACAGCGATGACGCCGGGAAGTACCGCCAGCGCGAACCAGAGATGATAGGAATGCGCGGCGAGCCATGCCCAGCGTTGCTCGATCCAAGGCTCGAGATGATCGCGATGCGCCCAATGCTCGCGGATGAGATCAGTGAACGCGAACCGGCTGTCGACTGGTATTTGCAAACGCACCAGCGGCCAGCACAGCCCGATCACGACCAGCGCGGACAAGAACGCGATCTGCTGGACGACAGGGTCCGGCCCCCGCCCACCGGCCATGCCGCCGTCTGAGGTTGCCATCAGCGTTCGGCTCCGCGATCCCGGCCGCGACCAAGCCCGGTGAGAGCTTCCGCCGCCTTGGAAAGGGCATCACGCATAGTTTCGGCGGTATGCTTGGGCGCATTGACCCGGGCGGCGACCATCGTCCGCAATGCCGCCGCGTGATCGGGCTGCGCGGGCTGAACGGCGCGATCATGGGCCTGGCCAGTCTTTGCACTTGGACTCTGCCGCGTGATGCCGCCTTGCGAGATGCTGTCGCGATAGTCGAGTGCCATGTCTTTCGGGCGTTCACGGCCGAGCGTTCGACGGAGCGCCGCTTCGTCAGCAAAGTCGTCGCGGCCGTAATGCAGCGCCGTGCGCTGGCGATGGCGGGACAGTGCGACATAACTCGCATGGGCATCGAGCCCTGGCGTGGCCAGCACATGGGTGCGATCGACGGTCATTCCCTGGGTCTTGTGGACGGTCGCGGCATAGCCATGATCGACATGCGCGTAGCTCTTGAGGTCGACAGTGATCCGTCGGCCGTCATCGAGCCGAACCGCGAGCGTATCCGGCGCCGCCTTCTCGATCGTGCCGAGCGTGCCGTTTTTCACACCGAGATCGCGCTCATTCTTTAGAAACAAGATGCGGTCATTGTCGGCGAACTGCCGTAGGCCACGCTCGGTGCGGCTCGCGACATCTGTGCCAAGCGCTCCCTGCGCAGTAAGCCTGGCGCGCGCTGCATCGTTCAACATGACGACCTCCTTGTTCAAGTGGGTGAGGATGATGCGTGATGCGGCCGGATCGGCGCGCCGTTCCGTGTCCCAGCGATCGATCAGCGCAGTACGCGCCGCATCGCGCGTTTCGGCGGCGTGGACCATGCCCGCACTGGAATAGGCGGAGAGCGCCGCGCCGGTGCCTCCATTGGCAAAGGCCTTCGTCGCTTCGCGCATCCACTCAGCGGATTGGCGACGTACTTCGCTGATTTCGGCGGCTCCATGACGCTCGGCGAGCAGCCGGAATGCAGCACCTGCCTCGATCGCCTGGAGCTGCTGGACGTCGCCCACCATTACAACCTTGGCGCCGCCGCTCGCAGCTTCGGCCAGCACGCGCTGCAGCTGCCGCGTGCCGACCATCGCGGCCTCGTCTACGACCAGCACGTCGCGGGATGTCAGTCGATCATAATTGCGCGCCCATGCATGCTCGAGACTGGCGATCGTGCGCGACGCTATGCCCGAGCCGCCTTCGAGATTCTCGGCGGCGATGCCCGATAGCGCCGCGCCCCGCACGCTATATCCTGCCGCCTCCCAGGCCTCGCGCGCGACGCCCAACATTGCCGATTTGCCCGAGCCGGCGAACCCAACGACCATACTCAATCCCGGTCGCTTGAGCACATGCTCGAGCGCTCGCTTCTGATCCGCGCCCAACACAAGATCGCGACGCGCGGCCTCTATCACGGCACGCTGCAGGTCAACCTTGCCGATGGCATGCGAACTCGATGCAAGTGCGGCAGCGTTCCGCACGAGCGCTTCCTCGGCATTCAGCATGTAGGTGGTGGTGAAGCGCTCGGCACCACGCCCGTCACGCCCGAGCGCGAGCACCGAGTCATGACAGCGCATCGCAGTGAGCACCGCATCGAACTGGTCCTTGTCGTCAGAATGCCGATGCGCGAACATCGCGAGATCGCGCATGGTGAACGTCGCCTGGGTGCGCGTCAGCGCGTCAAGGCCCGCGGCAGGATCGGTGATGATTGCTGCGCCGTTGGTGCGGGCGATGGTGCGATGATCGTCCGCGCGCTCGGAATCCTCACCACGCGCGTCTCGGCGTGCGCCGGCCGCGCCGATCTTGTGCTGCGGCTCAAGATCGATCCCTTGCGCATCATAGCTGCGATGGTCGATGCGCGCGTCAATGCCGAGTGCGGCCAGCCGTGTGTTGACATGATCGGCCCAGGCTACGCGCCAATGCTGGAGCAGCGAGGTCGCATTCCATTCGCGGACCTTGGCTCCGAACCCCTCGCCGTCGATCTCGCGCAGGGTGAGCATGACATGCGCGTGCGGCTTGGCTTCCCCATCAGCGCCGATGTCCCAATGCACATTGAGATCGGCGACCATGCCGCGCTCGACGAACTCGCGGGCCACGAAGTCGCGAGCCAGCGCCACGCCTTGCTCGCGGGTCATCTCGCGCGGAATCGCGAATTCTACCTCGCGGGCGAGCTGCGCATCCTTCCGCTTCTCGGTCGCCTCGACTTCATTCCAGAGGTTTTCGCGGTCCCGCAGACGCTCGGGCGCGCCTTCCGGCAACATCACTTCGGAATGGACGACACCCGCCTTATTGGTGAAATCATGATGGCGGCCGAGTCGCTCATCCTCGAGCCGCGAGGCCGAGCGATAGGCGGCGGCTGCCACCGCGCTCCTGCCCGCGCCGCGCCCTATGACTTTGGCCGAGAAATGATAGATCGCCATGCCGGCAACCCATTTACGCCACAACCCGCGACGTCGGTACGACGTATAAGCGCGCTCTCATACGCTAAAGCGCTACTGAGAGATTTCGTCCGTTGAACGAGGGATCAGACCGCCCAATTCACCTGCATCGACACGCTCAATGGAGATGCACCATGCGAAAAGTCAGAGACTTCGACGCCGAGCTGAAGGCGCTGAACGATCGCGCCAAGCTGCTCAAGCAACGCAAGATCCAGCAGTTTGGCGAGCTGATAGAGGCGACGGGTGCCGATGCGCTCGAGCCCGATTTGCTTGCCGGCGCCCTTCTCGCGGCGGTCGCGGAAAAGGACGAGGCAACCACCTCGGCATGGAGTCGCCAGGGCGCCCAGTTTTTTCGCGACACAAGGCGGCGGTCCTCCCGCCGTCCTGGTGGCGGTGATGCAGGCGGCAAGGCGACTGATCCAGGCGCGCAATCGGCTTGATGCGGCACGATCGCGGTCGGACACGAGGGCTTGGGTGGTGGCACGGCGCGAGCGCACGCGGCATTTGATCGAGCTGGGCGGTCTGGTGCAAAAAGCCGGGCTCGTCGAGATCGCCGACGACGACCGCGCGATGCTGTACGGCGCTTTCCTTGATCTTGCGTCGCAGATGCGGGGCGAAGATGGCGCGCAGGCCAAACTGCTTTTCCGACGTCGCGGCGCCCGCGCCTTTGCAACCGAAGCCGAGGAAGCCGCCGCCGCACGCGCGCAAGACGGCAAGCAGAAAGCTCTGAGCGGTGCGGGAAAAGATAGCGGAGGATAGCGCCGGTCCCAAGGTCGCCGATGGCTGTTATCCAGGTCGGATTCGTGATCGCCATCGCAGCCACATTGCGCGTCAAATCACTCGTCGCGTAAATGGGGCAAGGCGGCTTCGATTGCAGCCTTCGCCGCAGGCAGATAGCTTTGCCACATGGGCTTGCCCTCGAACTTCGTGTTCTCGGGATTTCCGTCTTGGCGGCAAAGCGCGCGCGCGGCCGCGTCAATGGCTTTGTCGATGTTCGACATGATCAGGCCTCCATCAAATTGGCCAGCAGCTGCGTCGAGAGCATAGCCCAAAGTCGCCCAGAGGGCACTCATTCACCGAGCGGGTCGGTCGCCGCGCATCATGGCGCGGCGCCGGTTGCATCGCCGCCGTCAGGATCGCCCGTTAACGGGAAGAGCCCATGGCGCGGCCGTACCTCAGCAGTGCCGCCGGGCACTGTTGGTGTAGCCGGCAAGGCGGTCGCCGCTTCGTACCTCGATCCCGTCATGAACAGGCGCGCTTCCTGCCAGCGGGGCGCAGGCGTAGCCATCGGTCGGGCTGCCGCGTTTCCGCCAAGACGCGCGGTGTAGGCGATCGTTTCGGCGGGCAGTGCCACGCCGCCTTGCACATAACGTCGATAGCGTCCGGGGCCCGCATTGTACGCTGAGAAGGCACCGGGCCAACCATAGCGCGCGGCCAGCTCGGCAAGGTACATCGCGCCGCCAATCATATTCATCCGCGCATCATATGGGTCCGCGCCGAGTTGGTAGCGCTCGGTCAAATAGGACCATGTGGCCGGCATGATCTGCATGCAGCCCATCGCTCCCTTGGCCGAGACGATCCTTGAACTCCCGCCCGACTCGGCGCGCATGACGCGCATCACAACATCCTGGGAAAGCCCCGAACGCAGCGCCGCTTCGGGGACGTGCATGGCGCAGCGCTGGGACCCGGCCAGTTCGGAGACGGCGCCAGGCGAAGGGGAAGCCGAGACGGCGATCGCAACGACGCCAACGATCCTCGTCCAACGCACCGTCATGACCAGGTCCACATCGGGGTTGCGCGCCCGATCACTTGGGCGCGATCGATGGGACCGAAATAGCGGCTGTCGAACGAGGCGCGTAGCCCCGGCGCAATGAGCACCAGCTGGTGGCTGGCGAGGCGCCGACAGCCTGACCAACGCGGCAACGGGCGGCCGAAACGGTCGCGCGGCAGCGCGGTCGCGACAGTTCGTCCGTCGAGCGTGACATCCATATTGATACGGCAGAAGTTCGCTCCGGCAACCGCAGCGACCGGCTTCACCAGCAGCGCATTGGCCTCGACATATCGCCGCTCCGCCATGAAGCGTGTGAGCGTGGGCGAAGGTCGCACCGCGACCAAATCGCCCACGCGCGGGACCGTGCCCGGTTCGATGCCGTAAAGGCCGAGCGGTACGCTCGCCGAAGCGTTCCAGACGAGGCGCAGTTGGGGCTGATGCAAGGCCGGCAGAAGAAGCGCGGCGAGCGCCGCACTCATGCTGGTGAGCAAGCCGACGCGGAGCGGATGGCGATGCACGTCGGTGGGCGCCGAGAGGGCGCGCACGCCGTGCTGGTCAAGCGCGCCAGCCATTATCCTTGCTCCGCGCGTTCGCCGGGACGGCGCACGGCTGGCAGCACGGTTCCATTATTGGGATCGGAGGTGGATGCGCAGGCGCCGCGATCGCACCAGGCGCGCAGCTCCTCGATCGTATAGACGACGCGCCCGCCGATTTTCCGATAGGCGGGACCGGTGCCGTAGGTGCGATGCTTTTCGAGGGTGCGCGCGGACAGGCCGACGTAATGGGCGGCCTCCTTGGTGCGCAGGTAGCGCGTATCCTTGATAATATCGGGCATAGTAAACTCCTGATCGGGCTGTTCGGGGTTCGCGCAGGCAGGGCCTCGCGAACCCGGCGATCATCGGCGCCGAAAGGAGGTCGTTGGTGGCCGGAAACGGGGATGGCGCTTTCCGACCACATGCTCGGACGCGGCCAGCGCTATTCCGTCGGACGTGATCCGAGAAGGCGGCGATACCCACCGGCTGACATCTCCGCTGCTGCGTCGCGGAGGCGGCGAAGGTCGGATCGTTCCGAACTCGCCCGCCATTCGTCGGGCATTGTTCGGAGAAGATCGGCCGCGATGTCGCGCAACGACGCGCCGCCCGCCAGCTGGTCATGAACGAACAGCATCGCCGCCTGCCGGGCCGCCTGCGGATACGGCATTGCGCGAAGTGACGTACCGATGCCGATCGCGCGCCGGAAAGTCTCGGCTGCGCGGACACGATCGACATGATTGCGATCGGGATGAAGATAGAGCCCAAATGGCTTACCGGGAACCGGCTCAAGCCCGGCTGGGATCCATAGCGCCAGTTCTGGCGCGCCGTGTTGTCGAACGAGGATGTGCGCACCGTCGCGTGACGCAACGCGGACCGCGTGATCGCCCCAGCTTGATGGCCGATATGGGAGATCGCCAAGGGTGCGCGCCCAGGCCACCGGTCGGACGATGGTCAACGTACGCGTATCGAGCGACGGCAACCAAGCGATCGGAGGGGCTTCGGCGGCAGGCGTCTCAGGATCGACCGGGAAACGAGAGGCCCCAGAGGGACCACCTCCGTTCGGGTCGAGGTTGCGGGATGTCGATCAGCTTACGGACAGCATGCTGCAGTCCATTCGCGGCAAGCGTCGCGACGCGGCGGACCGACGGGCGAGCCGAGGCCCAGGCGTCGCGGTATGTGAGATCACGCCGCAACCATTCCCAGGCCAATTGACGAGGCTCCAAGACTGTGAGAGCCCGATATGCGTCAGGCAAGCGCAATTGATGATAACCTGGCACCGCAAATCTCCTCGATGCCCCCTGTCAGGAAAAGCTAGGTGGAGAATGCTGCAGCGCGCAACGGCCGTGGCGCTTATGGGCGGATAAGTCAGCGCTTATGCCAAGTGGTTATTAATACAGCCAAAATGGACCAAACGAAAGCCCCGCCCGGTTTTGTCCGGGCGGGGCTTGATCGGTCGGCTCAGTCGCCGTTGCGCCGGGTCGGGCGGGACCAGATCAGGTTGAAGGTCTCGGCGTCCTCATCGTCGAAGAGGTTGGCGAAGATCGGAGCGTTGAAGCTCGGATCGTCGAGCTTGAGGCCGAGATAGTCACGACCTTCGTTGGACTGCTTGGACCATGCGGCGCCGATCTCGGCCCGGCCGACCATCACCCGGTGGGATGGGGCGTTGTCGTTGGCGCGGTTGCTGTCGGGGATGATACGGACGCCCTTGGCCTGGACGCTGAGGGTAACAATATCGCCGACGAACTCGTTGTTGGCGGTCTTCTTGAAGGTGCCGATGGTAGCCATGATAAGTCTCCAGTGTTGATCCACGAGCCCGTGCCCATCACGGCCTCGATGGCTTGGGAATTGACCGGGGCTGCCGCGGCTGCAGTCGTCAGACCCACAGCGTAGCGGAGGACGGCGGAGGGGCGCTTCTTTGTCCCGCGAGGAATGACGGCAAAGCCGGCAGGGGAAAAAAGCGCCCCGGAGCCGTTGCAGCCCAAGCGGCAGAGGCGAAGCCGGTTCCGGTCATCAAGCCATTTAGGAGAGGCCGTTTGGGCACTGGCCTGGATCCGCCGGCTGGAAACGTGGACCCAGGCGCGGCGGCCGTCGAGACGTCCGACGTGCTCGGCGTGCGTCCGGATAAATCCGGCTGCGTACTGGCGGCATCCGCCTCGCCGCCATCACCGCTGGGGACGCACGTCCATTCCCCTGGAGCTGGCCGACTCGAGAGTGGCGCTACCTCGCAGGATCAAGCGTGACGTGGTCAGGCGTTCGGGTCTCATCGTCAATGCGGGGAGACCCGCGAGTTTCGCGTATCCGCCGACGTTAGGTAGAACTCGCCGATCTCACCGCCCCTCCAGGCCGATCGGCAGAGCTAAGCGTAACATCCCGCCCGCATCGACCGGGCGGGCGCTGGTAAAAAAGATGACGGCGGCCTGTCGATCAGCCGATTGGGCGCCCGAGCCGGTGGGCGGCGACCGTGCCGGTCAAAGCGCCCACCATCAGAGCAATGCCGATGCTCGCAATGCCGGCGAGGGACGCAAAGGCAGACGCCACCGAAAACCCGGTGATCGCGGCGGGTAACGCAAACATCAGGATGAGCATCGCCCGAACTGTCCGGCTCGGAAGGGTAAGCGCTGCGAAGCGGCCGAGCGCGATCACGGCCATGAAAACTATGAGGCCGATGAGGATCGAAGGAAGCGTAGAAAGTCCGATCGACGCGCTGCCGAACCCAGCTGCCAGGCCGGCGGCGATCGGCAGCGCCAGCGTTGCACCGGCGAATATCGCGTAGATCAGGAAGGCGGCGCCCAGAAGCGTCAATGGGAAGAGAATTGGCATGATCACGTCCTTGTCCTCATGAGGTTGGACGCGCTTCCACCAGCCACCGCAGCGCGCGTCGATTATAGCGAAAATTGCCCAGCAACGAAAGCGTTGCCGGGCCTGGCCAGAGGTTCGGTTCGTCGATTATTGGGCGAAGACATCATATTCACGAACGACGTGGTCGACATCCCCGTCATAATCGTCGCTCGCCATTGCCGCATATCCCTCGTCGGTCCTGATCAGGATAATGATCACCTTGAGCGTGCAAGCGAGGTTCCAGGCGTAGCGTTGTGCGGCTTCGAGGGACATGACCGTCTCCTGTCGTGAGAGCGGGGCCATTCCCCGCTCGACAGGCGCCGACGCATCCGGGCGCGCGGCCGCGATCACCGCGTTGGGAGGCGCAGCCGAGTAGCGGCCGCATGCAAAGCATAGCGGACCCCTTGCGGGTTGATCGTCACAAGGCCGCGGGCCCGGGAAGGACTAGCGCCTCCAAGAGCGGGGAATGGTCCCCCTGTTACGGTGACGGTTTATGCCTTGTCCCGTTCAACGCTCGATCCTGGCGGTCATTCGAACCGCCAAACGGGAATACCCATCTTGCGAGCTTTGTCGGCGAGATTGGCGCTGATGCCAGTACCCGGGAACTGAAGCAGACCTGCAGGAAGCTGCTCCAGCATAACGTCGTTACGCTTGAACGGTGCAGCCTTGCGGAAGCGGTTCCAGTCGGGGCGGAAGGCCACGGTTGGTATCTTGCGGGCTCGCGCCCAGCATTCGGCGATATGCTCGACACCTGTCGGCGTCCCGCCATGCAAGAGGATCATATCAGGGTGTTTGGACAATACCCTATCGAGTGCGTCCCAGATCCGGCGATGGTCCTGATAGTCGGAACCTCCGGTAATCGCGATCTGTGTACCCTGCGGCAGCAATACCTGCTGGTCGGCACGCTTGCGGGCGGCGATGAAATCGCGGCTGTCGATCATACTTGCGGTCAGCGTCTTGCGGTTGACGATTGAGCCGGAGCGCGCGGTCCAGGGTTTGCGGCAATGGATGCGGAATTGCTCGGCGAAGGCGTCTCGGAAAGCTTCCATCGCGTCGCGGCGCTCGATCATCGTGCGACCGATGTTGATCGCCGTCTCCAGCTCAACCGAACGCACCTCGGATCCGTCCTGATCGCGCTGCAGCCGTCGCTGCGCCTGCTCATTGTCGTCCAGCTCACGCTCGATGCGTTCCGCGGCGCGCTGAAATACGTTGGTGAAGCCCCAGAGCAGATTTTCCATATCGGGCTCCAGCCGGGTGTCGGCGAGTGCCGCAACCATCGCGTCGAACGTGTCGGCAGCGGCGCCTTCGACCAGTCTGGCCTCAGGCAGTGGCCGTGGATCGTACTCGTCCTCGAATGGCCGTTGTCCGTAGAGTTCGAGTTCTTCGAGGAGATGCGCGATGGTGGAGTGCTCGCGGTCGGGCTCGTCGGGAGAGTCAGGGTGATGGGTCATCGCTTGCGCCTTTCGCAGTCGGCCACGCCACTCGCAGCCTTCGTGGCGACGACCTGACGGTGGGCCGCGCGGCCTGACACGACCGAGCGCAGCGGTCGGCGGCTCCCCCGCCGACGGGCGCCGAAGCATCAGCGGAGGACGGTAGAGACCGGCTATTTTGGACTCGCGATGCAAAGCGGCCGAAGGACGCGGCGGAAAATAGCCGATCGGCGCCGTTGACCGGCCGCGTGGGCTACCGTCCCGTCGCCCCCTCAGAAGGCCGTGGCGCGGATAGAAGAATAAGCAGCGCTTGAAGGCTTGTGGTCGCTCTCGTCTCGGGCGCCGCTCGCGAGCAGGTAATCTCGATCTCCGGCAACGAGCTGGTCGGCGAGCCTGGCGGTAAGGGCATCCAGGCCATACCGCATGAGGTCTGTGTTGAAATCGTCGCGTTCCGGTTCGAGCACGATCATCTCGACACCCGCGATGATCGCCCGCTCATGAAGGGATTTCACCGCACGATTCCCGGCAGCATCGGAATCGCGCGCAACATAGAGCCGTTGCAGGCCAGCGGGGAATGCCAGTGCGGCCAGATGTGCCGAGGACAGCGTCGCGACCATCGGCATAGTGCGCATCGCCATGCGGAGCGACAGGACAGTTTCCAATCCTTCCCCGGCGACCATCACCGAAGCCGCTCTACCGAAGCGAACACCATGTCCGAGCAAATCGCCCATAGCGCGGCGCGGCGTCGCGATCGGTGCTTTGTCTGTCCTCAGCGGGTCAAGCCATGTGCGATGGACGCCCGTGATGGTCCCATCGGCATCGGTTACGGCGGCAATAAGCGCCGGGAAGGAGGTTGGCGTGCCGGGTTCATCGTCGCGCGATGGGCGATACCAGCATCGTGGATGGAAGCGCAGCGATGGTTCCGTGCGAATGCCCGAGATCGAACGTGCGCGAAGGTAGGATTCCGCCAATGTGCTCGCGATCGGCTGCGAGCCCGCGAACAGGCGTCGAGCCGCCCTTCGCGATCCGGCCGGTGCCCGAGGCTCGGACTGATCGAGGGATCGTTGCGGCCTTGGCAGGGCGAGAAAGCGCAGCGCTTCGTCCATAGTGTCGCTGAGCTGGCGATGCCCGCAGGTCAATCCTATCAGATCAAGCAGGTCGCCATGCTCGCCGGTCGCGGCATCAGTCCATTTTCCGGCGGCGCCTTTGCCTTGCTCGCTGCCTGTCAGGCGAACGTAGAGACTGCGCCCGGAGGAGCCGAGCGCATCGCCGATGATCCAGTAACGCCCCTCGCGCCGTCCGGCGGGGAGGTAATGCCGACACACGGCTTCCGCATTGCGGGCGAGTTGCCGGGACAGGTCTGAAGCGGCGCTGGTCACGAACACCTCCGCAAAGAGAATGGGGCCTGCCGTTGCGACAGGCCCCAGGGGCAAGGCGAGCTATTCGGCCGCGATCGCGAAGGACTGTTCGCCTTGGGCGCCATCGTGATCCGCAGCCTCAGGCTCGTCCATAGCCGGTTCGCCGTCGATCGCCGCCCCTTGTTCGAGCGGCACGGCGTCGGCCGCAGGCGCGCGGAGTGGCTCAGCAAGCCAGCCGCTGCCTTCGAGCAGCTGTTCGGCCTCCTTCGCCATCTCCGGCTTCTTAAGACCGGCGATCCGCGCGGAGACCTCGCCGCCTTTCGCTTGCTCGACGGCGCCCAGAATGCGCGCCTTGGTCACACGGCCGAGGTAATTCTCAACCGTTGCCGTCCAGCCCGCCGCCACCATGTCCAGCTGCGCGGCATGGGCGAGGATGTGGGAATGTTCGATCCGCCCGGAGACGGTCCGCGCCGATACGCGGCTTTCATTGTAGCGGTTAGCCGGTTCCCAGACTGCATTGACGCCGAACGACGCGCAGTGCGCGAACAGTGCAGCCCGGTCGTCGGCGCTGAGCGAAAGCAGCACCTCCCACAGGTCCGCCGGCTGGTCGGGCAGACGCTCGGCCCAGCTCTCGTGGCGCTGGTCGATCGCCCGGGCGGACGCACTGTCGTTCAGTCCGGGCGCGTGAATGCCCAGACTGCCGCCCCGCACCGAGACCCCGACACAGCTCTCAGCAGAGGAATAGGTGTAGAAGGTTTCGAGCGTGAGAGCGTGCAGCACGGCGGCGAAGGCGATCTGCGGACGGTTTGCCACCGCATTGCGCAATGCGAGGGTGCGATAGGTGGTCAGCTCGGTGACGAGGCGGTCTGGGAGAGGACGCAACATGTCGTCCTGCTCGTCCTCGTCATCGCTGGCGTCAGTGCTCTCCGCCCCGCTGATCGAGACGATCGTGGTACCACCGTTGCCGTCATCTTCAGGCGGCGTGTGATTGGTGGATCCCTCCACAGCAGCGCCGGTGCCGTCGATCAGATCCTCGACCGGCTCATCCTCCGGCCGGACATAGCCGCGCTCGATATAGAGCGAGCCATCGACGTCGATACTGACGAAGACGCCCGCACGGGCCATTTCGGTCGGATCGTAGACCAGCGGTGGCGACACGAGCGTGCTGATCTCCTCGTCGATCGCCGTAACGCGGGCATCGACCTCGTCGGGGATGTCGCCCGCGCCGGACCATTCTTCCTCGAGCGCCTCTGCCTCCTGGCGAAGCGACGCCAGCTTCGCCTCGTCCTCCTCGGTCATCGCCGGCTGCTCGCCGTCGATCACGCGCATGTCATCGTCATAATTATACGGGAAATCGACGGCGACCGCGATCCACTTCCAGCCTTCCTCGCCGATCCTGGCGCCCTCGGCCTTGAGCTTCTCGTCCACCATCCGATCAAGCAGCGCGACGTCCTGCAGGAAGCCGCCCTGGTCGTCCTCGAACAAATCGCGCAGGACATAGCCGCCGGCGGCGGCATAGGCGTCCAAGCCGACGAAGCGGACCCGCTTGTCCGAGGCGCGCACCGAATCCTCGGTGAGCTTGGCACGGATGATATAGGGCTGCTTATTGTAGCCCGACTGGAGCAGATCCCAGACTTGCTCCTGACGCTCATGATCCTCGGACACCGAGAACGCCATCAGCTGTTCGAGCGTCATGCCGTCCTCGGCATAGATTTCGTGCAGCTTGGGCGAGACGGAGGCGAGGCGCAGCCGCTGCTTCACGACGGCGGGCGTCACCATGAAGGTGGCGGCGATGGTCTCGACATCGGTGCCCTGGGTAACGAGCTGCTGCATTGCCCGGAACTGGTCGAGCGGATGCAGCGCCTCGCGGTGGGTGTTCTCGGCCAGTGAATCTTCCTCGGCCGAAATCTGGTCGTCCTCGCGGACAATGCAGGGAACCGGCTCCGTCTTGGCCATGCGGCGCTGCTTCACCAGCTGCTGCAGGGCCCGGAAGCGGCGGCCGCCGGCGGGCACTTCGAATAGGCCGGTGTCGTTCCCGTCGGCATCGCGCTGGACGCGGACAGTCAGGCTCTGCAACAGGCCGCGCCGGGCGATATCGGCGGCGAGCGTGTCGATCGAGACACCCGCCTTCACCCGCCGGACATTGGCCTGGCTCAGCACCAGCTGGCTGAACGGGATGTCCCGCGAACCGCTGAGGGCGATCTTCACATGCTTGGTCATGGGTTTTCTCCATGACGGGCGGCCGGGAGACTCTCTCTCGACCCTCAACCCGTCATGGAGCCGGCGCAGCCCTCTCCCTCTAAAGGGCGAGAGCCGCGCCGGCGGTGATGCATTGCGGTGATCAGTCCGGGGCGAACCCCGTGCGATCCTGAGGCGATCGACCGAACAGGATCTCGGTCGCCGGGATCGACCCACAGCGCCTGGCGCAGGACGCCCAGAGAGATAGCGGCACGCCGGAATCGAACGCGATGTCGATCTCGATCCGAAGCCCGAATGGCAGCCGGACCTCGGATAGCTCACGCAGGCTCCAGGGGCCGATCTCGGGACAGCCGAAGCCAAGATCGGCGAGCCCGTGGAGGACATCGCCATCTGCGGCCAGTTCGGTCGCCAGCCACACCTGCGGCCCCAGCGGGTTGAAGAATTTAGCCACTGGCGCAGGGTCCGGCTCGGGCTCATTGAGCCGGAATGCGGCACGTCGATTGATGTCGTTCGCCCGCAACGCGTGGCGCAACGTGGGAGGGAGGACGATCATCGGATCGCTCCTTTCGATTTCGAGAGTGGGGCGCCGCCGGTCAGGCCGCAGCGGCGAGAAGCTTGCTGGCTTTGCCTTCGAGGTCGAGGCGGGCATCCTGATGTGGCTTGTCGCGCGCGAGCGCCGTGATGCCCTGGACGAAATCGAAGATGGAGGCAGGCGGATGGCCCTCCTCGTCGAGCACGGTCGCTATGATCCGGTCGGTCTCGCCCTTGGAGAAGCCGCGCTTGCGCAGGAAGCTCTGCCGGTCTTCGTCGGTGCGAGCGACGATGCGTTCGCGCGCCGCCTTGATGCCGGCCGTGAATGGTGCCGGCGACGACGATGCGAAATTCTCCAGCGCCGGTGCGGCCTCGTGCGCGAAGCGGTTGGCGGCGAACTTGCTGTGGCGGATGCTGATCTCCTCGAAGCCCTCCGCGCCCCAGATATTCCGGTTCATGCAAACCGCCCGGAGATAGAAGGAAGCCATGCCGAGTGTCTTCGAGCCGACCTCGCTGTTCCATGCGTAGAAGCCCCGGAAGAAAAGATCGGGATCGCCGTTGGGGAGACGCCCGGCCTCGATCGGGTGGAGATCATCGACGAGAAACAGGAAGACGTCACGATCGCTGGCGTAAAGCGTCGTGGTGTCCTTGGTGATGTCGACCAGTGGATTGTAGGTCATTGTCGACCAGTCGAGCAGGCCCGGCACCTTCCAGCGCGTGTCACCGGTGCCGGTGCCGGCGATCTTCATTACCGCGGCGACCAGTTCGTGATCCCAGATGCGGCCATAGTCCGGTCCGGTTACGGCGCGCAACTCGATCCGGCCGTCGTCTGTTTCGAGGGTTTTTATCTGTTCGGCGCGATGGTTGATCAACCCATGCTGCAGGTTGATCCCGGCGAGCGATGCGGGAAGCTGGCGCAGATAGCCCGCGGGCGCGCCGACCAGGCTGGCGAGCTGGCCGAACGACCAATGGGTAGGCGTGACGGGGTGATTGCGGCCGGGAACGAAGAGTGCCAGCCGCTCGGCATTGTCGCGGCTGGCCTGAACTCGGACCTCGCGGGTTTCGACGATGCGGGCGGTTGTGCTCTCGGCGCGGGCCCTCACCGCTGCATTAAGTTCGGTGAGCGATAGGAAACGCTCGTCGTCAGGCCGCGAGAACCATTCCGACGACACTCGACCAATGCGCTGGCCGCGAGAGATGTCGACCTTGTGGCCGGCGGTGGCGGTCCGGGCGGCGGGGGGCTGGGTGAGAACGGTAGCCATGAGAAGTCTCCGCGACGGGCGTCGAGAGCCTCTCTCTCAACCCTTACCCGTCACGGCCGAACGGGCCTATCTCTCCCTCTCACGGGGCGTTGCGGGGGCGAAGCCGCCCGCAGAAGGGGTCTGCCGCGACTCCGGCGCGGCAGCAGGGGAAGACTTTCCCCTCCAAGAGCGCAAATTACGCCGAAACTGCTACGAATTGATTCCTGTACGCGGTTATTACGTTTGGACGATCTGGCGCGGCGTAATAGACGCTTTCCCCACAAGGGGATGTTCTATCTCTCTGAATTCGTGCGGGAGAATGGTGCTGCCGAAGGGGATCGAACCCTTGACCTCAGCCTTACCAAGGATGCGCTCTACCACTGAGCTACGGCAGCATCGCCCGAAGGGCAGGGGCGCCCTAGAGACGAGGGCGACGGCATTGTCAAGGCGTTGTGCGCGCGCAATAGCGCTTTCATGGCAAACGACCGTGAAGATCGCGCCGCCCGCCTCGCCGAGCAGCTGCGCGCCAACCTCAGGAAACGCAAGGCGCAGGCACGCAGTCGGCCGGATGCGGAGGCGGCGGCGCCGGATGATTCGGCGCCGAAGGCGTGATACTCCCCGTTCGCCCTGAGCTTGTCGAAGGGCTGTCCTTCTTCCTTGGAAGAAAAGGGCAGGGCTTCGACAGGCTCAGCCCGAACGGCGGTTTGGATTTGGGTCTGAGGCGTTACGCCCCGATCCGCCGGCACCGCTCGATCAGCCAGGCGCGGTCCTCGCCCTCCAGCACATCGCCCAGCGTCGCCGCGACGCGCGCGTGATAGGCGTCGAGCCACGCCAGCTCGGCCGCGTCGAGCAGCGCCGGCTCGATCAGGTCGCGGTCGATCGGGGCGAGCGTCAGCGTCTCGAACGCCAGCATCGCCGCCTCGCCTCCGGCGATCTCGCGCTCGATCACCAGCAGCAGATTCTCGATCCGGATGCCGTAATCGCCGGCTTTGTAATAGCCGGGCTCGTTCGACAGGATCATGCCCGGGCGCAACGGCTCCTGCGGCCCGCCGCCGCCGTAGCTCGGCTTGGCAATCCGCGCCGGGCCTTCGTGGACCGACAGATAGCTGCCGACCCCGTGCCCGGTGCCGTGCGCATAATCGAGCCCGGCCTGCCACAGCGGCAGCCGCGCCAGCGCATCGAGCTGTTGCCCGGTCGTGCCGTGCGGGAAGACCGCGGTGGCGAGCGCGATATGCCCCTTGAGCACCCGGGTGAAGCGATCGCGCATCTCGGCGGTCGGGGTGCCGATCGGGACGACGCGGGTCAGATCGGTGGTGCCGTCGGCATATTGCCCGCCCGAATCGATCAGATAGAGCTGGCCGAGCTCGATCGGCGCGTTCGATTCCTCGGTGACGTGATAATGCGGGCTCGCGCCATGCGCGCCGGTCGCCGAAATTGTGTCGAACGACAGATCCTTGAGCAATCCGGTCTCGGCGCGGAATTCCTGCAGCTTGGCGGCGGCGGAAAGCTCGGTCTGCCCGCCCTTGGGCGCCTCCGCCGCGATCCAGCGCAGGAAACGGGTCAGCGCCGCGCCGTCGCGCAGGCTGGCGGCGTGGTGGCCGGCGATCTCCGCCGGGTTCTTGCATGCCTTGGGGATCACGACGGGATCGCGCAGCGACACCACCTTGCCCCCCGCCGCCTCGATCGCCAGCGGGATCGCCGCGACCGACAATGCGGGATCGACCGCCACCGTCTTGCCCGCGAACGCGCCGAGCGCGGGGGCGAAGGCGGTGCGATCGTGGATCCGCACCGCATTGCCGAGATGCTGGCGCACCGCATCGGTCACCTTTTCCGGCGCGACGAACAGATCCGCGGTGCCGTCGGCATTGACGATCGTATAGGCCAGCGCGACCGGCGTGCGCGCGACATCGCTGCCGCGCACGTTGAGCAGCCAGGCGATCGAATCGAGCGCGGCGAGCACCACCGCATCGGCCTTTTGCGCGGCGAGCCAGTCGGCGATCTCGGCGCGCTTTTCGGCGGAGGAGCGGCCGGCGAGCTGGTTGTCGTGAACCGAGAGCGTCGCGTCGGACGGGGCGGGGCGGTCGGGCCAGATCGCGTCGATCGGGTTGGTGTCGACGGGGACCAAAGTCGCGCCGACCTTGGCCAGCGCGGCCGATGCCTCTGCCACCCAGGCGCGGGTGTGGAGCCACGGGTCGTAGCCGATCCGCGCGCCGTCCGCCGCATGCCCCGCGAGCCATTCGGACACGCTCGTCTCGGGGACGCCGACGAACTGCCAGTCGCCGCCGTCGACCTGTTCGCGCACCTGGAGCGTATAGCGCCCGTCGGTGAAGATCGCGGCGTCCTGGGGCAGCACCGCTGCGGTGCCCGCCGATCCCTGGAAACCGGTAAGCCACGCGAGCCGCTGCGCATAAGCGCCGACATATTCGCTCATATGCTCGTCGGTCAGCGGCACGATGAAGCCGTCGAGGCGCTGGCGGGCAAGCTGCTCGCGGAGCGCAGCGAGGCGGGCGGAATAAGTCGACATAGAGCTGCTTTCCGATTCTCGATCAATGACGCCGCGGGACGAGGTGAAGCACGCCCGCGATGATGCCGCCCACGATAAGCCCGACCACGCCCGAGAGGAAGGCGCTGACGAGCCACGCCGCGACGCCGCCCAGCGCATGCTGCGCCGCCTCCGCCGCGTGATGCACCCATAAGGGGATCGGGGTGAGGTGGAATTGTTCGAGCCCGTGGACGATGATCTGCCCGCCGACCCACAGCATCGCGGCGACCCCGATCTGCGAGATCAGCGACAGCACGATCGGCATCGCCGCGACGAGCCCGCGGCCGATCTTTTGCAGCGCAGCACCGGGGCGGCGGGCGAGCGCGAGGCCGATATCGTCCATCTTCACGATCAGCGCGACGACGCCATAGACGCCGACGGTGATCGCCACCGCGACCACCGCCAGCGCGATCGCCTGATTGACCAGCGGCTGATCGGCAAGCGAGGAGAGCGCGATCGCCATGATCTCCGCCGAAAGGATCAGATCGGTGCGGATCGCGCCCGCCACCTGGCGCTCCTCCAACTCCTGCGCGTCGGCGGCGACCACCTCGGTCGCGTCGTGCGGCGCACCGGACAGCGCCTCGATCACCTTCTCGGCCGCTTCGAAGCACAGGAAGGCGCCGCCGGCCATCAGGATCGGGGTGATCGCCCAGGGCGCGAACGCCGCGAGCAGCAACGCCGCCGGGAGGAGGAAGACCAGCTTGTTGCGGAGCGAGCCGAGCGCGATCTTGCCGATGATCGGCAACTCGCGTGCCGGGGAGAGGCCGACGACGTAGCGCGGGGTGACCGCGGCATCGTCGATCACCACCCCCGCCGCCTTGGCGCTGGCACGCCCGGCGGCGCCGGCCACGTCGTCGAGGCTGGCAGCGGCGAGTTTCGCGAGTGCAGCGATATCGTCAAGCAACGCAACTAGGCCGGCGGCCATTCGCGAATTCCCCAATGTTGTGATCCCGAGGCATGGACCATCGCGCAGCTTCGCAGCCGCACGCAAGGGGCGGGGACGATCCACGCCAAAGATCGGGGCGATTCGCTGGACCGTCCTTTCCGTTCGCGCTGAGCTTGTCGAAGGGCTGTCCTTCGTCGCGTGCAGAAAAGTGCAGGGCTTCGACAAGCTCAGCCCGAACGGAGGATAGTACAGCCTGCGTTGCGCAGAGCATTCGAATGTCAGGAGAATCGTAAACGGGGGAGAGCAGCCGTGCGGCAGTGGCGCTCGATCCCCCGCACTGTTGCTCCGCCGGTGCCGGTCTTAACCGGCGGCTCCACTCCAAATCTTTCTTATGATTCGGCGCGCTTCAGCGCGGCTTCCATGCATGGTTCGCAGCCAAAAAGAAAGGCCGGTCTCGCGACCGGCCTTAAAAGTTTTTAGGAGAGGATGCCTGAAAGGCCCGACCCTTGTGCAGTGCAGCACGGGTTTTCGCAACTGCAAACTAAGCGTTTACGATTGCAAATGCTGCAATCGCGGCAGTCGAAACGCATCGACATGGCCGGGCGGCGGGTTATGGAGGTGGCATGAAATTTCCCGCTCCGCCCCGCGCCGCGCGCCGCCCGCATCAATTCACCCGCCACGGCATCACGATCGACGATCCCTGGGCGTGGCTGAAGGACGCCGGCTATCCCGATATCACCGACAAGCAGATCCTCGGCTATCTCGAGGAGGAGAACGCTTATTTCGACGCGGTGATGGCGCCGCTCAAGCCGCTGACCGAGCGAATCAACGCCGAGATGCGCGGGCGGATCAAGGAAGACGAATCGACCGTGCCGCAGCGCGACGGCGACTGGCTGTACTGGACCGCGTTCGAAACCGGCGGCCAATATCGCAAATGGTGGCGCAAGCCCGTCGCCGGCGGCGCAGACGAATTGCTGCTCGACGAGCCGGCGCTGGCCGAGGGGCACGAATATTTCCGGCTCGGGGCGTTCGCGCCGTCGAACGACGGGACCAAGCTCGCCTATGCGATCGATGATTCGGGCGCCGAGCGGTTCGAGATCCGCGTCAAGGATCTCGTCACCGGCGAGCATCTGCCCGAGGTGATCCCGGGGATGCTCTCCGATATCGTGTGGACGTCGGACGACGCGGGCTTTCTCTATGGGCTCGCCAACAAGGAATGGCGCACCGACAATGCGCGCTTTCACCGGCTCGGCACCGATCCGGCCGAGGATGTGGAGCTCTATCACGAGGATGACGAGGGCTATCGCGTCGCGGTGTCCGAGACGAGCGATCGCAAGTGGATCGTCATCGGCACCGGCGATCATGTGACGAGCGAGATCCGGCTGCTCCCGGCAGGCGATCCCTTCGCGACGCCGATCCTCGTCGCGCCGCGGCTTTCCGGGCGCGAAGATGATGTCGACACCCACGGCGACACATTGTTCATCCACACCAACGACACCGATCCGATGTGGCGGCTCGCCACCGCGCCGCTCGCCGCGCCGGGGGAGTGGACGGAGCTGATCGCGCCCTCGGCGACCTTCTACATGACCGGGGTCGAATGCTACCGCGACTTCTTCGTCGTCGAGGGGCGTGAGGACGGGCTCGATCAGATCGCGATCCACCGCTACGACACGCCGACCCAGGGCCAGCGCATCGCTTTCCCCGAGGCGAGCTATACCGCCGGGCTCGGCGACAATCCCGAATATGACCAGACCGTCCTGCGGCTCGGCTATGAATCGATGGTCACGCCCGGAACGGTCTATGATTACGATACCGCGACCGGCGCGCTGACCGCGCTTAAGGTGCAGGAAATCCCCTCGGGCTATGATGCGGACAAATATCGCACCGAGCGGCTCAAGATCGCCGCGCGCGACGGGACGTTGGTGCCGGTGTCGATCGTCTACCCGGTCGATTTCCCCAAGGACGGGTCGCGCCCGCTCTATCTCTATGCTTATGGCGCTTACGGTCATGCCATCCCGCCGGGCTTCTCGACCGGGCGGCTGTCGTTGCTCGATCGCGGCTTCGCTTATGCGATCGCGCATATCCGCGGCGGCGACGATCTCGGGCAGCAATGGTATCACGACGGCAAGCTCGAAAAGCGCACCAATACCTTCAACGATTTCGTCGACGTGGCGAAGGGGCTGATCGCGCAGGGCTGGACCAGCGCGGGCCGGATCGCGATCGCCGGGCGCTCGGCAGGCGGCGAGCTGATGGGCGCGGTGGTCAATTCCGATCCCGAATTGTGGGGCGCGGTGATCGCCGACGTGCCGTTCGTCGACGTGCTCAACACGATGCTCGACGAAACTTTGCCGCTTACCCCGGGCGAATGGCCCGAATGGGGCAATCCGATCACCGACAAGGCGGCGTTCGAGCTGATCCGTTCCTATTCGCCCTATGACAATGTGCGCGCGCAGGCCTATCCGCCGCTGTTCATTTCGGGCGGGCTCAACGATCCGCGGGTGACCTATTGGGAGCCGGCGAAATGGGCCGCCAAGCTCCGCGCGACCAAGACCGACGCCAATATCCTGTTGCTCAAGACCAATATGGGCGCGGGGCACGGCGGCAAATCGGGGCGGTTCGACAGCCTCTACGAAGCCGCCGAGGAGCATAGCTTCGTGCTGTGGCAATTGGGCGTGGACGACGCGCGGTGACGGTCGAGGCCATCGTCGCCAAATACGGCCTGCTGGCGCTGTTTCTCGGTGCGGGGCTGGAAGGGGAGACGGTGGTCGTCGCCGGCGGGCTGCTGTCGCACCGCGGGCTGTTTCCGCTGGCGGGGGCGATGGCCGCGGCGGCGCTGGGGTCGTTCGCCGCCGATCAGATCTGGTTCTTCGTCGGGCGACATTTCCACGATCACCGCGTGGTGCGTCGCGCCTATGAGAAGCCGGCGTTCGCCAAGGCGATCGACTTTTTCCATCGCCACCCGATCGGATTCATCTTCGCCTTCCGCTTCATCTACGGCTTCCGCACGGTCAGCCCGATCGCGATCGGCACCACCGATGTCGCGACGCGCACTTTCGTGACGGTCAATTTGGTCTCGGCGATCGTCTGGGGAATCGCCTTTTCGGCGATCGGCTATCTTGCCGGGCATAGTTTCGAGCGGCTGATGGGACGGCTCGTGCCCGATACGCACAGCCTGTTGCTGATTCTCGGCGGCGCGATCCTCGTCACCGGCGCGTTTTTCGGCATCCGCTATTGGCGCCGGCAATGACCGGCTTCACCCGCATCTTCCGCGCTACCCCGGCCGACATCGACGAGCTGGGGCACGTCAACAATGCGGTGTGGGTGCGCTGGGTGCAGGAGCTGGCGGTGGCGCATTGGGAGGCGGTTGCGCCGGCGGCGCATCGGGCGGCCTATGTGTGGGTCGTGACGCGCCACGAGATCGACTATCGCGGCAATCTCGCCGAGGGCGAGGAGACGGTCGGCAAGACCTGGGTGCCGCATCCCCCCCGCGGCGCGCGCTTCGACCGGCACTTTCGTTTCTCCGGGGCCGACGGACGGGTGAAGGTGGAAGGCACCACCACCTGGGCGCTGATCGATCGCGCCAGCGGCCGGCTGATGCGCGTGCCGCGCGAGGTGGCGGCTCCGTTCGTGGGGGAATAAGCGTAGCGAGAAGGGGAGCGCTTGAGCGCGCGCCTGATCTCTCCTTCGTCATTCCCGCGAAGGCGGGAATCCATAAGCACTGCCGTTGCACCTCTATCGGCGAGGTCGGGCAGAATGGATTCCCGCCTTCGCGGGAATGACGAAGGGAGGGCGCTCACCCCGAATTACGCAGCGCGGTGGCGATGGCGTTGATCGACAGGAGGATGCCCTGGCCGATCCGATCATCGGTCTCACCCGCACGGTGCCGCCGCATCAACTCGATCTGGAGCAGGTTGAGCGGCTCGATATAGGGCAGCCGCAAGCGGATCGACGCCTCCAGCGCGGGGTGTTTCTCCAGCAATCGCGACTGGCCGGTGATCGCGAGCAGCCCGTCCTGCGTCCGCCGCCAGCCGTCGCGGATCGTGGTGAAGACGCGCGCGCGCAGATCGGCATCCTCGACCAGCCCGGCATAGCGCTCGGCGATCCCCATGTCCGATTTGGCGAGCACCATTTCCATATTGGCGAGCGTCGCGGCGAACAGCGGCCAGCCCTGGGCCATTTCGGCGAGCAACGGCTTGTCGGCGAAATCGGCGATCGCGTGGCCGACGCCATACCAGCCGGGCAGCATCACCCGCGCCTGCGCCCAGCTGAACACCCAGGGGATCGCGCGCAGATCCTCGATCCGCTGGCTCTTGGTGCGGCTGGCGGGGCGGCTGCCGATCTTGAGCCCGGAGATTTCGGCGATCGGCGTCATCTGGCGGAAGAAGGTGGTGAACCCCTCGGTGCCGTAGACCAGATCGCGATAGGCGGCGAAGGCGGTGTCGGACAAGGCGTCCATCGCCGCGCCGAACGCCGCATTCTCGGCGTTGGAGAGCTGCGGCGGTTCGAGGCTGGCGACGAGCGTGGCGGAGGCCATCGCCTCCAGATTGGTCGCGGCGCTTTCGCGCGTGCCATATTTGCCCGCGATCACCTCGCCCTGTTCGGTGATGCGGATGCGGCCCTGCACCGTGCCGGGCGGCTGGGCGAGGATCGCGGCGTAGCTCGATCCGCCACCGCGCCCCACCGCGCCGCCGCGCCCGTGGAACAGCTGCATCCCCACCCCCGCGGCCTCGAACACCGGCTTGAGCGCGGTCGAGGCCTTGGACAATTGCCAGGTCGAGGTGAGGTAACCCCCGTCCTTGTTCGAATCCGAATAGCCGATCATCACTTCCTGATGCCCGCGCGCGGCGATGGTCGCGCGGTTTTCGGGGAGCGCGAACCATTCGGCCATGATCGCCGGCGCCGCCTCCAGATCCTCGATCGTCTCGAACAACGGCACCGCCATGATCGCCGCCTCGGGCTCGGCGCCCGGGCGATAGAGCCCCGCTTCCTTGAGCAGCAGATTGACTTCGAGCAGGTCCGAGACCGATTTGGTCATCGACACGATATATTGGCGGATGCATGCCGATCCGTAGCGCGCATGCGCCGCTGCCGCCGCGCGGACGATCGCGAGCTCGCCCTGCGTCTCCTCCGAATAATCGGCATAAGGGGTGACGAGCGGGCGCGGGCTGGCGAGTTCGTGGCGCAGCAGCATCACGCGCTGGTCCTCGTCGAGCGCGGCATAATCGTCGCACACCCCGGCGCGCTGGAGCAGCTCCGCCACGACGCGCTCGTGGACCGCGCTGTTCTGCCGCATGTCGAGCGTCGCGAGGTGGAAGCCGAAGACCTCGACCGCGCGGATCAGCCGGCCGATCGCCCCGCCCGAGGCGAGCAGGCCCCCGCCGGCCGCGGCAAGCGGACGGGCGAGCGCGACGAGATCGGCGCGCAGCTCGGCCGGGCCGGGATAGGGTTCGCGATCGATCGCGCCGGGGCGCGGCGCGTCGCGCCCGGTGATTGCGCGGTGGGTCGCCGCGAGCCGGGCGTAAATGCCGGAGATCGCGCGGCGATACGGCTCGTCCTCGCGGCTTTCGGCGGTGTCGCCGCTCGCCTCGGCCAGCGCGAGCACCGCCGCGTCGACCGGCGCGAGCTCGCGCGAGATCGACAGCTCGGCGCCGAGCGCGTGGAGCTGATCGAGATAATAGACGATCGCGGTCTCGGCGGCGCGCGCCAGCGCGGTTTCGAGCGACTGCGCGGTGACGAAAGGGTTGCCGTCGCGGTCGCCGCCGATCCAGCTCCCGGGGCGCAGGAACGACGGCACGCGCTCGCCCATCGCGCGATCCCAGCGCTGGTAGAGCGCGGGGAGCACCGGCAGGAAGACGTCGCGGAGATAGGAAAGCGCGGTCTCCACCTCGTCGGCGACATAGAGCCGTTCGCGGCGCAGCACGCGGGTCTGCCACAGCAGGGCGACTTGGCGCACGATCGCCTCGTCGACCTGATCGCCGTCCGCGGTCGTCTCGACCCCGCGGTCGCGTAGCGCCATCAGCGCGGCGATGCGGTTGCGGTGGTCGATCATCGATTTGCGCCGCACCTCGGTGGGGTGGGCGGTGAGCACCGGCGCGACCAATGCCTGTTCGAGCAATGCCGCCACCGCCGCCTTGTCGACGCCGTCGCGCGTCAGCCGGTCGAGCGCGGCAGCGACATCGGCGCCTTCCTCGGCGGTGACGCCCTGGCGATCCTCGGCGAGGTTGGCGAGCATCGAGAACAACATGAAGCCGCGGACGAAATCGAGCGTCTCGTCGAGCGACAGCGCCTCAAGGTGGTGATCGACCGGCGGCCCCCCGGCGCGATGCCGCTCGACCGAGGCGGAGCGGATCGTCTCGGTCGCGGTAAACAGCCGCTCCCCGCCGAGCGCGCGGATGACATCGCCCAGAACGCGGCCGAGATAGCGCACGTCAGGGTTGTTGGTGATCGGAGGGAGGGCTGCCATGACCCGCGATGCTGCAACGCGGCATGGGCGGGGTCAAGCGTAGCTTGTATCGCGTTGCGAGACCCGGGGATGGAATGCCGCAAATCTCTTGCCACCCCGGCGAAGGCCGGGGTCCAGCATCGCGTGGTTCGTAACTGGACCCCGGCCTTCGCCGGGGTGGTAGAGGAGCGTTCCCTTACCCCGCCGCGTCGCGCAGCGCCTCCACCGCGCCGCGCGCAATATCGCTGAACTGCGCCGGATCGGCCGCAAGGCTGGCGATGACGCGTTGCCGCATCAGCGGGTCCCAATAGCGCCGGATGTGGCGGCGCGTCGCCTCGATCGCGACCTCCTCGCCCTCGATCGCGAAATTGCGCGCGATCTGGTTGGCCATATAGACCAGCCGATCGGTGGTCGACATCATCGTGTCGCTCATTCGGCGGCCTCGGTTTCGATCCGCCGCGCGCGCGCCGCCTGATCGGCATAAGCGCGCTGCCACTCGCTCGGCCCATTGGAGGGCGAAACCTCCACCGCCGTCACTTTATATTCGGGGCAATTGGTCGCCCAATCCGAATAATCGGTCGTGATCACATTGGCCTGCGTGTCGGGGTGATGGAAGGTGGTATAGATCACTCCCGGCGCGACGCGATCGGTGATCAGCGCGCGCAGCGTCGTCTCCCCGGCGCGGCTTCTGAGGCTCACCCAATCGCCGTCGCGCAGGCCGCGGTTCTCGGCGTCGTGCGGGTGAATCTCCAGCCGGTCCTCGGCGTGCCAGGCGACATTCTCGGTGCGCCGCGTCTGCGCGCCGACATTGTATTGGCTGAGGATGCGCCCGGTGGTGAGCAGCAGCGGGAAGCGCGGCCCGGTGCGCTCGTCGGTCGGGACATAATCGGCGACGACGAACTTCCCCTTGCCGCGCACGAACCCGTCGACATGCATCGTCGGGGTGCCGAGCGGCGCGGCATCGGTCGCCGGCCATTGCAGCGAGCCATGCTCTTCGAGTGCCAGATAGCTGACCTTGGCGAAGGTCGGGGTCAGCGCGGCGATCTCGTCCATGATCTCGGACGGGTGGGTATATTGCCAGTCGAGCCCCAACGCCTGCGCGACGAGTTGGACGATCTCCCAGTCGGCATAGCCGTTGAGCGGGTCCATCACCTTGCGGACGAGCTGGATGCGGCGCTCGGCATTGGTGAAGGTGCCGTCCTTTTCGAGGAAGGTCGATCCGGGCAGGAAGATATGCGCGTAATTGGCGGTTTCGTTGAGAAACAGATCCTGCACCACGACGCATTCCATCGCCGCCAGCCCGGCCGCGACATGATGCGTATTGGGATCGGATTGCAGGATATCCTCGCCCTGGATGAACAAGGCCTTGAACGTCCCGTCGGTCGCCGCATCGAGCATGTTGGGGATGCGCAGCCCGGGCTCGGGATCGAGCGAGACGCCCCAGGCGGTTTCGAACAGCGTGCGCGTCGCCGGATCGGAGACGTGGCGATAGCCCGAATATTCGTGCGGGAAGCTCCCCATGTCGCACGAACCCTGGACATTGTTCTGCCCGCGCAGCGGGTTCACCCCGACGCCCTCGCGGCCGATATTGCCGGTCGCCATCGCCAGATTGGCGATCGCCATGACGGTCGAGGAGCCCTGGCTGTGCTCGGTGACGCCGAGACCGTAATAGATTGCGCCATTGCCCCCGGTGGCAAACAGCCGCGCGGCGGCGCGCAGATCGGCCGCCGGCACCCCGGTGAGCGCCTCGGTCGCCTCGGGCGAGCGCTCGGGCTGCGCAACGAAGGCGGCCCAGTCGCTATATTCGTCCCAGTCGCAGCGTTCGCGGATGAACGCTTCGTCGGCCAGCCCCTCGGTCACCACGACATGCGCCATCGCGGTCAGCACCGCGACATTGGTGCCGGGCTTCAAGGGCAGGTGATGCGCCGCGTCGACATGCGGGCTGTGGACCAGATCGATGCGCCGCGGATCGACCACGATCAGCCGCGCGCCCTGCCGCAGCCGCTGTTTCATCCGGCTGGCGAAGACAGGGTGGCCGTCGGTCGGGTTGGCGCCGATCACCATGATCACGTCGGAATGCTCGACGCTGTCGAAATCCTGCGTCCCCGCCGAGGTACCGAAGGTGGTGCTCAGCCCATAGCCGGTCGGCGAATGGCAGACGCGCGCGCAGGTATCGACATTGTTGTTGCCGAAGCCCTGCCGGATCAGTTTCTGGACGAGGAAGGTTTCCTCGTTGGTGCAGCGCGACGAGGTGATCCCGCCGACGCTGCGCGTGCCATATTTCGCCTGGATGCGGCGGAATTCGCTGGCGGTATGCGCGATCGCCTCGTCCCACGAGACCTCGCGCCACGGCTGGTCGACGCTCTCGCGGATCATCGGGTTGAGGATACGGTCGCGGTGGTTGGCATAGCCCCAGGCGAAGCGGCCCTTGACGCAGCTATGCCCGCGATTGGCCTTGCCTTCCTTCCACGGCACCATCCGCACGAGCTGCTCGCCGCGCATCTCGGCGCGGAAGGTGCAGCCGACCCCGCAATAAGCGCAGGTGGTGACGATCGCGCGATCGGGGGTGCCGATGTCGGTGACGGTCTTCTCGATCAGTGCCGATGTCGGGCAGGCCTGGACGCAGGCGCCGCACGAGACGCATTCGGACGGCAGGAAGCCTTCGTCGGCGCTCGCCACGACCTTCGAGCCGAACCCGCTGCCGTCGATCGTCAGCGCGAATGTGCCCTGCACCTCGTCGCAGGCGCGGACGCAGCGCGAGCAGACGATGCATTTGGCCGGGTCGAAGTCGAAGTATGGGTTGCTCTCGTCCTTCGCCGCCTGAAGATGGTTGGCGCCGTCATAGCCGTAGCGCACGTCGCGCAAGCCGACCGCGCCGGCCTGGTCCTGCAATTCGCAATCGCCATTGGCCGAACAGGTCAGGCAATCGAGCGGGTGGTCGGAGATGTACAATTCCATCACCCCGCGGCGCAGCTTGGCGAGCTTCGCGCTTTCGGTGCGCACCACCATCCCCTCGGTGACGGGGGTGGTGCATGAGGCGGGATAGCCCGCGCGGCCCTCGATCTCGACCAGGCACAGCCGGCACGATCCGAAAGCGTCGAGCCGATCGGTCGCACATAATTTGGGGATATTCGTCCCGCGCAGCGCGGCGGCGCGCATGATCGAGGTGCCTTCGGGGACGGTCACCGTGTCGCCGTCGATCCTGAGCGAGACGGTGCGCGCGCTATCCGGCGCCGGCTTGGTGCCGAGGTCGGTTTCGCTGATCCATGCCATGCTGCTTACTCCGCCGCTTGCGCCGTCGCAGGCTGATCGAAATCCTGCGGAAAATGATCCAGCGCGCTCAGCACCGGATAAGGGGTGAACCCGCCGAGCGCACAAAGCGATCCGAACTTCATCGTATCACAAAGATCGCGCAGCAGCGCGATTTCCGCGGCGCGGTCGCGGGGCCGCGCGGCTGCGTTGCGCATCTGCGGCATCGCCTCCAGCCCGCCCGGCTGGCGACCGCCGCCGACGATACGGTCGATCGTCTCCATGCCGCGCACCGCGCCGATCCGGCAAGGGGTGCATTTGCCGCAGCTTTCGTGCGCGCAGAATTCCATCGCGAAGCGCGCCATATGCGCCATGTCGACGGTGTCGTCGAACACGGTGATCCCGGCATGGCCGATCAGCCCGCCCGCCGCGGCGAACGCCTCGTAATCGAACGGCAGGTCGAACATCGCGGGGGGGAAATAGGCGCCGAGCGGCCCGCCGACCTGCACCGCTTTCACCGGCCGCCCCGTCTCGGTGCCGCCGCCGATATCGTTAACCAGCTCGCCCAGCGTGATGCCGAACCCGGCCTCGAACAGCCCGCCGTTGCGCACATTGCCGGCAAGCTGGATCGGCATCGTCCCGCGCGACCGGCCGAAGCCGACCGCCTGATAGGCTTGCGCGCCCTCGGCGACGATGAACGGCACCGCGGCGAGGCTCAGCACATTGTTGATCACCGTCGGGCGGCCGAACAGCCCCTCGATCGCGGGGAGCGGGGGCTTGGCGCGGACCTGCCCGCGCTTGCCCTCGATCGAATCGAGCAGGGCGGTTTCCTCGCCGCAGACATAGGCGCCCGCGCCGACCCGCACTTCGAGTGCGAACGGTGCGATGCGCGGCGCGGCGCGCGTGATCGCCGCCTGCATCACGCGGATCGCGAAGGGATATTCGGAGCGGATGTAGATAAACCCGTGTCCCGCCCCGACCGCGTGCGCGGCGATCGCCATGCCCTCGATCAGGCAGAAGGGGTCGCCCTCCATCAGCATGCGATCGGCGAAGGTGCCGCTGTCGCCCTCGTCGGCGTTGCACACGATGAATTTCTCGGGCGATCGGGTGTCGAGCACCGTCTGCCACTTGATCCCGGTTGGGAAACCCGCGCCGCCGCGCCCGCGCAGCCCGCTCGCCTTGACCTCGTCGACCACCGCTTGCGGGGTCAACGCGCGCGCCTTGTCGAGCGCCTGCCAGCCGCCGTGCGCGGCATAATCGTCGAGGCTCAAGGGATCGATCACCCCGCAGCGCGCGAAGGTGAAACGCTGCTGGGGCGCGAAGAAGGGGTGATCCTCGATCCGGCCGATGCGGCTGGCGTGGGTGCCGTCGAGCACCGCGTCGATCTCGTTCGCCTCGACCGGGCCGTAAGCGATGCGGCCCTCCGCCGTATCGATCTCGATCAACGGTTCGATGCTGAACAGCCCGCGGCTGCCGGTGCGAACCACTTCGACCCCGCGCGCGGCGAGCGCCGCCGCCACCTCGTCCGCGCCGAGCGCGACCGAGGCCATATCGCCGCTGACGTAGGCGCGGGTCATGCCAGCACCTCCGCCGCGATCCGCTCGAGCTTGGCGGCGTCGAGCCGCGAGACCGGGCGCCCGTCGACCAGCGCGTTGGGGCCGGTAGCGCACAGCCCGAGGCAATAGACCGGCTCGACCGTCACCCGCCCGTCGGCGCTGGTCGCGCCCATCGTCACGCCGAGCCGCTGCGTCGCGATCCGCTCGATCGTCGCGGCGCCGCGCGCCTGGCAGCTTTCGGCGCGGCACAGCCGGACGACATGCGCCCCCGCCGGGGCACGGCGGAAATCATGATAGAAAGTGACGACGCCGTGGACGTCCGCGCGGCTGAGGTTGAGCGCTGCCGCGACGACCGGGATCATCGCATCGGCGATATAGCCGAACTCGTCCTGCAACGCGTGGAGCAACGGCAGCAAGGCATCGCGGGTCGCGGGGCGGCCGCGCAGCAGCCGCGTCGCGGCGTCCGCATAAGCCGTGTCCGGCGGGGCTGTTTCGTTAGGGGTCATCGCCATCGCCTATACAAGGATCGCAACGCGCTTGCTGTCAATTTAACGAATTTAAATTTTTCTTATCAATCGGTGCCGATCGACATTCAATTCCACCGTCGCGCCGCCTTTGCCTCCCGGTGGCGCCCGGCACAAGGTGGGGTGACCGATCGGCGGCGTGGCAGCGATCTTGATGTGCACCGCGCGCGCGTTCCTGATAGATCGTCCGGCACAGGACGAGGAGGAAGATCACATGCTGGTCGGCGTTCCCAAGGAAATCAAAAACAACGAATTTCGTGTCGGGCTGACCCCCGGCGCGGTGCGCGAATATTGCGCGCACGGGCATCAGGTGCTGGTCGAGACCGGCGCCGGCGGCGGGATCGGCGCGTCGGATGCGGTGTATCGCCAGTCGGGCGCGGCGATCGTCGATACCGCCGCCGAGGTGTTCGCGCGGGCCGAGATGATTGTGAAGGTCAAGGAGCCCCAGCCGCAGGAGTGGACGCAATTGCGCGAGGGGCAGATCCTGTTCACCTATCTCCACCTCGCCCCCGATCCCGGCCAGGCGCGCGGGCTGATGGCCTCGGGGGTCAGCGCGATCGCTTATGAGACGGTGACCGACGCCTCGGGCGGGCTGCCGTTGCTCGCGCCGATGAGCGAGGTCGCCGGGCGGCTGTCGATCGAGGCCGGGGCGAGCGCGTTGCGCGCGGTATCGGGCGGGCGCGGGTTGCTGATCGGCGGGGTCCCGGGTGTGCCCGCGGCCAATGTCGTCGTGCTCGGCGGCGGGGTGGTCGGCACCAATGCGGCGCGAATCGCGACCGGGATGGGGGCCAATGTCAGCATCTTCGATCGCTCGCTGCGCCGGCTGCGCCAGCTCGACGACATGTTCCAGGGGCGGGCGGACACGCATTATTCGACGATCGCGGCGATCGAGGAAGCGCTGGCCACCGCCGATGTGGTGATCGGCGCGGTGCTCGTGCCGGGGGCGGCCGCGCCCAAATTGGTGACGCGCGGGATGCTCAAGCTGATGAAGCCGCGCGCGGTGCTGGTCGATGTCGCGATCGATCAGGGCGGCTGTTTCGAAACCTCGCACCCGACGACCCACGCCAATCCCACTTATGAGGTCGACGGGGTGATCCATTATTGCGTCGCCAACATGCCCGGCGCGGTGCCGCTCACCTCCAGCCACGCGCTCAACAATGCGACCTTGCCTTATGGGCTGGCGCTCGCGGCGAAAGGGCTCGCGGCGCTCGACGACGATCCGGGGCTGAAGGAAGGGCTCAACGTCGACAAGGGGCGGATCGTCAACACGGTGGTGGCGGAGGCGCTAGGGTTCTGATGCTTTCTCCCCTCCCTTGAACAAGGAGGGGACGGGGGTGGGTTGGCCTGCGGGGATACCGTTCGGGTGCCCCTCATACCCACCCACCCCCAGCCCCTCCCTTCACGAGGAAGGGGGGTAGGAAGAAGAAGGGAGCAAACGCCGTTGAGCCGGCGCCCCTCCCGCCCTACATCTCCCGCGCTATGGTGCCCGCTACCCCCGTCAGCGAGTTGAGCGATCGCGCGCGCGAGATTTTTCGCCGCGTCGTCGACAGCTATCTGGAGAGCGGCGCGCCCGTCGGCTCGCGCACGCTGGCGCAGGCCGGGCTCAACCTGTCCCCCGCCTCAATCCGCAGCGTGCTCGCGCAGCTCGAGACGATGGGGCTGCTCGCCGCGCCGCATACCTCGGCGGGGCGGATGCCGACCGAATTGGGTTTACGGCTATTCGTCGACGGCATGATGCAAGTCTCCGAGCCGAGCCGTGCCGAGCGCGCCGCGATCGAGGCGCGCGCGGCGGGCGGCGGCCCGGTGGAGGAGGCGCTCGCCGCCACTACCGCGGCGCTTTCGGGGCTGTCGGCGTGCGCTGGGCTGGTGATGGTCCCCAAGCGCGAGCAGGTGCTGCGCTCGATCGGCTTCGTGCCGCTGACCCCGACCCAGGCCCTCGCAGTGCTGGTCAGCGAGGACGGCGCGGTGGAGAATCGCGTGATCGATCTCCCCGCCGGGGTCGACGCCTCGGCGCTGATCGAGGCGGGCAATTACATGTCGGCGACCTTGTCGGGGCTCACGCTGTCCGATGCGCGCGCGCGGGTCGAGCGCGAGCTGGCCGACGGCCGAGCCGCGCTCGACGCCACCGCGCGCGCGCTGATCCAGCGCGGCATCGCGGTGTGGAGCGAGGACGGCGGGCGCCGCCCGGTGCTGATCGTGCGCGGGCAGGGGCGCTTGCTCGACGA
Organism: Sphingomonas sp.; assembly: GCA_017849555.1. GTDB lineage: Bacteria > Pseudomonadota > Alphaproteobacteria > Sphingomonadales > Sphingomonadaceae > Sphingomonas > Sphingomonas lycopersici. Next base: position 10,090 of record JAFIGU010000031.1, on the reverse strand, counting down.
TGCCGATGCCGCCGATCTCGAACGCGTGCGCGATCTGCTCGACGATCTCGAAGGCAAGCAGGAGATCGCCGCGCTGCTCGATTCGGCGCGCGCCGGCGACGCGACCCGCATCTTCATCGGCGCGGAGACGAAATTGTTCGCGCTTTCCGGCTCTTCGGTAATCGCCAAACCCTTTCGCGGGGCGGACGGGCGGGTGGTCGGCGTGGTGGGGGTGATCGGCCCGACACGGTTGAACTACGCGCGCGTCGTGCCCATGGTGGATTTCACGGCCGCAACGCTCGCCCGGCTGATGGGTTGAGCTGCTAACAGACAGGAATGAAATGACCGACAACGAGAATACCGACGTTCCCGAGGATCTGCGCGCGGAAACCGCCGAGGGCGCACCCGAGGTCGCCGAACATGATCGCACCGCCGAGCTCGAGGCCGCGCTCGCCGAGGCGAAGCAGCAGGCGCTCTATGCGCAGGCCGAGATCCAGAATGTCCGCCGCCGCGCCGAGAAGGACGCCGCCGACGCGCGCGCCTATGCCGCGACCAATTTCGCGCGCGACGTGCTGTCGGTGAACGACAATCTGGAGCGGGCGCTGGCGTCGATCCCGGCCGAGCTGCGCGAGGACGACAAGCTCAAGGGGCTGGTCGCGGGGCTTGAGGCGACGATGCGCGAGCTGGCCAATGTGTTCCAGCGCAACGGCATCACCCGCATCACCGCGCTGGGCGAGACGCTCGATCCCAACCGGCATCAGGCGATGATGGAAATGCCCTCGGCCGACGCCGCGCCGGGGACGATCGTACAGGAAATGCAATCGGGCTGGATGATCCGCGACCGGTTGCTGCGCCCGGCGCTGGTCGGCGTCGCCAAGGCGGCCGATTAAGCCAACCTCGTCATGCCGGGCTTGACCCGGCATGACGGAGGAAGATCAAGCGAGAACAACGGAAGCGCCGCGCACCTTATGAACGACAATCTCGTCGCCGAACGGCCGACTTTCGTCACCCATCTCGAATGTTCGCTGACCGGCGAGCGCTATGAGGCGGATCGGCTTCACGGGCTGTCGCGCGCCGGGCGCCCGCTGCTCGTCCGCTACGATCTCGCGGCGGCCGGGGCGGCGCTGTCGCGCGATGCGCTGACGGGGCGCGAGACCGATCTGTGGCGCTGGCGCGAATTGCTCCCGGTGCGCCACACCGCCAATGTCGTCAGCCTCGGCGAGGTCGAGACCCCGCTGATCCCGATCCCGCGCGCAGGCGGGGGCAAGGTGCTGGTCAAGGACGAGGGCCGCTTGCCGACCGGCAGCTTCAAGGCGCGCGGGCTGGTGATGGCGGTGGCGATGGCCAGGGAATTGGGCGTCACCCGCATCGCGATGCCGACCAACGGCAATGCCGGCGCGGCGCTCGCTGCTTATGCCACCCGCGCGGGGATCGAGACGATCGTGCTCTGCCCCGACGACACGCCGGAGGTGAACGTCCGCGAGATCGCGATGCAGGGCGCGCGGGTGTGGCGGGTCAACGGGCTGATCGACGATTGCGGCGCGATTGTCGGGCAGGGCGCGGCCGAGGGGCGCTGGTTCGATTTCTCGACGCTCAAGGAGCCGTATCGCATCGAGGGCAAGAAGACGATGGGGCTGGAGCTCGCCGCGCAGCTCGGCTGGCGGCTGCCCAAGGCGATCTTCTACCCCACCGGCGGCGGCACCGGGCTGATCGGGATGTGGAAGGCGTTCGACGAGCTCGAAAAGCTCGGCTGGATCGGCGCCGAGCGGCCGCGCATGTATGCGGTGCAGGCGGCGGGCTGCGCGCCGATCGTCCGCGCGTTCGAGGCGGGCGAGGAGCATGCCGCGCGCTGGGAAGATGCGGCAACCGTCGCCGCGGGAATCCGCGTGCCGCGCGCGGTGGGCGATTTCCTGATCCTGCGCGCGGTGCGCGAATCGGGTGGCAAGGCGCTCGCGGTGGGCGATCCGGCGATCCTCCGCGCGGTCGACGATTGCGCGCGGCAGGACGGATTGCTGCTGTGCCCCGAGGGCGGCGCGACCCTGGCGGCCTATCGCCAGGCGCTGAGGGACGGCGAGGTCGACGAGGATGAGGAGGTCGTGCTGTTCAATTGCGCGACCGGGCTCAAATATCCGATGCCCGAAGCGCCGAACGCGCTCGATCGCCACAAACCGGTCGATTTCGACGCTTTGTGACTTCTGCTCCCCTCCTTTCACGAGGGAGGGGAGCAGACGTGGGAGGGCCGGTGGCCTTACCCGTCGCTGGCGCGTTCGATATCGGCGCCGACCGCGCTCAGTTTTTCCTCAAGCCGCTCATAGCCGCGATCGAGATGATAGACGCGGTTGACCGCGGTCTCGCCCTCCGCCGCCAACCCGGCAAGGATCAGGCTCATCGACGCGCGCAGGTCGGTCGCCATCACCGGCGCGCCGACGAGGCGATCGACCCCGCGCACCACCGCGGTGCGCCCGCGCACCTGGATGTCCGCCCCCATCCGCGCCAGTTCGGGAACGTGCATATAGCGGTTCTCGAAGATCGTTTCGGTCAGCACGCTCGCGCCCTCGGCCTTGCACAGCATCGCCATGAACTGCGCCTGCATATCGGTGGCGAAGCCGGGGAAGGGCGCGGTGGAGAGCGTCAGCGGGCGGAGCGGGCCATTGGCCGAAACGCGCACCGACTTGCGCCCCTCGACCACCGTCACCCCTGCGTCGCGCAGCGCATCGAGCGTCGCGCCCATATCGTGCGCGTCGACATTGGTCAGTTCGATATCGCCCCCGGTGATCGCCGCGGCGCAGGCATAGCTCCCCGCCTCGATCCGGTCGGGCATCACCGCATAGGTCGCGCCGTGGAGCCGGTCGACGCCTTCGATCTCGAGCGTCTCGGTGCCGATCCCGTCGATCTGCGCGCCCATCGCGACGAGGCAGCGGCACAGATCGACGATCTCGGGCTCGCGCGCGGCATTCTCGATCCGGCTGCTGCCCTTGGCGGTGACCGCGGCCATCACGACATTCTCGGTCGCCCCGACCGACACGATCGGAAAGGAATAGCGTCCCCCCGCGAGCCGCCCGCCGGGCGCGCGCGCGGTGACATAGCCGGCGGACATTTCGAGCTCGGCGCCGATCGCCTCCAGCGCCTTAAGGTGCAGGTCGATCGGGCGGTTGCCGATCGCGCACCCGCCGGGGAGCGACACCCGCGCCTCGCCCGCGCGCGCGAGGATCGGGCCGAGCACGAGGATCGATGCGCGCATCTTGCGCACGATGTCATACGGCGCCTCGGTCGAGGTGAGCTGACCGGCACGGATCGTCATCACCCGGCCGAAATCCTCGGGGCGCGACCCTTCGATCGCGGTCGACGCGCCCAATTGGTTGAGCAAATGGCCGAAACTGTCGACGTCGGCGAGCCGCGGCAGGTTGCGTAAGGTCAGCGGCTCGTCGGTGAGCAGCGCGCAGGGCAGCAGGGTCAGCGCGGCGTTCTTCGCGCCGGAGATCGGAAGGGTGCCGGAAAGGCGGTTGCCGCCGCGGATGAGGATACGGTCCATTCGCCCGCGTCTATCGAACCGCGGGCGCGGCGCAAAGGGGGTCTGCGGGGTTCATCGTGGTGGCCGACCGGGAGGGCAAAGTTCACGAAGTTCACACGAGTGAGCCTCGATCAATTCACCCGTCATTCCCGCGCAGGCGGGAATCCATTCACGCTGAGATTGCGCTTGATCCGATAGGCCAGCCAGAATGGATTCCCGCCTGCGCGGGAATGACGTAAGTACTTGTTTTAATAGACTTTACGCCTTCTCCAGCGTGCATTGCAGCGGGTGCTGGTTCTGGCGCGCGAAGTCGATCACCTGGCCGACCTTGGTCTCGGCGACCTCGTAGCTGAATACCCCGCACACCCCGACGCCCTTCTGGTGGACGTGGAGCATCACCCGCGTCGCTTCCTCAACGCTCATGCGGAAGAAGCGCTGGAGGCACAGGACGACGAATTCCATCGGGGTGTAATCGTCGTTGAGCATCAGCACGCGATAGGGCGTCGGCTGTTTGGTGCGCGTCCGCGTGCGGGTGGCGACGCCGATTCCGGTGCCGCCGTCGGAATCATCGTCGCGGCGCTCGGCCATCAGGATCGGCTGGATTGGGGTTTGGCGCTGCATGATCGCGTGAAAATATGGCATCCCGGCCGCCAAGGGCAAGGGCGCGCGCGTACCATTAACGACGAAAAAGGGGGCAGCCGCGCTCAGGCGGCCGCCCCCTTCGTCCTTTTCGCCCCTTGCGGGGCGAGGCCCCGGATTACGCGGCGACCTTGATCTTCTCGGCGGCGAGCGCGACGCGGTTCGAGATCGGCTGGGCGATCTCACCGGCGAGCTTCAGCGCGGCCTCGGTCGAACGCGACGCTTCGGCGACGAAGGCATCGAACGACGCGCGGGCATAATCGCTCTGCAGCTTGAACAGCTCGGTCGGCGACTTGACGGTCGACATCGCCTTGAAGGTCTCGGTCGCCTTCTCATAGGAGGTCTTGGCGTAAGCCGCCGCGTCCTGGCCCATCTTCTCGACGCCCTTCACCGCGATCTTCGACGATTCGACGATCGCTTCGAGGTTGCCCTTGTGGAAGGCATTGGCGTCTTCGAACGCCTTGACGCCCTTTTCGATCGAGCCCTTGGCGCGCTCGTTGGCCTCGGCGAAATAGGCCTGGGTCTTCTCGGTCACGGTCTTGATCGTGTCGGACATGATCACTTCCTTTGCAGCAATGGTCGCCGGCCGGCTGGCCTGGCGGGTAGACGCGGGTTGGGCCGGTGCGACCTTGGCCCGGGGTGCCGGCTTCTTGGCGACCGGCTTGACGGCCGCGCGGGGAGCCGCCGGCGTCGATTTGGTGACGGGGGCGGAGACCGCGGCCGGCGCCGGCTTGGCGGCAACCGGCTTGGGCGCGGGCTTCGGCGTTTGCTTGGCCACCGCCGGTGCGGCGACGGGCGCCTTGGGCACGGGCTTCGCCGCTTCCTTGGCAACGGGCGCCGGCGTCGCGACCGGGGCAGCGGCCGGAGCGGGCGCGGGCTTCGCAGGCGCCTGGGCGGCCCCGGTCACCGGCTTCTGATCAGGCTTGGCTGCAGTGTCGGTCATTCCACACGACTCCATCTTGTTGCGATGCAACATACGCGAGGAGAGTCGGAATGACAAGCTTTATTGTGCAGTGCAACATAATCTGTCCCCGCCGCTCGCCGCGACGGAAAAACGGGTCATAGCATCGGGCGCGAAACGTCCGGTCCGGTTTCCGCTTGACGGTGCGGCGGAACTTTTGTGCTCCGTCAAGGCGGGAGTCCAGACTAGGACCTCGCCTTCGCGAGGACACAGAAAGGGGTGCTCCTTCGCCGACGGTACCGGCGTGGATCGGCACGCTATCTTGCCTTTACGTAGCTCCCTGGCGCGTCCTCGAGCGCGGCGAGTTTGCCCTTGCCCGGCACCCGCGCGCGCTGCGCCGCAACCTCGGTCGAATCGATCGTGCGGAGCCAATCGACCCAGTCGGGCCACCAGCTTCCCTTGGTCTCGGTCGCGCCCGCGACGAATTCGTCGAGCGTCTTCGTTTTCGCCGGGTTGGTCCAATATTGATATTTGTTCGCCGCCGGCGGGTTGACCACCCCGGCGATATGCCCCGAGCCGGCGAGGACGAATTTCAGCGGCCCGCTGAAGATGCCGGTCAGCTTCCACACGCTGTCCGCCGGCGCGATATGATCCTCGCGGCCGGCCTGGATATAGCTCGGCGTCCTGACCTTGGTGAGATCGAGCGGGGTGCCGGCGACCGAGATCGCGCCGGGCTGGGCGAGCCGGTTGTCGCGATAGAGATCGGTCAGATAGGAAAGGTGCCATTTCGCCGGCAGGTTGGTCGTGTCGCCGTTCCAGTGGAGCAGGTCGAACGGCGCATAATCGTTGCCGAGCAGATAGTTGTTGGTGACGTAATTCCAGATCAGATCGCGCCCGCGCAGCAGGTTGAAGGTCGCCGCCATATAACGCCCGTCAAGGAAGCCCTGCGGCGAGAGCGAGCGGATCAGCGCGAACTGATCGTCGTCGATGAAATTCTGGAGGTCGCCGGCGCGGGTGAAATCGACCTGCGCGGTGAAAAAGGTCGAACTCGCCACCTTCTCCGCCTCGCCGCGCGCGCTGAGCAGCGCCAGCGTGGCGGCGAGGGTGGTGCCCGCCACGCAATAGCCGATCGTGTGGACCGCGGGGACGCCGAGCGCGTCGCGCACCGTGTCGATCGCGTCGATCTGCGCGGCGATATAATCGTCCCACGTCACATCGGCCATCGACGCATCGGCCGATTTCCACGAGACCATGAACACGCTGATCCCCTGATCGACGCACCAGCGGATGAAGCTTTTCTCCGGGGTCAGATCGAGGATGTAGAAGCGGTTGATCCACGGCGGGAAGATCACCAGCGGGATCGACAGCACCTGCTTGGTCGTCGGGCTATATTGGATCAGTTCGTAGAGCGGGGTGCGCTTGACCACCTTGCCGGGGGTCGTGGCGAGATTGCGCCCGACCTCGAAGGCGTCGCCGCTGGTGTGGGTGAGTTGCCCGCGCCCGATATCGGTCAGCATATGCTGCAGACCCTTGAGCAGATTCTCGCCCCCGGTCTCGATCGTCTTGTCGATCACCTCGGGATTGGTGAAGGCGAAATTGGTCGGGCTCATCGCATCGATGAAGCCCTTGGTGGCGAAGCGCAATTGCTCGCGCTGCCTGGCATCGATCCCCTCGATCGCGTCGACGCTGCTCAGCAGATGATCGGAAATCATCAAATAGCTTTCGCGGATCCACGCGAACAGCGGATTGTCGCGCCATGCCTCGGCCTTGAAGCGCTTGTCGCGCGGGGCGGCGTCCTGTTGCTCGGTCGCCTCGCCGGGCTGGAGGAAGCGCTGCCACAAGGTGAGGCTGTTCTGCCAGAAGTCGCTCGCGCGTTGCAGCGTCGCGGGGTCGTTGATGCCGGGCACCACCGGCGCGCCGGTCGCGGGCGCCTGCATCGCCGCCAGCCCCTGTTCCATCATCATCTGCTGCGCCCGCCCCAGTACCCAGGTCCAGCGCTGGAGATCGGCCAGGCCGGGGGCTTGGGTATCGGTCATCAACCTCTCCTCGACGCAACCGCCGGCCGCTGACTCGGGGGCGGCTGCCTAGCCTAGGCCGGATCGGCAATCAGCAGAACCCGGTTTTTGCGCTTTCCCCTTCTCGTCATGCCGGGCTCGACCCGGCATCCAGAGCCTCAAGTGCCGTCGCCCGTAACTCTGGATGGGGGCGAAAGCGGCTTCGGCCAACACAATCACACCGCCACCCGGCTCGAGGCCGGGGTGACGGCAGAGGGTGAATCCGACCCGTTTGCCCCTCGCCAAACCCGCAAGCCCGGCTTTTTGCCGCTTGGCCCTGTCGCCCGCGCGCCGGACACGGTATGACGTGCGAACCGAAAGGAGTTCCAATGTCCGACGAATTCTACCGCATGAAGCGCCTGCCCCCTTATGTCATCGCCGAGGTCAATGCGATGCGGGCAGCGGCGCGCGCGGCAGGGGAGGACATTATCGATCTCGGCATGGGCAATCCCGATCTGCCCCCGCCGGCGCATGTCATCGAGAAATTGTGCGAGGTCGCGCAAAAGCCCTCCGCCCACGGCTATTCGCAGTCGAAGGGGATTCCGGGGCTGCGCCGCGCCCAGGCCAATTATTACGCCCGTCGCTTCGGGGTCGATGTCGATCCCGAAACCGAGGTGGTGGTGACGATGGGATCGAAGGCGGGGCTCGCCAGCCTCGCCACCGCGATCACCGCGCCGGGCGATGTCGTGCTCGCGCCGAATCCCTCCTATCCGATCCACACCTTCGGCTTCATCATCGCAGGCGCGACGATCCGCGCGGTGCCGACCACCCCCGACGAACATTATTTCGAAAGCCTCGAACGCGCGATGGCCTATACCGTCCCGCGCCCCTCGGTGCTGGTGGTCAATTATCCGTCGAACCCGACCGCCGAGACGGTCGATCTCGCTTTCTACGAGCGGCTGGTGGCGTGGGCGCGCGAGAACAAGGTGTGGATCCTCTCCGACCTTGCCTATTCGGAGCTCTATTACGACGGCAATCCGACCCCCTCGATCCTCCAGGTCAAGGGCGCCAAGGACGTCGCGATCGAATTCACCTCGCTCAGCAAGACCTATTCGATGGCGGGCTGGCGGATCGGCTTCGCGGTCGGCAACAAGCAGCTGATCGCGGCGATGACGCGGGTGAAATCCTATCTCGATTACGGCGCCTTCACCCCGATCCAGGCGGCGGCCTGCGCCGCGCTCAACGGGCCGCAGGATATCGTCGAGAAGAACCGCCAACTCTATCACAAGCGCCGCGACGTGATGGTCGAAAGCTTCGCGCGCGCCGGGTGGGAGATCCCGAGCCCGCGCGCCTCGATGTTCGCCTGGGCGCCGCTGCCGCCGGCGCTGGCGCACCTAGGTAGCCTTGAGTTCTCCAAACAATTGCTGACTCACGCCCAGGTCGCGGTTGCGCCAGGGGTCGGCTACGGCGAGAACGGCGAGGGTTATGTGCGCATCGCGATGGTCGAGAACGAGCAACGGCTCCGCCAGGCGGCACGCAACGTGAAACGCTATCTGCAATCGATGGGCGTCAACACCCCCGCGCGCACCGCCGGGTGACGGTGGGCGGCGCAGGCGATCATGCGCGCGCGGTCCGCCACGGATAGGCTGACCGCGGGGCATATGTGATCGTCTATAATCCGTTCTATTCGCTTGCCGGCGTGCTGGTCGGCCTGCTCGTCGGGCTGACCGGCGTCGGCGGCGGATCGCTGATGACGCCGTTGCTCGTGCTGGTGTTCGGTTTCCACCCGGTGACCGCGGTGGGGACCGACCTGCTCTATGCCTCCGCGACCAAGACGGTGGGGACGGCGGTCCATGGCTGGCGCGGGACGGTCGACTGGCGGGTGGTGCGCCGGCTCGCGACCGGCAGCGTGCCGACGACGATCGCGACCCTTGTCGCGCTGAGCTACGCCACGCACCGCTCGGCCGACACCGGGCATCTCGTCGCGACGATCCTCGGCAGCGCGCTGCTGCTCACCGCGGTGGCGATCCTATTCCGCGCGCGGATCGTCGACAAGCTCGCGCCGCGCTTCGGCCGGTTCGACGAAGGGCGGATCGCGTGGCTGACCGTGCTGCTCGGCGCGATCCTTGGCACGCTCGTCTCGCTCACCTCGGTGGGGGCGGGGGCATTGGGGATGACCGCGCTGCTCGTGCTCTACCCGCGGCTCGAGGTGAAAAGGCTGGTCGGGTCGGATATCGCGCATGCCGTGCCGCTCACGCTGATCGCGGGGCTGGGGCACCTTTCGCTCGGCGCGGTCGATCTGTCGCTGCTGGTGTCGCTGCTCGCGGGATCGGTGCCGGGGATCGTGATCGGCAGCCTCGTCGCGACCCGCGTCCCCGATCGCGTGCTGGTGCCGATCCTCGCGGTGACGCTGGCGCTGGTCGGCGCGAAATTGGTGTTCGGTTGACGCGCGCGCCGCGTCGCCGCATCGGTGCGGCATGACACGCCCCGGCTTCGCTTTTTCCACCCGCTTCAAAGTCCGTTACGCCGAGATCGACGGGCAGCGCGTGGTGTTTAACTCGCGCTATCTCGAATATGCCGATGTCGCCGAGACCGAATATTGGCAATGGACCGGGATCGGCGAGGTGCTCGGCAAGGCGTGGCTGGAGACCGAATTCCACGTCCGCCGCGCGTCGGTCGATTATCTGCGGCCGTTGGTGTGGGGCGATACGATCGAGGCGTCGGTGCGGATCGAGCGGATCGGCTCGACCAGCATCACCAAAAGGATCGACCTCGCCAACCAGCGCGGCGAGCTCTGCACCGAGATCGAGATGGTGACGGTCAACGTCCATCTGCCGACCGGGCGCCCAATTCCGATCGAGGGCGAGGTGCGCCAGTTCCTCGAGGCGCTGATCGCCGCGCAACCCGATCGGGTAGCGTAGCGCTTTTCTCCCCTCCCTTGAGCAAGGGAGCATCTGTGATGTTGATCAAGCGGGTCGAGGTATCCATGGCCGGTTTTGAGCGACGAGAGAGTTAGCGAGGACGAGGAGTTTTCGCATGACGGCGGTGATGGCGACTTTGGGTGGT
>JAFIGU010000030.1 GCA_017849555.1 Sphingomonas sp. | reverse complement strand
CTCATCGCCAACGGAAAACCACCCAAAGTCGCCATCACCGCCGTCATGCGAAAACTCCTCGTCCTCGCTAACTCTCTCGTCGCTCAAAACCGGCCATGGATACCTCGACCCGCTTGATCAACATCACAGATGCTCCCTTCCCGGGAGGGGAGAAGGAAGCAGAAAGATAGGGCGCCGCCGCTTGCCACCCGCCCGCCTTTCACGCTTAACCCGCGCGATGCACGACGCGCCCTTGCTCGATCACGAAGAGCCGGTTCCGCCGGGCGTCGCCCATCCCAGCCACAAGATGATCGGCGCGGGGCTGATCGCCGCTGCCGTGATCGTCGCGCTGGCGGCGGGGATGATCCTCGCCAGCCATCCGTTCGGCTTCGACCGCGCGATCATCCTCGCGCTCCACGAAGCCGGGCCGATGTGGCTGCGCCACGCAGTGATCGACGTCACCGCGCTCGGCAGCGTCACCGTTTTGACGCTCGTCGTCGCCGCGACCGCCGCGCTGCTGCTCGTCCGCCGGCTGTGGATCACCGCCGCGTTGGTGGTGCTGGCGACGGCACTCGGCTCCGCGGCGGTCGAGCTGCTCAAGGCGATCTTCGGCCGCGCGCGCCCCGATATCGTCGATCATGTCGTCGCGGCGAGCGGCTACAGCTTTCCCAGCGGCCACGCCGCGAATAGCGCGATCGTCTATCTCACCACCGCCGCGCTGGTGACGCAGGTGACCCACGGCCGCGCGACGCGGCGCTATGTCGCGCTCGTCGCGGGGCTGCTGGTCGTCGCAATCGGCGCGAGCCGGGTCTATCTCGGCGTCCACTGGCCGTCCGACGTGCTCGCCGGGTGGAGCTTCGGGACATTGTGGGCGCTCGGCTGGTGGTCGATCGGCGCGAAGGCGCGGATGAATTTACTCGGCCAGCGCGAGTAAGCGATGCGCCGCCTTGAGGTGCGGCGCGTCGATCATCTTGCCGTCGAGCTGGAGCACCCCCGCCCCCGGATTGGCGGCGAAGGCGTCGATCACCGCGCGGGCATGCGCCACCTCCTCGGCCGAGGGGGTGAAGGCGGCGTTGATCACCGCCACCTGCGTCGGGTGGATCGCCATCATCCCCGCGAACCCGTCGCGCCGCGCGCGGGCGGCATAAGCCGCGAGCCCGTCGAGGTCGCGGAAATCGGGATAGACCGTCTCGATCGCCGGCACACCCGCGGCATGCGCCCCGAACAAGGTGAGCGCGCGCACCATCTTGTAGGGATCGGTATAGCTGCCGTCGGGCTCGCGCGAGGTCGCCGCGCCGATCGCCGCGGGCAGATCCTCCGCCCCCCAGGTCAGCCCGGCAAGCCGCGCGCCATTATAGGTGCCGAGCGCGAACACCGCGCGCGGCGTCTCGCTGGCGATCGGCAGCACCGCATAGCCGCCCGGCAGCTGCGCGATAAGATCGTCGACCGACGCGCCGCCTTCCGCCTTGGGCAAGGTGATCCCGGCCAGCGGCAACCCCGCGAGCGCGGCGAGATCGTCCGCCACCAGCGCCGAATCGAGCGGGTTGATGCGCACGAACAGCGCCGGGCCGTCCAGCGCCCGCGCGACGAACGCGCGCACCGCGGCGCGGGCCGCGGGCTTGTTGGCGAGCGATACCGAATCCTCCAAATCGAGGATCAGCGCATCCGCCCCCAGCCCGAGCGCCTTTTCCATCCGCTCCGGCCGGTCGCCGGGAACGAACAGCAAGGAACGCAACCTCATTTGCCCATCTCCGCCAGCTTCCGCTCCCACGCCAGCGCATCGCGCACGATGCCGTCGAGGTCATCGCGCTTCGGCCGCCACGGCAGCGCGGCGAGGATCGCGCGATTGTCCGCGACCAATTCGGCCGGATCGCCCGCGCGGCGCCCCTCGAAACGGCGCTCGATCGCTACATTAGTCACACGATCGACCGCATCGAGCACCTCGAGCACCGAGAAGCCACGGCCATAGCCGCAATTAAGGATATGGCTCTCCGCCGGCTGGCTCACCAGCAGCCCGAGCGCCGCGACATGCGCATCGGCGAGATCGGAGACATGGATATAATCGCGCACCCCGGTGCCGTCGCGGGTGGCGAAATCGGTACCGAACACCCCGACGCGCCCGCGCTTGCCGGTCGCCGCCTCGACCGCGATCTTGATCAGATGCGTCGCGCCGATCGTCGATTGCCCGCTGCGCCCCTGCGGGTCGGCACCCGCGACGTTGAAATAGCGCAATGCGCAATAATTGATCGGATGCGCCGCCGCGACATCGCGCAGCATCGCCTCGGTCATCAGCTTCGACATGCCATAGGGATTGATCGGCACGGTCGGATCGCCTTCCGCCACCGGCACGCGCTCGGGCGTGCCATAGGTCGCGGCGGTCGAGGAGAAGATGAAATGCGCCACCCCTTCCGCGACCGCGCTTTCGATCAGCGCGCGCGAGGCGACGGTGTTGTTGCGATAATATTTGAGCGGATCGCTGACCGATTCGGGCACCACCACCGATCCGGCGAAATGCATGATCGCGCGGACGCGGTGATCGCGGATCACTTGCCGGACGGCGGGATCCTCGACCGCCATCTCGACCAGCGTGGCGCGCGGATCGACCGCCCAGGCGAAGCCGGTGACGAGATTGTCGATCACCACCACCTCGTAACCGGCGTCGAGCAGCGCCAGCACCGCGTGGCTGCCGATATAGCCCGCCCCGCCCGTCACCATCACCTTGCCGTCGAACGTCATCCGATGCTCCTTTGCGCGTGCCCTTCCACGCCAGTGGATCAAACAGTAACGGCTTCCTACATTGCGCGTAAAGGAGACCTCGATGACCGACTATGCAATCCTCGCCGGTGGCTGCTTCTGGTGTACCGAAGCGGTGTTCAAGGACGTGATCGGGGTCGAATCGGTCGAGAGCGGCTATATCGGCGGCACGATCGCCAACCCGACCTACAAGCAGGTATGCGGTGGCGATACCGGGCACGCCGAGGCGATCCGCATCGGCTTCGACCCCGCGCAGCTCAATTACGGCGACCTGCTCGACATCTTCTTCGCGACGCACGATCCGACCCAGCTCAACCGCCAGGGCAACGACATCGGCACGCAATATCGCTCGGCGATCTTCCCGACCAACAATATGCAGGAAGAGCAGGCCAATGAAGCGATCGCGCGCGCGCAGGCCGGCATCGACAAGCCGATCGTCACCACGATCGAATATGCCGACGAATTCTGGCCGGCGGAGGACTATCATCAGGACTATTGGGAGGGCGAAGGCCAGCGCAACCCCTATTGCCTGGCGGTGATCCCACCCAAGCTGCAGAAATTGCGCAAGAGCTTCGCGGCACGGGCCAAGGCGGAGGCGTAACCTTATCGTCACCCCAGCGAAAGCTGGGGTCTCGTGCCGCTAGAGTGTCGCTTCTGGCTTACGATCCCAGCTTTCGCTGGGATGACGACGCTTCAAGCTCCTTGCGCATTCGCACCAGCGGCACCGGCACGCCGTCGACCATATCGGTGACTTCCTCGATCGGACGATAGCCGGCGGCTGCGTAAAGCGGCTGCCCGCTCATCGTCCCCATCAGTTCCACGGCGTCGAACCCTTCGGCGGCGGCGGCGCGCTCGCACTGGTCGAGGATCATCCGCCCCACCCCGCGCCGCGCGAAACTGGGATGGGTGTACATCGCGCGCACCCGCGCCGCTTCGGTCGCCGGATCGAGCAACCGCGGCTCGCGCAGCGACACGCTATGATCGCCGCCGTAGAGCGTCGCGCGCCGACTCCACCCGCCGCAACCGGCGAGCGCGCCTTCTTCCTCGACCATGAAATAGGTACGGTCGGCGATGAGCTGGGTGTCGAGCCCCATCACCGCGCGGCTCGCGACGATCTGCTCAGCTGACAGGAAACCATGCTGCAAGGTATCGATCGCCAACGCCATCAGCTCGCGCAACGCGGGCAGATCTTCCTCGGTGGCGGTACGCAGGGTAAAACTCATCGATCCTCCTCGAATTTCAATGCTCCTAAGCCGGGGTGGCGGCGTCAGAGTCAACGGTGCGCCGCGCGGCGCAGCCGGTCGTTGATCGCCGCGCCGATCCCAGCTTCGGGCACGGGCGCCACCGCGATCCGCGCGCGATCGCTTGCATCGGCGCGGTGAAGTGCGTCGAACAGCCGCGCCGCCGCCTCGACCGGATCACCGCTGGCGGAGAGCATATCGTCTCCCGCCACGGCGCCGAAGCCGATCAGCCACTCGTCCGCCGCAGCCGATGTCGCGTCGAGCCGCATCGGCTTGCCCGGCGCATAATGCGTTGCGAGCTGGCCCGGCGCGACCACCTTGCCCTCGTTCGTCGCCAGCGCCAGCCCGAGCTGCTCGGCGGTGATCGGGCCGGGACGCAGGATGCGCCCTTCCATCACGATCGTCGATTCGAGCCCCGCCGGGCACGCGCCGTCGTCGATGATCAGCGGCACCCGCGCGCCGAGGCTCGCCGCGACATGCTCGGCGCGGGTCGGGCTGATGTGATTGCTGGCATTGGCCGAGGGCGCCGCGAGCGGTTTGCCCGTCGCCGCGAGCAATGCGCGCATCGCGCGATGCGCCGGGACGCGCAATGCAATCGTCTCCAGCCCGGCGGTCACCAGCGCGGCGACGCCCGCGTCGGGCCGCAACGGCAGCACCAACGTCAGCGGCCCCGGCCACCAGCGCGTCGCCAGCGCGCGCGCCGCATCGTCGAACCGCGCGATCCGCTCCGCCGCCGCGAGATCGGGGACATGGACGATCAGCGGGTTGAAGCTTGGCCGCCCTTTCGCTTCGTAAATCCGCGCGACGGCGCGCGAATCACTCGCGTCGGCGGCGAGGCCATAGACCGTCTCGGTCGGCACCGCGACGATACCGCCACGCGTGATCTCCTGCGCAGCCTCTTCAATCGCGGCCGTACCGAACTTTCTAACAGCGGGGTGTTGAGCATTCATCCCGCGTGGCTATAGCGGGCCGGGCAAGGAGAGAGAAATGCCCTTCACCGCCCCGACCGCCGAACAGCGCTTCGCGCTCGACCATGTCGTCCGCCTCGGCGAGCTTGCCGCGACCGAGCGCTATGCCGCCGCCTCCGACGATGTGATCGACGCGGTGCTCGAGGGCGCGGGGCAGTTCGCCGCTGGCGAATGGGCGCCGCTCGCCCGCGCCGGCGATACGGTCGGGGCGAAATGGACTCCTGAAGGGGTGGTGATGCCAGCGGGTTACCCGGAAGCATATCGCGCCTTCGTCGAGGGTGGCTGGGGCACGATCGGCGCGCCCGAGGCATTCGGCGGACAGGGCCTGCCCTTCGCGATCCAGACCGCGGTGCTGGAGACGCTCGGCACCGCCAATATGGGCTTCGCCTTGTGCCCGATCCTGACGGTCGGCGCGATCGAGGCACTGACCCACCACGGCTCGCCCGAGCAGCAGGCAGCCTATCTGCCGCGGCTCACCACCGGCGAATGGACCGGGACAATGAACCTCACCGAGCCGCAGGCCGGGAGCGATGTCGGCGCGCTCAAATCGATGGCCACCCCGCGCGGCGACGGCAGCTGGTCGATCAAGGGAACCAAGATCTTCATCTCGTTCGGCGATCACGACATGGCGGACAATATCGTCCACCTCGTCCTCGCCCGCACCCCCGATGCCCCGGCGGGCACGCGCGGCATCTCCTTGTTCCTCGTCCCCAAATTCCGGCTCGATGCCGAGGGCAATCCCGGCGCGTTCAACGACGTCCGCGTCGTTTCGATCGAGCATAAGATGGGGCTTCACGCCTCGCCCACCTGTGTCCTCTCGTTCGGCGACAATGACGATTGTATCGGGCATCTGATCGGCGCCGAGCACGGCGGGATGCGCGCGATGTTCACGATGATGAACAACGCCCGGCTCAACGTCGGCTTGCAGGGCGTGCAGGTGGCGGAGGCCGCGACACAAAAGGCGGTCGATTATGCCCGCGAGCGTATCCAGGGCACCCGCGACGGCCAGCCGACCGCGATCATCGAGCATCCCGACGTGCGGCGGATGCTGATGCGGATGAAGGCGCAGACGCTCGCGGCACGCGCGCTGGTCTATTATGCGGCGGGGCAGGTCGACCGCGCGGGGCTGGGCGACGCGGCGGCGAAGGACCGGCTCGAAATGGTCACGCCGCTCGCCAAGGCGCACGCCACCGATCTCGGCAACGAGGTCGCCAGCCTCGGGGTGCAGATCCACGGCGGGATGGGGTTCATCGAGGAAACCGGCGCGGCGCAATATTTCCGCGAGGCACGGATCACCCCGATTTACGAGGGCACCAACGGCATCCAGGCCGCCGATCTGGTCGGGCGCAAGCTCGCACTGTCGAACGGCGCCGCCTTCGCCGCGCTGATCGCCGATATCCGCGCCGAGGCGAAGGACGCCGGGCTGATCGCGTTGGTCGATGCGTGCGAGCGCGTCGGGCGCCGGCTGCAGACCGCCGATGCCGACGACCGGCTCGCGGCGAGCTATCCGTTCCTCAACATGCTGTCGATCGCCACCACCGGCTGGCTGGTCGAGCGGCTCGCCCGCGAAAGCGCCGACGATGCGCCGGGCGAGACGCGCCGCGCGATCGCGGCTTTCTATCTCGCGCAGGTGCTGCCCGAGGCGATGGGGCAGGTCGCTGCGGCGGAGGCGGGTGCGAGCGGGCTCTATCGGCTGTCCGCCGACGCTTTTTAGTTTCCCGCTACCCCAGCCCTGAGCCGCGGTGACGGCCACTTCGGGCTGCCAACCCAAACCTCTCGACTCACGCGACGTTCATCCATTCCGTGCGTTATGGCACGGTGACTTGGACGATCGCCGCGCCGGAAAACCGCTCTCGCCTCGTCGCCGCGCTGGCCGCGGGCGGGGTGCAGGCGCTGATGTTCTGGCTGTTGCTGAGCGGGCTCACCGTCCATCTGCCGCATGTCGTCGAGCGCAGCATGGCGGTGTTCGGCGTCGCCCCGCCCCCACCACCGCCGCCGCCCGAACGCATCCCGCCGCCACCGCCGCGCCACAGCACCGCCGCCAAGGGCAGCCCCTCGCCCCCCAATTTGCGCTCCAAGGCGACCCCGGTCGTCGCGCCGACCCCGGTCATCCCGCTTCCCGTCCCGCCGGTGGTGGTCACCGCGCCCAAGCCCGATACCGGCGCGCAGGCGACGACCGGCGCGAGCGATATCGCCGGCCCCGGCACCGGCGCAGGCGGGGTGGGCAGCGGCCGCGGCGGGGGAGGCAATGGCGACGGCATCGGCCCGCAATGGCGCAGCGGGCGGCTCAAGGATTCGGACTATCCCGCCGAGGCGGGCCGCGCCGGGATCAGCGGCACGGTCGCGGTGCGCTATCTCGTCGATGTCGACGGGCGGGTGAAGCAATGCGACGTCACCCGATCGAGCGGCAGCGCCGCGCTCGACGACACCACCTGCCGCCTGATCCAGCAACGCTTCCGCTTCGCCCCCGCACGCGACGGCAGCGGCCGCCCAGTGCGGGCGTGGATCGTCGAGCAGCACGAATGGATCGACGAGCACCGCTTCGCCCCGCCGGACGAGCGCGACGAGCGATAAGGCACTTTGAGAAAAGGGATGGCGCGCTTGACGCGGCGCTGCCGCTTACGCGCCCGCCATCAGATCGGTGAGATCGAGCCCGAGCAGGTCGATATGGTCGCGAATCCGCGGCCATTGGTTTTGCATGAAGGAGTCGCGCTCGGCCATCCGCAGCCGTTCCGAGGCGCCGGGGAGGACGAACATCCCGACCCCGCGCCGCACCTCGACATAGCCGTCGTCCTGAAAGCTCTGATAGGCCTTGGCGACGGTCAGCGGGTTGGCGCCATGCTCGGCAGCCAGCGCGCGCACCGAGGGGAGCTGGTCGCCCGCACGATAATCGCCACGCAGGATGCCCGAGGCGATCGTCGCCCGAAGGCGGATGTAAACCGGGCTGTCCTCGTTGCTGAGCGCTGTCATGCTGCCTTAATACAGCAACTGAGGCAGAAATCGAGTCCTATCCGTGCCAATGGCTTGTCACCGCTCCCGTATCGGGACGGGGACGCTCCTCGAGCGGCTTGCCCGGCGTGCCGATGAACACGAAGCCGGCGATCCGCTCCGGCGCCGCGCCGAAGGCGTCGCGCACCCGATCGGAAAAGGCCGCCCAGCCAGTCAACCATCCGCCGGCAAAACCCATCGCGTGCGCCGCATGGAGCAGGTTCATGCACGCCGCGCCGGCAGACAATTCCTGTTCCCACACGGGGATATGGCTCTCCGACCGCGGCGAGGACAGTACCACCACCAGCGCCGGCGCCTGATGCGCGAATTGCTCCAGCGCCTCGATCTCGATCCGCCTCGCCTCGGGTCGTTCGGCGCGAAAGGCATCGGTGATGACCTTGGCCAGCGCCGCGCGCGCCTCCGGCGCGACGATCACGAACCGCCACGGCGCGAGTTTGCCGTGATCGGGGGTGCGCGCCGCAATCGCGCACATCTGCTCGAGCGCCGCGACATCGGGCCCCGGCGCGACGAGATCGCGCGGCTTGCCCGAGCGGCGGGAGGAGAGCAGCGACAGCGGGGTCGAACGATCGTTGAACATGCCCGATGCCCTAGGACGGAACGCGCATCGGCGAAACCCAGATTCCCGCCCGCGTCGTCATGCCGGGCTCGACCCGGCATCCAGAGCCTCGCGCGATCGTCTTTGTGGCTCTGGATGCCGGGCCGAGCCCGGCATGACGGAAGAGGCAAGGCGGTCGCACGCACATATTTACACGTGACACTTTGCCGCTAGTTTCCGTTGCAACGAGATTTCAGGGAAGACAGGCGCAAATGGTGGACACCCCGACCGCGGACAGCCCGCGCGAGCCGGACATCACCCATATCAATCCGGCGGCGGAGCGAACGTGGTTCGGCCACCCCCGGCCGCTGTTCTGGCTGTTCGGCACCGAGATGTGGGAGCGGTTCGGCTATTACGGGATGCGGGCGCTGCTGACGCTCTATCTCACCAAGCATTTCGTGCTCGGCGACCGCGCCTCGACCGGGCTCTACGGCGGCTATACCGCGCTGGTGTACCTCACCCCCCTGGTCGGAGGGTTGCTCGCCGACCAATATCTCGGCTCGAAACGCGCGGTGCGCTTTGGCGCGCTGATGATGGCGGTGGGCTATTTCACGCTCGCCTTCGGCGGAGCGCCGGCCAAACCCTATCAGGTGATCGACGGCCAGCGCTATGAGGTGGTGGTCGAGAATTTCCGCGACGCGCCGACCAGCGATCCCAACGAGGCGCGCCATCTGATCTACGGCGGCGAGAAGCTGACAATGCGCGGCAATGGCGACGGCAGCCTGTCGCTGCTCGCCGCCAACGGGCAGGAGGCGCACCGTGTCGCCGCCGGCCATTTCAGCGAGCAGGCGGAGCACAATCCGCTCATGCTGATGGTGTTGCTGATCGCGCTGTCGCTCGTCTCGGTCGGTAACGGCTTCTTCAAGCCCAACATCTCGACGATGGTCGGCGAACTCTACCAGCAGGGCGACCGTCGGCGCGACGCCGGCTTCACGATCTTCTACATGGGGATCAACACGGGCTCGATCCTCGGCCAGTTCCTCTGCGCCGCCTTCGCCGATACGATCGGCTGGCCCGCCGGGCTCGGGCTTGCCGGGGTGGCGATGCTGATCTCCTATGCGATGATCAGCTTCCACGGCGGGCGGCTCGACGCTTATGGCAACCCGCCGCAGCGCGAGGGGCGCGATCCGGCGCTGATCATCTACGTACTCGCGATCCTCGCGGTGCCGCTGTTCTATTTCCTGTTCCAGAATCTGATGACGACCGAAAAAGCCGCGCCCGGCGCCGGCTTCATCGGCTATCTCGCGACGCTGCCGCTGATGGGCCAGCTATTGTTCGGCACCTTCATCGTCTCGGTCCCCGCGATCCTCGTCTGGTCGTTCGTCAAGGGGAGCCGCAAGGAAGGCGAGATGATGCTCGCCGCGATGGTGCTGATCGTCTTCAACGTCGTCTTCTGGACCTTGTTCGAACAGGCCGGATCGAGCCTCACCCTGTTCGCCGATCGCAACACCGATCGCAGCGTGTTCGGGCTGTTCTCGCTTTCCGCGCCGCAAACGCAGAATTTCAACCCGCTGTCGATCGTCCTGCTCGCGCCGGTGATGAGCGCCTTGTGGGGCTGGCTCGCCCGGCGCGGGTGGGAACCCTCGATCCCGATCAAATTCTCGGTCGCGCTGATGGGGGTCGGGGCGGGATTTCTGTTCCTCGTCTGGGGATCGACCTTCGTCGGCCCGGATTACAAGGTCGGGCTGTGGTGGCTCGCCGGGCTCTACGTGATCCATTCGGCCGCCGAATTGTGCATCTCTCCGGTCGGGCTGTCGATGATCACCAAATTGTCGATCGCGCGCGTCGTCGGGCTGATGATGGGGGTGTGGTTCCTGTCGATCTCGGTCGCGCAATATGTCGCGGGCGTCGTGGCGCAATTCGCCAGCGTCGAGACGGTCGGCGGGCAGGTGACCAATCTCAAGGTCAGCCTCGATACCTATACCCACACCTTCACGACGATCGCACTGGTCGCGATCGGGCTGGGCGTGGTGCTGTTCCTGCTCTCCTGGCCGCTCAAGAAGTGGATGCACGGCGTGCAGTAAAATCGCTTTTCGTCGTGCCGGGCTCGACCCGGCACGACGACGATTGGAGGATGCGATGGGCAATGTGCTGGCGGCGGCGGCCGCATTCGTCGGGACGCATTTCCTGCTGTCGCATCCGCTGCGCGCGCCGCTCGTCGCGCGCCTCGGCGAGCGCGGATTTCTCGCGCTCTACAGCCTCGTCGCCTTTGCGACATTGATCTGGCTGATTATCGCCTATCGCGCCGCCCCGCCCGGCGCGCCCTTGTGGATCGCGGGCGACCTCTCCTGGGCGATCGCGACCGCGGTGATGCTGATCGCCAGCATCCTCCTGATGGGATCGCTGATCCGCAACCCGGCGCTGCCGCAGGCGGCGACCGGCGAGGTGCCCGCGGCGCGCGGCGTCTTCGCGGTGACGCGTCACCCGATGATGTGGGCCTTCGCCTTGTGGGGCGCGGCGCACATCCTGGTCTATCCCGAACCGTCCAACATCATCGTCGCGATCGCGATCATCATTCTCGCTTTGGTCGGCGCCGCCTTCCAGGACCGGAAGAAGGCGACGCTCCAGCCCGATTTCTGGCGCGTCTGGCAAGAACGGACGAGCTATTGGCCGTTCGCCGCGATCGCCGCCGGCCGCGCGCGCTTCGGCGGGTTCGGGATGCACGCGCTTGCCGGCGGGCTGGTCGTGTGGCTGGTCGCGACATGGGCGCATATCCCGCTCACCGGGTGGCGCGCTGGCATCTGGTATTGGATCAGCTAAATACTTCGTAACCTAAGTTTCAGGGCTTTCGCATAACGCACACTTCCCCTATTCTCGCGGCAAAGCGAGAATGAGGAGAGGTCACGAATGCTCGGGTTGATGCAGCATGGCGCGCTGACGGTCGATAAGTTCCTCGATCACGCGGCGACGTGGCATGGCGCGCGCGAGATCGTGTCGCGCGATGCCAATGGCGTCGTGACGCGCGACAATTATGCCGCGCTCCACGCCGCCGCCAAGCGCGTATCGAGCGGCCTTGCACGTGCCGGCATCCGCCCCGGCGATCGCGTCGCGACGATGGGGTGGAATTCCGCCCGCCATCTCGCGGTCTGGTATGGCGCGGCGAACATGGGCGCGGTGCTCCACACCCTCAACCCGCGGCTGTTCCTCGAGCAGATCGCCTATATCGCCAATCACGCCGGGGATCGCATCCTGTTCGCCGATCCGAGCTGCGCCGAGCTGGTCGGCCAGCTTCTCCCGCAAGCGCCGACGATCGAGCGCGTCATCTTTCTGTGCGATGCCACCGATCTGCCCAAGACCGATTATGCCGCGACCGCCTTCGAAAGCTGGATCGCGGGCGAGCCGGCCGAGTTCACCTGGGGCGGGTTCGACGAGAATACCGCCTGCGGCCTCTGCTACACCTCGGGGACGACGGGCAATCCCAAGGGCGTGCTCTACGCGCACCGTTCCAATTTCATCCACGCGCTGATGACCTTGCAGGCCGATGCGCTGGCGCTTTCGGCGCGCGACAATGTGCTGATGGTCGTGCCGATGTACCACGCCAACGCCTGGGGGATGGTCTATTCCGCCCCTGCGGTCGGCGCCAAGCTGGTGCTGCCCGGGCAGAGGATGGACGGCGAATCGCTCGTCAATCTGATCGAGGAGGAGGAGATCACCTTCTCCTCCGCGGTGCCGACGATCTGGCAGGGCGTGCTGCACTATCTCAAATCGAGCGGACGCGGGCTCGGCGGGCTGAAGCGCGTCGTGATCGGCGGGTCGGCGGTGCCCGAGATGCTGATCCGCACCTTTGGCGACGATTATGGCGTCGAGGTGATCCAGGGCTGGGGAATGACCGAAACCTCGCCGCTCGCGACCATTTCCTCGCCCTCGGCCGAGGTGGCGGCGATGGATAAGGATGCGCGGGTCCACTATGCCACCAAACAGGGGCGGCTGCTCGCCGGGCTCGAGCTCAAGCTCACCGACGATGCGGGCAACCGCTTGCCGCACGACGGCAAGACCCCGGGCCGGCTGATGATCAAGGGTCCGACGATCGTCGCCTCCTATTTCGGCGGCGAGGGCGGCGAGGTGCTCGATGCGGAGGGCTTTTTCGACACGGGCGACGTCTCCACGATCGACGACAAGGGCTATATGCAGATCACCGATCGCGCCAAGGACGTGGTGAAATCGGGCGGCGAGTGGATCAGCTCGATCGAGATCGAGAATATCGCGACCGGCCACCCCGCGGTCGCGCTCGCGGCGGTGATCGGGGTCGCGCACCCGAAATGGGACGAGCGGCCGATCCTCTTGTGCCAGCTCAAGCCCGGCGCGAACGCATGCCGGGACGATCTCAACGCCTATCTCGATGGCAAGATCGCCAAATGGTGGATGCCCGACGACGTGCTGTTCGTCCCCGAAATCCCGCTCGGCGCGACCGGCAAGATCGACAAGAAGCTGATCCGCCAGCGGATGGAGGGGTACACGCTGCCGTTCGAGGTCGCGCGCCCTTGATCGCGGGCGAATAAACACTAGCCTGTCCTTTAGAGATAAAGGAGAGGCACGGTGCAGCAGAACGATCTCGCGCCCACCCATGTCGACGTGCTGATCGTCGGCGCCGGCATTTCCGGCATCGGATCGGCTTTCCATCTCCAGGATCAATGCCCGGAGAAAAGCTATCTGGTGCTGGAGGCGAAGGACACGTTCGGCGGGACGTGGGAAACCCACAAATATCCCGGCGTGCGATCGGATTCGGATCTCTACACCTTTGGCTACAGGTTCAAGCCGTGGATCGGCGCCCCGATCGCCAGCGGGGCGGAGATATTGAAATATATGGGCGAGGTGATCGCCGAGAATCACATCGACCGCCACATTCGCTACGGCCACCGCATCACCGCGTGCCGCTGGTCGAGCGCGGAAAATCTGTGGCATGTCGACGCGTTGCGCAAGGCGGACGGCGCCACCCTCTCCTTCACCTGCAATTTCCTGTGGATGTGCCAAGGCTATTACGACCACGAAACGCCGTACATCCCCGACTGGCCGGGGCGGGCGGATTATCGCGGGCTGTTCCTCCACGCGCAATTATGGGACCCGGCGATCGATTATGCCGGCAAGCGCGTGCTGGTGATCGGCTCGGGCGCAACCGCGGCCACCGTCGTCCCGGCGCTGGCGGAGAAAGCCGCGCATGTCACGATGCTCCAGCGCTCGCCGACCTATTTCTTCTGCGCACCCAACCAGAACGAGCTCGCCGACCGGCTGCGCCAGATCGGCATCGACGAACCGACCGTCCACCGCGTCGTCCGCGCGCAGGTGATGCACGATCAGGATCAGCTCACACTGCGCTGCCAGAACGAGCCCGATGTGGTGTTCGAGGAATTGAAGGCACTGATCCGCGCCTATGCCGGAGAGGATTTCCGCTTCGAGCCCGATTTCACCCCGCGCTATCGCGTATGGCAGCAGCGGCTGGCGTTCGTCCCCGACGGCGATCTGTTCCGCGCGGTGGCGGCGGGCAAGGTCGATGTCGTCACCGACGAGATCGACCATTTCACCGAGGCCGGCATCCGCACCAAATCGGGCGACTTGATCGAGGCCGATATCATCATCGCCGCGACCGGATTCCATTTCTCGATGATGGGCGGCATCCCCTTCTCGGTCGACGGCCGCGCGGTCGATTGGCACGAGACGGTCAATTATCGCGGGATGATGTTCACCGGCGTGCCCAACCTCGCCTGGGTAATGGGCTATTTCCGCGCAAGCTGGACGCTGCGGGTCGACATGCTCGGCGATTTCGTCTGCCGGCTGCTCAACCATATGGACGCGCTCAACGCGAAACGCGTCGACGTCGCATTACGCGACGAAGACAGGGATATGCCGCTGCTGCCGTGGATCGACGCGGGCAATTTCAACCCCGGCTATCTGATGCGCGGGCTCGATAAGATGCCGGTGCGCGGCGACAAGCCGGAATGGATGCACAATCAGGATTACTGGCGGGAAAAGGACGAATTTCCATTGATCGACCTCGACGGCACCGAATTCATCTACGACGGCAAGCGCCGCGCCGGCAAAGCCCCGGCCGAGGCAAGCTCGATGGCCGCTGCGTGAGGCGCGCGCCTGTTGCGGCGCTGACCGCCGCTCTGTGCGTCGCGCTGCTGCCGATCCCGGCGGCGGCGCAGGATTATGCCGCGCGGGTCGCCCGCATCCTGCGCGCGACTCCGCTGATCGACGGGCATAACGACTGGCCCGAGGCGCTGCGCGACCGCGAGGGCGACAAGCGCTGGACGATCGACCTCAGGGATCTCTCGCAGGTCAAGGGCGAGCCCTATGACACCGATATCGCGCGATTGCGGCGCGGGATGCTCGGCGGCCAATTCTGGTCGGTCTATGTCTCGGCCGATCTGCCGGGCAAGGAGCAGGTCGAGCAGACGCTGGAACAGATCGATCTCGTGAAGTCGATCGTCGCGCGTTACCCCGAGACCTTCGCCTTGGCGCGCACCGCCGCCGACGTGCGCCGCGCGCATGCCGCGGGCAAGATCGCCTCGATGATGGGGGTCGAGGGCGGCGGGCAGATCGACGGCAATCTGTCGATCCTGCGCACCTATGCCGCGCTCGGCGCGGGCTATCTGACGCTGACGCATTCGCGCACGATCGACTGGGCGGATTCGGCGACCGACGATCCCAAGCACAATGGCCTCACCGATTTCGGCAAGCAGGTGGTGCTCGAACTCAACCGGCTGGGGATGCTGGTCGACCTGTCGCATGTCAGCGAGGCGACGATGCGCGCCGCGCTCGCCACGACCAAGGCGCCGGTGATCTTCTCCCACTCGGGCGCGCGCGCGGTCAACGATCACCCGCGCAACGTCTCGGACGATGTGCTGCGGCTGCTCCCGGCGAACGGCGGGGTAGTGATGGTCGATTTCGCCCCGGCTTATGTTTCGGACAAGTCGCGCCGCTGGGCGGCGGATTCGGCGGCGGAAAAGACCCGGCTCAACGCCCCGCCGTTCCGCGGGCTCTATATCGGCCAGCCGGACAAAGCCGCCGAGGCTTATGCCGCGTGGCTCAAGGAGCATCCCGAGCCCGCGGTGACGCTGAGCGAAGTCGCGGATCATATCGAGCATGTCGCGAAGATTGCCGGGCATGATCATGTCGGGATCGGCTCCGATTTCGACGGGGTCGGGCATCCGCTGCCGGTCGGGCTCGAAGACGTTTCGACCTATCCCAAGCTGTTCGAGGAACTGATGCGGCGCGGCTGGTCCGACGCGGATATCGCCAAGCTCGCCGGCGGCAATGTGCTGCGCGTGATGGAACGCGCGGAGCAGGTCGCGAAGGGGATGAAGTAGCCCGAGCCAACCCGTCATTCCCGCCTACGCGGGGATGACGGGGGGTTGGAGTAACAGGTGGAGCTTCTCGCTCTCGGGCTGGCGTGCCACCAGCCGCACGCCGGCGGCATGCAACGCCGTCTCGTCCGCCAGCGCCGGATCGCGCAGGGTCGCGATCAGCCGCGTGCCGCGCGGCAACAGCGCGACGACGTTGCCCTCGCCGAGCGCGCGGCGGATCGCGGGATAGGCGGCCTCCTCCTCCACCGACACCGGGACCGCCGCCACCGATTGCGGGAGCGACATCGCCGCGCGCGTCTCGCCCGCGATCTGATCGGCGATCGGGCCGAACACCACCTGCAACCCGCCGTCGGCGAGCCGCAGCACCCCGCGCGCGCCCTCCGCCTTGAGCCCGGCCTCGTCGATCCGCGCCTGATCCGCCACCACCAGCCGTAGCCGCGTGGTGCAGGCGTCGACGCTGCGCACGTTCGCCGCCCCGCCGAGCGCCGTGACGATGCGCTCGCCGCGCGTCCCCGCTGCCACAACGCCCGATGAGACGATCGTTTCGGCCTCACGGCCCGGCGTCTTGAGGTCGAAGCGGCGGATGCACCAAGCAAAGGCGGCGTAATAGATCGCGAAATAGACCGCGCCAACCGGCAGCAGCATCAGCGGCCGGGTGGCGAGCCCGTAGTTGAGCACATAATCGAACAGGCCGGCCGAGAAGCCGAACCCGAGCCGCACCCCCAGCGCATCCATCACCACCATCGCCACGCCGGTCAGCACGGCATGAACCGCGTAAAGCACCGGGGCGAGGAACATGAAGGTGAATTCGATCGGCTCGGTTACCCCGGTGAGGAACGAGGTGAGCGCCAGGCTGAGCAACATCCCCCCCACCGCCTTGCGCCGCTCCGGCGCAGCGGCGCGGTACATAGCGAGGCAGGCAGCGGGCAGCCCGAACATCATCACCGGGAAGAATCCGGCCATGAACGCCCCCGCGCGCGGATCGCCGGCGAAGAAGCGCGCGATATCGCCGGTCTTGCCGTGGAAATCGCCGATCACGAACCAGGCGATATTGTTAATGATATGGTGGAGCCCGGTGACCAGCAGGAGGCGGTTTAGCAGGCCGTAGAAGAAAAGACCGATCGGGCCGGCGCGCACCACCCATTGCGACAGCACGTCGATCGCGCCCTCGAACCACGGAAAGCCCCAGCCGAACAATGCCGCGCCGAGCAGCCCGGCCAGCCCCGCGACGATCGGGACGAACCGCCGCCCGGCGAAGAAAGCGAGATAATCGGGCAGCTTGATATCGGAGAAGCGGTTGTAGAGCGCACCCGCGACGAGCCCGGCAAGAATCCCCGCCGGCACGCTGAGCTTGGCGATCTCCTTCGCGCGCCATGCCGCCTGCAACGCGGGATCGCTCGTCGCGAGCGTCGGCGGGAGCGCGAGCAACGCCTTCGCCCCCTCGGTCGCGACAAGATAGGCGACCACCCCGGCGAGCGCCGCCGCGCCGTGATTGCCGCGCGCTAGCCCGACCGCGACGCCCGCGGCGAACAGCAGCCCGAGATTGGCGAAGATCGCATTGCCCGCGGTGGCGATAAACGGCAGGTCGAGCAGATCGGGCTGCCCGAGCCGCAGCAGCAGCGCCGCGACCGGCAATACCGCGATCGGCAGCATCAGCGCACGCCCGAGCGGCTGGAGCCGGCTGAGCAAGGTGGCAGGCCTGAACGTCATGACGTCACCTCGCTGGCGATCGCGCGCACTTCATCGGCGCTGGCCGCGGCGCACGCGCGGTCGGCAAGCGCGACGCAATCGGCCGCCGCCACCCCGCGGATCGCCGCCTTGAGCGCCGGGATGGCCGCCGGGGTCGCGGACAATTCGGTCATCCCCAGCCCGATCAGGATCGGCGCGGCAAGCGGATCGGAGGCGAGCCCGCCGCAAACACCCGCCCAGCGCCCGTGCGCCTTCGCACCGCGCCCGACTTCGCGGATCAGCCGCAATACGGCGGGGTGCAATGCATCGAGCTTGGCCGACACCCCGGCGTTGCCGCGATCGCTGGCGAGCGCATATTGCGTCAGATCGTTGGTGCCCACCGACAGGAAATCCGCCTCGCTCGCCAGCTGATCGGCGAGCATCGCCGCGGCGGGGGTCTCGATCATCACCCCCAAGGGCACCGGCGCGGCGATGCCGAGCGCGGCGCGCGCCGCGTCGAGCAGCACGCGGACCGCGCGCAGCTCGGCGAGATCGACCACCATCGGCAGCATGATATGGCATTGCGCCGTCGGCATCGCCGAGAGGATCGCGCGCAATTGCGTGCGCATCAGATCGGGCCGTGCGAGGCTCAGCCGCACCCCGCGCACCCCGAGCGCGGGATTTTCCTCCGCCGGCATCGGCAGATAAGGGACGGGCTTGTCGCCCCCGATATCGAGCGTGCGGACGATCAGCGGACGATCGCCGAGCGCGGTGGCGATGCGCCGATAGATATCGCGCTGCTCCGCCTCGTCGGGCGCGGTCGCACGCTCCAGGAACAGGAATTCGGTGCGCAGCAAGCCGCAGCCCTCGGCGCCCGCCGCGACCGCACCCGCCACTTCAGCGACCGCGCCGAAATTGGCGAAAACCTTGATCCGCGTGCCGTCCGCGGTCTCGGCCGGCGCGCCGGCGGCGGCGAGATCGCGCGCGCGGCGATCGCGCGCCGTCGCCAGCCGCTCGCTTGCCGCGGCCAGCGCGCCGACCCCGGGATCGTCGTCAAGCAAGGCACGATCGGCATCGAGGATCACGGTGCGCCCGTCTGGGATGTCGAGCACCCCCGGCCCCGCCGCGACGAGCATCGGCACGCCCGCGGCGGCGGCGAGGATCGCGACATGCGCGGTCGGCCCGCCGGCGGCGGTGCAGATCCCCGCCAGCCGCGCGCGATCGAGCGCAAGGAATTGCGACGGCAGCAGATCCTCCGCGATCAGGATCGTGTCGCGGGCCAGCGCCGGCACCAGTGGTGCGTCACTGCCGAGCAGCCGCGCGATCACCTGCCGTTCGAGATCGGCGAGATCGGCGACGCGCTCGATCAGCAAGGCATCGCCGGTGGCGCGGATCGCTGCGGCGGCGGCGCGCGTCGCGGTGCGCCACGCGAAGGCCGCGCTGCGCCCGGCGGCGATTTCCCGCTCGGCCACCGCGGCAAGCTCGGGATCGGCGAGCAAGGCGCGGTGCGCTTCGGCGATCTCCGCCGCCGCGCGATTGCCGCCGCCCAACGCCTCCGCCACCGCCGCGCGCGACTCGGCCAGCGCGGCGCGTTCCGCCGAAACACCGGCGCCGTCGTGCGGCACCGCCAGATCGACCGCGCGGAGCTGCAGCACCTGCCCGATCGCCAGCCCCGGCGCGGCGGTCACCGCACGGCCGGCGGGCGGCGCGGGTGGCACCGGCGCGGCGTCCGCCGTCTCGCCCAGCCCGGCGAGGATCAGCCCGGCCACCGCATCGACCGCGGCATGCGCGTCGTCGCCCGCACCGGCGATCGTCACGGTTTCGCCCGCGCGCACCCCGAGGCCGAGCAACGCCACCGTGCTACGCGCATTGGCGCTTTTCGCGCCGAGATGCAGCGTCACCTCGGCGGTGTACGGACGCAGCGCGGCGGCGATCCGCGCCGCCGGCCGGGCGTGGATGCCGTGCGCCGCCGCGACCGGCACGCTGCGGCTATAGCTGACCGCGGCCGGCGCGCCGACGGCAGCGGCTTCGCCCTCGATGACCCCGATCGCGTCACCGGCCGCGACCGCGCGGCCGGGTGCATCGAGGCGGAGCGCATAACCTTCATTGGCGACGACGATCGGGGTGATCAGCGCCTTGGCCGCCTCCCCCACCGCGTCGAGATCGAAGCGCAGCAACACATCGCCCACGGCGACCCGCGCCCCGGCGGCGACCAGCGCGGTAAACCCCTGCCCGCCGAGCGCGACCGTCTCCAGCCCGACATGGATCAGCAGCTCGGCACCGTTATCGAGCCGCAGCGTCACGGCATGCGCGGTCGCTGGCACCGCGATCACCGTGGCATCGGCGGGTGCGCGCAGCTCGCCCTCGATCGGATCGATCGCGCAGCCGTCGCCCATCATCCGTTCGGCGAACACCGGATCGGGCACCTCGTCGAGCGGCGCGAACCACCCGGCAAAGGGCGCGTGCAAGGTCACCGTCCGCGTCACGGCAGCAATTCCACCTGCTTCAACCCCCACATCGGGTTCACCCCGCGCGCCGTATAGGTGATGCACAATGTCTCCTTCGCGGCGCGCGGCGGGAGCGGCGCGACCAGCCGGGTGAGCGCCGGGTTGCCGCGCGCCGGGGCGAGCGGCAGCACCGCAATACGCTCCCCGTCGCACGACCCCGCGCGCACCTCAAATTCGCCGTCGGGAGTTTCGGGCGCGCGGAAGCGAATCGCGGCGAGATCGGCGCCGATCTGAAAGTTGAACGGGAATTGCCCGACGGTCAGCGCGATCTGTTTCGCGCCGCCGGCCGGGGCATCCCGATAGAGCCAGCACGGATTGAGGATATCGGTGAGGAACGAGGCGCGTGCGCCGTTCGCGGGGGCATCATCCTCCACCGCCAGCTTGACCTTGTCGGTGCAGGTAGCGAGCTGCTCGTCGGTCTGCCGACGAACCGACGCCAGGTCGATCGTCGTGTCGATCGCGCCGGCCAGCGCACGGTCGCCGAGCATCGCCGCCGCACGCAGCCGTGTCGCCAAGGGCAGCGTCAGCGGCGCGGCGTACAGCGGCGAGGCGGCGATCACCGCGCTGCCGTCGATCGTATAGCGGATCGGCAGCCCGGCGGCATTTGCCAGCGCGACCTTCGCCTGCGTCCCGCCGGGGGAGAAATCGACCGTCGGCGTCACCGTGAACGAACTCGCCGACGGCTCCAGCCCGAGCGCGCGCATCCGATCGAGCTGCGGCACCAGCCGCGCGACGAAGCCGCCGAAATCGCGACTCCGCTCGGGCGACCACGCCACCTCGGCCAGCGCATTGGCGCGGGGGAACAGCATCCACGACGCACGCGGCTCGGTTCGCACATGTTCGGTCCACAGATTGGCCTGTACGCCAAGGATATGCCCGCGCGCCTCGGCCGGGATCGCCGCCGGGGCAGGATCGAAGCCATAGACGCTGCGCAGATCGATCCTGTCGCCGCGCGCGGGCGGCTCGAGCGGGCCATAGCCCTCGCGGTGGTTGAGATAGAGCGCGGGCGACGGGCTCAGCACCGTATCATGCCCCGCTTTGGCCGCCGCCACCGCGCCGTCAATCCCGCGCCACGACATCACCGTCGCTTCGGGCGCGATGCCGCCCTGCAATATCTCGTCCCACCCGATCAGCCGCCGCCCGTTGGCGGCGAGGAAGCGTTGCATCCGCCGGATGAACCAGCTTTGCAGCGCATCCTCGTCGGCGATGCCGAGCGATTTCATCTTCGCCTGGATGGCGGGCGAGGCTTTCCACTGGTCCTTCACCGCCTCGTCGCCGCCGACGTGGATGTAGCGCGACGGGAACAACGCCATCACCTCGCGCAGCACATCCTCGAGGAAAGCGAAGGTCGCATCGTCGGTACTGTAGAGCCAGGGGAACACCCCCCAATCGGATTCGACCCCGGCGGGGA
This sequence comes from Sphingomonas sp., assembly GCA_017849555.1. GTDB lineage: Bacteria > Pseudomonadota > Alphaproteobacteria > Sphingomonadales > Sphingomonadaceae > Sphingomonas > Sphingomonas lycopersici. Next base: position 6,183 of record JAFIGU010000030.1, on the reverse strand, counting down.
TCGCCGCCCCGGTGCCGAGCCGCGGATAGGCGCGCAATGCCGAGAGCGCGTGGCCGGGCATCTCGATTTCGGGGACGATCGTGATCCCGCGCGCCGCGGCATAAGCGACGATCTCGCGCACCTCGGCCTGGGTATAGAAGCCCCCGGTGCGCGGCAGCGGTGGCGCGCCGGGGGCGGTGGCAGGCACGCGCCACGCCGAAACATCGGTCAGCCGCGGATATTTGCGGATCTCGAGCCGCCAGCCCTGATCGTCGACGAGATGCCAGTGGAAGGTGTTGAGCTTGTTGACCGCCATCCAGTCGAGCAGGCGGCGGATATAGGCCGGCGACTGGAAGTTGCGCGCGCTATCGAGCATCAGCCCGCGCCAGCGGAAGCGCGGCGCGTCCTTCACCGTGACCGCTGGGATCGAAACCGCGCCGCGCGCGCGATCGGGGGTCAGATATTGCCACAGGCTGACCGCGCCATAGAGCAGCCCGGCATCGTCACGCGCGGTGATCGTCGCGCCGCTCGCGGCGATATCCAGCGCGTAAGATTCGGCCGCCCCAGCCGCACCGCGACGAAAACGGATCGCCGGCGCCTTGGCGTCGCTTACGATCGCAAGCCTGAGCCCGCGCGCCGTCAGCGTCCATTCCGCGAGCCGCTCGGCGGCGTTGCGCGCGCCGCGATCCCCCGGCGGCACGACGATGACGGTTGCCGCGCCGACTGCAAAGGCGCCCTTGCCCGCCTCGGCCGAGACCGGCGCAGGGAGCAGCAACGGCTCGGCCGCCGCCGCCGGGGCAGCCGCGAACAGGGCAAGCGCAATGAGACGGCGAGGATGCACACGCCCTCCGGCAGCGATCATAAAGGGAAACATAGCGGGGCGGGCGCGATTGGAAACGGGGTCGCCGGCCTGACGCGCAGCGACCCCGTCATCCGCGCCGGTCAGAAGTTGACGTTGACCGTCGCCATCAGCTTGCGCCCGTTGCGATAGACCCCGCGCGGCAGCGCCGGGGTATTGGCATAAGCATAATATTCGGAATCGGTGAGGTTCATCCCCGCCAGCGTCAGATTGACCTCCGGGGTGAACTTATAGGTCGCCGATACGTCGAGATTGTCGCTGCTGCGGACGTACATATTGTCGCCGCGGTCGACCGCGGTGAAATATTTCGACCGCCACGTCCACGTGCCGCGCAACGCCACCGGCCCGGATTCGAAGAACGGGCTGACGCTCACCTGATGCCGCGAATTATACGGCAGATCGGCGCCGCCGATGCCCTTGCCATCCGAATAGGTGTAATTGGCGAGGATGCCGAGGCCGTAAGGCAGGTTCTGCTGATAGGCGACCGCGAAGCCCTTCACCTGTGCATTGCCGGCATTATACGGCCGGCTGATCTGATAGGTGGTGACCTTGCCCTGCGACTGGTTGAAGTAATTCTCCGGCGCGGTGCGGTAGAGAATGTAATCGTCGATGCTCTTGTAGAACACCTCCGCCGACAGGATCGCGTGGCGCTGGAAATACCATTCGATCGAGGCATTGAGGTTGCCCGAGCGATACGGCTTCAGATTGGGGTTGCCGCCCGCGCCGGTCAGCACCTGATCCGACAGCCAGAAGAAGCTGGTCATCGCCGAATAGTCGGGCCGTGCGACCACTTCCGCCCCGGCGAAGCGCAGGATCAGATCGTCGCGCACCGAAAGCGCGAGGTTGAAGCTGGGGAGCACATTCTCATAGGTCTTGTGCGATCCCTGCAGCATCCAGTCGCCCGGCGCGCTGCACGACGCGCCGGGGCGGCACACCAATCCGGCGCCGTCGGTGATCGTGCGAACGTAGCGCAGGCCGAAATTGCCGCGCAGCGGGCCGGATTCGACGTTCACCTGGCCGTAGACCGCGTGGATGTCCTCCTTGATCGACCAATTGCCCGAAGCGAATTCGGGCGCGGCGAATTGCGACGGGGTCGGCAGGTTGGGCAGCGACGTGACGTAATTGTACATCGAATTGCCGCTGATCACGAAGCGGGTGCGCATCTGATCCCCCGCGCCGTCGAAGCCGCGCAGATAATTGCTCGGCGCCTGCGCCGGATCGAACGCCGATGCCGCCACGGCGAGCCCGTTGAGAGAGACGCCGGCATAGGATTGGCCGGTTTCGTGGTGACGGAATTTATAGCCGAACTGCAGCCTTTTCACCGCGCCGTCGAAGTTGAAGCCGAGATCGACCTGGCCGTAACGCTCCTTGTCGGTGGTCGGCTTGGTGACGAGATTGCCGCTCCAGCCCGGATCGGTGACGAATGCCGCCGGATTGCCCAGGACATTGGTGGTATAGGTGAGGTTGCCCGGCCGGTTCGGCGCGCCGCTATTGTCGACGGTGTAGCTCGCCTTGTTGAGGAATTCGAGGAACACCTGCTTCTTGGTGCCGCCGTCGGCGTCGGACAGCCCGCCCTCGAGATTGAGATCCCAGGCATCGTCCTTCCAGTTCGCCCTGAACTGATAGGTATCGGAATGCATCTCGGCCTGGCGATATTGCACGTCGAGCACGCTCAGCCCGTTGGTCAGCGAGCTGCTGGTGACGACGCCGTTGTTGACCGTGATCCCGCTCAACGCGCCGAGGCTGTTCCAGGTATTGCCCTGGAAAGCGTACATCGACTGGTTGAGATTGTCGTAGGTCGCCTTGATCTTCAGCCAATTGGCTTCGAGCGTCAGTCTGTCGACCGGCTTCCACTGCACCACCGCCGAATAGCTCAGCCGTTCGCGATCCTGCTGAAAGAAGGAGGTGCCGAACGCGTTGGGGCTCACCGCATTGGGATTGGCGGCAAGCGTCGTCGCGCAGGCGCCGGTGCAGGTGCCGTTGGCGATCGAGCTGACCGGATTGTCGGCATTGCCGCCGTTCCACTGATTGGCCTTCATCGTGCCATAGCTTTCGAGCCCGTCGCGGCGCAGCCGGTCCTTGGCGCGCTGGAAGGCGAGCAGCACCCCGAAGGTGCCTGAATCGTTGTGCCAGCTCGCCAGCGCCGATCCCTGGATATCGCCCTTGCGCGAGCGATCGTTCCACAGATAGCCGAGCGAGGCGGCGAGCGTCAGCGGCTTGAGATCGAGCGGCTTGCGCGTGTTGACGATCACCGTGCCGCCGATCGAGCCCTCGTCGATGCGCGGCTCGGGGGTCTTGTAGACGTCGACGCTGCCGACGAGCTGCGGCGCGAGCAGCGCGTAATTGAAGGTGCGCCCCGGCGTATCGAGGATGAACCAATCGGCCGAAGCGACCGTCTGCCCGTTGAGCAAGGTGCGGTTTAACGCCGGATCGGTGCCGAGGATCGAGATCTTCTCGCCCTGGCCGAACTGGCGGTCGACCGTCACGCCCGGCACCAGGGTCAGCGCCTCGGCGACATTGGTGTTGGGAAATTTGCCGACATCCTCCGCCGACACCGAATCGACGATCGCGTCCGACTTGCGCTTGGTCTCCAGCGCCGCGGCGAGCGAGGCGCGGATGCCGGTGACGACGATGTCGTCGCTATTGTCGCTCCCGGGCGCCGGGGACGCCTGCTGCGCCTGCGCGACCCCCGACAGCAGCGCCGCGGCGCTCGCGGTACCGACCAGAAATGCCCTGAACCCCATCTCTCATCCCCTCTCAGGTCTTTCGCCTCGAACCCCGATAAGACCGGTTCCATACCAATACCCAATCATTGTCATAACCAAATGCACCGTCAAGTGGGATTCTTTCATTTTAATGACACACATTGACAGATTGGGGCTGGCATGTGGTACGGCATTGGTACTAAGAGACTGGCGACTGCGGGGGAGAAACCACCATTATGACATTGCTCGCCGACGCGATCGGGTCGCTGGAGAGCGCATCGGGCGGGCCGCTGTACCGGCGGCTCGAAACCGCGCTGCGCGATGCGCTGCGCGCCGAGGTGCTCAAGCCCAATGAGGCGCTCCCCCCCGAACGCGAGCTGGCGAGCGACCTCGCGATCTCGCGGATCACGGTGCGCAAGGCGCTCGATACCCTGGTTGGCGAGGGATTGCTGGTGCGGCGGCAGGGCGCGGGGACCTTCGTCGCCGGGCGCGTCGAGAAGCAATTCGCCAAGCTCAGCTCGTTCACCGAGGATATGGCGGCGCGCGGCCGCGCGGTGCGCAGCGAATGGCTGCTCCGCGCGGCGGGCGAGGTGACCCCCGAGGAATCACTGACGCTCGGGCTCAGCCCGGGCGCGCCGGTGCTGCGCTTCCACCGCGTGCGCTTCGCCGACGACGTGCCGATGGCGCTGGAATATTCGGCGATCGCGGGCTTCGGGCTCGCCGGGCCGGAGACGGTGGAAAGCTCGCTCTATGCCGCGCTCGAAGCGACCGGGAACCGCCCGGCGCGCGCGCTCCAGCGGCTCCGCGCGGTGTCGTTCGACGCCGAACAGGCCGCGCTGCTGCATGTCGAACCCGGCGCGCCGGGCCTATATATCGAACGGCGCGGTTTCCTGGAGGATGGCCGCGTGATCGAGGCGACGCGGAGCTGGTATCGCGGCGACGCCTATGACTTCGTTGCCGAACTCAACACGAGGGCGTGACCTGACATGACTTCACCCGAATCGACCCGCATGTTCGCCGAGGCGCGCGAGGCGGCCGATGTCGTGGCGCAGCAGATCGCGCGCAATGCCGCCGGCGCCGCGACGCTGGGCGCGGCGTTGCGCGCGGCGCCGCCGCGCGGGGTGCTGACCTGCGCGCGCGGCAGCTCGGATCACGCCGCGACCTTCGCCAAATATCTGATCGAGACGCGGCTCGAGGTGCTCACCACCTCGGCGGCGCCGTCGGTCACCTCGGTCTATCGCGCGACCCCCGAGGCCGCCGATGTCGTCGCGCGCCAGATCGCCCGCAACGCCGCGACGGTGGCCGCGCTCGGCGAGACACTGCGCGCGGCGCCGCCGCGCGGCGTGCTGACCTGCGCGCGCGGCAGTTCCGACCATGCCGCGACCTTCGCCAAATATCTGATCGAGACCCGGCTCGGGCTGCTCACCACCTCCGCCGCGCCGTCGGTCGCGTCGGTCTATGGCACGGTGCCGGCGATGGCCGACACGCTGGCGATCGGCATCTCGCAATCGGGGCGCAGCCCCGACATCCTCGCGACGATGACCGCGGCGCGCGACGCCGGCGCACGCACCGTCGCGCTGGTCAACGACATCACCTCGCCGCTCGCCGCGCTGGCCGATACCACGCTGCCGCTCGACGCCGGGCCGGAGCTGAGCGTGGCGGCGACCAAATCCTATATCGCCAGCCTCGCCGCGCTGATCCAGCTCGTCGCCGAATGGGCCGATGACGCCGAACTGCGCGCCGCGCTGGACGGTGCGCCGGCGCTGCTCCGCGCCGCGTGGGACAGCGACTGGTCCCCGCTGGTCGAGCGGCTGGCGGACGCGCGCGGGCTCTATGTCATCGGGCGCGGGCTGGGCTTCGGGGTGGCGCAGGAAGCGGCGCTGAAATTCAAGGAAACCTGCGGGCTCCACGCCGAAGCGTTCAGCGCGGCGGAGGTGCGCCACGGGCCGATGGCTTTGGTCGGGCCGGGCTTCCCGCTGCTCGTCTTCCGCCAGAGCGACGAGACCGGCGACGGGGTCGACGAGCTGGTGCGCGAGGTGGTGACGCGCGGCGGCGAGGTGCTGGTCGCCGGGAGCGCGGTGCCCGGCGCGATCCACCTGCCCCACCCCGCCGCGGCGCCCGCGATCGAGCCGATGCTGCAGATCCAGGCCTTTTACCGCGCGGCCAACGCGCTGTCGCTGCGCCGCGGGTTCGATCCGGATCGCCCCCCGCACCTGGCGAAGGTGACGGAGACCCTGTGATGCGCGCGTTCGTCAACGGCCGTATCCTGATCGACGGCGCGCTGGCCGAAGGCCGCGCCGTGCTGGTCGCCGACGGCCGGATCGCGGCGATCGTTGCGACAAGCGACGTGCCGGCGGGCGCGGTACGCGAGGATCTGGACGGCGCGATCCTCGCCCCCGGCTTCATCGATACCCAGGTCAACGGCGGCGGCGGGGTGTTGTTCAACGACATGCCGACGGTCGAGGGGATCGCCGCGATCGGCGCGGCGCATCGCCGGTTCGGCACCACCGGCTTCCTGCCGACATTGATCAGCGACGATCTGTCGGTGATCGCGCGCGCGATCGCGGCGGTCGATGCGGCGATCGCGGTGGGGGTGCCGGGGGTGCTCGGCATCCATGTCGAAGGCCCGTTCCTCAACGT
>JAFIGU010000003.1 GCA_017849555.1 Sphingomonas sp. | reverse complement strand
GGGAGTTTCCCCCGGAGGGCACGCCGTGAACGCATCCGCTTCGACCGCCCACACCCCCAAAGCAAGTGCGCCCACGGCTGCGCCGCCGCCGGCGCCTTCGACACTCGCCGGCCAGGCCGGCAACGTGCCGCTGACGCGCGTGGCGCTGGCCTACATCGAACCGCGCTTCAAGCTCTACCTGCGCTTCGGCGAACCGGCGCGCACGCTCCAGCTCGACCGCTGGCGGCGCTGCGCCGTGTTCCTGCCGAACGCGGTTCTGTGCCGCATCCGTTGGCAGGCCAACGACTACGGCACGATCCGCTGGCAGCTCATGGTGATGCAGACCGCCACGCCGCTGGACGCCGTGCAGCGCATCCCCGGCGTGCAGCCGGGCGCGCGTCTGCTGCTGCACGCCGAAGGCGATGCCAACGTGCGCGCCGTGCTGGAACGCATCGACGGCATCGAGGCGCTGGGCATCGCAGCCGCAGACACATCGCCCGCGTACTGGCGCACGCTCGCGAACCGGCTCGCAGCGCGCTCGGCGCTACCCACATACACCGCAGAACGGCACGCCGCCTGGCTGGCCGGGAGGGCATTGCCATGACCACGATTTCCACGACCGGCCCCGTGCCGCATCCTCGCTCGCGCCTGCGCGCTCGCCTCGTGCTGGCAGGCTTCGCCACCGTCGGCCTCGCTGCGCGGGCCTGGGCGGCGTTCGTGCAGCCCCTGCCGCGAATGGCCTACAACCCGTCCGACAGCGTGGCGGTCGGTTGGTATCGCATCGAACCGTTCGACCCGCGCACCGCCTCGCGGCCACGTCCGCTGTCCGTGGACAGCATCGTGCTGATGCCGCTGCCCGACAGGGCCGCCATGCTGGCTGCGCAGCGCGGCTACCTGCCGACCCGCGTTCCGCTGCTCAAACGTGTGGGCGCAGTCGCGCCACAACACGTTTGCATCGTCGCCGGCCAGGTTCGCATCGACGGCGTGCCGGTGGCCGCCGCCCTGCCTGCCGACCGGCTGGGCCGGCCGCTGCCATCCTTGCAGCTTTGCCGCCGTCTCCAACCGGGCGAACTGTTCCTGTTGAGCGCGACCAACCCGGCGTCGTTCGACAGCCGCTATTTCGGGCCGGTCAGCGCGTTCGCCGTGATCGGCGTTGCGCATCCGATCTGGCTGGAGACACGTCCATGATGGCCGCCGATTCGCTGCACTTTGCCGCGCCTCTCATCGTGCCATCGGGCATGTCGTTCTACTGTTCGTCGCCGTGTCGTCGCGCGTGCAGTGCGGGTGCATTCGCACCGCACTTCGCGCTGCCTTCGGCGCAGCCGCCCAACGTGCAGGCGTCTTGCCTCGAACGCGCCTGGCCTGCGGCCATTGGCGTGTTCGCCGGCGGGCTGGCTGCTCGTGCAGCAGCGCCGCCGGGCCGCCGATGCCCGGAGCGGGAGCGAGGGGCAAAGGCGGAAGGCAAGACAAAAGGGTTCGGCACTCTGCCGCCCGCAAAGCCAGTCTGCACGTGGGGGTGGCGCGGCACGGCGCGGCTTCGCCGCCGTGCCGCGTGGGGCGCGAGGCACGCGCCGATGCAGGCATGTCCGCGTGCTTCGCACGCTCGGACACGCCGGAGCTTGCAGGGAGCACAGCCATGACCGACCGCGGCGACCATGATTTCTGGGTGCGCCCTGGCGCGCCGAAGAACCGAGGCAAAGGCCAGGGCCAGAGCTTCGTTTCCAAGGTGCTCAAGCAGGCTGGCAAGGCCAGCGGCGGCAAGTCGGCGGTGCGCCGTCCTACCGCTGGCGGGAGCGGCCAGCACGCCGGCCAGCGGCCCGGCTCACGGCTTGGACGCGGCCATACGGCGGCGCGCTTCGCAGGCGCAAAGCTGACCCCTATGTCACGGCGCGTGACCATCAAGACGCTGCTGGTCAACCAGCGCAACGCCAGTCCGCAGTCGCTCGCCAAGCACCTGCGCTACATCGAGCGCGACGGTGCCGGCCGGAACGGCGAGCCGGGCCGTGCCTACGGGCCGCAGACCGACGAAGCCGACCTCGATGCCTTCAAGGAACGCTGCCAGGACGACCGACATCATTTCCGCTTCATCGTCTCACCTGAAGACAGTGCGGAGCTGGACGACCTGCGCACCTACACCCGGCACCTGATGAACCGGATGGAGGCCGACCTGGGGACGCGGCTGGATTGGGTGGCGGTCGATCACTGGAACACCGACAACCCGCACACGCACCTGATCGTGCGCGGACGCGACGATACCGGCAAAGACCTCATCATCGCGGGCGACTACATCGCCCACGGCTTCCGCCATCGCGCCGCCGAGCTGGCGACGGAATGGCTGGGGCCGCGCACCGAACTGGAGATCCAGCAGACCTTGCAGCGCGAGGTGGAGCAAGAGCGGTGGACGAGCCTCGACCGCACGTTGCAGCGCGAGGCCGGCGAGGATGGCCGGGTGCAGATCGAACGCTTCAACGAACCCCGGCTGCAACGCCAGCGCCTGCTGCTGATCGGCCGCCTGCAACACTTGCAGCGCCTGGGCCTGGCCGACGAGGTGCAGCCCGGCACCTGGGCCGTCCATGCGGACGCGGAGAAGACCTTGCGTGCCCTGGGCGAGCGTGGCGACATCATCCGAACGATGCAGCGGGCCATGAGCGGCAAGCCTCGCGAGCTGGCGGTGTTCGAGCCGGGCGACGACGGCCGCACTATCGTCGGTCGCGTGGCTGCTAAGGGTCTGGCCGACGAGCTGCACGACCGCGGCTATCTGGTCATCGACGGGTTGGACGGCAAAGCCCACTACGTCGCGTTGGACGCCCGCGACGAGCTGGCGAACTATCCCATCGGCGCGGTGGTGGAGGTACGCGGTTCCGCCGAGGTGCGGGCGGCCGACAAGAACATCGCCACGCTGGCGAGCAATGGCCTGTACCGCACCGATCACCACCTGGCGATCGAGCAAGGCCGAGCCAAGCCCGGCCGCGACCCGCAAGAGGCTGTGGCGGCCCATATCCGCCGGCTGGAAGCCCTACGGCGGGCCGGCATCGTGGAGCGCGTGGCCGAGGGGTTATGGAAGGTGCCGGACGACTTGGCCGAGCGTGGCCGCCAGTACGACGCGCAGCGGCTGGGCGGCGTGGCGGTCGAACTGAAATCGCATCTGCCGATTGAACGGCAGGCCCGCGTCATCGGCGCGACCTGGCTGGATCAGCAGTTGATCGGCGGCGGCAAGGGACTGGGCGACCTGGGCTTTGGCGGCGATGCTAGGCAAGCCTTGCAGCAGCGCGCCGACTTCCTCGAAGAACAGGGGCTGGCCCAGCGGCGCGGGCAGCGGCTGATTCTCTCCCGGAATCTGCTGGAAACGCTGCGCAATCGGGAGCTGGCGCAGGCCGCCCAGCACATTGCCGCCGATAGCGGATTGGAGCATCGGCACGTCACAGACGGGCAGCGCGTAGCCGGCATCTACCGGCGCTCGGTCATGCTCGCCAGCGGTCGCTATGCGCTGCTCGATGACGGCATGGGATTCAGTCTGGTGCCTTGGCGGCCGATAATCGAGCCACGACTGGGGCAGCAGATCGCCGCGACTGTACGCGGCGGCGGTGTGTCATGGGAGGTTGGACGGCAAAGAGGTCCTGGGATTGGATCGGGGCCGTAGGCTGTCGTACCGAGTTAAGGTGTCGAGCAGCGTTTTGGCCCTAGCTTCTGTGCTCCGTTAAGACGACTAGTCTGTGCTTATCGACGACGCTGTGGGTGCATGGTTGCTTGCCAATTCCGGTGCAACTCGCAAACGCGCTGCCCCGACCTGAACTGCCCATTCAACGATCTGCCCGGCCAATATATCCGTGGCGACACCGAACGCGCTCACCACATCGGCCTCTCGCTTGCTGCCTGTGGCTTGGATTGCTTCGAAGCGTCTACTGGCAATAGCAGTCCGTTTGGCCGGATCGACCAGTTGCACATCGAGCCGAACCGCGGCGATCGCTTCAGTGCCGCGGTATTCGAGCTGGAACGCCCGCAGCGTACTGCGCAACTCCATATCGGCGCTCATTGGGGTGCTATCGGTAATCACGGAAGTCGACCGCCCATCGCGCATGAAGGCTTCGACGATTCGGTCACGCAGCAGCACCGGTGCGGGGTCGGCCCAACGCACTCCTTGCCAAGCCGACAAGCGACCATCGGGCTGCGCAATGAACAGCCGCTCCGAATCCAGGACGCGACTACTCTCAGGGGCGTAGACGCGCAGCGCCCCGGGTCCCGGAACGGCGCGCGGCGTACTCTCCGCCTGGGCGATGTGATAGTCGGGCAATTTGTAGGTGACCATTGGAGCTGCTTTGGGAAGCACACTGCACGCGGACAAGCCGAGTACTAGCGTCATAGTCACGGCAGCGACGGGAATCATCCTGGCGGAAGTGTTCACGGCTTGGTTTCCTCAATGTTCTCTCCACCGAGCAGGTATTGCGCCGGATTGCGATCCAGTCGGCGCAGCACGGTGTTTAGATTGGCCAGCGCCTGCTGGAGTTCGTGCATGGCAGGACCTGTGGCGGCCAAGCCCTGGTTCAGCGATTCCTGATTGTTTTGCAGTAGCGTCTCAACCCTGAAAGCGGCGCGTTCGAGGGATGCCGTTGCATCACGCGTGTTCACCATGATTTGCTTACCATCGTTATTTAGTAGCAGGTTGGCATCGCGAAGAGTGCTATTTGCTTGGCGCACGGCAGCTGTCGATTCTCTGCTTGCTTCGGTCAGATTGCTGATTAACGTCGCGATCTCGGCCCTCTGGTCAGCGACCGCGCCCGTGGTCTGTTCAAGATTCACCAGACTGCGGTGCACAAGAGCCAAATTCTCCTTCGACAGTAACTCCTGCGTGCGCAGCAAGATGCCGTTGAGTGTCGTCATGCTGTTCCCCTCACCGGAGACCAGGGATGCCATCGCCGAACGTGGTGCGAGGATCAACGGTTCCTCGTCCTCTCTCCGATCCAGCAATGGCACGTTTGGCCCACCGTCGCTCAACTCGATCACCGCGTTGCCGGTAATTCCCGTGATGACCAATTCAGCGCGGGTATCCTGCCGGACCGGGATGGTGGCATTGATGCGTACGCGCGCTATCGCCCGCCTTGGGTCTCGCGGTGAAAGAGAAAGTGCAACGACTTCGCCAATCGTGATTCCGCTGTACTGAACCTGGCTGCCGGGCGTAAGCCCGGTCACTGGCTCATCGAACATAATCCGGTAATACTGGTAATCGTGGTCGGAACGTGTGTCGCTGAGCCAAAGCGCGAAGCCAATACCAATCGCACCGAGCAGCACGACGAACAGACCAATGAATACATGATGGGCACGTGGTTCCATGATCAGACCACCTCGTTCTCAGAGTTTAAATATTGCGTGCGCCCAGCCCAATGCGTGCGCGACGGAAGAATGATGCAGATGCGGAGGGGTTTCATGGCTGCGTCTCTTGGCTGGAAGCACCAGTGGCCTGTGCGGCCGCACGGCCACGGGGGCCGTGAAAGTATTCCTGTATCCACGGGTGCTTGAAGCGCTCGACTGCCTCGATGCCGTCGTTGATGAGTACCTTCTGGTTCGCCAGGACCGCGACACGGTCGCATATGGTGTACAGCGTATCGAGGTCGTGGGTTACCAGAAACACCGTGAGGCCCAGTGCATTGCGCAGGGTCAGAATCAATTGGTCGAAAGATGCAGCCCCGATTGGATCCAGTCCTGCGGTGGGTTCGTCAAGAAACAGGATGTTCGCATCAAGCGCCAAGGCTCTCGCCAGTGCTGCTCGTTTCACCATGCCTCCGGACAACGAGGCCGGATACTTGTCTCCCGCTCCGGCAGGCAACCCCACCAAGCCCAGCTTGCTTCTTGCCAAACGCTCGGCAAGAGGCCGCGCCAGACCGACATGCTCGATCAAAGGAAGAGCGACGTTCTCCAAGACGGTCAGCGATGAATACAACGCGCCCTTCTGGAACAGAATGCCGAACCTTCGCTCCATACGCGCGCGCGCAAGCCATTGGGCTCGCAGTAGGTCGCGCCCCCCGATACGGACCACGCCCGAATGCGGCTTCTGCAGCCCGACGACGCTACGCAAGAGCACGGATTTCCCGGTGCCTGACCCTCCCACCACGCCAAGGATTTCCCCGCGCCGCACGTCCAGGTCTAGGTCCTGATGGACCTGCTGGGTTCCAAACCTGTTGTCCAGGCCGCGCACTTCAATAGCGTGTCGCACACCGTTGTCGGTGTCTTGCTTCACCGCGCTCACCAGCCCATCTCCATGAAGAACAGTGCAGCGATGGCGTCTATCAGGATCACCATGAAGATTGATTGCACGACACTAGACGTCGTGTGGTCGCCTACCGACTCAGCGCTACCGGCGACCTTGAACCCTTCATGGCAGCCGATAGCGGCGATCATCACCGCGAAGAGCGGGGACTTGCTCATTCCGACAAGAAAATGGCGCACCTCGATTTTTTCCTGCACGATGGCAAGGAACTGTGCGGGAGGAATTTCCAAGCTCAGTGCGCATACGGTGGCGCCGCCCGCAATGCCAGCCAAGATGCCTACTAAGGTGAGCAGTGGCAAGGACACAAGAAGCGCCAGCACGCGTGGCAGCACCAGTAACTCGATGGGGTCGAGCGCGTTGGAGCGAAGCGCATCGATCTCTTCATTTGCCTTCATCGAACCGATTTGGGCGGTGTACGCGCTTGCGGTACGGCCTGCAATCAATATGGCCGGGAGCAGCACTCCGAACTCGCGCATGAACGAGAAGGCGACCAGATGCACCGAGAAGATGCTCGCACCGAAGTTGGCCAGCACCGTTGCTCCCAGGAACGCCACCACCATTCCTACCATGAAGCTCAGTAGCGCCACGATGGGAATGGCGTCCACCGCTGATCGCTGGATTTGAGCGATCACCGAGGTCGCGCGCCAGCGACGCGGGTGACGAACGGTACGGCTCCATGTTTCGATGATCTGGCCCACGAACCCGGCCAGACCAAGACACGCACGACAGCCCTGTTCCAAGGTCAGGCCTATGCGTCCCAGACCGCGGAGCAGAGGATTCCCGCTCACCGCTGCTTTCTCCGTCTTCTGCTGATCGGTAGCAGCGGCGGCCAGCGCTCTCATTAGGGCGAGGCGATCCGAGGACAGATTTGGAGCTGCCTCCGGCCGGTCGAGTATCGAGTCTGGCCCGAGAATTTCCACCAGCAGAGCCGCGCCGGCGGTGTCCAGTCTCTGGACTTGCGTCCAGTCGAGTAAGGGAGTGGCGTACCCCTCGGCATGACTGATGCGGGCGGCGGACACGGATTTTGCCAGACTGGCGTAGTGCTCTATCGTCCAGTCGCCACCCGCCAGCCATTTGTGATCACCGCCGACCATGGCATCCTGCCGGAGCCAAGCCTGTGAAGCGTTGCTCATGGCTGCGTGTCCCGCCAAGCGCTGTCGATGCGCTCGATGCAGTTCGTGATCGCCGCTTTGGCATGACCCAGCAATGTGTACGAACCGGCGAACTCTTTAATGACGTTGCCGCGCTCGAAGCAACTGGCGGCAGCAACCCGGCGTCCCGTCCTTAAATCGACTGCTTCGAACTCTAGGCTGGCACCACCCGTCGTCACGGGTCCAACCAGCAGGGTCGTCATTGCATTGACTGCCCGATTCGGTGTCTGCAGTTCGGTGACCGCTACACGCACCCGAACCTGTCCCGCGCCACCTGGGGGGGCGGGACTTTTGCCTTCCTGGCGTTTCAGTTCGCTCGTCACATGGTCTAGCACTTCGCGCTGCTGCGCGTCATCGAGCCCATCGATGCGACCCGAGGCGGTCTTGATCTGCGCTTCTTCCACCACGACAGCGGCATAACGCTTGGGCTCGAATCCCGCTGCGCGGTACATCAGTACGTTCTCGTATCGTGTCGGCGATAACTTCTCGTAGTCGCCGAGAAATCCGGAGCGCGTCATGCTGTTGGTCGCGCATCCAGAGAGCGCGCCTGCTACGCAAAAAAAGATGCCGCCGCGGATCAATGCAGTTTTGCTCTTCATAATGGGTCTCCTTGATCAAACGAAACTAAGACAGGCAATGCCTGCTGCGATGAGGGCGGTGCCAGACCAGCGCGTTACCGATGCGACATCGCCTAGTAGGAGGGCGCCGACGCCCAAGTTTCCAAGTAGCCCGATTCCTGCCCAGGCTGCAGAGGCCGCGCTGATCGGAATCCGCTTGAGCGCGAACCACAAAAGTGCGCCGCTGGCCGCCATGCACGTCACTGCCACACAGAGGCCGACCCAGCGCATCGGACCGCCCGCCGTGATGGCCCGCAGGCCCAGTGGATAGCCCGCTCCTAGAACCCCTGCGGCAATGACAATCGACCAGGATTTCCAGATCAGCGGATGGGTGCTGAATCGCATAAGCCTAGCGAGACATACGCATGAAGCGTGGGTGCATACGAATTCTGAGAATGCGCAGCACGCGGCGGCTCGCAAGAGACTCATGAGCGATCTCCATGCGCGGTGGCGACACTCAGGTTCCACGGCCCAATTCGCTTGATTCCAAACAGGACTTCGTAAAGCAGCGGAATCAAGCCCAACGTCACCAGCGTTCCGAGTGCCAGCCCACCGATCATCGCGATCGCCATCCCTTTCCATAATGGTCCGGAGAAGAGCATGAGTGGCACCAGTCCCGAAATGCAGGTGACCTTGGTCATCACGATTGGACGAAGCCGTTGTATCGCGGCCCCAACCAAGGCTTCATGGCGTGGCAGGCCTTCCGCTAGCCCCTGGTCGATGCGTTCCAGCAAGAGCACGGCGTTGTTGACAATGATCCCGAACAGGGCCAGTACGCCGAAGGTCGCCATGAAGCTGAAAGGTGTGCCGGTCAGCTTCAGAGCCAATACCACGCCGATAAGCGTGAAAGGGATCGTCGCGAGGATCACACCGAGCTTGCGGAAAGAATTGAACTGCCATACGAACAGCATCAGCATCGCCAGAAATGCGAGGGGCATGTAGGTCGACAGCGCGGCGTTCGATTCGGCGGCTTCCTCGATCTCGCCGCCAAGTTCAACCGAGTAGCCCGCGGGCAGGTCCAGGGCAGCGACGCTAGGCGCCAGGCGGTTGATGATCTCCTGGGCGGTGTAAGAGGTGTTCTGTCCTTGCACGGTGATCGTGCGGATGAGATTGCGCCGTTGGATGACCGAGGGCTCGCTCGCGAGCGATACGTCTGCGACCTGAGCCAGCGTCACCGCTGGACCGCCGTTGGTGGGATAGATGAGCGTCGCGCCTACGTCTGCCGTGCTGCGACGCTCGCTTACGATACTGCGCAGGACGATCGGGACGGAGGTGTCACCGTCGCGAATAACCGAGATCGATCTGCCGCTGTAGCGGACATCCAGCCCGCCAGCGATGTCTTCAGTCGTCACGCCCGCCCGACGCGCGCGGTCCTGGTCGACCCGTACGTCGATGCGGCCAACGCGCGTATCCCAATCGTTCTTGACGTTGATGGTGCCGGGCAGCTTGCGCAGCGCTGCTTCGATTTTGGACGCGGCCCCCAACAATACCTCCTCATCCGGACCGCTGACGCGATAAATGGCAGTCCCTGACTCGGTCGCACCGAGCGAGAAACGCTTGGGCTCGGCGCGCACGTCGCCATGTGCTTGCGCAAAGTAGCTGCGGGTGCGGGCGAGGACGGCGTCGATGTCGCTCTTCGGCTTCAATGTGACAACGAAGTACGCGATGTTCGATGCCGGCAGTGGTGGATTCAGGCTAAGGATGAAGCGCGGGCCACCATCGGCGACGTAGCCGATGTGATCGGAGACTTCTGGATTGATGTTCGTGTCGCCCAGCCAACCACTGATCTGCTTCACGCGGGCGAGCGTTTCGCGCGAGTCGGTACCGGGGGCGAGCTGCACCGGAATCTGGAACTGAAGCCGGTCGGACTTGGGCATGAAATCGTACGGCAGGGTGGTGAAGCCATACAGCGCAATGGCAAGCGCCGCGATCATCGACGCTACATAGACCGCCTTATGGTGGAGCACCCACTCCAGTACGCGCCGGTAGCCACGGTAGAAGCGGGTGTCATAGGCGTCGCCCTGCTCCTGCTTGTGATGGGGTTTGGCGAAGTGGTAGCACAATAGGGGCGTGACAGTCAGGCACAGCAGCCACGAAGCGAACAACGTCAGTGCCAGCACGACCACGAGATTGTGCAGATACTCGCTCGTGGCGTTCTGGCCAAAAAAGAACGGCGAGAACACGATCACGATCACGAGCGAGGACGTGAGCAGCGGAATGGCGAGCGTGCGGCCCGCCTCGAGGCAGGCATGCTTACGATCTTCGCCACCGGCCAGGCGGCGTTCGATGTCTTCGGCAATCACAATGCCGTTGTCCACCAACAAGCCGAGCGCAATGATGATGGCGCCCATCGAGACGTTCTGAAGCTCGATGTTCATCGCGCGCATGACGATGAGTGCACTGAGGATCGTCAACGGCACGATCATGCCCACGATGATCCCGGTGCGCCAACCGAGAAATAGCACGACGACACCGAGGACGACGATGATCGTCTCCATCATGACGTGGTTCATTTTGCCCATCTCGTGCTTGACGACATCGGCCTGGAAAGTGACGTATGACAGATCGAAACCCGCCGGCAGCAGCTTCTCCTGGTCTGCAACCCGTGCTTTGAGCGCTTTTCCGAACTGCTCCACGTTCTGACCGGAGGCCATCGAAACCGCCATGACGACAGCGGGCTGGCCTTTGTAGATGGCAGCAGATTCCGGCGGATCGGCTGGCCGCACACTCACCTGCGCCAGTTCACCCAATGCGATCGTCGGCACGGGCGCCGTACTACTTTGCGGTCGTGGCAGCGTGATCGGCATTGCTCGCAGGGAGGGAGCGTCACGCACTTCGCCACTGACCGCCAAGGTTGCATTGATGCCGCCGACAACAATTTGTCCACCCGAAGCGACGACGTTCTGTTTGACGAGTTGGTCGATCACCCCCTGTGGTGTCAGCTCCAATCGCGCGAGCCTAGGCCGATCGAATTCGAGATAGACGCGCTCTTCCTGCAGGCCGTAGAAAGTGATGCGCTCAATACCAGGCACGGTGTACAGGCGGTCGCGCATCTGCTTGAGCGCGACGCGCATCTCGCTCATGGAGTAACCTGGTGCAGTGACCGCAATCGAGGCAACCGCGACGCGGCCGAAGTCTTCGTCGACGAAAGGCCCCATCGTGCTCTGTGGTAAGGCATCCTTCGAATCGGCGACCTTGGCCCGGACGCGCTGCCAGATCGGTGCCAAGTCGGTGTAGCGGTCCCAGATCGTGACCTGGATCATGGCGCTGCCTGCGCGCACGGTGCTCGTCACGCGCTTGACCTCTGCCAGTTCGCGCAAGCGCTCCTCGATCGGCCGGGCAATGAGTTGCTCAACGCGTTCGGCGGGCAGCCCCGGGTTCAACGCCGTGACCATCGCATCGCGGACCGTGACAGTCGGCTCCTCCTGAGAAGGAAAATTCAGGAAGGTCGCGATGCCGGCGACGAAAATGATGAGCGCTACAAAGTAGGTAAGTCGACTGGCGCGCAGCGCCATCTCGGTGATCTTCATGATGAAGTAACCTGGTGGATCGCGTTAGCGCTTGGTCAATTGAGTGGTGGCTTCCAGTGGTGTCACTGGCTGTCCATCGGTGAGCCATCCTCCTCCGGCGGCAACCACCGTCTCGCCGGGCTTGAGTCCAGCGAGGACGCGCGCGCTGTCTCCTTCCTGTACCGGCGTGAAGCGCACCGCGCGACGGTGCACCTTCTTATCTTCAGGGGTGTAGACGAAGACGGAAGCCTCGCCCGGCTTCGTGCCGAGCACCAGCGAGGCATAAGGTATGGATACAGTCTCGGGCCGAGAGGTCTTGGAGGTTGCCGCAGGTGCGTCGAGCACGACCTGTACGGGAATACCTGGCCGAAGTGCGCGCGCTTGCGCGTTATCTTCAGGCACTAGCACCACGGGTAGGAGCGAGCCATTTTCGGCGCGCAGACCGACACGACGTACCACCGCTCGGATTGGTTGTTCGGCTCCGCTCCAGCTCAGTTCTGCGCGTTGGCCGACATCTATGTGAGGTGCCTGTGTAGTAGACGCGTTCGCGATGATCTCAGTGCCACTGCGCACGCCGTCGACCTGAAATACCGGCGCACCAGCAGCAATGTCGGTGAACGCCAAAGCCAGCTTTTCCGCCACGACACCATCGAAAGGAGCGACGATCATCGTGCCACGTTGTGCTCGTTCGGCCAGGCCAAGCGCCGCCTTGGCAGTGCGCGCTTGACCCTCTGCGACCGCTAGCTGCGCCTTCGCGCTCTCGAACGCAGCAGGGGAGATGACTTCGCTTTCGAGCAACCGGCGCTGTTGATCTGTCTGTACACGTCGATCCATCAGGCCGGCTTCGGCGGCCGCCAGGGATGCTTGCGCTTGTGTCACGCGAAGCCGGTCAGGTTGCGCATCAAGTTCTGCCAGGACTTGGCCGCGGGAGAACCGTTCACCCACGTCGACGTTCAACTTGGCGATCCGTCCTCCTGTTTCAAATCCTAGGATGCTGCGCTCGGTTGCTCGCGCCGAGCCAGTCAATTCGATGCGAGAGCTATGCGGGAGATCCGACTGCGCGGCGGCGAGCTTCACTGCGCGCGGAGGCTCGGATACGGTGGATTGCGAGTTTCCGCACCCTGAGAGCAGAGTCGAAATGGATAGTGTGCAAGCAACCGCCAAGGAGCGCGGTGCGCACGCGGTCATGACACCGCTACGGACGCGACTCATGTGCGTCCTTTTGCCGGGACAAGTTCGAGATGGCCCGAGGCGAGATCCTGGAGCGCCCGAAAGAAATGCCGCCGCTCTGCGGGTGCGAGTATTGGCAAACCCAGAAGATCGGCGAACAGGGCGCCATCCAATGCCAGCATGATGAGTGCCGCGGTCTCGGTGCCACGCGGGGATCGACGCACGCGTTCGTACTGCACGCGGTACCACTCGCGCAGTGGGTCGAGAAGTGTTGGATCTTCCGCAGCTGCCGCGAGCAGCGCTGCGCCCATCTTCTGCATCTCGTCGTCGGGCATCGCTTCCACCTGGCTCGACAGCCAGGGGTCCGGATCTCCGGCAAACCTGCGCTCGTGATTGGCTTGTACCGCGTCGAACGCCCGGATCATCTCGTCGATCAGTGTCACGAACAAATCGCGTTTGGTCTTGAAGTGATAGAGAAACGCCCCTTTGCTCAACCCGGCCCGCACAACGACGGCGTCCAGTGTCAAGCGACTGGCACCTTCCTCCAGCACCAGTTCGCGGGCGGCCTGCAGGATGCGGTCGCGAGTTCGCTGGGCTCCTTGCTGGAGGCCGGGCTGCGCATCGGCGCTGCTATGGGCAGTGGACGGGGGGGCAACTTTGTTTTCGCGCGGGGCGGCATGGTCGTGCTCCAAAAAAGCTTGAGTCATATACAGTCCAGACGGTATAGTAGAAGCCATACAACAGTCCGTCAAGACTTTTTCGGAGCGCAAGGAGCTGCCATGTCTCAAATTCTTGAACGCTATCGCCTCATTGCCATGATTTCTCCGCTACTGCTTCTTGCGGCCTGCAGCCATGCCCCGCACTCTGCCGATCCACCTCGCCTGGATGTACCGGCCCATTTCTCAAATGAAGAGGGAGGTGAAGGCATCTTGGACAAATCGTCCCGCCGTACTCTTCCCGTCGATTGGTGGACGGCCTACGGCGATCCGCACCTCAATGCCTTGGTCCGGGCGGCGCTGGAGCGCAATACCGAACTGACGATTGCGCGAGCGCGCGTGGACGAGGCATCGGCCGCCACGCGGCGAGCACGGGCCTCCCTGCTCCCCTCGTTGTCCGCGGGCACGCAGGCAACTCGAGGACGCGACTATTCAGAGAACGTTGCAATCGGCAATGATGGCCGCGCCACGTTGTCCGCATCGTGGGAGGCAGACCTGTCGGGACGGCTTTCGCAGGCAGCAGAAGGTGCGCGCCTGGATGCGGTGGCAGCCGAACAAGCGTGGGTTGCCACGCGGTGGCAGGTCGCGTTTGAAACAGTGTCGGCGGCTGTGCAGCAGCGCCAAGCCAGTGAGCTCGAAGCGCTAGCCGCGGCGCGGCTGGCATCCGCAGAACGACTCGTCTTGCTGATGCAACGGAAGTTCGAGGCCGGACAAGCTACCGGCTTCGACATCGAGCGTACCCGCGCCGGCGTCGTCGCACTGCGCGTGGAGCAAGAGCAACTGCGGCGTGCGCGCGGCGAGGCGACGCATGCACTCGATGTACTAGTGGGACAAACGCCCGGAGCGCCTGCAGCTTCCCCAACTCTTGCGTCGCTCGCCGTCCCGGACTGGACACCGACACGCATACCTGCGGACCTGCTGAGTGAGCGGCCCGACGTGCGCGCCGCCGAAGCGAAGTTCGCCGCCGAAACCGCGCGCTGGAACGCAGCCGAAGGCGAACGCTTCCCCAGGCTGGTGTTGGACCTGAGCGGCGGACGGCAGCGCGTAGAGAGTGTGGGAACCCGCATCACTGGAAACATTTTTTCACTTGGGGCCGGGGTGTCGTTGCCGATCTTCGATGGTGGCGCGATCCGTGCCGGCATCGAGACCGGAGAGGCGCGCAGCCGAGCTGCCCGTGCGGAGTTCGAGCGCACTTTGTTGAGTGCTTTGCAGGACGTAGAGAACGCATATCTCGGTTGGCATACGCAGCACGCAGCACTGGAGCATCAGGCCGAGGGTGTCGCAGTCGCGGAGCGTCAGCTCGATCGCAGCCGACGTCTGTTCGAGGCGGGACAAGTGGACGCCACGGTGGTGGCCGAGGCTGAGGCCGGGGTGCTGTCAGCGCAGGCTTCGCTGATCCGCACGCGGGCCGAGACAGCCATGCAATGGGGCGTCCTGGCAAAAGCATTATCCGGCTCTCCTGTTTGATCGCAGAAACATGCTGGAGCAGCTTGCGAAGGCTAGCTAAATAGCGTGACGCAAGGCGAAGGTGGTGAGGCCTGAGTGATGAGGAATGCGAACATGGAAATTCGACACCTGCGCTACTTTCTGGCGGTGGCAGAGGAGCTGCACTTTGCCCGAGCCGCAGAGCGCCTCCACATAGAGACATCGCCGCTGTCGCGCGCCATCAAGGAACTTGAGGAAGAGTTGGGCGTAGCGCTATTTGCGAGAACCACTCGGAGCACCCGCTTGACTCGTGCGGGCAGGCTCTTCTTTGAGAGCGTGCCGCGTGTCTTCGCAGCTTTGCAGCAGGCGCGCGACAGTGTGAACGCCGCAGCCAATGGCTTTCATTGCCAGCTCCGTATTGCATTGTCTGATGGAATCACGCCATCGCGCCTGCCTGCGTTGTTGGCGCTCTGCCGGCAGGAAGAGCCGGAAGTGGAAGTTCGCTTCTTCGAGGTGCCTTTGGCACAGCAAATCAAGGGATTGTGTGGCGAACTGTACGATCTCGGCTTCGCTCAATCGGATGAAGTCGGCGAAGGCATCATCGCCGTGCCGGTGTGGAGTGACCCTCTGATGGTAGCTGTGCCCGCACGGCACCCCTTGCTATCCCACAAACAGATTCCCCTAGAAGAGCTGTTGCGGTATCCGCTGGTGCTCTGCGACGCGGTGGCGTGTGAGGGCCATGCTCGGCAAGTTGAACGGGTGCTACGTCGCGTGGACATAGAGCCACTGATTGCCGAACGCGTGACTTCCAGCGATCTAATGATGGTCCTGGTTTCGGCGGGACTTGCACTAGGCCTCACAGGAGGCGCGCATATCACAGCCAGCAGGGAACAGGGGGTGGTCGCACGGCCGCTGACTGGACGTTCGCCAATGCTCACGACCTATCTACTACGGCCGGCCAGCGAGCCGTCAGAAATGCTGACTCGCTTCATGGAACGCGTTCATTCGATCAAATCTCCAGATGCCAAAGGTCGGCGGTAAACCATCACACAATCTCCCAAAGAAAATTAACCATGAAGAAGATTGCTCTCATATTGCTTTCCTCGACATTGGCAGCCTGCAGCCCATCTGGGAAACCAGATAAAGCCAACCTTCCGACAGTCGATGAATTAGCGCTCAATCCTGAGCGTCTGAAAGAGTTGCGCAAGCAATGCAAGTTGGATCGACCAATGCTGGGCGACCAACTATGTAACCGGGTTGCCGAGGCTACGCGAAAGCGCTTTTACGAAGATGGCGATGTGCCCCACACCACGCCTAAAGAGCCGCCGAAGTTCTAAGCTGGTGGTCATGCCGGAGTATGTATGCCGGATATGAAAAATTTGAAGGAGAATCGCAATGGGTTGGATCTATCTTGTTTTGGCTGGATTGTTTGAAATCGGATGGCCGGTCGGGCTGAAAATGGCGCAAGAGCCAACATCGCGTTGGAGTGGGGTCGCAGTAGCCGTCTCTTTCATGACAATTAGCGGCGCCTTCCTATGGCTTGCTCAGCGTCAGATACCGATTGGGACTGCTTATGCGGTGTGGACGGGTATCGGAGCGGCGGGAACTTTCTTAGTCGGAATTCATTTCTATGGCGACCCAACCTCCCTGATGCGATACCTTGGCGTGGCGTTGATCATCCTGGGCGTTATCACGCTCAAGTTATCGAGTTGATCGCTAGCTCCATTGGTAGCGTAGTCGCTAGGCGACCCAGCTCCCAGAGTGGATCGGGCGCTGGGAACTCGTACGGTCACCTCCTCTCTCTAGTCGCTATGTGACGAGCTTGCCGGCGCCTCGGGAGAGTTCGAGCCAGTGCGCGTAAGGCGGTGGGAGCACCCATTCCGGGTGGCTCCACCTTCAGTGCCTGCGCCAAGGTGACCTGAGTACGAACTTTGTAGCCAGTCAGGCAGTGAGTTCGGAGGGGATGCTATCGGATTGGATCCAGTTGCGCCGGATCGTCGCCGGCGGTTTGTAAGCATGCGCGCTATGCGGCCGCTGCTCGTTGTAGAACTGTCGCCAACGTTCGATCAGCACCTTCGCTTCGGTCCGACTGCGGAACCATTCGCGGTTGAGCAGTTCGTCGCCCATCGTTGCCTGCGAAGTCAGGACCAGCAGAATCCTGAGGGGAGTTCTCATCATGGTTTTCTCCGTTCAGACGCTTGGGATCAAGCGGCCGGAGACCACTACGCCTGCTTGGCTTTGCGCGCTGCATCGACCAAGCTGTCGAGCCAGTCCTGATGGCCGTTGATCATCGGGTTGGGTTTGGCGTTGTGCAGCTCCTCGGCCGGTTTGCCCTTCTGAGTTTCCTGCGTGAGGATGCGCACGCGCCTGCCGTCCAGGTTCTCAACCAGCCAGGCGTGATGCACATCCAGGCGCGTATCTGTGCCTTCCTCGCCGGACCAGCCGTGCCAGGCCACGCGGCCGGGTTGCCCATCCGCAGGTGGCACGTATTCGTTGCACTGCCCCTCTACCGGGAAGCCGAAGGTCTCGAAGTAAAACCGATCGCCGTCGGCCAGTACCGGGCCTTTGCCGTCATGAAAGCACACGTTAGCCGAGTTGGCGTAGTAGCTTGGCCACAGCGATGGTGTGACGAGTAGAGGCCATACGTCGGCCGCGCTCAAGCCGGCGGCGATGATCTCATTGGAGGCGAAATTCTCAGTAAAGCCCGGCGTGTAGCCTTCGGGCCAGAGGATGGCGTTCTGTTGCTTGCTCATATCGAAGCTCCTTCACAAAATGTCGATGACGCAACAGGGGTGGCTGCGTCATTCAAGTGGTCATGGAGCAAATCATGAGCCTCCATCTGCAATAAGTGAAATCCTAAGTTTCTATTTTTGATATCATAAAATATGATATCAAGGCCTAGGTTCTGCCATCCACCGACTAGGCTATCTCGCAGCGGCGCTACGAAAGGGCGCGTCTCCAATTGAGCCGACTGATTGCTTATTTGTAGTGCGAGGTAGAGTTGTGCTGAGCATGACGATAGGAGCGATCTTGCCTACTTGTTGTTAGCACAGGAAGTGAACAGCAGTGCTCGTATCCAGCGATGTGCTGGATCGTGATGGGTGCGTTCGTGCCAAGCAGCCGTCTTGGTGAACCCCGGTATCTTCACCGGCGGCAGGGAGATAGCCAGCTTGTCCATACCGGCGACCAAGCGGCTCGGCAAGATCGCAACCATGTCACTGGCACGCAGGATGTCTGGCAAGATCAGAAAGCTCTTGACCGACAGTGTGACGCTGCGTCGTTTGCCCAACTGTTCTAGCGCATCGTCGGTGACGCCGCGGAAACCTCCACCATCGTAGGAAACAAGCGCATGGTCGAGAGCACAGAACTGTTTAACGGTCAGCTTGCGCCCCATAGCCGCAGGATGGTCTTCCCGCAGGACACACACATAGTGTTCCTTGAACAGCTCTCGGGCATGCAGATTTGGCGGAGTGATCTCTGGCGTCAGGAGGGCTAAATCGATCTGACCGCGCTCAAGCTGGTTCTGTAGCTGCCCGCTCTCGACTGGCACTAATGAGACTCGTACACGCGGTGCGTGCCGTTTAAGTGCCGATAGAAATGGGACAGCAACGGCACGCAGCGCATAGTCCGTCGCGGCGATGGAGAAGGTCAGTTGTGCGGTGGCCGGATTGAAGGAAGGTGGCTGGAGCAGCGCGTCGATTTCGGCGAGCACCTGCTTGACAGGCATCCCTAGATCCAGCGCCCGCTGCGTTGGAACGATACCCCGCTGCGAGCGCGCGAAAAGCGGGTCACCGAAGCTCTCGCGCAACCGCGTCAGCATGCCACTCAAGGCCGGCTGGGTTAGTCCCAGACGGGCCGCCGCCCGTGTCACATTGCGTTCGTCTAACAATGCGTCCAGCGCCTTGAGCAAGTTGAGATCCATACTCTTGATATTTTTCATTTTTATTCCAATCTTAAATATCATCGTTTTTCATGATATCTAAATATTGCCTATGAGTGGAAGCAAGGCCCATTGACGGCTTTTTTTGGGTAACTTGCTTGGAACTCTGTATGCGCCGCAGTGCGCTTTCGCTTGCGGCGCTTTTCTTTGACTCGCCACCGCGCTCATTCTTTCTTTTCCCTCGACCATTGTGCTGCGAACGGTCTTTGACCGGCACTAGCCCAGAACCGATCCTGACGCCTGCGACACCCCCTGTGCAACGCTTTCAATGAGACACCAGCGCAGGAGAAATCGGAGGACAGGTCATGCAAGGGACGAACGTTCTGTTCGGCCAGATCGCTGTGGTAATCGGCATCGTGATCGCCGGCGTCTGGGGCGCCACACAATGGACAGCAGCGACCCTTGGCTATCAAGTACGCCTCGGATCGCCCTGGTTCGATCTTCTAGGTGTACCGGTTTATCACCCGTGGCGCTTGTTCGAATGGTGGTTCTTCTTTGATGCCTACGCGCCGCACGTCTTCGACACAGGCGGTGCGATTGCGGGTGGTAGCGGTTTGTTCGCTTTACTCGTCGCCATCGCCATGTCGGTATGGCGTTCTCGGCAGTCGCGGCTGGTTACGACTTATGGTTCGGCACGCTGGGCCGATGCCGTCGACATCCGCAAAGCTGGACTGACCCTCCCGGCGGGCGTCTTCCTCGGCCAACACGACGACCAATACCTCCGACATGAGGGGCCGGAACATGTCCTGAGCTTCGCACCCACGCGCTCGGGCAAGGGCGTGGGCTTGGTGGTGCCTACGTTGCTTTCGTGGCCGGCGTCCGCCGTCATTCACGACATTAAGGGAGAGAACTGGAAGATCACGGCGGGCTGGCGTTCGCGCTTTTCGCACTGCCTGCTTTTCAACCCCACCGATAGGCAGTCGGCCGCCTACAACCCGCTGCTTGAAGTCCGGCGCGGCGCACATGAAGTGCGCGACGTGCAGAACATCGCCGACATTCTGGTTGACCCTGAAGGTGCGTTAGAGAAGCGCAATCATTGGGAGAAGACCAGCCACGCGCTACTGGTCGGTGCAATCTTGCATGTTCTGTACGCAGGCGAGGACAAGACGCTGCGCGGCGTCGCCAACTTCCTCAGCGACCCGGCGTGTCCGTTCGAGCTGACGCTGCACCGGATGATGACGACGAAGCACCTGGGCGATGCGCCTCACCCGGTTGTCGCATCCGCTGCCCGCGAAGTGCTCAACAAGTCGGACAACGAGCGATCGGGCGTGCTCTCCACCGCCATGTCGTTTCTCGGCCTGTACCGCGACCCGACCGTGGCCGAAGTCACATCGCGCTGCGATTGGCGCATCGCCGACCTGATTTCCGCCGAGCACCCGGTATCGCTCTATCTGGTGGTGCCGCCCTCCGACATAAGCCGCACCAAGCCGCTGATCCGGCTCATCTTGAACCAGATCGGGCGGCGGCTGACCGAATCGCTCGACGGCAGCGATGGCATCGCGCGCCGGCACAAGCTGCTGCTGATGCTGGACGAGTTTCCGGCGCTGGGTCGCCTCGATTTTTTCGAGTCCGCGCTTGCCTTCATGGCCGGCTACGGCATCCGCAGCTTTCTCATCGCTCAAAGCCTGAACCAGATCGACAAGGCGTATGGGCAGAACCATTCCATCCTCGACAACTGCCATGTCCGGGTGACTTTCGCCACCAACGACGAAAGGACGGCGAAAAGGATTTCCGAAACCCTCGGCACCGCCACCGAGCTTCGCGCGCAGCGCAACTACGCGGGCCACCGCCTCGCTCCGTGGCTGGGGCACCTGATGGTGTCGCGTCAGGAAACTGCACGTCCGCTGCTGACGCCCGGCGAGGTGATGCAGCTTCCACCTGAGGACGCCGTAGTCATGGTGTCCAGCGTTGCCCCGATCCGCGCGAAGAAGCTGCGTTACTACGTCGACGCCAATTTCAAGGATCGCGTCCTGCCACCGCCCGTGCTCGCAGTCGGGAGGTACGCCGACGCGCCGCCAGCCCGCCCCGACGACTGGAGCGGCTTGGCGATCCCGGCCGTACCTACGGCGCCGACCTCGGTATCCGCCGATGGTCCGGGCGGCACCGATGACGGCGGCCCGCGCCGCCAGCTCGAACTCTCCGAAACCGTCGCCTACGAGCCCGAGTTGGACGCGTGTGCGAACGACCTGGAGCTGCTCGATGACGACGACCTGGCGCTCCCGCTTCCCGGCCAGCTCGACCCGGCCATGCAGCGCACGGCCCGGCTGGCTTCTCTCGACCCCAACGACGGAATCGACCTATGAGCCAATACCGCCTCAATCTTTTCATCCAGCCCGAGCACGCCAAGCGCCTGGATGAACTTGCCGCCAAGAAAGGCGTGTCCAAGTCCTCCATCGTCGCAGCGGCCTTGGCGTCCTGGCTGTCACCCGATGCGGGCGACCAGCGTGAGGCCGCCATTGCCAAGCGGCTGGATCGACTGTCGCGGCAGACCGAACGCATGGAGCGCGACCAGAACATCCAGATCGAAACGCTGGCGCTGTTCATCCGCTATTTCTTGACCATCAGCACGCCGGTGCCAGAAGCCCACAAGGACGCGGCCCGCGCCCAGGGCAAAGCGCGCTTCGAGCAGTTAGTCGAGCAGTTGGGTCGCCACCTGCTGCGTGGCCGCAGTCTGGTGCGCGACGTGGTGGAGGAACTGCACCCCGATCCGATGCGGATGGATGACGCAGCAGCGATGGCGTCCGCCGATGAGCGAGCTGCAGAGCGTGCGTCATGAGTGCCGTTCCGCAGATTCCGCCTGAATCTCGCTCATCCGCCGCGGCGTCCCAGGATCGCCGCATCCAGATGCTGCGCACGGCGATGGGGCCGCTGATCGCCGCTGCGCTCGAAGATCCGGATGTTGTGGAAATCATGCTCAACCCCGATCGCACCCTGTGGGTGGATCGGCTGTCGTCGGGTCGCTCGCCGCTGGGCGTGGAGATGCCCGAGGCCGATGGTGAACGCATCATCCGCCTGGTCGCCGCGCATGTCGGCGCGGAGGTGCATCGCGGCCAGCCGCTCTTGACCGCCGAGTTGCCGGAAACCGGCGAGCGTTTCGAGGGCATCCTGCCTCCGGCCGCCCCGGGGCCAGCCTTCGCGCTACGCAAGCGGGCCGTGAGCATCATCGGCCTGGATCGCTACGTGGCCGACGGCATCCTGACCGCCGGGCAGGCCGAGTTCCTGCGCCGCGCCGTGCGCGAGCGGCAGAACATCCTGATCGCCGGCGGCACCAGCACCGGCAAGACCACGCTGGCGAACGCGCTGCTGGCCGAGATCGCCGCCACAGGCGACCGCGTGCTGGTGCTCGAAGACACCATCGAGCTGCAATGCGCGGCCCGCGACCATGTGCCGCTGCGCACCCGCGCCGGCGTCGTCACAATGACCGAGCTGGTGCGGGCCACGATGCGCCTGCGGCCTGACCGCGTGATCGTCGGCGAAGTGCGTGGCGGCGAAGCCCTGGACTTGGTGAAGGTCTGGGGCACCGGCCACCCCGGCGGCATTGCCACCATCCATGCCGGCTCCGCCTTGGGCGCACTGCTGCGTCTGGAGCAACTGATCCTCGAAGTGGCAGTGAATCCGCCCCGCGCCCTGATCGCCGAGGCGGTCAACGTGGTGATTCACATCGCAGGCCGTGGCCGCAAACGTCACGTCGAAACCATCTCCCGTGTCGTCGGCTTCGACGGTGCGGGCTATCGCCTGACAGATGCGCTGGAAACGCCGTTTCCCGAGCTGCCGCCGGTTCCTCTTGCAGCCGCTGCCGCTGCGCCTTCCTCGACCCCTGACCAACCTGGAGAACTGCCATGACGCACGTTGATGCTTTCCGTCTTTCCGTAAATCCTATTTCTCGCCTGTCCAGCATGGCGCGGCTGCGCCACCTGGCCCGTCCCGCAGGGCAAGGGCTGCTGCTGGCCGCGCTGATGCTGTTGCTGGCGGGCACGGCGCAGGCCGCCGGTTCCTCGATGCCGTGGGAAGGGCCGCTGACCTCCATCCTCGAATCCATCCAAGGGCCAGTCGCCCGGATCGTGGCGGTGATCATCATCATCTCGACGGGGCTTGCGCTGGCGTTCGGTGATACCAGCGGCGGCTTTCGCAAGCTGATCCAGATCGTGTTCGGCCTGTCCATCGCGTTCGCCGCGTCCTCGTTCTTCCTGTCGTTCTTCAGCTTCTCCGGAGGGGCCGTCGTATGAGTAAGGCCACCGATCTTCCGGGCTTTGAAGTGCCGCTGCATCGCTCGCTGACCGAGCCGATCCTGCTGGGCGGTGCGCCGCGCACCGTGGCGATTGCCAACGGCACGCTAGCCGCCGCCGTCGGGCTGGGCCTGCAACTGTGGATTCCCGGCGTGGTGCTCTGGATCGTCGGCCACTCGCTGGCCGTATGGGGTGCGCGCGTCGATCCGCAGTTCATGCAGGTCTTCGCGCGGCATATCAAACACCGCCCGCTTCTGGACGTGTGAGGGGAGGACGCCATGCTGAACCTTGCCGAATATCGTCAGCGCCCGGCCTTGCTTGCCGACTGGCTGCCCTGGGCCGGGCTGGTCGCGCCGGGCGTTGTGCTGAACAAAGATGGTTCGTTTCAACGCACGTTCCAGTTTCGCGGCCCCGACTTGGACAGTGCGACACAGGGCGAGCTGATTGCCACGTCGGCGCGGCAGAACAACGCGCTTCGCCGTACCGGGTCTGGCTGGGCCTTCTATATCGAGGCCGAGCGGATGCGGGCATCGAGCTATCCGCAATCCTCCTTTCCCGAACCACTGTCCTGGCTGGTGGATGAGGAGCGACGCGCGGCGTTCGAGGAGTCGGATGGCCATTTCGAGAGCGTCTATCACTTCACGTTGCAACACCTACCGCCGCAAGAGTCTCGCGCCCGTGCGGCTGGGATGCTGTACGAGAACCGGCCCACTGAGGGTGTGGACTGGCGTGGTCGGCTTGATTCCTTCGTGGCAGAGACCGATCGCGTGTTCGACCTGCTCGATGGTGTGATGCCGGAGATTGCCTGGCTGGACGATAGCCAGACGCTGACCTACCTGCATGCCACAGTCTCCACGCGGCGCTATCGCGTCGGCGTGCCCGACGTGCCGTTCCATATCGACGCACTGCTGGCCGATGCCGCGCTGGTCGGCGGCCTGGCGCCCATGCTGGGCGATCAGCACCTGCGCGTGGTGTCGGTACGAGGCTTCCCGACCTCGACCTGGCCGGGGATCTTGGACGACCTCAACCGCCTGGGCTTTGCGTATCGCTGGAGTACGCGCTTCCTGTGCCTGGACAAAGCCGAGGCGGAACGGGAATTGGGGCGCTTGCGGCGCCAATGGTTCGCCAAGCGCAAGAACGTCATCGCGCTGCTGCGCGAAACGATCTTTCAGCAGGAAAGCCCGCTGGTCGATACCGATGCCAGCAACAAGGCCGCCGACGCCGATGCCGCCTTGCAGGAGCTGGGCAGCGATCAAGTCGCCTTCGGCTACCTCACCGCCACGGTGACGGTGCTCGACGCCGACCCGGCCGTGGCCGACGAGAAGCTGCGCATGGTGGAGCGCGTCATCCAGGGCCGGGGTTTCGTGACCATCCCCGAAACCCTCAACGCAGTCGATGCCTGGCTGTCGTCCGTCCCCGGCAACGCATACGCGAACGTGCGTCAGCCCATCGTTTCGACGCTGAACCTGGCGCACATGATGCCGATGTCAGCGGTATGGGCTGGGCCGGAGAAGAACGAACACCTCGATGGCCCGCCGCTGATCGTCACCCGCACCGATGGCGCGACGCCGTTCCGGCTGGTGACGCACATCGGCGACGTGGGGCACACCCTTGTCGCCGGGCCGACCGGCATGGGCAAGTCGGTGCTGCTCGCCATATTGGCCATGCAGTTCCGGCGCTACTTCGGCTCGCGGATCTTCGCCTTCGACATGGGGCGCTCGATGCGCGCCACCATCCTCGGCCTTGGCGGTGAGCACTACGACCTCGGTGCCGATGGCGGCATCGCCTTCCAGCCACTCGCGCGAATAGCCCACGAGGGCTACCGCACCTGGGCCGCCGAATGGGTGGAGGGCCGGCTGCTGCACGAAGGCGTGACGGTCGGCCCGGACGAGAAGGCTGCCATTTGGTCGGCGCTGCGAAGCCTTGCCGGTGCGCCAGTGGAGCAGCGCACCATGACCGGCTTGTCGGTGTTATTGCAGTCCAACGCGCTGCGCCAAGCGCTCGCGCCCTATGTGTTGGGCGGCGCCCACGGCAAGCTGCTGGACGCTGACCACGACCGGCTGGGCATGGCCGACGTGCAGGGCTTTGAGATGGAAGAACTGATGCACAGCCCCGCCGCCGTGCAAGCAGTGCTGCGCTACCTGTTCGCCCGCTTCGACGAACGTTTTGACGGCGCGCCCACGCTGCTGATCCTCGATGAAGCGTGGCTGTTCCTCGATGAGCCGTCCTTCGCGGCCCGCATCCGGCAATGGCTCAAGACGCTCAGAAAAAAGAACGTCAGCGTCATCTTTGCCACGCAGTCGCTGGCCGACATCAAGGACTCGACCATCGCGCCAGCCATCATCGAAAGCTGCGCGAGCAGGATCTTCTTACCTAACCCGCAGGCCACCGAGCCGCAGATTCGCACGATCTACGAAGGCTTCGGCTTGAACAGCCGCCAGATTGAGATCGTGGCGACCGCACAGCCCAAGCGCGATTACTACTACCAGTCGCGCCTCGGCAATCGCCTGTTCGACCTCGACCTGGGGCCTGTCGCGCTCGCATTCGCGGGCGCATCCACCCCTCAAGACCAACGCGATATTGACCGCGTGCTGACGCAGGCCGGCGCTCCCGGCTTCGCCGGCGCGTGGCTGCGCCATCGCGGCCTCGGCTGGGCCGCCGACCTGCTGCCGTCCGCTCCGGCGGCAGCTTCCTTTCTCGCTTCTCAACCGCTGGAGGTTTCACCATGAAGACCAAGCCCCGTTTGCTCTCTGTCTCACTCGCTGCCGTGCTGTCGGTATCGCTGCTGGCCGTGCAGCCCGCATCCGCGCTGACGGTGGTCGACCCGCCCAACTTCGTGCAGAACCCGCTGACCGCCGTGCGCACGCTGGAGCAGATCAACAACCAGCTCAACCAGCTTCAGAACGAGGCGCAGATGTTGATGAACCAGGCCAGGAACCTGGCAAATCTCGACTTCAACATCGTCAACCGCCTGCGCTCGACGCTCGCCACCACCGAGCGCCTGATCGCCGAGGCGCGCGGCTTGGCCTACGACGTGCAGAGCATGGATGCCACGTTCGCCCGCCTGTACCCGGAACAGTACGCCGCCACCATCAGCGGCGACCGCATGGCACAGGACGCCCGCGAACGCTGGCAGAACACCTTGAACGGCTTGCACACCGCGATGCGGATGCAGGCGCAGGTGTCGCAGAACCTCGCCCAAGACGAAAGCGCGCTGGCCGATCTCGTGAGCCAGAGCCAGTCGGCCACCGGCGCGCTGCAAGCGATGCAGGCGACGAACCAGCTCCTGGCTTTGCAGGCCAAGCAGTCGATCCAGGCGCAGCAGCTCCAGATCACGCAAGACCGGGCCGCTTCACTGGAACTGGCGCGGCAAGCGGCGGCTATGGAGCGCGCCCGCGAAGTGCGGCGGCGCTTTCTGGGCACCGGCACGCCGTACACGCCGCAGTCCGTCAACTTCTATAACAACTGACCGGAGGCGGCCATGCGATGCGCTTCCGTCCTGATGGCCGTGCTGCTGACCGCGTGCGGCCAGCAGCCGGCCGAGAACCTGGCCGACGCCCTGGCCGCAGATCCGGTGCGGCTCAAGGCGTTGCGCGGGCAATGCGCGGCCGACCGGCAGGCCGTGGGCGAGGATGCCTGCCGCGCCGCCGCTGAAGCCTTCCGGCGGCGCTTCTTCGCCGGCCATACCGGGCCGGATGAATACAACTCGCTGGCTGAACTCCCGCCGATTCCGCCGAGCTTCGATACGCCCGCAGATGAATTGCCAGAGGGCGCCGTTCCGCTCACTCCGCCCGAGGATTCGCCATGAACGACGTGACCATCATCGACCGTTTCCTCGATACGTTCTCGCGCTACATCGACTCGGGCTTCGGCTTATTGCAGGGCGAAGTGGCATTTCTCACCGCCACGCTCATCGTCATCGACATGACGATCGCTGGCCTGTATTGGGCCATGAGCCACGCCACCGGCCAGGGCGACGACGTGATCGCCAAGCTGCTGCGCAAGGTGCTCTGTGTCGGCGCGTTCGCCTACATCATCGGCAACTTCAACTGGCTGGCGAGCATCGTGTTCCGCTCGTTCGCCGGCTTGGGAATTACCGCTACCGGCTCGGCCATCACGATGGAGAACTTCCTTCAGCCGGGCCGGCTGGCGAAGACCGGCATCGACGCAGCCGCGCCGATTCTGGAACAGATCGGGGACATGGCTGGGTTCCCCGAGGTGTTCGTGAACATCGACCCTATCGTGGTTCTGTTCATCGCCTGGCTGGTGGTGATCCTCTGCTTCTTCGTGCTGGCCGTACAGCTTTTCATCACGCTGATCGAGTTCAAACTGACTACGCTCGCCGGCTTCGTCTTGATCCCGTTTGCACTCTGGAACAAGACCTCGTTCCTCGCGGAAAAGGTGCTAGGCAACGTGGTGTCGTCAGGCATCAAGGTCTTGGTGCTGGCCGTCATCGTCGGCATCGGTTCAGGCCTGTTCGCCGAGTTCCAGGTGCATCCCGACGAACCATCCATCGACCACGCGCTGGTCGTGATGCTGGCCTCGCTCGCGCTGCTGGCGCTGGGCATTTTCGGCCCCGGTATCGCCACCGGCCTGGTGTCCGGTGCGCCACAGCTTGGTGCGGGCGCGATGGCTGGTGCTGCGGTCGGGGCTGTCGGCACCGGCGTTGCCATCGGCGCCGCCGTAACGGGCGTGGGCGGCGCCGTCATGGCCGGGGCACGAATGGCCCCGGCGGCCGCAAAGCTGGCCGGTGCCGGTGCGCGTGCCGCGACTTCGGCGGCCGGCAGTGCCCGATCGGCGTTCCAGGCCGGTTCCGCTGCGGCCGGCGGCGGTGCCAAGGGCGCGGCGGCTGGCCTCGGCAATGTCGCCAAGACTGGCGCACAAGCCGCAGGCCGCAGCGTCACCTCTGGTGCTTCCGCTGTTGGGCAGAAGGTGGCCGACTCCTTCCGCGCTGGCTGGAACGGCACAGAAGCCGGCAGCGACGGTGCTGGCCCCGGCCAG
The DNA here is from genome assembly GCA_017849555.1 of Sphingomonas sp. Taxonomy (GTDB): domain Bacteria; phylum Pseudomonadota; class Alphaproteobacteria; order Sphingomonadales; family Sphingomonadaceae; genus Sphingomonas; species Sphingomonas lycopersici. Next base: position 226,352 of record JAFIGU010000003.1, on the reverse strand, counting down.
ACCGCAGACGGCACCGCAGGCTCGCAGAAGCAACAGCAACCGGCCTGGGCCAAGCGGATGCACCGCCGCCAGCAGGCTACCCATGCCGCGACCACTGCCGCCCACACGCTGCGCGGCGGCGACGGCGGCGGCTCCGGGCAAGGCCCGAGCCTGCGGGATTCCGATACCTAACCTTCAAGGAGAACACCCATGCGATTCAAACGACCGCAGGTGCGCTACGCCGATACGCCGCAGCCTGCCACCCCGTATCAAGCCGCCGCCCAGGTGTGGGACGACCGTATCGGCTCCGCCCGCGTGCAGGCGAAGAATTGGCGCCTGATGGCCTTCGGCTGCCTAGTGCTCGCGCTGTTGATGGCCGGCGGCCTGGTGTGGCGCTCGGCGCAGTCCATCGTGACGCCCTATGTCATCGAGGTCGATCAAGCCGGGCAGGTGCGCGCCGTGGGAGAGGCCGCCACGCCGTACCGGCCCGGCGACTCGCAGAGCGCGCACCACCTGGCGCGCTGCGTGCCGCTGGTTCGCTCGCTGTCCGCCGACCCCATTGTGGTGCGGCAGAACTGGCTCGATGCCTACGACTACACCACCGACAAGGGCGCGGCGGTGCTCAACGACTACGCCCGCACCAATGACCCATTCGCCCGCATCGGCAAGGAATCGGTAACGGTGCAAATCACCAGCGTGGTTCGCGCGAGCGACACGTCTTTCAACGTGCGCTGGACAGAGCAGCGCTATGTCAACGGTGCGCCCGCCGGCACCGAACGCTGGAACGCCGTGCTTTCGACCGTCCTGCAAACCCCGCGTACTGAACAGCGCCTGCTCAAGAACCCATTGGGTATCTACGTCAACGGCCTGTCATGGAGCCGCGAACTGGATTCTTCCGAAGGAGCCAAACCATGAAACTTCGTTTCCGCCTTTACGTTGTTCCTTTGACGCTGCTGGCCCTCGCGGGCTGCGCCTCGCAGGGGAAGCCGCCGCCATCCATCTCGCTCGACGAGACGGTGCTGGCCCAGCCGTTGCCCGAACCGCCCAAGCCCGTCGAAGTCGTCGCCGTCCCTGAACCGCTGGCGCTGCCGGCGCAGTTGAAGCCCCTGCCGGAACTCGATGAGGCCCCCGTTGCGCCGGAGCCGGCCGACGAAAAGGTGCGCGTTTCCCGTGCCAATGCAGAAGCGCGTATCGCGCCTACCCGTGAGGGCTACGTCAACGCGATTCAGGTGTGGCCGTTCACCGATGGCGCGCTTTATCAGGTCTATGCGTCGCCGGGGCGCGTGACGGTGGTTTCGCTTCAACCGGGCGAGGAACTGGTAACGGTCGCCGCCGGCGATACCGTGCGCTGGATCGTGGGCGACACGTCCAGCGGCGGCGGGGCCGATCTGCGCGTCAATGTGCTGGTCAAGCCTATCCGCTCCGGTCTGAAAACCAATCTCGTCATCACCACCAGTCGGCGCACCTACCTGCTGGAGCTGACCTCGACCGAGAGGGCATGGATGGCGTCGGTGTCCTGGGACTATCCGAAAGACCGAATGCTCGCGTTGCAGCGCCAGGCGCAGGCAGCGCAGGCAACAACGCCTGTCGATACGGGCCTGTCGCTGGACAAGATCCGCTTCCGCTACGCGGTATCGGGCAGCAACCCGCCGTGGAAGCCTCTGCGCGCCTTCGATGAGGGAGAGAAGGTCTATATCCAGTTCCCGCCGGGCATCGCCCAGGGCGAGCTGCCGCCGCTGTTTGTCATCGGCGCGCAGGGCGACGGGCAACTGGTGAACTACCGTTTTCGCTCGCCGTACTACGTCGTGGATCGCCTGTTCGGCGCGGCCGAACTGCGGCTGGGCGGCGATGGCGGCGTCGTGGTGCGGATCGAGCGCACCGATGGTGTTGCACGGAGGAACTGACCATGAGCCAGGATGACACTCCCGACCTTGCCGCGCCGCAGGCGGACAAGGTGGCGCCGGAGGCAGTGGCGCTGCGCGCCCAGCCGCGTCCAGTCACACGCCTGAACCGGCGCTCGCTGGCCATCCTTGCCGGCGTCCTAGCGGTCGCCGTGCTCGGCGCGCTGATGTGGTCGCTGCAACCTCATCGACGCAGCACAGGCGAGCAGACCGAGCTTTACAACGTCGATCGCGTGTCAAAGTCGGAAGGACTGGATGCGCTGCCGACGGACTATTCCAAGCTGCCGCCGGCGTTGCTGCCTGCCGTTCCCGAACTAGGGCCACCGCTGCCGGGCGATCTTGGCCCGGCTATCGTGAAGTCGCAGCAACCGGCGACGGCTGCCTACGCGGCCCCCGGTCACGACCCGAACGATGCCCTGCGAAAAGAAGCCGAGGCGGCCGCGGCCTCGTCCGTGTTCTTCCGCTCGGGTGGGCAGAATGCGGCGCCGGTAGCGCAGACACAGGTGGCCGCTGCGCCGGGCTTCGCCGCCAATGCGGCGTTTGACCCGCTGGCGGCCGGGCCGGCCTCCACGGCGGCCCAACCTGCTGACCCGACAGCGGTGCAAAACCGGCAAGACCAGAAAGAGGCTTTCATGAAAGCTGGCCCCACTGAAACCCGTAATTCCGGCAATCTGACTCTGCCAATTTCGCCGTATCAGGTTATGGCCGGAACAGTGGTCGCAGGTGCCTTGGTGACGGGCATCAAGTCGGACTTGCCCGGCGACGTGATCGCCACGGTGACGGAGCCGGTCTATGACACAGCCACCGGGCGCTTCCTGCTGATTCCGCAGGGTTCGCGCATCCTGGGCAAATACAACAGCCAGGTCAGCTACGGGCAGAGCCGCGTTCAAGTCGTCTGGAACCGGATCATCCTGCCGGACACGTCTTCGCTCACGCTCGACAACCTGGCCGGCACCGACCCAGCCGGCTATGCCGGGCTGGAGGACGATGTGGACTACCACTGGGGCCGCATCTTTGCCGGTGCGGCACTCACCACGCTGCTGGGCGTCGGTGCCGAGCTGGCCGCGCCGGAGAACCGGCAGGATGGTGATCGCGTCATCATCGCTGGGCGCGACAGCGCGCAGGACAGCATCAATCAGGTCGGCCAGGAGATGACCCGGCGCAACCTCAACATCCAGCCGACCTTAACGCAACGGCCGGGCCTGCCGGTTCGCATCATCGTCAACCGGGATCTGGTGCTGCGGCCGTACCAGCCGCTGTTCTTCAACCGGGGGACTTCACGATGAGCACGACCAAGAAGCTGCGGCTCGGCCCGCTGCCGAAGACCGAGAGCACCAAGCTGACTTTCGTTTGCCCGACCAGCTTGAAAGTCGACCTCGACCGCTACGCCGCGCTACACGCGCAGGCGTATGGCGAGGCCGTTGATGCGGCGACGCTGATCCCGCATATGCTGGAAGCGTTCATGGCGGGGGATCGAGGATTCAGGAAGGGCACGGCGACCCGCAGCACACCACCGAAGCCGCCATGATTGCACCGCATGCTATTCAACGGCATCCATCGAACGCGCAGCCCAGGCTGCGCGTTCTTCATTCTGGATGCCGCCGAGCCTGTTGGGCTATGATGATGCGACAGGCCCGCCGTTCCTCGGCAATCCAGCACTACACAGTGCGATGCGGCTTTCTCTCCCAACGCTCCTATGTCGCTCCTAGCCGACAACGCCGCTCTTCTTCTAAGCGGCCCCGAAAGGAGCTAACCTACTGTCCCATATACGGTTTCAAGTCCTTCTTGATTTGCGCGAAAGAATTGACACCGGCACTTTTTTGTTGGCGTTGAGGACCGCCCCGCTCGGGAGCCCGATCAAAGATCGGGTCCGTCGCGGGGCGGTGCGACAGCTTTGCTGTCGGCCTCCTGCGCGTGGCTACGCCATGCTCGTCGCTGGGCCGCCCTTCGGGCGACTTTTCGGTTCGGGCGCTGCCGCTGGCAGCGTCTTCAGTGCCGAGACGGCAGGGCTTCCTCCCACCCGAATCGCGTGAGTGAGGACGTCCCTGAAATCCCGCTCGCTCAATGCTTCGATCGGGAGGTCCGTGACCATTCCAGCATATCGGTCGCGCAGGGCGCGGCGGGCACTTTCTACTTCTTCAGCGACCTTGCGCTGACGCGCTTCGAGGTCGGCTAGTCGCTCACGTTCCGTCATTTTGGGCATGTCCATCGTCCTTGTGATGGGTCTGCCCGCCGCCCGGCATTGTAATCCGGGTTGGCCCGCATTCAATCCCGAACTTGGGGTATGGACTTCATGAAGGTCCAAGGCACCGCGATCGAGATGAGCTTGCCGGCGTGCCGCCGGCGAGAAGAAGAAATCCCCTGCCGGGGATTGTCCGCCCGTGCCCGGTCGAGACAACGCAGCGCGCGGAGCGCTGCGAAGGGGAGCACTCACGGCCTTGGCCGTTTGTAATGCACCGTACGCACGGGTGCTGCGCGGCTATTCCGACGATAAATCAATGCTATAAGCCTGTCCGACAAGTCCGACGCTGGACACGGCGCGGCGTCCGACATGTCACCCGCGAACGACAGTGCGTCGAGCAAATCGTTGGATTTGCGCGTCTATTCCTGTCTGACATGTCGGACAGCATAAATCGTTGAAAAACAGCGGCATCCGCGCTATGATGCGCTTGCTTCAAGACTTGCCCGTCGAGCTCCCAGTGCTGGAGCTACGACATGATCAGAATAAGCGTGCGGATCGACAGCGCCCTGCACGACCGCCTCAACCGGCGCGCGGCCGGCGCCGATCTCTCCCTCTCGGTGTTCATTCGGTCCGTTCTCGAACAGGCCGCCGATCCCCGCGGCCGGTACATCTATTCGTCGCAGGACGAGATCCTCGCGACCTGCATTCAAATCCTCACCATCCTCGGCACCTCGATCGGCCAACGGACCCCGGACGTTCTGCAAAAGGGGATGGCGGAGGCGCGCGGCATATTGCGGGACAGGGGTCTGCTCGACCCGGAAGCCGACCGATGAGCGGGGATGAACGACGGGCTGATCCCACCCCCACCGCCGAGCTTCAGGCATCGCCGCAGCTGCCGACCATCCCCTGGACGATCGGCTTCCTGCCGCTCCTGTATCTCGGGCATCCCAGATCGGTCCTTCCTGTCCATGTGGACGCGGGAGACGCACGATGAGCATCTTTCGCAACGACACGCTCGGCTCCTGGACCCGCGGCGGACAGGCGATCGTCCACAATGTCCGCATGACAACCCAGGTGTTTTTCCAGACGGTCATCGCGGGGTTCGTCCTCTGGGTGATGGGCACCATCTGGTATGCGCTCGAAATGTCGACGGACTATGAGCGCTTCATCCTGCGCAAACTGGTCGAGGCGAGCTTCAAGGTCGATGCGGCCGCCGGCACCAACGATCCGGTGTTGTTCAAGACGCCGGCGGGACACCAATATTGGACGTCAGCCGATTGGCTGCTCGCCTCCAAACTCGCCAAGCAGACTCTCCATAAGGTCGAGCTCGACCTCATCCACGGGGCGTTGATCGCCGGCGCCTTCGCGCTGCTGGCGCTGTTCTTCGCCTGGTTCACATTCACGCGCACGGGCAGGGGACTCGGCTCGAACGAGTATTTGCGCGGTGCCCGGTTCGGCACGATCCGGCAGGTCAAACACTTGCTCCGCCACCAGCGCAAGGGGAGCTTCTCGATCGGCGGCGTCCCCATTCCGGATGCCTATGAGCCCGAGCATGTGCTCCTGTGCGGCGCGCCCGGCACCGGCAAGACCAACCTCATCGTCAAGATGCTCGAGGGGATCCGCAAGGAGGGCAAGCGGGCGATCGTCTATGATACTGCCGGCACCTTCGTCGAGAAATTCTACCGCCCGGGAAAGGACATTCTTCTCAATCCACTCGACAAGCGCACCAGCCGCTGGTCGCCCTGGGGCGACGTCCCGCGCGATTACCATTATGACCAGATCGCTGAGTCGACGATCCCCGACAAGGCGGGTGATCCGTTCTGGGCGAAGGCCGCCCGCGGCACGCTCGTCGCGGTCATGCGCAAGCTCGCGCATCAGAAGCAAATGCTGGTCTCGATCCTGCTTGATCGCCTGTTGCGGTCCAAGCTGAAGGATCTTGCAGCCTTCGCCGCTGGTACCGATGCCGCGGCTTTCATCAGCCTCGAAGGGGAGCGCACGTCTGCCGGCATCCAGGCCGAACTTGCCTCCGTCATGCGCAGCTTTTCCTATCTCGACGACACCCGCAAAGGGCTGTCGATCCGGGACTGGGTGGCGAACGAAAAGGGGGACGGCTGGCTCTTCATCACCGTCAAGGCCGACCAGCTCCCGTCGCTTCGGCCCCTGATCACGGTCTGGCTCGATATCGCCATTTCGGCGATCATGAGCCTGACGCCCGATCGCCGCCGACGCCTCTATTGCGTCATCGACGAACTCCCCACGCTGCAGAAATTGCCATCGCTGTCCGACTTCCTAGCGCGCGCCCGCAAATATGGCGGGTGCGGTATCCTGGGGTTCCAGTCCTACCCGCAATTGGAGGCGACCTACGGTATCCAGGATGCCGCTGCGATCACCGGCTATTGCTCGACCTGGGTGGCTCTCCGCGCCAACGACACCCCCACGGCAAAGCATGTTTCGGAGAATCTCGGTCAGGTCGAACAGGTCGAGGCGAACGAAGGCATGTCCTACGGCGTCAACGACATGCGCGACGGCGTGAACCTGTCGCGCATGCAGGTGACCCGCCCGCTGGTCATGCACACCGAGGTCACCAATCTGCCCAACCTGTCGGGTTTCCTGCGGTTCGGTCGCAACCTGCCGGTGGTCCATTTCCAGGACCGCTTCAACACCGTCGCGACCATCGCCGACGCCTTTGTCGAACGCGATACGCCGCCGGTGCGCGACCGGGATGGCGAGGCCCTGATCGCCGCGATCCATGCCGAAGCCAAGTCAACCGAGTCGCCATCACCGCCGCGACGCAAGAAGGCTGCACGACCGGTGCCGCCACCGCCTCCGCCAACATCGCCTGACCTCTTCGAGGGCGGCAGCAGTGGGGCCGCCGAGGGGGAGGGGGTTGAACCGAAACCCGCCGAAAACCCGCCGACAGACCCTGTCGCACCTGCTCCGGCCTTCACGCTTGCCCCCCAACGGGGCCGGACCCGCATCGAACTCGATGTCTATGATCGCGAAAATGGCCCGGCCAGGCCGGCGCGGCCGGCATGATCCATCCCCGCCGCCTGAAAGGTACGCCCGGCAATATTGCCCGCTATTATACGGTGGGCGATTATTACACCAAAGGGAGCGACGAACATTCAGAATGGGGTGGCCGGATAGCGGTTGAGTTAGGGCTATCCGGCCCGGTCGATCCCCAGACTTTCCAAGAGTTGCTGGCCGGAAAGATCGACGACCAGCAACTCGGCCGCCACCGTGCCAACGGCGAGATCGAGCATCACCCCGGCTGGGACTTCGCCGTCAATGCGCCGAAATCGGTATCGATCATGGCGCTGGTGATGGGCGACGAGCGGATAATCGCCGCCCATGAGAAAGCAGTCGGGACGGCGCTCGAATATCTCGAAGAACATGCGTCCCTGCGCCGACGCGACAACGGCCAGATCGTTCACGAGACGACTGGTCGACTGATTTTTGCCCGCTTCACCGAACATGCCAGCCGCGAGCTCGATCCCCATCTCCATACCCATGTTGTCGTGATGAACATCACGAACCGAGAGGACGGTTCGTCCTGGGCCAGCCTCGAGACACGGGCGATGTTCGCCGAGCAGATGGTTGCGGGGCAGGTCTATCGAAACGACCTCGCCCATGAGCTTCGCCAGATCGGATACGAAGTCGAATTCGACCCCAGACGGGGGCTGTTCGAGATCGTCGGCGTTCCCAAGGACTTTATCAAGGACACCTCCCAGCGCGCTGGACAGATCGATGCCCATGCCAAGGAGCATGGGCTCACCGGACAGGCAGCGCGTCGCCAATCCTTCTACCAGACGCGCGGTCCCAAGGTGACGGCGACACTCGACGAGTTCCACATCCAGTGGGCCGCGCGCGCGAAACCCTATGAGGCGGACCTCGCCAAACTCACCGCGCAGGTCGAGGAACGGGGCACGTCGATCATCGACGTCGACCGCCGAACCGCCGGTCGCGCGAGTCTGTTCGGCCTGCGGCAGGCGGAGACACGCGAAGCCGTGAACAATCTCGGCCGCATGTACGGGTTGGCGCTGGCCAGCCATGTCGGAGAGGTGAGGCTTGCCGATGTCCGGCCGTTGCTTGCCGAGCATGAGGCGAAGCACAAGCTCCTCGTCACCCGTGCGCCGACGGGCGATCAGACTCTAACCCGCGGCCGGACCAGCAGGCGCAGCGCTCGCCAGGAAATGGCGCTGTCGCAGCACCTCGCTTTGGCCCTGGATGATGCCCGACCCATCGCCACCGCCGACCGCCTCCTGGTCGCGCTGGAGACCGCTGGCCTCACGCCCCATCAGGAGCAGGCCCTCGTTCAATCGGCCTTGTCGCGGGACCGGGTCACTGGCATCCACGGCGTCGGCGGCGCCGGCAAATCGACGTTGATGAATACCCTGAGACAGGCGGCCGAGCCGGGAACGGTGCTGGTCGCGCTGGCCCCCACATCGTCAGCCGCTGCGACCACGGGTCAGATCGCGGGTGTCGAATCGAGAACGGTCGAAAGCGTTCTCACCAGCGGTGGTCGCGGCATCACCGACCGCCATGTTCTCCTCCTCGATGAGGCCGGGCAACTCGGGACACGCCAGGCCATTCGCATCCTCGAGATCAGCCGGATGACGGGCGCGCGGCTGATCCTGCTCGGCGATGACAAGCAGACCGGCGCGATCGAACAGGGGAAGCCCTTCTGGCTGATGCAGAAGTTCGGCCTCGCCACGGCGCAACTCACCGAGTCGATGCGCCAGCAGACCAAAAGCATGAAGGCCGCGGTCACCCATGCGCGGGCCGCGGAATATGCCGCCTCGCTGTCACACCTCGACAAGGTCGTGAGCGGGGAGGGGGCCGAGGCGCTCGCCAAGGGCCTCGTCGCGGAATGGACCCGGCTCAAGCCGGAGAACCGCGCCACCACGAACATCCTGGTGCTCGACAATGCCACCCGGCTGATCGTGAACTCAAAGATTCGCGAAACCCTGAAATCGGAAAGCGCGATCGCGGCCGAAGACGCACGGCTCCAGGTCCTGACGCCGAGCGGCATGTCCGACCAGGAGAAACACTATGCCCGATTTTATTCAGGCGGCCAGGTCGTGACCTTCACGCGGGATCAGCTCGGCGCGGGGATCGCGCGCGACGTCCAATATCGTGTTGTCGGTATCGGACGCGCCGAGAACGGGCGGCAGGTCGTGCGACTGGTCGACGAAAACGGCCGGATGATCCGCTGGGATCCGCGGCAGAGTCAGGTCAAGCAGATCAACGTGTTCAACGCGGAGAATCGCGACCTCGCGGAAGGCGATCGCATCCAATGGCGTCTGGTGAACAATGCGCTCGATCTAAAGAATGCCGAGCGTGGCACGGTCGAAAAGATGGATGGAACCGTTGCCACGATCCGTTGGGACCGAGGCGAGCGCGTGCAGCAGATCGACCTGTCCGAGCACAAGCACTGGGACCACGGATACGCAGAGACCGTATATTCCGCGCAGTCCAAGACCTACGCCCGGGTGTATGTGCTGGCGCCGGTCAATTCCGGGCTCGTGAACGGCCAGAATTATTATACGGCGATCACCCGCGCGCGCTTCGGCGTGAAGCTCTGGACCGAGGACGAGAAGCGCCTCGCCGAGAAGCTCGAGACCCATTCCGGCGAAAAGACGTCCGCGCTGGAAGGGCTCGGAAGGCTGGACAGGGATAGCCGCGACAGCCTCGCCGCGCGTCATGCAGACCCGATTGAGCGAGCTCGGGCGGACCAGGATCGTGAGCGGTCCGAGCGGCGCGACATGGCCCTTGGCCGGCAACTCGACCAACGGACGAATGCGCCAAGGGGCCTGCCGGAGCGGCTGGCTGAAAATGCCCGCGGGATTGCCGACATCCTCGACCGCTTCCTGCAATCTGTCGTCGATCGCGCGCCTGCCGAAGCCGATCGCGCCGACGCCCGAACCGACCCAGCGCCCGCCCAAGTACATGACTCCCGTGACGCCGATTCCGGCCACGGTCCGGAACATTGATCACGGAGCAGTTTGCCATGAACCACACCGCCTTTGCATTTTCCGCCCGATGCCGCCTCAAATCTATTCTGCGCGCCGGCTGCCTTGCCGTGGTGTTCGCGGCATCCACCGCGGCTTCACCCTCGGCGGGGATGGCGAGACCTTCGGAAGGCGCCATCTCACACTGCATTGCACGTGCCGCTGGTGGGAAGGATTGGCTCGAGAAAACCCTGTGGGGACTGCGCGACCAGGAAGGCGGATGGGTCGGCGCGGAGGTCGCCAATGCCAACGGATCGCATGACCTGGGGCCCCTTCAGATCAATAGTTGGTGGGTGCCAAAGATCGCAGCGGTGCTGCGGCGGCCCGAGCAGGAGGTTCGCACCTGGCTCAAGTCCGATGCCTGCTTCAATGCCGATGTTGCCCGCTGGATCTTCCTGTCGGCCTTGCGGGCGACCGGTGACTATTGGGCCGCGATCGGGGTCTATCACAGCCCCACAGCGTGGCGCCAAAGGCACTATGCCCTGAGCGTCGCAGACCACCTCACGCGGCGTTTTGGCCCTGCGATCTTCGCCGAACGGCCTGTTAGGCTTGGCGGTGCTTCGGTCGCGACGACCCCGCAATCGCCCGACTCGCCCACCAACGAGGCCAAGCGGGAGCGAATGCTCGGGTTCGGCGTGGTAGCGCGCTCCGTATCGTCAGAGGTGCAAGATTAAGCGGCGCGGTGGCAGCAGGCTTGTCGCTCTATCCGCTCCTCGATAGATCAGCAGGGGAACAACCAGGAGTGAAACATGAACAACAGCGACCTCGCCGACCATCTTTCCAGCGCCACCGGCTCGAGCAAGGCCGACGCCAAGAAAATCGTCGATACTGTCTTCGCGGCGATTGCGGACGCGGCGGCGAAGGGCGAGGAGATTTCGCTCAACGGCTTCGGCAAGTTCAAAGTGAAGGCCAGCGCGGAGCGCGAAGGTCGCAATCCCTCGACTGGCGCGACCATCACGATTGCGGCCTCGAAGAAGCTCTCGTTCACGCCCGCTAAAGCGGTGAAGGACAAGCTGAACGGTTGAACCAATTCTTGGTCCAGGCGCGTCCCTCAACGATCGCGCCTGGACCAAGAAAGCCGGCCGTCGTTTTCCTCGTGTGGAGGCCGGTTTGGGGTTTTCCACACTAGGGTTCGGCGGCGATGGGTTCAAAGTTCCTTGTGTCTAAAGCGTCTGCTGGCGCGACTTCGCGACCGCCCTCTATCATACAGGTTTCATGACAGACCCTCGAACCCACACAGCTTCTCGCACCATCGTTGCGCCACCACGTGCCATCTTCCGCGCTTTTCTCGATGCCGAGGCCCTTGCGTCATGGCGTGCGCCCAAGGGCATGACTGCGAAGATCCTCGCTTTCGACCCCCGTGTTGGGGGCAGCTATCGGATGACATTCGTCTATTCCGAGACCGAGCGTGGCCGAGGCAAATCAACGGAGAATACCGACGTTGTCGAGGCACGCTTCATCGAACTGATACCGAATGAAAAAATTGTCGAGGCTGTCGAGTTCGAGTCCGCCGATCCGGCCTTTGCCGGCACCATGACGATGACCACGATATTCACGGCCGTCGCAAACGGCACGAAAGTGACGTTCACCGCCGAGAACGTCCCCACGGGGATCAGCGAAGCTGACCATCGCGCCGGCATGGATTCGTCATTGAAGAATCTTGCCAATCTCGTTGAATAGGCCCGCAATCGACGCTTAGTCTTTCTATGGGCGTTTGCGAGGAAGATAGCGCCTGACCGCCCGCGACATCATCGACACGCTGAGCACTGTAGATCGGCTCGAGTGCGGGAACTGTTGATAAACGGTGGCACGCGAGTTACAATAACCTTGCTCCAAGACATCCCGCTGAGCTCCATCGATTGGAGCGGCGACGTGATAATGACGGTGCGCCTCGGTGGGGCCTTGCTTTGGCACCTCAGGCAATGCGAATGTCCCTTACACGATAATCGCATCGTACGGCGATGAGGCGCGCCCGATCTTCTAACACGAGGTACGGGAACGCCAATGATTCCTCGGCCGGGCCACGAACGCCTTACGGTCAGTCCAACCCTCCTCCGCAACCTAGAGCGCAGGCTACGGATCAGGAGCCTACTCAGTCTGCATGTGAATCCTCAGCGGGGAGCTCGACCCAAGAGACTCCACGGGAACCTCGCATTGCGAGGCGCGATAAATTCTCACGGCAGCTGATTGAGGATGCCAGTGGGATATTCGCACGACGACTGGGCCGGCCAGTGTCTCAGGACGAAGCGAGGATTCTGCTAGGCGACCTGACCGACTATTATGAGCTCGCCATCGCCCGACGTCGGACCATTGTCGTTCGACAACCGTCAAGGGAATGCGACGACGACACGAACGCCGGATAACCCAGCCAAGCGGTTTGTCTACGCCGAATCGGCAGCTTGACGGGTCAATGCTATCGCAGAATAAATAGTGAACAGAACGGCACGGCGGCACGGCCACAATTCCCCAGCGATAGGCGCGTTTCGCGGTTGGAAGTGGGGAAGGATCGTGATTGAGAGCAGAGAAGGAATTGTGGAACAATGGCGAAACCCAGAGCGAAGCTGAGACGGACGGTGGCACGTGCGTCGGTCCACCACGCATTGAAGAAAGCGGTTCTCTACGCTCGCGTCTCAACGTCGGAGCAGGAGCGCGAGGGATTCTCGATTCCTGCCCAGCTCAAACTTCTCCGAGACTACGCAGCGATCAACGACATCGATATCGTAGCCGAACATGTCGATGTAGAAACCGCGCGGAAGGCCGGGCGTACCGAATTTGAAGCGATGCTTGCGTACCTACGACGCCATCCATCGGTCCGAATGATCCTGGTCGAAAAGACCGATCGGCTGTATCGCAACCTCAAGGACTGGGTGACGCTCGACGAGTTGGATATCGAGATCCACCTCGCCAAGGAGGGTGTCGTCCTTTCCAAGGATTCCAGGTCTTCCGAGAAGTTCATGCACGGCATCAAGGTGCTGATGGCCAAGAACTATATCGACAATCTATCAGAGGAAGCGCGCAAGGGCATGACCGAAAAGGCCGCGCAGGGTTATTGGCCTACCCTCGCTCCACTCGGTTACCGCAACATCCGCAATGATGCTGGGCGGAAGGTGATCGCGGTCGATCCCGAGATCGCACCGATCATTGCGCGCCTGTTCGAGCTGTGCGGAACCGGTAATTTCTCAATCAACGAACTGGCAGCGAAGGCGCGCGAGCTTGGTTTGAGGTATCGTCGAAGCGGCAAGCTCGTCAGCAGTACGAGTACGATTTTCTATATTCTCAGAAATCGGCTCTACACCGGCTCCTATGAGTGGGACGGTAAGCTTTACCAAGGCCTACACGACCCGATCGTCTCGCTCGAGGCTTGGGAACTAGCTCAGGAAGTCATCGATGGCCGTAGCGCATCCAATGTCCGCGCGAGTCCCAAAGATTTCGTCTACACCGGCTTGATGACGTGCGGCCACTGCGGCTGTGCGATGGTCGCGGAGATAAAAAAGCAGAAATACATCTACTACCATTGCACCGGCTTTAAGGGAAAATGCCCTGAGCGTTACGTCCGCCAGGAGGCGCTTGACGTTCATTTCGAACAGATGCTTTCGCGGCTTCGCCTCGACGACGAGATTTTCGGTCTCGTACAGCGAGCGCTCCGCGAGAGCCATGGCGACGAGAGCCGCGAGCGTGATGAAGCCAAGGCGCGGCTGACTGCCGAGGCAGACAAGCTCCAGGAGCGTCTTGACACCATCTACCTCGATAAGGTCGATGGACGTATCACCAAGGAATTTCACGATCGCATCGCTACCACCTGGCGGGAGGAGAGAGCGCGGGCGATCCGAGGACTCGAGCACCTCAATAATGCCGACGAGGCCTATGTCGACGATGGCGTGGCGCTGCTCGATGTCGTCAGGAACGCCCACAAAGGCTTTGCGGAGATGGCCCCGGAATACCGGCGTCGAGCTCTAAATTTGGTACTTTCGAACTGTACTTGGGCCAATGATCGGCTGACCGTAGAATTCAGGCAGCCCTTTGGAATGCTTGAAGAATTATCACGGGCCGCGTTCACTCTCGGCACGCCAAACCAACCCCAAAATGAGGGTTTTGACAGTTTGGTGACCCCTACGGGACTCGAACCCGTGTTTTCGCCGTGAGAGTCCGAAACGCTGTCCGCCGACCTATCCGTCGACGAATGAACCGATCCGGCCGCTCAACGCTATGCCGCCAAGCAGCGCGTGCTATCGGCCCTCCGCGCGCACGCTTTCCTGCAACAGCACGTTGACCAGACGCGAGCGGACGCTGGAGCGGGACCAGACGATGCCGATCCGCCGCCCGACGCGCCGCTCCGGCAGGTCCAGCCGCGCGATATCGATCCCTTCCGGCCAGGGCGGCGCCCAGTCCGGGACGATCGAAACCCCCAGCCCGCGATCGACCATCATCGCGATCGCGTTGAGCGCGTTGAGCTCGAACCGCTCGCGCGGGGTGATGCCCGCCTCGTTGAGATAAAGCTCCGCCGAGCGGCCGCCCCATTGGTTGCGGTCGTAACGGATCAGCGGTTCCTCGCGCAGCAGATCGAGCGGATCCCGGTCGGCGAGCGCACGCGGGGCGAGCACGATCAGCGGCTCTTCGCGCAGCAGCAGCCATTCGCACGTCTTGGGAAGCGGATAGGGCGCCTCGAGTACCAGCGCGGCATCGAGCCGGCCTTTGTCCACGTCGACGAAGAGCTGCGCCGAATTGCCCGATTGGATGTGGATCGTCACCTGCGGGAATTTGCGGCTGACCCGCGCCAGAATATCGGGAAGCAGGCCGGTGAGCGGGGTGGTGCACGCGCCGAGCCGCAATTCGCCCGACACCTCCCCGTCATGCGCGACGCTGCGCAGATCGGCGGTGTCCCGCAACAGCTTGCGCGCCGGGCCGAGGACGCGCGCGCCCTGCTCGGTCATCCGCATCGTCCGCCCGACGCGCATCACCAGCGGTGCGCCCAGATCGCGTTCCAGCGCGTGAAGCTGCTGCGCCACCGCCGATGCGCTGATGTTGAGCACGCGCGCCGCGGCGGCCATCGATCCCTGGTCGATGACGGTGACGAACGTCTTCAGGAACCCGGTATCGATGGCGCAGCCTCATCCGAAACGGCGCTTGCCGGGCGCCGGGAATAGATCGTCAGCCCTTCGAGCGAATGACTCGGGGGCGGGAACAGATAGCTCGTCAGATAGCCGATGACGATCGACGAAGCGATCGCCAGCGCAAGATAGAGATAGGGGTGGACGAGCCCGAACCACCAGACGACGAAGGTGATGATCGACGCCGCCACGATCCCGATCGCGACGCCCTGCCAATTGGCGCGGCGCGTGAACAGCCCGAGCGTATAGGCGCCGGCACAGGCGCCGCCGAGCAGGCCGAACAGCTCGATCGTCAGATCGAGCAGCGAATGGATGTCGAGCCGCGACAGGACGATCGCGATCGCGATGCCGACCAGCCCGACACCCATGCTGGCCCCTTCGGCGAAGCGCACGATCTGCCGCTCGCTCCGGCCGGGCACGAGGCGCTCGTAGAAATCGACCGACAGCAAGGTGGCGACGCTGTTGATGATCCCCGACAGCGTCCCCATCGCGGCCGCGATCAGCCCGGCGATGATCAGCCCGACGATGCCCGGCGGCAGCTCGGTGCCGATGAAGGCGGGAAACACCGCGTCGATCGGCAGCGTCGGGCTCAGTTGCTCGGGGCGCGCGCGATAATAAGCGAACAATACGGTGCCAATGATGTAGAACATGAAGGCGCTGGGCAGCAGGATCAGCGCGAACAGCCACACCGAGCGTTTGGCTTCCTTCTCGGACGGTGTCGCCAGCACGCGCTGCATCAGCACCTGATCCTTGGGGAAGGTGAGCACCACGTCGAACAGGGCGAGGACGAGGAATGCCCAAACGGTCGGCTGGGTGACGTCGAAGCTGAAGTTGAGCATCCGCGTCTTGTCGAACGCCGTCGCGGTATCGACGACGTCGCCGAACCCGATCTGGTAGATGACGAAGCCGATCGCAAAAAACGCGCCGGCGGTGAGTACCAGCACCTGGAACACATCGGTCCATACCACCGCGCGCATCCCGCCCAGCGCGGTATAGACGATCGTGAACAGGCCGACGATCAGGATGCAGGCGACGATATTGGTATCGGTGATCGTGCCGATCGCCAT
The DNA here is from genome assembly GCA_017849555.1 of Sphingomonas sp. Classification (GTDB taxonomy): domain Bacteria; phylum Pseudomonadota; class Alphaproteobacteria; order Sphingomonadales; family Sphingomonadaceae; genus Sphingomonas; species Sphingomonas lycopersici. The sequence goes on along the minus strand of JAFIGU010000003.1, from coordinate 210,104 downwards.
CGCGGGCAGGAACAGCACGATCCCCATCCGCCCACCGATCTGCATGCAGATCCACAAGGCGCTGGAAAGCATGCGGATCGCCGGGTGGAAGCGCGCTTCGAGATAATTGAACACCGAAACCAGATTGAGCCGGCGGAACACCGGCACCACGACCAGCGCGACGAACATCAGCCCGCAGACGGTCGCGATCTTCGACATGATATATTGCCAGTCGGTCTCGAACGCCTTGGCCGGCACCGCGAGATAGCTGATCGAGCTGATGCTGCCGGCGAACATGCTGACCCCCGCCGCCCAGGCCGGGATTGCGCGCGACCCGAGAAAGAATTCGGACGAGGGACCGCCCTTGGCGCGGCGATAGAAGGTGAGACCGATACCGAGCATCGCGAACAGATAGACCGTGATGATCGCCCAATCGATCAGCCCGAGCGGCTCGCGGTTGAACCTGAGCGTCAGGGTGGAGACGGCAAGCGCGCCGTTGCGCCGCGACGCGATCAGCAGCCCCTCGCCGTGGCTGACCGCGGCGAGCGGTTCGCCGGGAAGCGCCGCGCCCATAGGCGCCCAGGCGTCGGTGATCATGCTGTAGCTGTAGAGATGCGTGCCGCCCGCGTCGCGGAGGAGGTAGAGCAGATAGGCCTGTCCGATCGGGCGCGGGGCGCCGACGACGGTGCCGCGCGCCGTCGCGCCGCGTCGCCACCCGCCGGTCGGCAGCCAGCGCCATTGCTGCTGGTCGGCCAGCGTGACGGCAATGCCCCTGTTCTGCGCTGCGAGCGCGACCGGCACGCCGCCGGGCCAGGGGGCGAGCGTCTGCCAGCGCGCGGATTGCGCCCAGGCGAGGCGGAACAGTCGCGGGGTGCCGTCCTCGCCGACCCCGGCGACGAGCAATGCATCGGGCTGGAAGGCGCCGACCGCCGAGCGCAACGGCACCAGAAGATCGGGGAGCGCCTTCGCCACGATCGCGCCATTCGCCAGTGTGAGCGCGGCAGCGGAGGTCGCCACGCCGCCCGCGCCGGAAAGGATTGCGGACCCCTGGCCGTCGCTCACCACAGCGAGCATTTTCGAGGGGATATTGCGCGTTCCGATCGCCGACCAGCTGCGGTGCCGCAATATCTGCGCCCGATCGCGATCGAACGCGACGGGGAATCCGTCGATCGCGGCCAGCGACAGATCACCGCGATCGCCCGACGGCGCGGGTAATGTCGTGGTCTCGATCTCGGTCGGTTGCTTCGCCGCCGCGGGGGCGGCCTGAAACAGCAGCGCGCCGAGCAGCGTGAGCAACAGGAGGCGCAAGGTCATGCCGCCTCCCCCGCGCGCCGCAAAATCGCGCGCGCCGCGCTGATCGCCGGTGCATCGACCATCGTGCCGTCGAACACGAAGGCGCCTTTGCCCTGCGCTTGGGCCGCGGTCGCCGCGGCCACCAGCCGTCGCGCGCGATCGAGCTCGGCGCCGCGGTCGAACACCGCATTGGCGATCGCGATCTGCCGCGGATGGATGCAGCTTTTGCCGATATAACCGAGGCTTCGCGCCAGCTCCGCCTCGGCGCGAAAGCCGGGATCGTCGGTAAGGTCGGGCCAGGCGCCGTCATAGGCAAAGCATCCGGCCCGTCCGGCGGCGAGCCGGATCGGCCACAGCGCGGCGTGGACGTGGCGGGGATCGTTTCGATCGATGCCGAGCGGCGCGAACAGATCGTTGAGCCCGACCTGAAGCCCCGCGACCCGCGGATGCGCCGCCGCCACCGCCGCCGCATCGGCCAGCGCGGCGGCGGTCTCGATAGTGACCAGCAGCCCGGCGGCGAGGCGCAGCGCATCGATCTGCGTGGCGGCGGCATGGACGATATCGGGGGTGTCGGCCTTGGGCAGGTTGATCAGATCGACACGCAGCCCGGCGAGCGCCGCCAGATCTTCCGCGAAAAAGGGCGTGTCGAGCGCGTTGACGCGGACGATCAGCCGCTTGGCCGATGCCATCGCTTGATCCGAGCGCAGGAATGCCGCGAGCCGCGCGCGCGCGGCCGGCTTTTCCGCCGGCGGCACCGAATCCTCGAGATCGAATGACAGCGCGTCCGCCGCCCCGTCGATCGCCTTGGCGAAGAATTCGGGGCGCGAACAGGGTACGAACAGCTTGCTCCGCATCGACACGATCCTCCCCCGATGCCGCGCCTTCGCAGCAATTCCAACGCTTGTAGCGCCGAAAATGCACGCAATCCCTGTCTTCACAGCGCAGAAAATATGCGGTCCGGTCGATCGATCCCAAAGCGAAATCGTGGCGATCGAACCACACAAAATCTGTTGTGTGAACACACCGCCGCTCGCTTCTTCCGCTTTTTCCCTTGGGTTAGGCTGTAGCCAATAAACGGGGGGAGGATCACCGTGACAACCAATGCGCATCTGACGTTCGCTGCTTTTCTGCTGTCCGGCGTGGCCTTGCCCGCGGTGGCGCAACTGGCCCCGCAGCCGGCCCCGGTGAGCGACCCCGCCCCGGCCGATGATTCGAGCCAGAATACCGTGATCGTGACGGGCACGCGCTCGCCCAAGGCGATCGACAAGGTCGCCGGCGCGGTGACGGTCATCACGCCTGCCGAAGTCCAGCGCTCGCTGACGATCACCGAAGACGCCACCGCGGTGCTGGCGCGCACGGTGCCGGGCTATTCCGAATCCAACCAGACGATGAACACGCTGGGCGAAACGATGCGCGGCCGCACCGCGCTCTATATGTTCGACGGCATTCCCCAATCGACCCCGCTGCGCGACGGGAGCCGCAACGCGACCTTCACCGATATGTCGACGGTCCAGCGGATCGAGGTGATCGGCGGCGCCTCGGCGGCGGAGGGGATCGGCGCGGCCGGCGGGCTGATCAACTATATCTCGAAGCGCGCGACGGAGGAGGGCACGCATATCGGCCTCACCGGGCGCTTCGGGTCGCAATATCGCGACGATAGCGCGATCTGGAAGATCGGCGGGACGATCGCGCACAAATCGGGCGATTTCGACGTGTTCGCGGCGGCGTCCTATGTCGATCGCGGCATCACTTATGACGCGCGCGGGCGGCGCATCGGGCTCAGCGCGTCGAGCTCGCTGGCGGATACCAAGCAGGTCGATTTCTTCCTCAAGGTCGGTCACGATTTCGCCGGCGGCACCCAGCGCCTCGAAGCGACCGCGAGCTATTTCAAGCTGACCGCCAAGGGCGATTATCATTATGTCGCGGGCAGCCGCGCGCTCGGCATCCCCGATACCGCCGAACCCGGCCCGCCGCGCGACCCGGTTACCGGGCAGCTGCTTTTCGCGCCGGACTTCAATCGCTTCCAGCAATATGCGCTGAACTACTCAAACAGTGATCTGGTCGGCGGCAACCTTGTCGTGACCGGCTATTTCGCCAAGCAGGAGATGCGCTTCCCCGGCGACAACAGCGTTGACAAGCAGGATCCGCTGATCTCGTCCGGCGTGATTTTCGACCAGTCCGAAATCCTGTCGAAGAAATACGGGCTGCGCACTTCGTACACGCGCCCGGATTTCCTGACCAAGGGCCTCGAACTGCGCTTCGGCGTCGATCTGGTCCACGATCAGACGCGGCAATATCTTGCGCTCACCAATCGCGTGTGGGTGCCGCCGATGAACTATACCAGCGTCGGCCCTTATGCGCAGCTGAGCTATGATCTCGGCCCGGTCACGCTGAGCGGCGGCTGGCGGCACGAGGCCGGCACGGTGAAGGTCGATGATTATACCACGACCTATTATCGCAACCGCGTGTTCGTGAAGGGCGGCAAGCTCAAATATACCAACGATCTGTTCAATGCGGGCATCGTCGGCCGGCTCGGCGGCGGCTTCTCCGCCTTCGCGACCTATGGCGAGGGCTTCACCCTCCCCAACGTCGGCATCCCGCTGCGCAACGTCAACGTGCCGGGCAAGACGGTCGAGGGCCTGCTCGATCTGAAGGCGGTGGTGTTCAAGAACAAGGAAGTCGGCGTCAACTGGCGCGGCCGGATGGGCAGCGTCGGCGTATCCTATTACCAGTCGAAATCGGACCTCGGGTCGAGCCTGTCGATCGATCCGATCACGCGGGACTATGTTCTCAACCGTCGCCCGATCAAGATCTACGGCATCGACTTCAGCGCCGAATTCCGCCCGATCGACTCGCTACGCCTCAACGCCTTGTTCAGCCATGTGCTCGGCAAGACCTCGGCCGCAAACAACGTCACCGAGCCGCTCGACGTTACGCTCGGGATGCTCAACATCGCGCCGGACAAGGCGAACGGCCAGATCAGCTGGCAATATACGCCCGAAGGCTCGGTGTCGCTCGGCGTGACGAGCTTCTTCAATCGCAACATCAACATCGGCCGCGGCGCGCTCGAGGAGCATACCAAGGGCTATACCTTGTTCGATCTGACGACCAATTATCGCTTCAAGCAGGTCGGCACCGTCTCGATCGGGGTCGAGAATCTGTTCAACAAATTCTATTTCCTGTCGTCGTCGCAGATCGACATCTACCAGAATTATTTCGCGGGCCGCGGCCGAACGGTTACCGTGACCCTGCACCGCGATTTCTGATCGGGAGTATAACGATCGTGATCCGAAGCGACCGGCCGGGCGGCGTATTGGTGGCGGGCTCGGCCAATGCCGATTTCGTCGTGCGCGCCCGGCACGTTCCGGCGCCGGGCGAGACCTTGCTCGGCGGCGACCTTTCGGTCTTTCCCGGCGGCAAGGGCGCCAATCAGGCGGTCGCCGCCGCGCGCGCCGGCGGGGCGCAGACGGCGATGGTGGTCGCATTGGGCGAGGACGATCAGGCAAGGCTGCTGATCCGGTCGCTCGAAGGGGCGGGGGTCGAGCTGCACATTCGCCGCTCGGCGCGATCGACCGGTGCGGCGCTGATCACCGTATCGGACGAAGGCGAGAATGCGATCACCGTCGCGCCGGGCGCCAACGCCGATCTGAGGCCGGAGGACCTTCCGCCGCTCGACGCTATCGCGTGGCTCGCGATGCAGCTGGAAACGCCGCTCGAAACCGTTCTGGTCTATGCCCGGAGCGCGCAGGTGCAGGGCGTGCGGGTGCTGCTCAATGCCGCCCCGGCGCGTGCATTGCCCGAAGCGCTGCTGCGCGCGGTGGACGTGCTGGTGGTCAATGAGGAAGAGCTGACCGCATTGGTCGGCGAGCACGGGTCGATCGCCGAACGGCTGGCGCGGACCGGCGTCGCGATCACGGTGGCGACGTTGGGGTCTCGCGGAGCCGTGGCGTTGGTCGATGGCGACTATCTCGTCCAGCCCGCCTTCGCGGTGACCCCGGTCGATACGACCGCGGCCGGCGACACCTTTTGCGGCGTGCTAGTCGCAGACCTTGCCGCGGGCGAGGCGCTCGGCGCCGCGCTGCGCCGCGCCGCCGCGGCCGCCGCGCTGGTGACGACGCGCGCCGGCGCCCAGTCGAGCATCCCCACCCGCGCCGAGGTCGTGGCTTTCATGGCCGAGGCGCAGCCTGCCGATCATCGGCCGCTCGCGCTTTATTGTGGCATCGGCGCGACGGCGGGTTGAAAACGAGATCATGACCAATCCCATCCGCACCACCAGCGACGTCAAATTCTCGCACGCGCTGACCGGCCCCTATCTGCCGACCCCGGGCAAGGTTCCCGGCTGGCCCTTCGCCGAAATGGGCCGGTGGAAGATCGACGCCGACGGCAGCGCCGACGAATGGGTGCAGGGGCTGATCGAATGGCGCCGCGAGCATCGCATCCGCATCGGCTTCGACGACAGCCTGTATCGCGACCCGCGGCTTGCCTGGTCGCAGTCGAATTTCGTCCATACGCTGCTGATGGTCGAGGATCGCTATTTCTACGATCCCGAGACCGGCCGCTATACGGTCGATCGCTATCTCGACGATCTCGAGGGGCGGCTGGGGCGCGTCGACAGCGTGCTGGTCTGGTATATCTATCCCAATATCGGGGTCGACGATCGCAGCCAGTTCGATCTGGTCGACGCTCTGCCCGGCGGCATCGCCGGGCTGAAGCAGGTCGTCGCGGACTTTCACCGGCGCGGCGTCAAGGTGTTCCTGCCGACGATGCCGTGGGACAATGGCACCGCGCCGAACGACGCGCCCGACTGGGAGCGGATGGCGGCGATCGTCGCCGAAACCGGGGCGGACGGCATCAACGGCGATACCTATAGCGGCGTCCCGCTCGCCTTCCACCGCGCGTGCGAAGCCACGGGGCGCCCGGTGGTGCTGCAGCCGGAGACCACCGCGCAGGCCGGCGATCATATCCTGAGCTGGAACCTGCAGAGCTGGACCAAGCGCGTGCCCGACGAGAGCATCCCGACGGTGCTCAAGCTGAAATGGCTCGAACCCCGCCATATCATCAACATCGAGAACCGCTGGAGCCGGCAGCGCACCAACGACCTGCAGCACGCGCTGTTCAACGGTGTCGGCTATGTCGCGTGGGAGAATGTGTTCGGCTTCGTCAATCTCTTCACCCCGCGCGACGGCGAGACGCTGCGCCGGGTGGCGATGGTGCAGCGGCGGTTCGCCGATCTGATCGCCGGGCCAGACTGGCGCCCCTATGAGCGGACGCTCCAGGCCGGCATCTTCGCCAGCCGCTTCCCGGGCGACGGGCGCATCTTGTGGACGCTGATCAACCGTCAGGAATATGCGATCGACGGCGAGCAATTGAGCGTGCCGCACAATGCGGGCACGCGCTATTTCGACGTCTGGAACGGCGTCGAGCTCGATCCGCGGATCGATCGCGACCGTGCGATCCTGTCGGTGCCGATGGCGGGGCGCGGCTTCGGCGCGATCCTTGCGCTGGCGGCGGGGCAGGTGCTCGACGGGCTCGACGCGTTTCTTGCGGACATGGCGGCGCGCGCGGTGCTGCCGCTCGACTCCTTCCCGGCACGCTGGACCGCCGCCGCGCAGACGCTCGTCCCGATCGCGCCGACCACACCGCATACGCAGGCCCCCGACGGGATGATCGCGATCCCCGCGGCCGATTTCGATTTCGTCGTCCACGGCATCGAGATCGAGGGTTACGCCGCCGAGGGAGTCGACGTGCAATATCCGTGGGAAGAAAGCCCGCGCCGGCATCACCGCCACCGCATGCATATCGACGCATTCTGGATCGATCGCTTCCCGGTGACCAACGCGCAGTTCAGGACCTTCCTCGCCGACAGCGGCTACGCGCCCGCCGACACGCGGAATTTCCTGAAACATTGGCAAGACGGCGCGCCGCCCGCAGGTTGGGAGAACAAGCCCGTCACCTGGGTCTCGCTGGAGGATGCGCGGGCCTATGCCGGGTGGGCCGGGAAGCGCCTGCCGCGCGAATGGGAATGGCAATATGCCGCGCAGGGAACCGACGGCCGCGCCTATCCCTGGGGCGAGGATTGGGATGCGACCGCGGTGCCCGAGCCGTCGCTCGCGCGCGTCATGCCCGATCCGGTCGATATCGGCACGCATCCTGCGGGGGCGAGCCCGTTCGGGGTCGAGGATCTCGTCGGGACGATCTGGCAATGGACCGACGAATATCATGACGATCGGGTGCGCGCTGCGGTGCTGCGCGGCGGCAATGCCTATCAGCCGCAGACCTCGCATTGGTATTTCCCGCAAGGCTATCGCCTCGACGAGCACGGCAAGTTCCTGCTGATGGCCCCGGCGAAGGACCGGTCGGCCGGGATCGGATTCCGCTGTGCCGCCGATCGCTGAGCCCGCGATGCGGCTGTCACTGCCCGGCGAGGTGACACTCGGCGGGTTGCTCGGCGATGCGCTGGAGGCCAATCGCGCCGGGCGCCTGTCACATTTCATCACCGACGAACACAGCCCGGCGATCGCGCTGTTCGCGCCCGAGAAGGTGGCGGCCAACGAGGAAGGCGACTGGTATGGCGAACATGCCGGCAAGTGGCTTTCCGCCGCCGCGCGCGCCGCGGCCCGCGCCGGCGATGCGGCGCTGCTCGGCAATGTGCGGCGGGTCGCCGATTATCTGATCTCGCGGCAGGATGCGGACGGCTATCTCGGCAATTACGCGCCGCCGCGACGCTTCATGGTGCCGCAGCCGCCGAAGCCGGTCTCGTGGGACGGCGCCCCGGCGCTGCGCACCTGGGATATCTGGACCCACAGCTATCTGATCCTCGGGCTGATCGAGGTCCATCGCGCGACCGGCGACGAACATTATCTTGCCGCCGCCCGGCGGATCGGCGATCTGTGCTGGCGGGTGTTGAGCGACGGCGCGGTGAAGATCACCGATCTCGGCAACCATTTCGGCTTGTCGGCGACCGCGCTGCTCGATCCCGCCACCGAATTGTATCTGGCGACCCGCGAGCGGCGCTATCTCGATCTGGCCGAGCTGGTGCTGGCGCAGATCGAGGCCGAGCCGCGCAATCGCCTGTTCTCGCTGGCGCTGGCAGGTGCCGATCCGTCGGAGATCGCCACCGGCAAGGCATATCAATTGCTGTGGAACCTCGTCGGTGTCGCCAAGCTGCACCGGGCGACGGGTGATGCGCGCTATCTCAGCGCGGTGCGCAACATCTGGGCGGCGGTCCGCGCGCATCATCTGACGCTCGGCGGCGGCCCGTGGGGCGGGGTGGCGCATCGCTCGCGCGAGGTCTTCAACCCCGCCGGGGTGTTCAGCCCCGAAGCCTATGTCGAAACCTGTTCGACGATGGCCTGGATCCAGCTCAACCGCGAATTGCTGGCGATCACCGGCGATGCCGCCTTCGCGCAGGAGATCGAGCGCAGCGCCTATAACGACCTGCTCGGCGCGCAGGCGCCGGACGGCGAAGATTGGTGCTATTATTCCTTCCCCAACGGACGGCGCACCCACACCACTTATTGGCGCTGCTGCAAGTCGAGCGGCGCGATGGCGTTGGAGGAGCTGCCCGCGATTGCCTATGGCGTCACCGCCGACGGCGCGCTGGCGGTCAATCTGCTCGGCGCGTCGACCGCGGTGCTGGATCTGCCCGGCGCCGGGCGTGTCCGCATCCGGCAGGAGGGGCGCTATCCGCTGGATGGGCCGCTCTCGATCTCGGTCGACCCGGCGGCGGCGGCGCGCTTCGCGATGCTCGTCCGCATCCCCGATTGGGCGAACGGCGCGCGGCTGCAGGTGAACGGCGAGCGTTTCGCGGCCGAGCCGGGCGGCTATGCGCGGATCGAGCGCGAGTGGCGGCCGGGGGACGTGATCTCGCTCGACCTGCCGATGCCCGCGCGGGTCCATCATGCGGTCAACCGCAACGTCCAGGAATCGCTCGCGCCGGGCGGCGAGCCGGTCGCGCAGGAAGTGCTCCGCCGCGATTATATCGCGCTGACGCGGGGGCCTTTGGTCTATGCCACCGGGCCGATCGACGGATATCGGCTGGCTGAGACCGTGCGGGTAGCCGATGCGCCCGTCGCGGTCGTCGACGGTGAGGCCATCCAATTGCACCCCGCCGATCGGCCGCCGATCGTCTTCGAGCCCTATTTTCGCCTGGGGGACCGCCGCGACGGTATCTGGCGCGTGACCTGGCTCGGGCTGGCTCCGCCCGTCCCCCCAATCCAAGCTGGAAACTGATGTCGATGAGTGCTTCGCCCCCCGTGTCACCGCCGTCCGACCCAATGCAGCCGGCGCCGGGATCGGCGTTCGACAATCCGTCGCGCGAGGGACCGCGCGGGCCGCTCTCGGGGGTGCGGGTGCTCGATCTCAGCGCCTATATCGCCGGTCCTTATGGCTGCACCCTGCTCGCCGATCAGGGGGCGGACGTGATCAAGGTCGAGCCCCCGGCGGGGGACAATCTGCGCGCTTATCCTTCCACATTGGAAGGCGAGAACCGCGCCTTCCTCGGGGTCAATCGCAGCAAGCGCGGGATCGTGCTCGATTTGAAGCAGGATGCCGATCGCGCGCGGCTCCATGCATTGGCGGCCGAGGCGGATGTGCTGGTCCATAATTTCCGCCCCGGCGTCGCCGAGCGGCTGGGGATCGATCACCCGCGGCTGGAGGCGGCCAACCCGCGGCTGATCTATTGCGTGGTCACCGGCTATGGCGAGGAAGGCCCGCTGCGCGGCAAGGCGGGATATGATCAGGTCCTCCAGGCGATGACCGGGATGTGCGTGCTCCAGGGCAAGCCGCCGGTCCCCGAGCTCACTTATGGCTCGCCGGTCGATTATTATGCCGCGGCGCTGGTCGCGGCGGGGGTGTCCTCGGCACTGTTCGAGCGCGAGCGTAGCGGCGCGGGGCAATATGTCGGCGTGTCGCTGCTGCGCAGCGCGCTCACGATGCAATCGGCGCGGATGATCCAGGCCGAGGGCGAGGCGCACGATATCTCGCGCGACATGCGCTCGGGGGGGATCACCGGGCTCCACCCGACCGGCGACGGCTATCTCTATCTGTCGGCGAACACGCCGCATTTCTGGAAAGCGCTGTGCGCGCTGACCGGGCTCCACGATCTCGCCGACAACCCGCGTTACGCCAGCGTGCGCAATCGCGCCGACCACGCGGCCGAACTGGTGCCGGCGCTGCGCGCGGCACTGCGCGCGCGCTCGGCGATCGAGTGGGAGCGATTGTTCGGCGACGCGGTCCCGTGCTCGGCGGTGCGCCACATCGAGGATATGTTCGAAGACCCGCAGGTGCAGGCCGAGAATATGGTCGCCTCGATCGCGCATCCGAAGATCGGTCACTATCGCGGCGTCACCCGCCCGATCAAATTCTCCCGCACGCCGGGGCCGGACCCGTTCGCCGCGCCGATGCTTGGCGAGCATGATGCCGATATCGCGCCCCGATAGCGCGAAGCCGGGGAACATTTCGTCGTTGTAACGTGACAGCCGCTGGAGCGACGGCGTAAATCCTGCTCGTCCCCGAAGAGGACGTCGCTGGAGAGTTTGCTATGCAGGTCAAGATTGCCGCCGCCGCCGCCGCCATCGCCCTGATGACGAGTTCGGCCTTCGCTCAGACCGCCGCGACCGCGCCTGCCCCGAAAGCCGATGCGGCCAAGGCCAGCAAGGCGCCCGCTGCCAAGCCCAGCAAGGCGCCGGTCGCCCGAACCGCGAAGTCGCTCGACTGTTCCAAGCAGGCCGATGCCAAGGGGCTGCACGGCAAACCGCGCAAGAGCTTCATGTCGCACTGCAAGAAGGCCTGATCCGGCGCTGCGGGCAGCCGAAGCCCGCAGCACGCCGGCCTGGCCTGAATCCGGCCGAAGCCGGTGGGGGCGCGGCACGCCCCCACCGCTGTCATGTCAAAGCCGGTCGTCGATCGAGGATCGCACGAAACCCGCCGGGAAATCCTCGACCTGGTTGCCGACGATCGTATAGGTCTTGTCCTGCCCGCTGAACCGGCCTTCCAGCTCCATATAGCTTTGCGGGTCGAACAAGGGGGTGGCGCTCATCCCCATCACGCCGGTCGCATCGACTTTCTGGCAGGTGTAGTGGCAACCCTGTTGCGCGAAATTGTGCTTGCCGTGCTCCAGCATGCCGTCCATCGCCGCCTTCAGCGTATAGTGCATCGTCATGAAGTTGAAGCCGAGCGGATAGATCTGGTCGACGGTCACAGCCGGTTTGCCGTCGATATCGCGGACGTCGGGGAACATCTTCCACCCCGGTACGCGCTCGGCGACATATTTGGCATGATCGAGCGTCCCGATCTTGACCACCGTGGTCATCGCGGCGCCCAGCTCATGCGCCAGCCGCATCCGTTCGCAGCCTTCGTCCATCTGGGTTTCCGGATCGGCATTGGTGCGCGCGATGAGGAAGCAATTGGTGCCCTCCAGCGCGGCGAGCGCGGCCTTTACCTTCTCGAGGTATTTTTCGCGCGACAGAAGGCCGGTCGATTCCTCCATGTCGCTGGCGTCTTCGAGCTGCAATGCGGTGGCGCCGGCCATCGCCATGCGCCGCGCGCTGCGATACACCGCGAGCGGGCCGCCGAAACCGTCCTCGATATCGGCGGCGAGCGGAATCGCCGATGTCTGCGCGATCCGGCTGGTGATCCATTCGACATCAGTGAGATTGCTGAAGCCATAATCGATCACGCCGTTCATCGCGATCGACACCTCGCCGCCCGACAGCATCATCGCTTCGAAGCCGACCATTTCCACTGCGCGCGCCGAGGCGCAATCATAGACGCACGGCGCGACGATGCATTTGTCGCTCGTCTGCAGAAGGTGTTGAAGCGTCTTCTTCGCCATTGGGATTTTCCGTTTCCTGATGCTTTTGGGGGTTACAGCCGGACGCGCGCGCCGAATTTGAAATAGCGGCCGATCGGATCGAAATAGACCTGGTTGGTGGCGCCCTGCGCGCTGGCCGCGAGCGGCGGATCCTTGTCGAGCAGATTGTTGATCACGCCGAACATCTCGAACCGGTCGTTGATTTTGATCGTCGCGCCGAGATCGAGGTAGAAACGCCCGTTCACGCGATTGTTGTTGATGCTGTTCGCGAGCGCCGGGGAATAGCCCGCATCCTGCGGGCCGACCAAGGTGGTGTCGAAAATGCCCTGCGGGATATATTTTCCGTGCAGGTTGAGCGCGAGCGCGCCGATCGACCACACCGCGGTGCCGTCGATGATCCAGTCGGGGACGCCGGTCGTCGTCCCGGGCCGGTAGCCGGTCTGGCCGGTGCGATCGACGCCGCCGATTGACAGCTTGAGATAATGCGTCGCGAGCAGCCGGAGATCGAGGTTGCCGAGCGCGCCGAGCCCGGTGCGGTAGCTCGCCTCGATATCGATGCCGCGATTGTCGATCTCGCTGACGTTCTGGAGCACGTCGCTGACGCTCGTCAGCGTGCCGGCGGCGTCGCGCTGGACATATTGGCACAGCGCGGCCTGCCCGGCGGCGCAGCGATCGACCAGCACCTGCGCGCCGAGCGTGGAGATCGCGCCCTTCAGCTTGATGTCATAATAATCCACCGACAGCCGCAGCCCGGGAATGAACCCGGGGCTGAGCACCGCGCCCGCCGTCCAGGTATCGGCTTTCTCGGGCGCAAGCTGGCCGTTGGCGCCGGAATAGGCGTTGACCTGGATCTGCGCGCCGTTGTTGGCCGGGTCGACGATCGTGGTGCGGCCCAGCGTTACCGGCCCGAACAGTTCGGTGAGGTTGGGCGCGCGGATATCGCGCGAGCGCGTCGCGCGGAAACGGATCGTGTCGTTCGGTGCCCATACGCCGCCGATCTTCCATGTCGTCGCATCGACCGAGGTGGAGGAGGATCCGGGCGCCGTGCGGTTGTAATGCGTGCGCCGGACCGCGCCGTTCAGTTCGAGCGTCTTGGCAAAGGGCAGATCGCGCAGGATCGGCGCTTCGGCCTCGACATAGCCTTCGGCAACCTCGATGCGGCCGACCACCGCCTTGCCGTTGAACGACCAGAAGGCATTGGCGGTGGACAGCGCGTCCGCCGCGCCGGTCGCGCTGTCGTTGCGATATTCGCCGCCCGCGGCGATCGAGAAATCACCCCCGGGCAGCGCGAACAGCGCGCCGTTGACGTTCGCCGCCACGACATGCTCGGTAAGATTGGTCGTCTGGAAGCCCGACGGCGCGATATAGGCCGCCGCGGCCGGCGAGATATTGCCCGCGCCGAAGATGTTGAGCGGTACGCAGGACGGATCGGCGGCGACCGCGCCGGCATTGATCCGGCACACGATCTGGCCGTTGACGTTGACCGCATCGGCCGCGTTCGCGACGCGTGAGGCGATCACGTTGCCGGTGTAATCCTGGCGGAATTCGTTGCGGCCATATTGGTAATAGGCATCCCAGCGCCATTTGTCGCTGATCCGCCCTTCGAGCGAGAAGACCGCGCGATAGGTCTTGTTGTCGGACCGGTCGACCGCGCCGCCGAGGTCCATGAACGCGCGGCCCAGCGTGAACGAGCCGATCCCGTTCTGGTCCATGATCGCGGCGACCCCCGCCGGCAGATAGGCGTTGCTGCGCTGGATCGTCACGGTCGATCGCGCGACCGATCCGATCACCATCCCCTTCACCTGGCCGTAGGACAGATCGAGATTGGCCTTCACCGTGTCGGACAGCTGGTAATCGGCATGGGCATAGCCGACGAACCGCTCCACCGGCGGGCTGAGCAGGATTCCGTCGAGGAAACCGTTGCGCGCGGATTCGGTGCCTCCCAGCGTGAACAGCGGGGAGGGATTGGTGCCGTAGATCGTGCCGAAATCATAGGCCGAGGTGGTGCCGTTCGGGTTGAAGGCCAGCCCGCGCAGCGGCCCCGAATTGGCGACGATCAGCCCGCCCGAAGACAGCGTCCCGGTACCCGCGGGGCCGCCGCGGATGCTCGCCGGCAGTCCGGCATAGCCGGCCGGGGTATTGCCGATCAGCTGCTCGCGCGGGCACCAGCTGCGCGTGTAGCAATCGCCCAACCCCTTCGTGTTATTATATTCTCCGGCGATGATGAAATGTCCGCGTTCGCCGGCGAAGTGGTTGCCATAGGCGAGCTGGACATTCTGCTCCGCGCCGTCGCCGCGCCGCGAAATCCCGGCCTGGACCGATCCCTTGAAACCGGTGAGCTTCTTGTCGAGGATAAAGTTGACGACACCGGCCACCGCGTCCGAACCATAAGCCGCGGAAGCGCCGCCGGTGACCACCTCGGTCCGCTCAATCAGCGAACTGGGGATGAGGTTGACGTCGATCGTGCCCTGGGTGGTCGAGGGAACGAAGCGCTTGCCGTCGAGCAACACCAGCGTGCGCGTCGCGCCCAGCCCGCGTAGATCGAGCACGCGCGCGCCGATATTGCCGCCCACCGCTTGTTGTGTCGCCGGGGTCTGCAGCGCGCGGAACGACGGCAGCTCGTTGAGCGCGTCGCCGACATTGGTGATCGCGCGCTGTTCCAGCCGTTCCTCGCCGACCACGGTGACCGGGGTGGGCGCGGAGAAGCCCGAGCGTACGATGCGCGAGCCGGTGACGACCACCTCTTGCTGCGCGCCCGCGGCATCGGGCGCCGCCGCTTCCTGCGGCGCGGTCTGTGCCGTTGCCGCTGCCGTGCAGATCAATGCGCCGATTGCGCTGCCGCCACACAGCGCCGCGCGAATGCGGCGGTTGGAAATGATCCTCGACAGCATGTTTCCTCCCCTTGGCTCGGGCGCCCTGCAGCGCTCTCTGGATGGGCACGTGATATCGGTCCCATTATCACGCTGGGATACTAATGCAAGCGCCGAGATGCACCGGCCGCCTCGAAAATCGCCTGAGGAAAGCTTAGAATTTGCATCGTCGTGCTTGCTGTTGCAGATCGCGAGTTGGGAATCGGCGATTCTGATGATACCGGTCCCAAATAACTTAGGAGGGCAGATGACCGAGATATTGGCCGCAGTGGTAGAGCATGCGGACGCGCCGATGGCGCTCCGGCGGCTGCGCCTCGATTCGCCGCGCGTGGACGAGATCCTCGTACGGCTCGTCGCGACGGGGGTGTGTCACACCGATGCGACGATGTGGCGACAGGGCGTGCCGGTGCCGCAGCCGGTGGTATTGGGGCATGAAGGTGCCGGGATCGTCGAGGCGGTCGGCGGCGATGTGCGCGATGTCGCGCCGGGTGATCATGTCGTGATGAGCTTCAACAGCTGCGGCACCTGCCCAAGCTGCCGCGCGGATGCGCAAAGCTATTGCCACGAATTCTTTCCGCGCAATTTCTTCGGTACGCGGCCGGACGGTTCAACGACGCTCGTCGACGCCGGCGGCGCGCCCGTGTTCGGCAATATCTTCGGCCAATCGTCCTTCGCCACGCATGCTTTGTGCCGCGAACGCAATGCCGTGGTGGTGCCGCGCGATGTCGACCTGCGCATCGCCGCGCCGCTTGGCTGCGGCATCCTGACCGGGGCCGGCGCGGTGATGAAGGCGCAGAAGGTGCAGCGGGGGCAGAGCGTGGTGGTGTTCGGTGCCGGCTCGGTCGGGCTTGCGGCGGTGATGGCGGCGGCGGTGGTCGGCGCGGCGACGATCGTCGCGGTCGATCTCAACGCCGATCGCCTCGCGCTGGCGCGCGATCTGGGCGCGGGGATGACGATCCAGGCGGGCGCGGATGATCCTGTCGCCGCGGTGCTGGCGGCGCTGCCGGGCGGCGTCGATCATGCGATCGACTGCACCGGCAATCCGCGGGTGATCGAACAGGCGGTCGCGGTGCTGGGCGTGCGGGGCGAATGCGCAATCGTCGGCGCGGCGGCGCCCGGCACGATGTTCTCCGCCGATGTCAGCCATGTGATGAGCGGCGGCAGGGTGATCCGCGGCGTGGTCGAGGGGGATGCCGATCCCAAGACTTTCATCCCCGAACTGATCGCGCTCCATCGCGCCGGGTGTTTCCCGTTCGACCGGCTGATCCGTTTCTACCCCTTCGCCGAGATCAATGCGGCATTCCACGATTCGGAAACCGGGGCGGCGATCAAGCCGGTGCTGTTGTTCGACTGAATCTGCGCCGGTTCACCCGCGCCCGACAAAGGGCATGTTGGTCGCCATCAGCGTCATGAACTGCACGTTCGCCTCGATCGGCAGGCTGTCCATATAGGCGATCGCTTCACCGGCGTGGGCGGCATCGATCACCGGTTCGGAGGCGATCGTGCCATTGGCTTGGCGCACGCCACGTTCCATCCGCGATCCCATCGCGCTGGCGGCGTTGCCGATGTCGATCTGCCCGCAGGCGATGCCGAACGCGCGGCCGTCGAGCGAGGTCGAACGGGTGAGGCCGGTGATCGCGTGCTTGCTCGCGGTATAAGCGATCGAATCCGGGCGCGGGCTGTGCGCCGAGATCGAGCCGTTGTTGATGATCCGCCCGCCCTGCGGCCGTTGCGCCTTCATCGTGCGGAACGCCGCCTGCAGGCACAGAAACGCGCCGGTCAGATTGGTGTCGATCACGCGCCGCCAATCCGCCTCGGCCAACATGTCGGTCGGGGTTTCGGGGATGTTGGTCCCGGCGTTGTTGAACAGCAGGTCGAGCCGGCCGAAATGCGCCGCCGTCTGTGCGAACAGCGCCGCGACCGCGGCCGCATCGGTAACGTCGGTCGGGATGACGAGATGCGCGTCGGGGCGATCGAGCAGGGAGCGGCTTTCCTCCAGCGTCTCCCCGCGCCGCCCGGCGAGCGCCAGCCGGTAGCCGCGCGCGGCGAGCGCGATCGCGGCGGCGCGGCCGATCCCGCTGCCCGCGCCGGTGACGATCGCGATCCGCGCGCTCATGCCGTCACCGGCGTCACCAGCGGCGCGCCGGCAAGGAAGGCGTCGAGATTGGCGAGCACCAGATCGGCCATCGCTCGGCGCGTCTCCACCGTCGCGCTCGCGATATGCGGGGTCAGCACGGTCGGCGCGCTGGCGATCAGCGCGGCGGGCACCCGCGGCTCGTCGGCGAAGACATCGAGCGCCGCGCCGGCGATGCGGCCGGTGTCGAGCGCCGCGATCAGCGCGGTTTCGTCGACCACCGATCCGCGCGACACATTGACCAGATAGCCGTCCGCGCCGAGAGCATCGAGCACGCCCGCGTCGATCATCCCGCGCGTCTCGGGGGTCGCGGCGCAGGCGACGATCAGCACGTCGCTGCGCGCGGCCAGCGCAACCGGATCGGGGGCGAAATCGTACGG
Organism: Sphingomonas sp.; assembly: GCA_017849555.1. GTDB lineage: Bacteria > Pseudomonadota > Alphaproteobacteria > Sphingomonadales > Sphingomonadaceae > Sphingomonas > Sphingomonas lycopersici. Next base: position 192,635 of record JAFIGU010000003.1, on the reverse strand, counting down.
CACCGGCTTCTCCTGCGTGCCGGTATAAGCGATCGGGCCGAAGGCGGCGAGCCGTGTTGCGATCGCCGCGCCGATCCGCCCCAACCCGACGATGCCGAAGCGCCGCCCCGAAACCTTGCGTGCGAGCGGAAAGCCGCCGTCGCGCCACTGGCCGTCGCGGACGAACCGGTCGGCGCGCGGCAATTGGCGCAGCAGCGCGATGACCAGCCCGACCGCAAGATCGGCGACATCGTCGGTCAGCACGTCGGGGGTGTTGGTCACCGCGACCCCGCGCGCCGACGCGGTCGCAAGATCGACCTTGTCATAGCCGACGCCGTTGATCGCGATGAGCTTCAGCGCGGGAAGGGCGGCGATCAGCGCATTGTCGCAGCCGATATGCCCGCCGGTCACCACCGCCGAGACCTCGTTCGCATGGGCGGCGAGCCACGCCGCGCGCGCGCTGTCGCTCATCGCGAACCATTGTTTGACGTTGCCGCGTGCCGCCAGCGCGGTTTCGAGCGCGTCGGAGAGCGGGCAAAGCTGGAGGATGCTGTAGGTCATGTCTGGTCTTAAATCACCGAGGTGATGCCGCCATCGACATAAAGCGTCTGGCCGTTGACGAAATCCGAGGCGGCAGAGGCGAGGAACACGATTGCGCCGTGCAAATCCTCCAGCCGGCCCCAGCGCCCGGCGGGGGTGCGCCCGCGCAGCCAGGCATCGAATGCCGGATCCTCCACCAGCGCCTTGTTGAGCGGGGTGTCGAAATAGCCGGGGCCGATCGCGTTGATCTGCAACCCGTGCCGCGCCCAATCGGCGCACATGCCCTTGGTCAGATTCTTCACCGCGCCCTTGCTCGCGGTATAGGGCGCGATCCCGGGGCGGGCGAGTTCGCACTGGACGCTGCCGATATTGATGATCTTGCCGCGTCCGCGCGCGATCATGTGCCGCGCGACCGCCTTGCCGACATAATAGACGCTGTCGAGGTTGGTCGCCATCAGCGCGCGCCAGTCCGCATCGTCGAATGTGTCGAGCGGCGCGCGGCGCTGGATTCCGGCATTGTTGACCAGAATGTCGATCGCCTTGCCTTCCGCCTCGATCGCGTCGACCGCCGCCGTCACCGCCGCGGGATCGGTGACGTCGAACGCGGTGGCGGAAACCGCGATGCCTGTTGCGCGCAATTGCGTCGCCGCCTCGTCCAGTGCCGCCGCGTCGCGTGCATTGACGATGAGCTCCGCGCCGGCGCGGCCCAGCGCGCCCGCCAGCGCAAAGCCGATTCCGCGCGATGCGCCGGTGACGAGCGCCCGGCGGCCGGTGAGATCGAACAATCGCATTGAAAACTCCTGCCCTGTCGGGCTGCGATAATATAGTGATCGGTCACATTGCAACCCCGGTTAAGCGCCAGACTATTTTACTTGCAGCTGTATTGCGACCGGTTATCGATGATGATATCGGTCCCATAAAGACGTTGGAGGTGATGATGCTCGCGGCCGTATGTCACGGGAAGAAGGATCTGAGGGTCGAGCCGGTTGCGGAGCGCGCGCTGGCGCCCGACGAGGTGCGCGTCGCGATCGCCTATGGCGGGATCTGCGGCTCGGACATGCATTATTACCACCGCGGCGCGGTGGGCGATTTCGCCGTGCGGGAGCCGATGACGCTCGGGCACGAGATTTCCGGCGTGGTGACCGAGATCGGCGCCGACGTCACCGGAATCGCGCCCGGGATGAAGGCGGCGCTCGATCCCAGCCGGCCGTGCCTGGTGTGCGACTATTGCCGTGCCGGCCGGATGAACCTGTGCGTCGATATGTTCTTCCTCGGCAGCGCGGGGCGCTTCCCGCATGTCCAGGGCGGGTTCGCCGAGCAGCTGGTGTTGCGCCGCGATCAGGTGATCCCGGTGCCCGACGATGCCGATCTGCTGCGGCTTTCGGTCGCCGAGCCGCTGTCGGTCGGGCTTCATGCGGTCGAGCGCGCCGGGTCGCTGGTCGGCAAGCGCGTGCTGGTGACCGGATCGGGGCCGATCGGGCTGCTGGTCGCGCGATGTGCGTTGCTGGCCGGCGCGCTCGAGGTGGTGTGCACCGATGTCGAGGATGCGGCGCTGGCGGTGGCGCGCGAGCGGATCGGCGTGTCGCGTGCGATCAACGTCGCGACCGCGCCCGAGGCGCTGGCCGCTTATGAAAGCGCGGCCGGGCATTTCGATGTCGCGTTCGAGGCGTCCGGCGCCCCCAGCGCGTTGTTGTCGCTGTTCGATGTGGTCCGGCGCGGCGGGCGGATCGTGCAGGTCGGGATGTTGCCGCCGGGCACTGCCGCGGTGCCGGTCAACCGGTTGCAGGCGCGCGAGATCGAGTTCGTCGGCGCGTTCCGCGCGAATGGCGAGTTCCAGCTGGCGGTCGAGCTGATCGTTTCCGGGCGGATCGATGTGTCGCCGATCCTCTCGGGCACCTATGCGCTCGGCGAGGCGGTCGACGCCTTCGAGCGTGCGGGCGATCGGTCGAAGGTGGTCAAACTCCATCTCGCGGTGAACGAGCGCGTGCTGTGATTACCCGCAGCGCGATCTTCGAAGGGCGGATCATGCCCGGGTGCGAGGAGGCGTTCTTCGCCGCGGTACGCTACCGGCTGGCGCCGCTGTGGGCGCAATTCCCCGATGCATCGAACGTCCGGTGGCAGCGGATCGCGGCGCGCGATGAGGATGCGCCGCCGATCGTCATGCTCCAGCAGGTCGATTACCCCTCGCTCGCCGCGCTGGAGGCGGCGCTCGCCTCGCCGATCCGCGCCCGGGCGCGGGCGGTGACGATGGAGATCCTCGAGATGTTCGAGGGACGCTTCTACCATCTGGTGAGCGCGGGGAATGGCATGGAGAGCGCGGCGTGACGCTGTTATGCCACGGGCATCGCAACCGTTAGGATCATGCCGTCGATGCCCCGTTCCGCGCAAATCAATCCCCCGGCCGAGACGAAGCCGGCGCGTCGCACGTCGCAGCGGCCGACGATCCGCGACGTCTCGCGCCTCGCCGGGGTGTCGCGGATGACGGTTTCGCGCGTGTTGAGCGACCCCGATATGGTGCTGCCGGCGACGCGCGAGCGCGTGCTCAAGGCGGTGGCCGATCTCGGCTATGTTCCCGATCGCGCCGCGGGCAGCCTGTCGAGCCGGCGCACCGGCTTCATCGCGCTGATGCTGCCGACGCTGACCAACGCCAATTTCGCGGCGGTCGCACACGGGCTGACCGAGGCGCTGCGCGAGGCGGAATATCATCTGCTGATCGCTTATACCGATTATGACATGGCGGAGGAGGAGCGCCAGTTGCGCAACCTGCTCGCGCGCCGGCCTGAGGCGATCGTGCTGACCGGCGCGGTACATCGCCGTACCGCGACGCGGATGCTGCTCGCCGCCGATATCCCGGTGGTCGAGATCGCCGACCTGCCGAGCCAGCCGATCGAACATGCCATCGGCTTTTCCAATTATCAGGTCGGGCGAACCGCGGCGCGCTATCTGATCGATCGCGGGTTCGAGCGGATCGGCGCGATCGCGGCCTCGCCCGACGGCGACGTGGCGGACCATCGCGGCGAGGAGCGCATGCGTGGGTTCGAGGACGAATTGCGCCTGTCGCGGCGCGCGACCGATCTCGTGCTGCGCCACGGTAGCGCGCCGGTCAGCTTCCACCACGGCGCCGCCGCGATCCGCGAATTGCTGGCGCGCGACGATCGGCCGCAGGCGGTGTTCGCGGTATCCGATCTTTCCGCCGTCGGCGCGGTGATGGAATGCCAGCGGCTCGGCGTGCGCGTGCCCGAAGACGTGTCGATCATGGGCTTTGGCGATTTCGAGATCGGCGGGGAGATCAACCCGCCGCTCACCACCATTCACGTCGATTTCCGCGCGCTTGGCCAGCGCACCGGGGGGATGCTGCTCGATCTGTTGTCGCGCAATGCCGAAGCCGGGAGCGGGGAGCCGCGGATCGTCGATGTCGGGTTGCGCGTCGTCGAGCGCGCGTCGGTGAAGGACGGATAGGATGCGGGTGGCGGTGATCGGCGTGGGCGTGATGGGATCGGCGATCGCCCCGCGCCTGATCGAAACGGGCGCCGAGGTTTTCCTCTGCGATCGCGATCCCGCCCGCGCCGCCGCGCTGGCCGATCGCGGGGGGCGGCCGGTGGAAAGCCCGCGCGCCGCCGCCGGCGCCGCGGAGTTCGTCGTCACCAGCCTCAATAGCGCGGCGATCGTCGAGCAAGCGGTGTTCGGCGCGGACGGCGTTGCGGCGGCCGGTTCGGATGCCGCGCTGCTGGTCGATATGTCGAGCATCGATGCGGGGCGCACCGCGTCGATGGCGGCGCGGTTGCGCGACGCCTGCGGCATGGGCTGGGTCGATGCGCCGCTGTCGGGCGGTGCGCCGGCCGCGCTCGAGGGGCGGCTCACGCTGATGCTCGGGGGGAGCGACGCCGATGTGGCGCGCGCGCGGCCGTTGCTCGATCGGCTCGCGGCCAATGCGACCCATCTCGGCGGGCCGGGCGCCGGCCAAACGGTGAAGCTCATCAATCAATTGCTGTGCGCCAGCACCTTCCTGTCGGTGGCGGAGGCGGTGCGCTTCGCCGAGGCGCATGGCGTCGACGCGACCCGCATCCCCGCCGCGCTCGCCGGGGGGCGGGCGGATTCGCGCATTATGCAGGAATTCATGGCGAAGATGGCGCGGCGCGATTTTTCGCCGACCGGCCGGATCGACAATATGCTCAAGGATCTGGAAACGGCGCAGGCCGCCGCGCTCGCCGCGCGGGTGGCGATGCCCGTCACCTCGCTGATTGCCGATCTGCACCGGATGCTCGTCGCCGCCGGCATGGGCGCGGCGGACAGCGCCGAATATGTCCGGCTGTTCGATCTGGCGCGTGACGGCGCGGGCTGACATGGTTCGCGCGATTGTCGTGATGGGGGTGGCCGGCTGCGGCAAATCGACCCTCGCGGCCGCGCTGGCGGAAGCGCTGGGCTGGACCTTCATCGAGGGCGATCGTTGCCACCCGCCGGCCAATGTCGCCAAGATGGCGGCGGGCATCGCGCTCGACGATGCGGATCGCGCCCCGTTCCTCGCCGCGGTGGGCGATGCGCTGGCAGGGGCGCCGGGGGGTGCTGTCGCCTCCTGCTCGGCGCTTCGCCGCCGCTATCGCGATGCGCTGCGCGCGCGGGTCGGCGAAATCCTGTTCGTGCTGCCGGTGGTCCCGCCCGGCATATTGGCGGCGCGGCTCGCCGCGCGGCGCGACCATTTCATGCCCGGCGCGCTGCTCGAGAGCCAGATCGCCGCGCTCGAGCCGCCCGAGGAGGACGAGCGCGCCTTGCTCGTCGACGGCGAGGCACCGGTGGCGGCGCAGCTTGCCGCGGTTTGCGCGGCGCTCGCGCCCGCCTGACCGGCGACGACAGAATAAAGACGAGGAGAGAGAGCAGCCAATGGCCCATATTCCCGTGCCCGGCGCGTCGGCGGGAGATCCCGCGACGCCGTGGCCCGCCCGGCGGCGCGCATGGGCGATCACCGGCCTGCTGGCGCTGGCATCGGTCGCATCGCAATTCGATCGCGTGGTGCTCAACCTGACGGTCGAGCCGGTGAAGGCCGAATTCGCGCTCGACGACACGCGTTTCGCTTTGCTCCAGGGTGTGGCGTTCGGCCTGTTCTACACGTTATGCAGCGTGCCGATCGGGCGGCTGGCGGATCTCTATCAGCGGCGGCTGGTGCTCGGGATATCGCTGGTGCTGTTCAGCCTGTTCTCGATGGCGTCGGGGCTTGCGCGCAGTTTCGGCCAATTGTTCGCCACCCGGGTCGGCGTCGCGGTGGGGGAGGCGAGCGTCACACCGACCGGCCTCTCCCTGCTCAGCGATCTGGTGCCGCCGGAGCGGCTGGGGCGCGCGGTCAGCATATTCTTCCTCAGCGCGCCGTTCGGAATCGGGCTGGCCTTCATCGCCGGCGGCCAGTTGCTGTCCACGCTCGACGCGCTCGCCGCGCACGGCGGCCTCCCGCTGGGGCTGGCGCCGTGGCAGGCGGCGTTCCTGATCGTCGGCTTTCCCGGGCTGTTGCTCGCGCCCTTGTTCTTCCTGATGCGCGAGCCCGAACGGCGCGGGCAGGGCGGGGCGGCGGCGCTGTCACTGCGCGAGGTGGTCGCGGTGATCCGCGCGCGCGGGCTGGCGCTGACGCTGATGTTCGCCGGCTTCTCGATGGTGACGGTGGTCAATTTCGCCTACAATGTCTGGACGCCCGCGCTGTTCGCGCGCGTCTACGGCTGGACGCCGGCCGAGATCGGCCAGGGTTTCGGTCTGGTGATGATCGTCTTCGGGACGAGCGGGGTCTATTTCGCCGGCTGGCTTTCGGATCGCATGACCCGCGCCGGGCATCAGGACGCGCAATTGCGCGTCGCCGCATTCAGCTTCTTCGCGTGCGGCGCCTTCGGTGCCGCCGCACCGCTGATGCCCGACGGCCGGCTCGCGCTGGCGCTGATCGCGCCGGCGATGTTCCTTGCCAACGTGCCGATCCCCTGCGCAGGCACGGCGTTGCAGCTGATCCTGCCCAACCGCGCACGGGCGCAGGTGACCGCGCTCTACATCATGATCATCTCGCTCGTCGGCATCGGGATCGGCCCGGTGGTGATCGGTTTCATGACCGACCGGGTCTTCGTCGCCCCGGCGGACATTCGCTACGCACTGGCGATCGTGGTCGGCGTCGCGGCGCCGGTGATGACCGTGCTGCTGCTGGCGGCGTTGCGCCCGTATCGGCGATTGCGCGCGGACGCGGCGGTGGAAGCATAGCCTCGATCACCGGCAATGCATCGGTCACGCGGCGGTTTCCCGTTCGCCGTCAAGCTCCTTTTCTGTCAGCAGCGTGGTCACCGCGACATCGGCGGTGACGTTTGCGGCCGTCGCGAACATATCGGGGATCGTGTCGACCGCCAGGAACAAGGGCAACAGGTCGATCGGCACGCCGACGGCGAGCGCGAGCGGAAGCACGTGCCGGCATGCCGCGCGGGCAAGCCGAGCGCGCGTGCAGCATCGAGCATTGCGGGCAGCGAGGCGAGCGATGACTGCGTGCTGAAAGCGACCGACTGGGCGGGCAGCACGGCGCGTGCGAACGCCCGCAACGGGGTTCGGGCGAGGACCGCGACGAGCAGGACGAACGCCGTCAACAACACAATTCCGCCGACCATGCGAGCCGCAACATACCAGGCGAGCAGCGCGCCGACGCCCCGGTCCGCCGCGCGCCGCAACGTCGAAGGCCAGCGCGAACACGCCCAGCGGCGCCAGCAGCAGCACCCAGCCGATGATGACAAGCAGCGCGTCTGCAACGCCCTTGAAGAACTCGCCGATCGGCACCGAACGACCGGCGTTACGCCGCGCGGAACGCCGCCGAGCCCGATCGCGTGCGATCTTACCGAGATCGGCGTGTTCAGGGCGCCTTGGTCGCGTTGATCGAGATCACCACGTCGACCTTGCCGGCGACGGTATCGGTGCCCTTGAACTGCCCCTGGCCGACGCCGAAGACCGTGCGATCGAGGCTGGCGCGACCAGTCATCGTCGCGGCATTGCCCTTGATCACGAGCTGGAACGGGATGCTGATCGGCCGGGAGACGTTGCGGATCTTGAGATCGCCGTCCACGCGATAGCGATTGCCGCCGAGGCTGGTGAAACGCCGGCTGACGAACACCGATTGCGGAAACAATTTCGTCGCGAACCAGTCGTCGGTCGGCAGCGCTTCGTCGCGCGACGCGTCGCCGGTGACGGCCGAGCCGGTGTCGACCACCACCCTGACCGACGAGGCGTCGAGATGCGCGGGATCGAAGCGGATCGCGGCGTTCCACCGCCGGAACTGGCCGTTGAACGGCTGGCCGCTCATCGCGCCGGTAAAGCCCAATCGCGAGCGCGCCGGATCGACCCGCCAGCCCGATACGGCGGGTGCGGCAATCGCGCCTTGTGCGGCAACGCCCAGCGTGAACGCGGCAAGCGACAAAGCAACACCGGAACGGATCATGGGATATTCCTTTTAGCGGCCGACGCCGCCGATGAACGGCAGCATGTGGCGGATGACGCCGTCGCGGGTCAAGAACATGTGCTTCAGCGCGCCCGCGATATGCAGCGCGATCAGCGCCAGCGCGCCCCAGGCGAGCGCCATGTGAACCGCGCCGAAGCCCGCGTTGACGCTCGCCTTGGTGGCGGTCGGCAGGTCGTGCAGCGGCAGATGCGGCCAAGGCACGGTGTGAAACAGCAGGGTCGGGATGTTGAGCGGGCTGGTCGACACCACCACCCATCCGGTGAGCGGCATCCCGATCATGATCAGGTAGAGCCCGACATGCGCGGCGCGGGCGAGGAGCTTTTCCCACGCGGGCATCGCGGCGGGCAGCGCCGGCGGGCGATGCGTCAGCCGCCACCCGGCGCGGGCGAGGCTGAGCAACAGCACGCTGATGCCGACCGATTTGTGGAGCTGGAACAGATTGAACTGCGCCAGCCCCTTGGCATCGTGCATCTCGAACCCGAGCACGAGATTCCACGCGATCAGCGCGGCGATCGCCCAGTGCAGGATGATCGCGACCGTGCTGTAGCGCGAGGGCGCCGTGCGCGCTGGGTTCGGGAAGGTCGTCATGCCACCTTTTTCTCGAACGCCGCGCTGATGATCAAGTGAACATCGTCGCCGACCATCGGGACATAGGTCGTCACGCCGAAGTCCGAACGCTTGATATCGCCCGATACCTCGAACCCGACCGTATAGGCCTTGTCGAGCGGATTGACGCCGGCGGCGTTGAACCTCGCCTTGAGCACGACGGGCCTGGTCACGCCGTGCAGCGTCAGATTACCCGCGATATCCGCGCTGTTGGCGCCGGTCCTGGTGATGCGGGTCGAGCGGAAGCGGATCATGTCGTATTTCGCGACATCGAACCATTTGTCGCCCTTGAGCTCGTCATCGAGCTTGGCGTTGCTGGTGCTGATCGAGGCCGCGGGAACGGAGATGTCGACCTGGCTCTCGCCGAGCTTGGCGGGATCGAGCGTCAGCGACCCCGATGCGCCGGTGAACTCGCCATACCAGGTCGAGAAACCGAGGTGCGACACCGCGAAGAGCACCCGGGTATGATAGGGCTCGACGCCATAGGTACCGGCCTGCACCGCGGCGGGCGTCGTCATGGCGCTCTGCGCGAGGACCAGCGCCGGCGTGACGACGAAGGCCGCCGCGAGCGCGGCGGCCTTGAGGGGGCGAAAGGTCAATTCTGTTCTCCTGTTGGGGGCGGATAGGTCGCGGCTCACGCAGCGAGCTTGGCGATTTCGGCATGAGCGGCGGCGAGCGCCTGATTGCGCTGTTCCTCGCCGATCGCGATGCCCTCGGCGCGGACGAAAGTGACATCGGTGACGCCGAAGAAGTTGAACACCGCGCGGAGATATTTCTCCTGATAGTCGAACGCGGCCATCGCGGTGTCGCCGCTGTAGAAACCGCCGCGCGACGAAGCGACGATCACTTTCTTGCCGCCTGCGAGGCCCTCGGGGCCGTTCGCGGTATAGCGGAACGTCTTGCCCGCCACCGCCAGCCGGTCGATCCACGCCTTGAGCTGGCTGGGGATGCCGAAATTGTACATCGGCGCGCCGATCACGACGATATCGGCGGCAAGGAACGCATCGAGCGCCGCCGCCCCGGCGGCGACATCCTCGGCCAGTGCCGCGGTCTCGGGGACGACGCCCTGCCCGGCGGCGAGATGCACCCCGGTGAGATGGCCGATCGCGTCGGTCGCGAGGTCGAGGTGCGTCACCTCGATCCCGGGATGTGCGGCGCGCTCGGCGGCAACGATCGCCTCGGAAAGCTGGCGGCTCACCGAAGCCGGGCCGAGGATGCTCGAATCAACATGCAGAAGTTTCATGGGTCCAATCCCTTCATCGGGTAAAATCACGATGGCCGGGAATTAGGGATGCGCGTATCATCGTAATAGGATATATTACTCGATACAATCCATCTGGATCATAGATATATGCTTGAAGCCATCACGCTCGATCAGATGCGCACATTGGTCGCCGCGGCCGACGAAGGGAGCTTCTCGGCGGCGGCGCGAAAGCTCGATCGCGCGCAATCGGTTGTCAGCCAGACGATCTCGGGGCTCGAGGTGCGGCTCAAAGTGACCTTGTTCGAGCGGGAAGGGCGCTATCCGATCCTCACCGAGGCGGGTGCTGCCTTGGTCAATGAGGCGCGTGCGGTGCTGCGCCAGGCCGACCAGTTCAAGGCGCGCGCGCGCGATCTCGCCAGCGGGGTCGAGCCCGAACTGTCGATCGCGCTCGACGTGATGTTCCCCATCGAATTGTTCACCGCCGCGGTCAGCGATTTCGAGACGATGTTCCCCGATACCGCGCTGCGGGTGTACGTCGAAAATCTCGGCGCGGTGATCCAGCCGGTGCTCGACCGGCGCTGCTCGCTCGCGGTATCGGGCACCCTGCCGCTGTTCCCGCCCGAGCTGGCGCGCGAACGGCTGATCGCGCTTCGCCTCGTTCCCGTCGCCGCGCCGGCGCATCCGCTGGCGCGCGCACCGCATCCGTTGTCGCGCGACGACCTTGCCGGGCATATCCAGCTCGTGCTGACCGATCGCTCCACGCTATCCGACGGCAAGCAATATGGCGTCCTCGCGACGCGAATCTGGCGGCTGGCCGATCTCGGCGCGAAACACGCCTTCCTGCGCGCCGGGCTCGGCTGGGGGAGCATGCCGTGGCCGATGGTTTACGGCGATCTTCAGTCCGGCCGGCTGGTCGAACTCGATATCGAGCGCGACACCTGGCCCGAGGGCGATCAGCTCGCGATGTTTGCGCTCCATCGCCACGACGCGCCGCCCGGCCCGGCCGGCCGCTGGCTGATCGAGCGCTTGCGCGATCGCGTGCTGCAATGCCCGGAACAACGCGCGGGCGGGCCGGCCGCCGGGGGTTAGTGCAGCCCCAGTTCGTGCCGCCCGACCACCATATGATGAACCTCGTCCGGCCCGTCGGCGAAGCGCAGGTGGCGGACGTCGTGATAGAGCTCGGCGAGCGGGGTCCATTGCGAGATACCGGTCGCGCCGTGGAGCTGGATCGCCTGATCGATGATCTGGCAGGTCTTTTCGGGGATCATCGCCTTGGCGAGGCTGACCCACACGCGCGCCTCGCGGTTGCCGAGCACGTCCATCGCCTTGGCCGCCTTGAGCACGATCAGCCGCATCGCCTCGATCTCGATCCGCGCGCGCGAAACCACTTCGAGATTCTTGCCGAGCATGATCAGCGAGCGGCCGAACGCCTCGCGTGAACTGCCGCGCTTGACCATCAGATCGAGCGCCACTTCGGCCTTGCCGATCGTGCGCATGCAATGGTGGATGCGCCCCGGCCCGAGCCGGAGCTGCGAGATTTCGAAACCGCGGCCTTCGCCGAGCAGGATATTCTCGCGCGGCACGCGCACGTCGTTGAAGCGGATATGCATATGGCCGCGCGGCGCATGATCCTCGCCGAACACATGCATCGGCCCGACGATCTCGACCCCCGGGGTGTCGATCGGCACCAGTATCTGTGATTGCTGCTGCGAAACCGGCCCCTCGTCGCTGGTCCGCACCATCGTGATCATCACCTTGCAGCGCGGATCGCCCGCGCCCGAGATGTAATATTTCTCGCCGTTGATCACCCATTGATCGCCGTCGAGCCGCGCGCGCGTGCGGATGTTCTTCGCATCCGACGAGGCGACGTCGGGCTCGGTCATTGCATAGGCCGAACGAATCTCGCCGGCGAGCAGCGGCTCCAGCCAGCGCTGCTTCTGCTCGGGGGTGCCGACGCGTTCGAGCACCTCCATATTCCCCGTATCGGGGGCCGAGCAGTTGAGCGTTTCCGACGCGAGCGGCGATTTGCCCAGTTCGGCGGCGATATAGGCGTAATCGAGGTTGCTCAGTCCTTGCCCGGTTTCATCGTCGGGCAGGAAGAAATTCCACAGTCCCGCGGCCTTGGCCTTGGCCTTGGCGGCGTCGAGCAGCTCGAGCTGCCCCGGCGCGAACGACCAGCGATCGGTGCGCCCCTCGCCCAGCCGGAAATATTCCTCGGTGATCGGCGCGACATTTTCGGCAATGTGGCGCTTCACTGCCTCGAACAACGGGCGCGCGGCCTCCGACATACGCAGATCGTCGAGTTCCGGCAGCGTGAAGATATTGGACATGGCGATATCCCGATGATGGCATGTCGCATCTATCGCGCGCGTATTCATGCATCAAATGACGGGATCAGATAGACACTATGAATCTGGTGCATGAACAGACGCGACATCGACGATCACCTGTCGCAGCCACGCATTGCCGTGATCGCGATCCGCCACCTCATGCCAATAGAGATTGAGCGCGCGCGGCACGACCTCGACCGGCAGCGGCAGCAATTGCAGATCGACGAACTTGCGCAGCGATTCGGCGTGCGAGAGCGGCAAGGTGAGGATCAGATCCGACCCGGCGACGATATTCCACGCAGTCGCGACATGCTGGCAGCGCGCGACGATCCGTCGCTCGGCGCCGGCTTCGGCCAGCGCATTGTCCTCCGGGCCGAGCCCGGCGGGTCGCGGCGAGGCGATCACATGGCCCGTCGCGAGATAGGCTTCCAGCGTCACGGCGCCGTGGATGCGCGGATGACCGTGCCGTGCCGCGACGACCAGCCGGTCGCTGCGCAGCGGCGCGGTGCGCAATGTCGCGGTCGCCTCGCTGGCGATGTCGAGTGCCATATCGACCTCGCCGTGCGCCAATGCTTGCGCCAGCTCGCTGCGGCGGAAATCGGCGCTGACGATCTGCACGCCGGGAGCATCGGCGGTGACGCGCGCGACGATATCGCTGAAAAAGCGCACCTCGGTGGTCGGCCGCATCGCGATGCGGAAGGTGCGGTCGCTCGATCGCGGATCGAAATCCGATGCGGTGACCACCGCGAGTTCGACGCTGCGCAGCGCGGTGCGCACCGGCTCGATGATCGATCGCGCGAGCGCGGTGGGGACGAGCCCGCTGCCGACCCGCACGAACAATTGGTCGCCGAATTCGCGCCGCAACCGCCCGAGCGCGTGGCTGATTGCGGATTGCGACAGATTGAGGTGACGCGCCGCCAGCGTCACGCTGGCGCGCGAATAGATCGCCTCGAACACCGTGAGCAGATTGAGGTCGAAGCGCGAATTCAGTTTCAATCGAAAGGTCCGGATATCGGGGGTCGGCATCATTACATAGCGAAGCCGGGCTGGATATGGGCTGCGCGCGGCGGCCGATCGAACCCCCTTCCGCGCGATGCCCCCGCGCGGCTATTCGTGGCGATATGAACAAACCCGCTATTTCCCACGCCCCCACTGCGATCGACCCCGCCACCGTCGCGCTGCTCGAGGCGATCGAAACCCGGCTGCGCTGGCTCGCGGTCTGGACGATCCACAATGCCAACCACATCCGCGAAAGCCGCGACGGGGTGAAGGTCGGCGGGCATCAGGCGAGCTGCGCGTCGATCACGACGATCATGACCGCGCTCTATTTCGCTGCTTTGGGGCCGAACGACCGGGTCGCGGTCAAGCCACATGCCGGCCCGGTGCTCCACGCGATCCATTATCTGCTCGGCCAGCAGACGCGCGACGCGCTCGAGCGGTTTCGCGGGCTGGGCGGGGCGCAAAGCTATCCGAGCCGTACCAAGGATACGATCCCGGTCGATTTCTCGACCGGTTCGGTCGGGCTGGGGGTGGCGATCACCGCCTTCGCCAGCCTCGTCCAGGATTATCTCGTCGCACACGGCCAGCTCGCCGAGCGCGATACCGGCCGGATGATCGCGCTGATGGGCGATGCCGAACTCGACGAAGGCAATATCTACGAATGCCTGATCGAGGCCTATAAGCACGATATCCGCAATTGCTGGTGGATCGTCGACTATAACCGCCAGAGCCTCGACGCGACGACCGCGGACCGGATGTTCCGGCGCTTCGACGATATCTTCGAAACCTGCGGCTGGCGGGTGATCACCTTGAAGCATGGCAAGCGCCAGCGCGCGGTGTTCGCGCAGCCCGGCGGGGTGGCGATCGCCGAGTGGATCGATGCCTGCCCCAATGCCGATTTCGCCGCGCTGACCTATCAGGGCGGGTCGGCGTGGCGCGCGCGGCTCAACGCCGATCTGGCCGATCGACCCGATACGCTGGCGCTGATCGCCTCGTTCGACGATGCCGCGCTCGCCGCGCTGATGACCAATCTCGGGGGGCATTGCATCGAAACCTTGCTCGACGCCTTCGCGCGCGCGCAGGACGATGTCCCGACGCTGTTCATCGCTTATACGGTGAAGGGCTATGGCCTGCCGCTCGCCGGGCATAAGGACAATCACGCCGGGCTGATGAATCCGGGGCAGGTCGGGCAATTGCGCGACAGCCTGGGCATCGCGCCGGGGGACGAATGGACGCCGTTCGCCGGGGTGGGGGACAATGTCGCAGCCGAGATGCGCGATTTCCTCGCGCGCAGCCCGCTCGCGGCGCCGCATCGGCCCGCGCCTGCCGCGCCGGTTCCCGTGCCCACTACGCTGCCGGTGCCCGACGGCGACACGCTGTCGACCCAGGCGGCGTTCGGGCGGATCCTGCTCGATCTCGCCAAAAATCCCGAGGCGGATGCGCGCGCGCTCGCCGCGCGCGTCGTCACCACGTCGCCCGACGTCACCGTCTCGACCAACCTCGGCGCGTTCGTCAACCAGCGCGGGCTGTTCCGCCGGCAGGAACTGGCCGACGTCTTCGCCGCCGCGCGCATCCCCAGCGCGCAGAAATGGGGCGGACACGGCGCGGGCCAGCATATCGAGCTCGGTATCGCCGAGAATAACCTGTTCCTGATGCTCGCCGCGCTCGGGCTCGCCGCGCCTTTGTTCGGCACGCGGCTGATCCCGGTCGGGACGGTCTATGATCCGTTCATCTCGCGCGGGCTCGATGCGCTCAATTACGGTTGCTATCAGGATTCGCGGTTCCTGCTGGTAGCGACGCCCTCCGGGGTGACGCTCGGGCCGGAGGGCGGCGCGCATCAATCGATCAACACCCCGCTGATCGGGATGGGGCAGCCTGGCCTCACCTATTTCGAGCCCGCCTTCGCCGACGAACTGGCGGCGATCATGCGCTGGTCGTTCGCGCATCTGCAGGCGGCGGACGGCGGCTCGGTCTACCTGCGGCTGTCGAGCCGCGCGATCTCGCAGGTCGCGCGCGCCGACGATCGCTGGGTCGGGGATGCGCTCAAGGGCGGTTATTGGCTGATTCCGCCGACCGGCCCGCGCGACGCGGCGATCGCCTTCACCGGCGCGATCACCCCCGAGGTGCTCGAAGCGCACGCGCTGGTCGCCGACGATCTGCCGGGGCTCGGGCTACTGATGATCACCTCGGCCGATCTGCTTCATCGCGGCTGGTCAGCGCGGCACGCGGGGCGCTGGACCGACGGCGCGCGGGAGCCGTCGCATGTCGAAACCCTACTCGATGCGCTCGCCGACGGCGCCGGGCTGGTGACGGTGATCGACGGGGCGCCGTCGAGCCTATCGTGGCTGGGGGCGGTGCGCGGGATGCGGGTCAGCCCGCTCGGCATCGACCGCTTCGGACAGACCGGCGATCTCCCCGATCTCTACCGCCGCTATCGGCTCGACGCCGAGGCGATCGTCGATGCGCTCGCCGAACTAGCGCTCCCGAAATAGCGCCTCGACATTGTTGCCGTCGGGATCGAGGAGGAAGGCGGCGTAATAACCCGGCGGATAACCGCCGGTGCGCAACCCGGGGCGTCCGTTGTCGACGCCCCCGGCGGCGAGTCCCGCCTCGTGGAAGGCATCGACCTGCGCCCGGCTGGTCGCGCGAAACGCATTGTGCTGTTTGACGCCGTGGGGGTGGAAGACGTCGATCCAGAACATCGGATAATCGATGCCGAACGCGACCCCGCCGAGATCATCGTCGCCTTTGTCGGCCGGGCCGAAGGTCCGCGAGATGCGCATGATCGCGCTCGCGCCGAGCGGCGCCAGCACCGCCTCGTAGAAGTCCGACGAACGGTGGATATCCGAAACGCCGATGCCGGTGTGGTCGATCAGCCAGTTTCGCACGTTCGTCATAGGCGGCTCCCGGATCGGCGCGATATCTGCCGGGGAGGAGGATATATTTTTCCGCCTCCCCGGCCAGCCCGTTGCGATCAGGCGCCGAACCCGCCGTCGATCGTGTGGAGCGCGCCGGTGACGATCCCGGCGTCCGGCCCGGCGAGATAGGCGACCATTGCCGCGATCTCCTCGCCGGTGGCGTGGCGCTTGATCGCCATGAATTCGTGCATGAACCCGCTCATCGGTCCGTCGCCCGGGTTCATGTCGGTATCGGTCGGCCCCGGCTGGACGATGTTGACGGTGATGCCGCGCGCGCCGAAATCGCGCGCCAGACCGCGGGCCATCCCCTGCAGCGCCGATTTGGTCATCGCATAGGCCGCCCCGCCGGCGAACGGCATTCGATCGCCGTTGACCGAGCCGATCACGATGATCCGACCCCCGTCGCGCATCTGCCGCGCGGCTTCGACCGCGGCATGATAAGGGGCGCGGACGTTGATATCGATCATCCGGTCGACCGCATCGGCGTCGGCGTCGAGCGGATCGCCCATCACCAAGGTGCCGGCGTTGACGACGAGGATATCGAGCGCGCCGCGCCCCTTGACCAGATCGACCACCGCGGCGCGATCCGCGGCATCCGAGCGGATCGCGGTGGCGCCGGTCTCCGACGCGAGCGCCGCGGCGGCGTCGGCCGACCCGGCATAGCTGAACGCGACCTCGGCGCCGCTGCGCGCGAGGCGGCGGACGATCGCGGCGCCGATGCCGCGGCTGCCGCCGATGACGAGCACATTCTTGTCGGTGAATTCGGTCATCTTCCCATTCCTTTCGATGCCGGTGCGGATCCAATCGCACCGGTGTGTCTGGACAGCGAAATGGCGCAGCGGCATTGTCTGCACTAGCCGGCGAAAGTCGAAACCGGTTTTCGGGAAAGCCGAACGATGATGAAACTCGATGGCGTGACGGTGTTCGTCGCGGTGGCGGAGGCGGGGTCGATCAGCGAGGCCGCGCGGCGGAGCGGGCTCGCCAAGTCGGTGGTGAGTGAGCGGCTTGCCGAGCTCGAGCGGGTGCTCGGCGCCAAGCTGGTGCAGCGCACGACGCGCAAGCTCGCGCTGACCGGGGACGGCTTCGCCTTTCTCGGCCACGCCCGGACGATCCTGCGGGAGGTGGAGGAGGCGACCGCGCAATTGTCCGAACGGCGCGGCAGCCTTTCGGGGCTGCTCAGGATCGCCGGGCCGGTGGGGTTCGGGGTCGCGCATCTCGGCCGGGCCTTGAGCGCCTTCCTAGCCGCGCATCCGGGGATCGACCTCACCCTCGATCTCGACGACCGCTTCGTCGATGTCGCGGCGGATGGTTATGATGCGGTGATCCGGCACGGCGCGATCCGCGACAACCGGCTGATCGCGCGCCGCCTATGCGCGACCCGCCGGGTGCTGGTCGCCGCGCCCGGCTATCTCGCGGCGCACGGCACGCCCCGGTCGCTCGACGAGCTCGAACAGGCCAGCGCGGTCCATTATACCAACCGAAACAGCGACTGGCGGTTTACCGCGGCGGACGGCGCGCGGGTCATCCGCCCGCGCGCGAAGCTGCGGGTGAATAACGGGCTGGTGATGCGCGATGCGGTGCTCGCCGGCATCGGCATCGCGATGCTGCCGAGCTTCTTCGTCCACGAGGAACTGGCTGACGGGCGCCTCGTGCGGATCGACATCGGTGTCGAGCCTGAGGGCGCCGAACTCTATATCGCTTATCCCCCCAACCGCAGCGCCTCGGCCAAGCTGACCGCGCTGATCGAATGGCTGCGCCGGAGCTTCGGCGATCCGCCTTATTGGGAAGCGGGGCTGCCTCGCGCGGGCGAAGAGAAAATCTTAATCTAAAGTCAGCATTAAAATTCAACATTCGGTAATGACATTTCTTACTAAGCACCGCGCCTAGCCAAAAATGGCGACTCCGGGTCAAAAAGGGTTCAAACGTGTCGGAAGATACCGGCTCGGCGACGAGCAACGAAGGTGATGAGCGTCGTCGGCATGCCCGCCAGCGCGTCTTGAAATCGGCGCTGCTCTACCCCGTTCTCCGCGAAGCGCGGCTGGCGATCCACGACGTTTCGCAAAACGGGCTGAGCGGGGAATGCGCGCTGACGCTCGGGCTGGGGCAAGAGGTGCATGTCAGCCTCGACGGCGAGACCTTCGTCACCGCGGAGGTGCGCTGGGTGGAGGGCATGCGCTGCGGCTTGCAGACCGAAGATTCGCTTCCCCGCAACCTCGGCGATCAGCAGGCGGGGGCGGAAGACGCCGGGTCGGACCAGCGCGAGGCGCCGCGGATCAAGGTCGATCTGCTCGCGACATTGGTCGCCTGCGCGCCGGTATTCGCCGGCACGGTGCGGAATATGTCGGCGGAAGGAATGATGATCGAGGCCGCGGGCCTACCCGAAGGCACCCGCTTGCTCGTGAAAGCGCGCGGGTGCGATGTGAGAATGGGCCGCGTGCAATGGTCGAGCGGCGGGATGGCCGGGGTTTTCTTCGAGCCCGTCGCGGCCGGATCGGGCGCGAAGTAACGCGAGGAACGCTATAGGCTGGCGACCACGCCGGGACGTTCATTGTCCCAGATCATGTTGACCACCCGCCAGCCGCTTTCGTCCTTGTAGAGCTGGATCGAATTTATCCCGCGGCGATCGAGCGTGTCGGCATCGGGCGCGCGGCGCGCCTCATAGATGCTCCATACATGGGCGATATTGCCGAAGATATTGATCTTCCGCGCGATCTCGACCTCGTAAAAGTCGTTCTCGGCGAAGAAGGGCGTGGTGTCGGCGGCATAGGCCTCCTGGTCCATGATCCTGATCGCCGGCTTGCCCTCGGTATCGATCCAGGTGCGCATCTGCCGGCTGTCTTCATGGAATATCGACCGCTGCCGCGACCAGTCGCGCGGGCCGGCCGGCCCGGAAACGATGTCGTAGAGCTCGTCGAGAACCTTGGCGATCTCGATCTCGTCGGTCGTCATCTGCTTGTCTCTCCCGATTTTGCCGATGATTCAGGTGCATGGCCTGCTTGTTGACCGGGCGATAGTCAATTGCCCTCCCGGGCAGTTGTTATTGTAAAATTATCCTTCGCATCGGGCGAAATGCTAAAGCTTTGCCAACGCTTTTCGTGCGAAAGCCGCGATCCAATGATGGCGGTCGCGAAATTATTGGGGGGAGTCCCGGGCCGACTGGCGCTCGCGCTTTTCGCGATGTGCTGGGGCGTGCCGGCAATGGCGGAGGCGATCGGGCTCAAATCCTCGCTGTGCCATGCAGTTACCGACTCGCAGGCGCGCGATGACAGGCTGGCGTCGCTGCGCTTCTCCTGCACCGATGCGCCACGCGACTATCAACGCGGCAGCCTGTGGCTGACCAGCCGGCTCGATCGCCTGCCGATCGAGCCGCGGCATATCGTGCTAATGGTGCATTATTCGCGCTTCGACCGGCTGGCGGTGGCCTTTTCCTATGCCGACGGTGCCGTGCGGTGGCAGGAGGTGAGCGGCGGCCGGTTCGGGACGCATTGGCGCGCCGGCGGCCAGATTGCGTTCGAGGCGCCCGATCGGGATGCGCCGATCACCGCGGTGACGCTGCGTTTCGAGCGGCTCGCCGATTACGGGCTGCTCCACGCGCGGTTGATGCCGGCGGCGGAGGGCGTCGAGCAATCGACGGTGCTCGCCGCGATCATCGGCGCGGCGCTGACCCTGCTGCTGGTTGGCGGCATCTACACCCTGTCGCTCGCCGCCGCGATCCGCCGCCATTTTCTCGCCTGGCACGGCGCCTGGGCGGTCTGCATGTTCGTGTGGGGGGCGATCTGGTCGCAACTCGATCTGCTCGCCTTCCCGGCGATGGCCGGGACGGTGTCAGCGCAGATCTGTACCTTCCTGTCATGCCTCGCGGTCGCGCTGGCGACGGCGAGCGCGGTAACCTCGCTCGGGCGCGATACGCTGCCGCGCGCGCTGCGGACCGGCACGCTGGCGCTCGGCGCGGCCAATGCCGTCGCCGGCGTTCCGCTCGCGCTGATCCGCGGGCCGGGGCTCACCCAATTCGCCGAGCTGCTCGGCTATCTCATCCTCGCCGATCTGGCGGCGGTGACGCTTTGCCTCGGCTGGGCGTGGCGGCGCGGCTCGACCGAGGCGCGCGACTTCGCGGGCGCCTGGTCGGTGCCGATGGTGACGTTGGCGGCGATCCAGCTCGTCGACATGGACGACCATCTGTGGGGCGCGGGGTCCAAACTCGTCATCCTGCTCGCCGCGACCTGGCAGACCTTGTGGCTGACGATCGCCACGACGCGCCGGATCGGCCGGCTGCGCATCGAGCGCGACCGCGCTCGCGCGGGCGAGGCGCTGGCGCGCGAAGCGGCGCGGCGCGACGCGCTGACCGGGGTGCGCAACCGGCGCGGTTTCGAGGAGAATGTCGCCTCCTTGCTCGATCGCGCGCGCGCCGGCGGGCTGCCCGCCGCGCTGCTGCTGATCGACATCGACCGCTTCAAGTCGATCAACGACGAACATGGCCATGATGCCGGCGACGCGGTGCTCCACCGGATTGGCGAGCGGATCGCGTCATGGGAGGGGGCGATGTGCACCGTCGGCCGGATCGGCGGCGAGGAATTCGGCCTGCTTGCGGTGGGGCTCGACGGGCTGATCCTCGATCGCTTCGCCGAGAGCGTCCGCGTCGGGATCGCGGCGTGCGATCATCGCCGGATCATCGGCGACCAGATCGTCACCGCCAGCATCGGCGTCGCCCAGTCACGCGTCGCGGCCGATTTTCGGGAATTGTTCAAGCTCGCCGACGAAGCGCTCTACGAAGCAAAACATGCCGGGCGGAATCGCGTCGTCACGCGCCGGTATCGTGGCCACGCGGCGCGGCCCGCCGATCCGTCCGTCGCGGCGCGCGATCAGGCCGCTTCGAGATCCAGCCGATAGGCTTTGACCAGCGCCTCGATCACCTCGTGGCGCGGATCGTCGGTGCCGAGCGCGTGATAGAGATTCACAATCTCCTGCCGGGGCATCGATAGAAGTTCCTGCTGCAGGGCAGCGATCTCGCGCGGGGTCAAGGCGATCAATCCAGAGTTGGGAAATGCGCAAAAAAGGAGGGGCAGCTTGAGATTAAGGGGAGGGCTGCCCCCATAGAGTCAGGGAGGTTTCGGACGCGTGCGCCCGATGGCTTGCTGTTAGACCGGAATTGAGACGGAATTGTTACCGGTTTCCATATATTTGTAGATCGGCGGACGTTCGCCGGCCGCAGCCGCCGCATCGCGCGCAGCTCAGGCGGTGGATTCGCCGGAGAGATGCCCGGCCGGCGATTTGCCCTGCCGGTCCCGCGCGGCGTCGCCGAACGGATCGCCCGCCGGGCGCCCGAAATAATAGCCCTGCGCCTGGGGGCACCCCTCGTCGAGCAGCATCTGCCGCTGCGCCTCGGTCTCGACGCCCTCGGCGACGATCGGCATGTTGAAGCTGCGTCCCAGCCCGACGATCGCGCGCACGATCGAGCGCGAGGCTTCGTCGTCGGAGATCGACGCGACGAAGCTTTTGTCGATCTTGATCTTGTCGAACGGAAACGCCTTGAGGTTGCTCAGCGACGAATAGCCGATGCCGAAATCGTCCATCGCGATGCGCACCCCCATCGCGCGGATCTCATGCAAGGATTTCAGCGCGATCTGGCGGTTGCGCATGAACGCCGTCTCGGTGACCTCGAGCTCGAGCCGCCGCGCGTCGAGCCCGGAGGAATCGAGCGCGTCGCGCACGATCGCCGGCAGGCTCGGCACCTGGAACTGCACCGTCGAGACATTGACCGCGATCGAGATATTGGCCGGCCATCCGGCGGCGGTGGCGCAGGCCTCGCGTAACACCCATTCGCCGATCGACACGATCGCGCCGATTTCCTCGGCGATCGGGATGAAGAAATCGGGCGGGATTTCGCCGCGCTCGGGATGCTGCCAGCGCAGCAGCGCTTCATAGCCGACCACCGAGCCGAAGGCGGTGGCGACGAGCGGCTGGAAGACGAGATGGAGCTGGTTGCGCGTGATCGCGTGGCGCAGATCATGTTCGAGCGCACGCCGGTCGCGCGCCAATTCGTCCATCTCCTGATCGAAGAAGACCGCGATCCCGCGGTCGCTGCTCTTGGCGCGATAGAGCGCGATATCGGCGTTCTGCTGCAGCGTTTCCGCATCGAGCGCGTCAAGCGGGTAGAAAGCGACCCCGATGCTCGCGGCGACCGCCATCGGATCGCGCGCCACGTCCATCTCGCCCGCGAAATTCTCCAATATGTCGCTCGCCAGCCGCCGCGCGTCGTCGGGCCCGGAAACCGCGCGCTGGATGATGAGGAATTCGTCCCCGCCGACCCGCGCGATGACGTCGTCGCCGCGCACCGACGCGCGGAGGATATTGGCGACGCGGCGCAGGATGTCGTCCCCCGCGCCGTGACCGAAAATATCGTTGATCGCCTTGAAGCGATCGAGGTCGATCGCAAGCAGCGCGAAGGACTGGCGCGCCGCGATCGCTTCGTCCAGCGCGCGGACGAAACAGGCACGGTTGGCAAGATCGGTCAGCGGATCGTGCGAGGCGAGATGCTCGATCGCGCGCTGGGCGCGTTTGCGATCGGAAAGATCGCGGACCGCGAGCACTTCGCAGCGCCGGCCGCGATATTCGATCATCTGGGTTGCGATCTCGATGATCTGGTCCTCGTCCGCGCTGCCGCGGATCCGCGCCTCGACGGTAAGCCCCTCCTGTATGTCGAATGTTCCCCCGGCGACCGGGACGAACCAGCGCGAGGGCACGCTGCCGATCAATGCGCGAGAGCTGACGCCGAGCAACCCTGCGAGCTGGCGGTTGACCTCGACGATCTGGCCCGCGCTGACGATCGCCAGCCCCTCCAGCGTCGCATCGGCGATCCCGCGGGCATCGGTCAGCCAGCGGTCGACGAACGATCCGGTGAGCGCGAGCGCGAGCAGGACGAGATTGGCGAGCACGATCGCCGGCACCAGCCATTCGCGGCTCAGAATCGGGCCGCCAACGCTCGCCTGCGTCGGATCATAGGTCAGCGTGGTGGCGGACATCGCGGTGAAGTGCAGCACGACGATCGACAGCACCGCGAGGATCGCGGGCAGGAAGATCTTCTTCCGCCCTTCGGTTGCGGTGAAGACGACGAAGGCGGCGCCGAACAGCAGCGCGGACAGCGCCAGCGAGATCAGGACTGGCGCGATCTCATAGCTGATCCGCGCCGGGGCGATAATTGCGGCCATGCCGGTAAAATGCATCCCGTGGATGCCGACCGCCGCTCCCGTACCGGCGGCCATGTTGCGGGCCGTCCCCGGCGCACGTCCGAGCCAGTGGAACACCCCCCAGAAGAAAGCGATCGCGATCGTCACCGAGAGCAGGGTCAGCGCGATGCCGAACTCGAGCGGCATCGGGCCGCGATAGGCGAGCATCGCGACGAAATGGGTGGCCCATACGCCGACGCCTTCGGCGATCGCGGCGATCATCAGCCAATGGCGCCGGCGTGTCTCGACGCACAGGGTCGAGCGGTTGAGCAGGACGAAGACGCCGACGTTTCCCAACAGGCAGATCAGCGCGGCGAGAACGACCAATCGGATGTCGTGCTGGTCGGTCGCGCATTCGAGCACGTTGAACATAAGGCCCCCCGTAACCACGGCATAGGTTTCACATGAATGTAAATTTCTTATTATGCGCGCCGGCGTACCCGCGCCCATCACCCTCGATTTGAGGGCTTTTTCGGGGACCCGCAGTGGCCCGGTCCCCCTTCGCCAACGGCGTTCGAGCCATGTCGCCACAGCGGCGATGCGCGGCGCTCGAAAAAATTTTCGAAATATGTCGGATTTGTGAAATCGGATCGTCTTCCCCGTGAGCATCCGCGGCGATCGGCCGCCTGGAGACAAGGGGGGACTCATGATCAGATTCGGGAGTGTAATCGGCGCGTGCGTGGCGATCCTGGCCGCGGCGGGCGTATCGGCGCAGACGGTATCCCCGGAGAATGCGGCGCCGGCCGAGAGCGATACCGGGGGCGACATCATCGTCACCGGATCGCGCATCGACCGCAATTTCCAGACGCCGACCCCGACGATCACGGTGACCGCCGAAGACCTGTCGGTCGGCGCGCGGCCGAATGTCGCCGCCGCACTCAACGATCTGCCGCAATTCCGCGCCACCACTTCGGCGCAGACGACGGGGACCAACACCGGCGCGGGCAACGCTCCGGTCGATCTGCGCGGTCTCGGCATCAACCGCACGCTGGTGCTGATCGACGGCCGTCGCATCGTCAGCGACAATGATCTCAACACCATTCCCAACGTGCTGGTGCGCAGCGCGCAGGTCGTCACCGGCGGTGCTTCCGCGGCCTGGGGATCGGGCGCGGTCGCGGGCGTCGTCAATCTCGGGATCGACGAGACGTTCAAGGGACTGCAGCTCGGCGCCGAAGCAGGCGTTTCGACCTATGGCGATGCCGCGCAGCATCGCTTCGAAGGCAAGGCGGGGATCGGCTTCAACGACGATCGCGGCCACGTCGTCATCGGCGGCGAATATTTCAACAGCGACGGCATCGTGCCGAAGACGGCGCGCAAGAATATCGGCCGCTGGGCGTCGTTCGCCGGCGCGATGACCCCGGATGTCGGCTTTTCCACCTCGGCCTATGGCGGGCTGATCACCTCGGGGGTGCTGGCCGGCAAGGCGTTCAACCCGGACGGGTCGCTGCGCAATTTCGATTATGGCCGGGTGAGCGGCGGCTATATGTCGGGCGGCGAGGGGCCGTCGAACGACGATCTCAGCCCGCTGATGACGCCGCAGCGCCGCTACAGCGCGCTCGGGCGCTTCACCTATGAATTCTCGCCCGCGATCAAGCTGACCGCCGAAGTGCGCCATTCGCGGATGTGGAACAATTACATCTGGTTCGGCGATCACGTGCAGGGCTCGGCGACATCGGGCATCCTGATCAAGTCGGACAATGCCTTTCTGTCGAAAAGCGTGACCGACGCGCTCGCCGCGGCGGGCCAGAGCAGTTTCTACATGGGGCGTTTCAACAGCGATCTTTCCTATCCGCGGATCGATTTCGAGCGGAAGGTGACGCAGGGCACGTTGGCGCTGGACGGGCGGATCGGATCGAACCTGCGCTGGAGCGCTTATTACAGCCACGGCGAATATCAGAACAATATCGATACCCCCGGCTTCCTGCTCACCAAGGAGTTCGCCAATGCGGTGGACTCGGTGATCGATCCCGCCAGCGGCCGCGCGGTGTGCCGGATCGCGCTGACCAATCCGAGCACCAATTGCGTCCCGATCAATCTGTTCGGCCTCGGTGCGCCGTCGAAGGAGGCGATCGCCTATGTCACCGGCACGCCGAGCCAGCGCGCGACCACCAAGCTCGACGTGGGCGGCATCAGCCTTCGCGGCGAGCCGTTCGCGCTGCCGGCGGGCAAGGTGTCGTTCGCGGTCGGCGTCGAGGCGCGCAAGGAAAGCATCCGGCAGACCGTCGGCGCGCTCGATGCCGCCAAGGCGTTCCGCACCTTCAGCTTCTCGGCGATGTCGGGCAGCTTCGATGTGAAGGAGGCGTTCGGCGAGATCCTCGTGCCGCTCGTCCACAATACGCCGCTGCTGCGCCAGCTCGAGTTCAACGGCGCGGTGCGCGTCAGCGATTACAGCACCACCGGCTCGATCTGGTCGTGGAAGCTGGGCGCGACCAACGAATTCTTCCCGGGTTTCCGCGGCCGCGTGACGCGTTCGCGCGATATCCGCTCGGCCAATCTCAGCGAGCTCTATACCCAGACCACTACCGGCTATAACACGATCTACGATCCGCTCACCAAGCAGAACGTCTATGTCCTCAGCAACGGCGGCGGCAATCCGAGCCTCGAACCGGAAAAGGCCGATACCTGGACCTTCGGCTTCACTTATTCGCCGCAGGCGGTCCGCGGCCTCAACATCTCGGTCGACTATTTCGACATCGATGTGAAGGATGTGATCACCACCATTGCGGCGCAAGATCTGGTGACGCGCTGCTACAACGGCAACACGGCGCTATGTTCGCGGGTCGAGCGCGATCCGGCGACCAATACGATCACCCGGACGGTTTCGACCTATGTCAACCTCGCCAATTACAAGACCAACGGGATCGATGCGGAAATCTCCTACGTCATGGCGATGGACCGGCTGTTCAAATCGGCCAACGGCCGGCTGAAGTTCCGCCTGATCGGCACCTGGGTGGATAGCCTCACCACCGATGACGGGGTGGTGAAGCTCGAATATGTCCGCTCGCAGGGCTATTCCTTCGGGCTCGGCGTGCCGGCGTGGCGGGTCAACGGCTCGGTCGGCTATGAGAACGACACCTTCTCCGGGCTGGTGCGCGCCCGCTATATCTCGCCGGGGGTATTCAACAATCAGATCGCGCTCTCGAACAACCATATCGGCGCCTACACCTATTTCGATCTGCAGGCGCAGGTGAAGGTGCCCACCGGGTCGCGGTCGTTCGAATTGTACGGCAATGTCAGCAATCTGTTTAACAAGCAGGCGCCGAACGGGTCGCTCTATTCGCCCTATTACGACGTGCTCGGGCGCTATTTCACCTTTGGCGCGCGCGTTCGATTCTGATCATCGTGACCCCTTGGATCGCCCGGACATCGCGCCGGGCGATCATGGCTTCGGCCCCAACTGACCCGATACAGGAGAGTGCCATATGCGCCTTCGTTCCGCTCTTGCCGCAACCGCTGCAACCCTTGCGCTGCTTCCCGTCGCCGCCCCTGCGCAGGAAGCGTCCGTCGCCAAGCCCGCGGCGATCGTCGCCGACGGGCTTCCCGCGATCCCCGCGGCGCTAGTCGCCGAAACCCAGCCCTATCTTCAGGCGCGCAAGGCGATCTTCCTCGGCTGGGATCCGGCCGATCGCTCGATGCTGATCAAGACGCGCTTCGCCAATACCGATCAGATCCATAAGGTCGGCGCGCCCGATGCGGCGCGCACCCAGCTCAGCTTCGAGGCCGAGCCGGTGATCGCCGCCGCGGTTTCGCCCGGCGCGGGCGATGTCACCGTGGTGCAAAAGGATATCGGCGGCGGCGAGTTCTTCCAGCTCTACCGGCTGGTCGACGGGCGGCTGCATCTCCTCACCGACGGCAAGAGCCGCAACTGGTTCGGCGCGTGGAGCCCCGACGGCAAGGTCGTGGGCTATTCGTCGACCCGGCGTAACGGCACCGATTCAGACCTTTACGTCGTCGATCCGCGCAACCCCAAGACCGATCGCCTCGTCGCGACGGTGAAGGGCGGCGGCTGGAACATCGCCGATTTCTCCGCTGACGGCGCGCGGGCGCTGGTGGTCAACCGCATGTCGGTCAACCGCGCCGATATCTATGAGCTCGATCTCGCCTCGGGCAAGATGCGCGCGCTGAACGATGTGAAGCGCGAGGTTTCGTACATCGCGCCGCATTATGCGCCGGACGGCGCGATCTGGATCCTGTCGGACATCGATTCCGATTTCGTGCGATTGGGCCGGCTCGACGCGCGCAGCGGCAAGTTCACCCCGGTTTCCGCCGAGCGGAAATGGGACGTGACCGAATATGCGCTTGCCCCCGACGGCAGCTTCGTCGTCTACGCCACCAACGAGGCGGGGGTCAGCCGGGTGCATGTGCTCGACGTTCGCGCGGGGACGTCGCGCGACGTGACCGGGCTGCCCGCGG
Source organism: Sphingomonas sp. (assembly GCA_017849555.1). GTDB lineage: Bacteria > Pseudomonadota > Alphaproteobacteria > Sphingomonadales > Sphingomonadaceae > Sphingomonas > Sphingomonas lycopersici. The sequence continues at coordinate 164,961 of JAFIGU010000003.1, read as the reverse complement.
GGGTCATCCCCTATACGATCGGCTCGCCGATCCAGATCGCGCCCTGGGGCACGATCGGTCTCAGCATGTCCTCCGCACGTGTCGCCGGCGACGCCTTTGCGATCGACCCGAAGACGCTGGCGGTGACGCGCTGGACGCGCAGCGAAACCGGCGGGCTCGATCCGGCGAAGAATGTCGAGCCGCAACTGGTCGAGGTCAAAAGCTTCGACGGCGAAACCGTATCGGGCTTCCTCTATCGCCCCGATCCCGCGAAATTTCCCGGCAAGCGCCCGCTGATCGTCAATATCCACGGCGGGCCGGAGGGGCAGACCCAGCCCGATTTCCTCGGGCCGGACAATTATTATCTCAACGAACTCGGCATCGCCTTGTTCTTCCCCAATGTCCGCGGCTCGACCGGCTTCGGCAAGCGCTTCGTCAACCTCGACAACGGGCCGTTCAAGCGCGAGGATTCGGTGAAGGATATCGGCGCCTTTCTCGACACGCTGACCAAGGATCCGACGCTCGACCCGGCGCGCTTCGCCGTCACCGGTCTCTCCTACGGCGGCTATATGTGCTACGCCACCGCGACGCATTATTCGGCGCGGCTGAAGGGCGCGAATTGCTATGTGGCGATCTCGAACTTCGTCACCTTCCTGGAGAATACGCAATCCTATCGGCGTGACCTGCGCCGCGTGGAATATGGCGACGAGCGCGATCCGAAGCAGCGCGCCAAGCTGATCGAAATCTCGCCGCTGACCAATGTCGACAAGATCACCGTGCCGTTGCTCATCGCGACCGGCGGCAACGACCCGCGCGTCCCGGCGAGCGAGGCGGAGCAGATCATCAAGGCGGTGCGCGGCAAGGGCGGCACCGTGTGGCATGTGCTCGCCGAGAATGAGGGGCACGTTTTCCACAAGAAGGAGAATGAGGACTATTATTTCTGGGCGAGCGCCTTGTTCTGGAAACAGATGCTGCTCGCCGATCAGGGGCGGTGACCTTCGCCCGCCTGGGTGCGGTCGTCGCGATCGCGTGGCTGTCCGTCGCGCCGTCTGGCGCGGCGGACCGGCGGGCGCCGGTGGTGCACGTCGATCACCACGTCCATCTCCACGCGCCCGCGATCCTCGCGATCCTGTCCGATTATTGTGCCAGCCCGGGGCGGGCGAGCAAATGCGATGCCGAGTTCACCCGGCCGCTGGCCGTTGCGGATCTGCGCCGCGCGATGGACGATGCGGGCATCCGTCGCGCGCAGGTGATGTCGACCGCCTATCTCGCGGAAAGCCCGCTGATGGCCGCGCTGCCGCCGAACCACGCGGCGATCGTCCGCGCGGCCAATGACTTCACCGTGGGGCTGGCGCGCGCGCAGCCGGCACGCTTCTCGGCCTATATCGGCGTCAACCCGCTGACGCCGACCGCGCTGCCCGAGATCGCGCATTGGCGCGGCGATCGTCATGTCGCCGGGATCAAATTGCATCTCGCCAATTCGCGCTTCGACTATCACCGGCCCGAGCAGGTGAGGATACTCGCGAACGTGGTGCGCGCGGCGGCGTCCGCGCATTGGCGCGTCATGATCCACATGCGCCACCGCGTCGAGGGGTACGGCGCCGACGAGGCACGCATCTTCGTGAACCAGGTGCTACCCGCGGCGCGCGGCACGACGATTCAGATCGCGCACGCCGCGGGCTGGGGCGGGGTCGATTCCGCGACCCTTGCCGCGCTCGGCGTCTTTGCCGAGACGTGCGAGCATGATCGCCCGCGATGCGCCAATCTCTATTTCGATCTCGCCGCGATCCGGCCGGAAAGTGTGCCGGATCGCGACAAAGCGGCGCTGGCCGGGCTGATGCGGCGGATCGGGTTGCGCCATTTCGTCCCGGCGTCGGACTGGCCGTTCATGCGCGATCTTCGCGCTTATTATGCCGGGCTGCGCACGCTCCCGCTGTCCGACGCCGAGTGGCAGAAGGTTGCGCGCAATGTGGTTCGCTGAGAAAGTCTACCTGTTCCCTGTGCGCGCCTATCGTCTATGGCGCGTGAGAGAAACGCGATGAGCCAGTTGACCGAGATGTGGCGACACGTGCGTGGTGTCTTGCGCAAGCGAGGCGTCGCGGATCAGGATGCGGACGATCTGGTGCAGGAAGCCTTTCTCAAGGTCGAATATTATGAGCGGAAGCATGAGGTGCGGTCACAAGAGGCGCTGCTGGTGAGGATCGCGGTCAACCTGTCGATCGACGAACAGCGTCGCGAACGGCGGGCGCCCTTTGCCAATGAGAATGTCTTCACGATCGTCGATACCGCGCCGGATTCGGAGCAGGTGCTGCAATCGCGTGCGCGGCTGAAACATGCTAGTGACGGGCTGGCGCAATTGCCTGAGCGTACCCGCCGGATCCTGCTTCGCCGGCGGCTCGACGGCGCGAGCTATGCGACGATCGCCCGGGAAGAGGGGATGTCGATTGCCGCGGTGGAAAAGCGCATCGCGCGCGCGACGCTCGAACTGATGAACTGGATGGAACAATGGTAACGCGGTCGAGCAACGAGCGCGCGCGGCTCAACGCCGAGGCCGCGGCCTGGATCGCGCGGCTGCACGGCCCGAGCGGTGCGGCTGCGGAGGCGCCGCTGCAGGATTGGCTCGATGCCGATCCCGAGCATCGCGACGCGTTCCGGCGCGCCGGCGAATTGTGGGATCTGCTCCCCGATGCCGCCGCGCTCGGCGAGGAGGACGCCGGCGCGCGACCAGCCCCGGCGCCGCGACGCTGGATTCCCGCCGCGATCGCCGCCTCGCTCTTGCTGCTGGCGGGCGGCGGCGCGATCGCGGTCTATCTCGATCAGCCGTCGGCGTTCGATACGCGGATCGGCGAGCAGCGCGTCGCGACGCTCGACGACGGCAGCCGCATTGCGCTCAACACCGACAGCCATGTCACCGCGAAGCTCGGCCGGCACGAGCGCCAGATTTCGCTCGACCGGGGCGAGGCGCTGTTCGATGTCGCGCATGATGCCGCGCGGCCCTTCGTCGTCGACGCCGGGGACGAACGCATCAAGGCGCTGGGGACGAGCTTCGTCGTGCGGAGGGATGCCGATCGCGTCCGTGTCACATTGCTGCGCGGCAAGGTGGAGGTGACGCAGGTAGGTGCCCCCCCACGGCTCGTCGCGGTGCTCGCGCCGGGCGAGCGCGTTTCGGTCGGGCGGGGCGGTGCGGTCGCGCTCGATCGGCCGCCGCTGGATGCGGTTACCGCGTGGCGGCGCGGCGAACTGACCTTCCGCGATACCCCGCTGTCGGAAGCGGCCGCCGAGATGAATCGCTATGGCGACGAGCATTTGGTGGTAAGCGACGCGCGGTTGGCGGCATTGCCGATCTCGGGCGTGTTCGCGACCGGCAATCCGTCCGAATTCGCGGCGGCGGTGGCGCAGCTCCACGGGTTGCGCGTGCAGCGAGAGGGCGACGACGTGCTGCTGACACGCTGAGGGCGATCGCGCCGCGCGTCCGCCCTGCCGCTGCCCGAACGGGTGCGGCGAGATGGTGTAAAGGAAGGACATGGGGCAGGGGGGACGACTGATATTGCTGTCGGCACCGGCGTGCCTGATAGCCTCTGCCGTCGAGGCGCAGCCCGCGCCTCGCTATCGCTTCTCATTGCCCCGCCAGGATCTCTCGCTGTCGCTCGAGGCGGTGGCGACGACCACCCATTCGAACATCATCTTCACCTCCAGCGCGGCGCGGGGCCGCATCGCCCCGGCGATCGACGGCACGTACAGCGTTGCCGAGATATTGCGTCGCCTGCTCATCGGCTCGGGGCTCGGCGCGGTGCAGACCGCCGGCGGTTCCTTCATCATCGCCGCCGATCGCAAGGCGACGGTGGCGGTGCGCCGCTTCCGTCGGCCGCCGCCCGTAGCGTCGCTCACAATCAAGCCGGTCGAGCCGGTCGATATCGTCGTCACCGGGTCGCGGATCGATACGCCCGGCTTCGAGGGGCCGAACCCGACCGCGCATATCGCCGGATCGGATTTCGCGATCGGCGCGCGCGCCAATGTCGCCGCGATCCTCAACGATCTCCCGCAATTCCGCGGGACGATTTCGCCCCAGACATCGGGCACTAATACGAGCGCGGGCATGGCCCCCGTCGATCTTCGCGGGCTGGGGATCAACCGCACGCTCGTCCTGCTCGACGGGCGGCGCTTCTCGAGCGACAATGATCTCAACACCGTGCCGACGGTGCTGGTCAAATCGGTCGATATCGTGACGGGCGGCGCATCCGCGGCCTGGGGTTCGGGCGCGGTGAGCGGGGTGGTCAACATCGTGCTCGACGAAGGACTCAAAGGGGGGAGGCTCGGCGCGCAGACCGGGATTTCCTCACGCGGCGATGCGGCGGAGCGTCGGTTCGAAGGCGCGTTCGGCGCCGATTTCGCCGGCGGCCGCGGCCATATAACGATCGGCGGCGAATATCTCGACAATGACGGCGGCATCCCCAAGACGTCGCGCGCGAACGTCGGGCGCTGGGCGAGCGTCGCCGTCGGGCCGGGCAGGTTCATGCTGGTGCCCGACGTGGGGATCGCCAATGCCGCGCGCGGGGGCCTGATCACCACCGGGGTGCTGGCCGGCAAGGTGTTCAATCGCGACGGCTCGTTGCGCGACTTTCGCTACGGCACGGTGGTCGGCAGCCAGATGATCGGCGGGGAGGGGCCGTCGAACGACGACATGGCGCCGCTCGTGACGCCGCAGCGGCGATATAGCGCGCTCGGCCGCGTTAGCTTCCTGGCCAGCGACAGCGTAAAGGTCACCGCCGAGCTGCGCCGGTCGCGGATGTGGAACAATTATATCTGGTTCGGCGACAACAACCGCGGAAACATCTTCATTTCGCGAGACAATGCCTTCCTGCCGGACGCGGTGCGCGCGGATTTGCTCGCGGCCGGCGAAACCGGCTTCATGATGGGCCGGTTCAATGCCGATTTCCCGTTCCCGCGCATCGATTTCGAGCGCGTCACGACGCAGGGGACGCTCGCGCTCGACGGCACGATCGGGCGAGACTGGCGCTGGAGCGGCTATTACAGCCACGGCGAATATCGCAACGATCTCGACGCGCCCGGCTTCGTCATCGGCGCGAACTTCAATCAGGCGGTCGACGCTGTGCGCGATCCCGCGACGGGCCAAGCGGTGTGCCGCATCAAGCTCGCGGACCCGTCGAGCCCCTGCATCCCGCTCAACCTGTTCGGCGAAGGCGCACCGTCGGCGCAGGCGCTCCGCTTCGTCCTGGGGACGCCGCGTCAGCGCTCGACGACGCGGCTCGACATCGGCGGCGTGAGCTTGCGCGGGGAGCCGGTGACGCTCTGGGCGGGCGCGGTCTCGGTTGCCATGGGGCTGGAGGCGCGCCGCGAAACGGTCCGGCAGACGGTCGGCGATTTCGATCTCGCGCGCGCGTTCCGCACCTTCAACTTCACCCCGATGAACGGCGGTTTCTCCGTCAAGGAAGCCTTTGGCGAGATCCTCGTGCCGCTGCTTCGCGATCGCCCGATGTTCGACAAGCTCGAGGTGAATGCGGCGGCGCGGCTGTCGAGCTACGATACCACCGGCGCGATCTGGTCGTGGAAGCTCGGCGTGACGAATGAGGTCTTTCCGGGTTTCGAGGTGCGGCTCGCGCGGTCGCGGGACATTCGTTCGGCGAACTTGTCCGAACTCTTCACTCAGTCGACGATCGGCTACAATACCGTCATCGATCCGGTGAAGAACGTCAGCATCTATGCCCTCACCAATAACAACGGAAATCCGGATCTGCGCCCGGAAACCGCAACCAGCTTCACCGCCGGATTCGTTTATTCGCCGCATCGATTGCGCGGATTTCGTCTTTCGCTCGACTATTACAAGATCCGTATCGATCATGTAATCACCACGATCTCCGCGCAGGATCTGGTCGTCCGCTGTTACAACGGAAATCAGGCGCTGTGCGGGCGTGTCGAGCGCGATGCGGACGGCAATATCGTCCGCATCACGACCGCTTATGTGAACCTGTCGGAATATCGCATGGACGGGATCGACGCCGATCTTTCGCAGACCTTCCCGCTCCGCGTCGCCGCTGGGCCGCCGGGGACGATCACGTTGCGGCTCCGCGCGAGCTGGGTTGATAGTCTGAGGGTCAACGACGGCGTGAGCACGATCGAATATGCCGGATCGCAGGGCGATTCCTTCAGCCTCGGGGTCCCGAAGTGGCGGCTCAACGCAAGTGCCGAATACGCTAGCGATCTATTCGGCGCGCAATTGCGGATGCGCTATATCTCGCCGGGAAACTTCAACTCGACGGTCAATCTGGTCAATAACCACATCGCGCCTTATTCGTATGTCGATCTCCTCGCGCGCGCCAAAATCGCGTCGGACGGAAGGGACAAGATCGAGATTTACGCCAATGTGTCGAACCTGTTCGACAAGCAGCCGCCTAACGGATCGCTTTATTCGCCCTTCTACGACGTGATCGGGCGCTATTTCTCGCTGGGCGCGAAGATCGCATTTTAAGCGGCAATCGTCGCGTATGTCGGGTGGTGCCCGCTCCAGATGAGCAGGCACCACCTATTGGTCAGCTCGCTGCCGGCTCTGCCGCTGGCTTTGCCGCCGGTTTGGGTGCGCTAGGCTTGCGCGGCTTCTTGGCGGGCGCCGCCGCGCCGTCAGCCTTGGGTGCGGCCGCCGGCTTCGCTGAGGCTGCCGGCTTTGCTGCTGCCGCCGGCTTCGCAGCGGTTGCCGGTTTTGCGGCCGCTGCCGGTTTCGGGGCGGCCGCCGGCTTCGGGACGCTGCTTTTGGCGGCGCGCTTGGGCTTCGCGGGCTTGGCGGGCGCTGCCGCCGCAGGTGACGCTTTGGCGGTTGCCGCCGCCGGGGCGGTGGTCGCCTTCTTCGGCGCGGCGGCCTTCGGCTTTGCCGTCTTGGCGGCGGCCGGCGCGGCTACTTTCGCGCTCGCCGGGGCTTTCGCAGCGGCGGGCTTCTTGGCCGGCGCAGGGCGCGCCGCAGCGGGAGCCGCTGTCGTCTTCGCGTCAGGCGCCGCCGCCGGAGCAGTCGGCTTGCGGCCGAGCCCGAGGCGCTTTGCGACTTCGCGGCGTTCTTCCGAATAACCGGGGGCGACCATCGGATAGGTCTTGGGAAGCTTGTAGCGCTCGCGATATTCCGCCGGCGTCAGCCCGTGCGAGCCGAGATGGCGCTTCAGGCTGCGGTACGGCTTGCCGTCGATCAGGCTGAGGATGTGATCGCGCGACGCGAGGCTCTTGCGCACCGTCACCGCCGGTTCGAATTCCGGCGCGGCGGGCGTGGCTGGCTCGCTCGCCCCGCCCAGCGCCGTCCGCGTCGCCGCGATCAGTTTCGCGAGGTCCTCGTTCGGGACTGAGTTGTTCGAGACATAGGCGCTCAGCAACTGTACCGTCAGCTGCGTGAGATCGGGCTGCTCATTCTCTGCCATCTGGGACTCCGTATCGAGAAAAGGCCGGATTAGCGGGCATGCGATACTTGGATTACTTTTCGACTAAGAAAAACCCCCTTTTTTTGTAAATTCGGGCGGTTTTGAATGTCGGATCGAACGTTGATCGGCATGTCGGGCTAATCGGGATCTTGGCATTCCCGTCGCAACCACTCCCGGAAAAGTGCGAAGGCTTTGATCCGTTTGCTACTTTCCGGAAAGGCGAGCCAATAACTGCGCTCCTCGATCAGCGGCGCATCAAACGGGATAATCAGTTCCCCGGCAGTCAATTCCGGGGTGATGAGAAAGCTGGGCAACAGCGCCGCGCCCCCGCCGGCTTTCACGGATTGCGCGAGCATCAGGAAATGACTGGCATTGGGAAGATTTTCGATTTCCGGCCCGGGCAGACCGAACATCGCGAACCAGCGCGCCCAGGCATCTCTGCGCTGCGACTGCACGAGCAGCGGAACGTGAAGAAAGTCTTCCGGCGAAGAGATTGGGTGGCGTTCGAGCAATGCCGGTGCGACGACCGGTACCACAAGTTCGCTGAACAGCAGGTCATGTTCGGCGTCCGGCCAGTCGGCGCCGCCGACATGGATCGCGCCGTGGAAGGCTTCGCGCGTAAAATCGAAGATATCGGTACGCGCCGACAGATTGACGACTAGATCGGGATGCGCCTGAGTCAATCGTGGCAGCCGCGGCGCGAGCCAGCGCATCCCGAAACTCGGCAATACCGCGAGTTCGATCATATGTTCGGGCTCGGGGTCCATCAGCCTGCCGGTCGCGCGGCGTATTCCGGCCAGCGCCGGGCCGATATCTTCGAGGAACGCATGGCCGGTCTCGTTCAGCGCCACCCGCCGCCCGGTGCGGGCGAAGAGCGCGGCGCCGAGCCATTGTTCGAGATTGGAGATGTGCCGGCTGACCGCGCTTTGCGTCAGATGCAGGCTTTCCGCCGCGCGCGAGAAAGACCCGAGCCGCGCCGCCGCCTCGAAACAATGCAGCATCGCCATCGGTGGCAATCGGCGGCGGTCGTCATATCTCATGCGTGATACTCATATGCATATGCGCATAACAGGACTGTTTATCCCCCGTAAGGTGGGAAATCATGTCAAATCCGCATGAGAGAGAAATGATGGGCGAGATATTGCGATCGACCTGCCCCGCGACGGGCGAGATTCTGTGGGAAGGTGCGGTCGACGATGCCGCGGCCGTCACCCGCGCGCTCGCCGCCGCGCGGCGCGCATTCGATGATTGGTGCGAGACCGATCTCGACGCGCGGATTGCAATCGTCCGGGCTTATGCCGACCGGTTGAAAGCGACCGCGGAAGAACTCGCAGTGACGATCGCGCGCGAAACTGGCAAGCCCCTGTGGGAGGGGCGGCAGGAAGTCGCGTCGATGATCGGCAAGGTCGAGATTTCGATCGCTGCACAGGCCGAGCGCGCGGGATCGCGCACCAATGCGCAGCCGTTCGGCCATGCGGTGCTACGGCATCGGCCACACGGGGTGATGGCGGTGCTCGGCCCGTATAATTTCCCGGGGCATCTGCCCAACGGGCATATCGTCCCGGCGCTACTCGCGGGGAATGCGATCGTCTTCAAGCCGTCCGAGGAAACCCCGGCGACCGGCGCGCTGATGGCGCGGCTGTTTCGCGAGGCGGGGGTGCCTGATGCGGTGCTGTCAGTCGTTCAGGGCGGGCGCGACACCGGCGCGGCGCTGATCGCGGGCGATATCGACGGGCTGTTGTTCACCGGCTCGGCGGCGACCGGCACGATCCTGCGCCGCGCGATGCTCGATCGCCCGCATGTGATCCTCGCGCTCGAACTGGGCGGCAACAACCCGCTGATCGCGTGGGACGGCGATCCGGCGGCGGTGGCGTCGGTGGTCGCGCAATCTGCGTTTATCACCGCGGGGCAGCGCTGCTCATGCGCGCGGCGGCTGATCGTGCCGGAAGGCGCAATCGGTGAAGCTTTCGTCGAGGCGGTCGTCGCGCTTGCCGGGCGGATGCGGATCGGGCCGTGGGATATGACACCCGAACCGACCTTCGGCCCACTGATCTCGGCCGCCGCCGCTGACCGCGCGCGCGCCGCGGTGGCGGGACTGGTCGACGCGGGCGCGCGGCCAGTCCTGGCGACGCGCGATCTGCCGGCATATTCGCCCGCCTTCATGACGCCGGTGATCCTCGACGTGACCGGGATCGACGTGCCCGATCAGGAGATTTTCGCGCCCGTCCTCCAGGTCCGGCGGGTGGCGGATTTCGACGGGGCGATCCGCGCCGCCAACGATACCGCTTTCGGCCTCGCGGCGGGGCTCGTCTCCGAGGATGAGGCGCACTGGACGCGCTATCTCAGCCGCGCGCGCGCCGGGGTCGTCAACTGGAACCGGCCGACCACCGGGGCGAGCGGCGCGATGCCGTTCGGCGGGGTCGGCGCGTCGGGCAATCACCGCCCGAGCGCATATTATGCCGCCGATTATTGCGCCTATCCCGTCGCGAGCTTCGAGGCCGGGCGGCTCGCCGACCTGACCGCGGATATCAAGGGCATCGCCGATGCGTGAGATCAATTTCGACGGGCTGGTCGGCCCGAGCCATAATTATGCCGGGCTGTCGCTCGGCAATATCGCGTCGGCGAAGAATGCGGGGGGCGTTTCGGCGCCGCGCGCGGCCGCACTACAAGGGCTCGCCAAGATGCGCCGGATGCTCGCGCTGGGGCTGCCGCAGGGGGTGTTCCTGCCGCATGCCCGGCCGGACATCGGCTGGCTACGCGCGCTCGGCTTCGCCGGCGACGACACTGCGGTGTGCCGCTCGGCCTGGGCACAGGAACCTGCGCTGTTGCGCAACGCGATGTCCGCCTCGGCGATGTGGACCGCCAACGCCGCCACCGTCTCGCCCGCGCCCGATACACGTGACGGGCGGTGCCATTTGAGCGTCGCCAATCTGTCGACGATGCTCCACCGCAGCATCGAGCACGATCAGACGTTGCGGCAATTGCGGCTGGCGTTCGCCAATCCGCGCTATTTCGCGGTTCACCCCGCGCTGCCGGTGGGGCTGGGCGACGAAGGCGCGGCCAATTTCATGCGCATCGGCCGGTCGCATGCCGATCGCAGCCTCGAAATGTTCGTTTACGGCGAGCGCTCGTCGGGGCCATTTCCGGCGCGGCAGCATCGTGCCGCCAGCGCCGCGGTGGGGCGCCGGCACGGGCTGGCGGAGGGCGACATCGCGCTCGTCCGGCAAAGCGATGTCGCGATCGCCGCCGGTGCGTTCCACAATGATGTCGTCGCGGTGGCGAACGAAAATGTGCTGTTCACCCACGAACACGCCTTCGCCGATCGCGATACGGTCTATCGCGATCTGCTGGCAAGAGTGCCGGGTGCGGTGATCATCGAAGCCCCGGCCGGGCGAGTTAGCCTCGATGCGGCGATCCGCTCCTATCTGTTCAACTCGCAGCTCGTGACGCTCGCTGCGGGCGGAATGGCGCTGATCCTCCCGCTCGAAGCGCACGAGACCCCCGAGGTCTGGGCGTGGCTCGAAGAGGTCAGGGCGGCTGACAATCCGATCGCCCAGCTCGAAGTGGTCGACGTCCGTGAATCGATGCGCAACGGCGGCGGGCCCGCCTGCCTTCGCCTGCGCGTCGCGGTCGATGCCGAGGCGGAGGCGGCGATCGACCCGCGGTTCCTGCTCGATGAGCGCCGCTGCGACCTGATCGAGGCGATGGTCGCGCGCCACTGGCCCGAGCGGATCGCGCCGGACGATCTGGGCGAGGCTGATCTCTGGCATCAATGCCAGACGGCGCGCGCGGCATTATTGTCCGCGCTCGGTTTTCAGGCGGGCGAGCTGTGACCGCGCCGGCGTGGTTCGATCGCAGCGCGGACCTGCCGTTCGTGCGCCCGGTGCGCGCCGACGATCTCGACGCCTTGCTCGCGCTTGCCGCGCTGACCGGGGGCGGGATGACCAATCTGCCCCCCGATCGCGAAACCCTCGCCGAAAAGATCGCGTGGAGCGAGGCTTCGCTCGCGGCCGATATCGCGACGCCGGCGAACGAATTCTACCTCCTCGTGCTTCAATCGGGGGACGGCCGCGTGCTCGGCACCGCGAGTTTGTTTTCGCGGCTCGGCGCGAAATGGCCGTTCTACAGCTACAAGGTCAGCCGGGTGACGCATGTGTCGCGCGATCTCGACCGTAGTTTCTCGACCGAGATCCTCCATCTCGTCAACGATTTCGACGGCGCGTCCGAGGTCGGCGGGCTGTTCCTCCACCCCGATGCGCGCGCCGGCGGGCTCGGCGCGTTGCTCGCGCGCAGCCGCTATATGTTCATCGCCCAGCATCGCCGGCGCTTCGGCGATGCCGTCATCGCCGATCTGCGCGGCTGGGTCGAAGACGGGTCGAGCCCGTTCTGGGAGGCGGTGGCGGGGCCATTCTTCGGCAGCGGCTTCCTCGAGGCGGATCTGCACAATGCGATGCACGGCAACCAGTTCATCGCCGATCTGATGCCGCGCTATCCGATCTACACCAGCATGCTGCCCGCGGCGGCGCGCGCGGCGATCGGACGGCCGCACGACAATTCGGTGCCGGCGCTGAAGCTGCTCCAGGCGGAGGGCTTCGTCTACGAGGGTTATTGCGACATTTTCGACGCCGGCCCGACGGTTCAGGCGCGCACCGACCAGATCCGCACCGTCCGGCAATCGCGCCCGGTCGAGGCGGCGCTGCCGACGCTGGTGAGCGACGATGCGCAACCGCTCGTGGCGCAGGGGCGGGGGCGTGCGTTTCGCGTGTGGCAGGTTGCTGGCGGAGAGGGGCGGTAGGCTTAACTCCCGCCGGCACGTCGAATTTCTTTCGAGCGGATTGTGTTGAGTGCTTCGTCACCCCGGCCTTGAGCCGGGGTCCATCGTGCCTCAGGTTCCGCGACCAGAGCCTTTTGCTCCGCGCTTGCCTCCCGATGGACCCCGGCTCAAGGCCGGGGTGACGGGTGTGCGCGCGGCAGGACCGTGTCCGCCTTACGCCACGACCGGATTGAACCGTGCCGGCGAAACCAGATGCCCGCGCAACGTCCGCAGGCCGCGCGCGAGCCCCTCGCGATCCGCCGCGCCGCCGAGCGAAACCCGGATCGCATCGTCAGGCGCATCGTCGACCGCGAAGCGGCCGGCGGGAATGATCTGCAGATCGTGCCCGCGCATCGCCTCGGCCAGTTCGCGTCCGGTCGCGCCGTTGGCGATCCCGATCCAGAGATGATAGCCGTCCGGGTGCGCGGCATAAGCGATATCGCCCAGCGCCTCGCCGGCGACCGTGCGCCGGGCACGCACCTCGTCGCGCATCTCGGCGACAAGCGTCTGGAGCGCGCCTTGCCTGATCCAGCTACTGACCAATGCGGCGTTGATCGGGGGCGGCATGATCGTCGTCTCATGAACGTCGACCGCCAGCCGAAGCGCCGCCTCGACCGTCGGCGCGCGGACGAACGCCACCCGCAACGCCGGGGAAATGACCTTCGACGTGCTCGCGACATACCAGGAATTGGCCGCGGCGAACGCGGTCAGCGTCGGCAGCCGATCGCCCGCCAGCAGCCCATAGGCATCGTCTTCGATGATCTGCAGCCCGGCGGCGACCGCGGTCTCGGCCAGCGCCTCGCGTGCCGCGGCGGTCAACGTATGCGCGGTCGGATTGTCGTTGGTCGGGACGAGATAGAGCGCGCGGATCGATTCGCCGCGCAAGGCCTCTTTCAGCGCCGCCGCGCTCATCTCGGGCAACGCGACGAGCCGCAGCCCGAGCCGCGCGGCCAGCGCCTTGAGCCCCGAATAGACGTAACGGCCACAGGCGATCGCATCGCCTCGTTCGAGCGTGGATGCGAGGATCGCGTGGAGCGCATTTTGGCCGCCGGCGGTGAGCACCGTTTGCTCCGCCACCGTCGCGGTGCAGATCTGCGCGATTAGCTCCGCCCCGGCGATGCGGTCCTGCAACGCGCCGCCGGGCGGCTGATATTGCAGTCGCGCGCCCGAGCTGTGCCGCAGCAGCGCGGTGGTGCCGTCGGCGATGGCCTTGCCGATCGCGCCCTCGCGCAGATCGGGGGGCATGTTCATCCCGGTATCAACCTGCGGCAATTGCGCGAAGCTGGTGTCGCCGGGTTCGCGGACGAAGCTGCCCAGCCGCCCCTTCGCCTCGATCAGCCCGCGCTGCCGCGCGACGTCATAGGCCTTGGTCACCGTCGTCAGATCGACCTTGAGCCTGCTCGCCAGCTCGCGTTGCGGGGGCAGGCGGTCGCCGCCGCGCAGCCTCCCCGTCGCGACCGCGGTCTCGATCGCATCGGCGATCGCCTGATATTTGGCGCCCGCGCCGTCGATCAGGGCCGGCAACCAAAGCTCAGTCGTCAAAGTCGCTTTTCCCCGCTTCATAGTCGCGGCCGTGAAGCTGCGCCCACAGCCGGCCCGTCCCGGCTTCCTGAGCCCTGTTCACATATTGCGAGGCAACCAGCCAGCCCTTGATCGGGCGCAGCGGCAGCGCGCAGCCCGCCAGCATCAGCGGCACCGAGGTAACGAGATGCACCCAATAAGGCGGATCGAACGCCACCTGCAGCCATACGACGAAGAAGATCAGCGGGAAGGCGACGATGCACAGCGAGAAAAACGCCGGGCCGTCGTCGGGCGCGGCGAAGCGATAATCGAGGCCGCACACCTCGCATTTGTCGCTGACCTTGAGCCAGGCCTTGAACATATGGCCCTTGCCGCAGCGCGGGCAGAGCCCTTCCCAGCCGCTCTTGAGGATCCACCTGAACTTGTCGCCGCCAATTTCTTCGGTCATTGCTCGCTCCTGAGCCATACAATGATCCATACATAAGACATGCAAAGCGGTTGCGCTAGGGGTGATCGACGTTCGGCGGAAATTCGCGACAAATGGTCGCACGTCTCCGTCACCCCGGCCTTGAGCCCGGGCCATTGCGCCGGCAGCGCGGCGGCCAGAGCATCGTGCGGATAGAGGAAAACCGTTCGCCCTGAGCTTGTCGAAGGGCGTCCTACCGCCCGAGAGTTCGGGCCGCCCTTCGACAAGCCCAGGGCGAACGGTGGTGGGTGATCCAGATTTAACAGCCGGTGGGGTGGAGCCGCTCGCGCCGCGCCCGCTGCCGATCAGGCGATGATCAGCTCCACGCCCGCCTGTTCGATCATCCGCGCGTGGACATCGCTGATCCCGGCATCGGTGACGACCACATCGAGTTCGTCGAGCCCGCACACCACCGATCCCGAGGGCGCGGCGAATTTCGAGCTGTCGACCAGCAGCGCGACCCATTCGGCGCGGTCGATCATCTGGCGTTCGGCGGCGGCGAGCACGACATCGGCCTGCATCACCCCCTGCGCGCCGACGAACGCCGCGCCCATGAACAGCCGCGGGGCATAAACGCGTGGCATGCATTCCTCGCCGCCGATGCCGAGGATGATATTCTGCTCGCGAAACACCGATCCGCCGGGCACCGCGATCCGCGTCCCCGGCTGGGGCAGCAAGGCGCTGACCACGTGGAGCGAATTGGTCAGCACTTGGAGATGCAGATCGGCGAGATGGTTGCACATCTGCAGCGTGGTCGATCCGCCGTCGATGATGATCGATTCACCCGGCTTGCACAGCGTCGCGGCGGCGCGGCCGATCGCTTCCTTCTGCGCGCGGTTGCGATCGATATTCTCGTGGAACGGCACCCCGGCGAGCGACTGGACGTCACCGCGCTCGCCCGTCGCCTCGTCCTCGACCAGCCGCGCCCCGCCGCGCACGCGCTGGATCACGCCCTTCGCCTCGAGCCGGTCGAGATCGCGGCGCAGCGTCGCCGGCGAGGCGGGGATCGACGCCTCCAGGCTCTTGAACGACACGAAGCCGGTCTTCCCGATCAGATTGAGGATCAGGCTATCACGTTCTTCGACATGCATCCCGTAGCGGCCTCGATATTGCAGCGGGCCGTTGTGCCGGGCTGATCCCCCGAAATCAATCTTTTTCGCTCAAACGATGCCAGCGCCGAGCCCCGCCGCATCGCGCTCCTGCGCCTTGCGCGCGCGCCAGCCGCTCGCGCGATAGGCCGGGATCGGATCGATCGCCCCGCCGGCTTCCATCCGCGCCATCGCGAGGATCGGCGAGACATCGGTGCGATAGGCCTTTCGCAGCGTGAGGAAGGCCAGCATCGTATCGTTGGCATCCTGCGCTTCGGCCAGCGCGGCGCGGTCGACGATGCTCGCCTTGGCATAAGCGCCGGCGATCGCCTCGGCCGAGGCGATCATGCTCTCGATCGGATCGGTGACGTTGTGCGACTGGTCGATCATATAGGCCGGGTCGAACCCGTCGCGCGGGTTGAGTTCGGCCTCGATCAGCTCGTTGAAGACGAGGAACAATTGGTGCGGGTTGATCGAGCCGCTGTCGAGATCGTCGTCGCCGTACTTGCTGTCGTTGAAGTGGAAGCCGCCGAGCTTGCCGAAGCGGTGGAGCCGCGCGACGATCTGCTCGATGTTCACATTGGGCGCGTGATGCCCGAGGTCGACGAGGCATTTCGCCTTGGGTCCCAGCTCCTGCGCGGCGAGGATCGACGATCCCCAATCGGCGATGACGGTGGAGTAAAACGCCGGCTCGTACATTTTGTGTTCGAGCAGCATCCGCCAGTCGTCGGGCAGCGCGGCATAGACCTGCGCCGCTGCCTCGAGATAGCGATCGAGCGACTTGGAGAAATCCTGCTGCCCGGGGAAATTGGTGCCGTCGCCGACCCAGATCGTCAGCGCGGTCGAGCCGAGCTGCCGCCCGATCTCGATACAGTCGATATTATGGTCGACCGCCTGCGCGCGCACCCCGGCGTCGCCCGCCGACAGGCTGCCGTCGCGATAGCTCAATTTCTGGCCGGGCTGATCCTGAAAGGTGTTCGAATTGATCGCGTCGAAGCCGAGCCCGAGCGCCGCGGCCTCCTCGCGCAGCGCCGCATAGTCGCTCACGCAATCCCAGGGGAAATGCGGGCTGACGCGCGGGGTGACGGTCGAAAGCTGGTGGACCACCGCGCAATCGGCGAGCTTTTCGTGGATCGTCGTCGGCTCGCCGGGGATCGGGAATTTGGCGAAGCGCGTGCCGCCGCGCCCCGCGCCCCAGCTCGGGATCGCGACCGAAAAGCCTGCGACACGCGCCTTGACCGCATCGATATCCACGCCGCGGCGGGCGAGCGCGCGGCCCAGGCTGTCGTAATCGTCGTGCAGCGCATCGAGGCGCGCGGCATTGTGGCTTTCGATCTGATCGGCCGAAAGCGGCAGTTCCTTCGCCATTGCCCGTCTCTCTCGCTGCTTATCGGGTGAATGCCTGGGCGTTTCCGGCGTCGACATTGACGATGTTTCCGGTCGATTTGGAAGATGCTTCGGAAACAAAGAAATACACCGCTTCCGCGACATCCTCGGGCAGCACGTCGCGCTTGAGCATCGAGCGATTGCGATAATGTTCCTCGAGCTCGGAGCCGGGATCGATGCCGTGCGCGCCGGCGCGTTCCTTGCGCCAGTCGCCGTCCCAGATCCGCGAGCCCTTGATCACCGCATCGGGATTGACCGTGTTGACGCGGATACCGTGCGGCGCGCCTTCCAGCGCGAGGCAGCGCGCGAGGTGGAGCGACGCCGCCTTGGCCGAGGCGTAGGCGGAGGCGTTGACCGCCGCGGCGAGCGCATTCTTCGACCCGATGAACACGATCGAGCCGCCGCCGACCGCGCGCATCAGCGGGAAAGCGGCGCGCGCGCTGAGGAAATAGCCCTCGGTCAGCACGTCGTAATTGCGCCGCCACAATTCGACGCTGGTTTCCTCGATCGACGCGGAGGAGGCGATGCCGGCATTGGCGACGAGGATGTCGAGCCCGCCGAATTCGCGGGTGCATGCGTCGAACGCGGCGGCGACCTGTCGCTCGTCGGTGACGTCGCAGGTTTCGGCGCGCACCACATCCTTGCCGAACGCCTGCGCCATTTCGGCGCGGACGCGCTCGGCGGCCTCGGCGTCGCGGTCGACCAGCACCACGCAGGCGCCGTCGGCCAGCAGCCGCCGCACCGTCGCCGCGCCGATCCCGCCGCCGCCGCCGCTGACCAGGGCGATGCGGCCGACCAGCGGCCTGGGCTTGGGCATGCGGCGCAATTTGGCTTCCTCGAGCGCCCAATATTCGATGCGATAGGCTTCTTTCTCGGGCAGGCCGACATAATCGCCGATCGCCTCGGCGCCGCGCATCACGTTGATCGCATTGCCGTAGAATTCGCCGGCGAGGCGCGCGGTGGTCTTGTCCGCGGCGAAGGTGATGCGGCCGACGCCGGGCACCAGCACGACCACCGGATTGGGATCGCGCATCGCCGGATCGCCCGGCTCCGCGCAGCGCTGGTAATAAGCCGCGTAGAGCTGGCGATAATCCTCCAGCGCCTGTGCGAGATAGGCCTCGTCGTCGAGCCGCGCGGGATCGAGCGCGAGCGGCGCGATCTTGGTGCGCAGGAAATGATCGGGGCACGAGGTGCCGATCGCCGCGAGCCGCGCGAAATCGCGGCTGCCGGCAAATTCGAGGGTTTCGGGATCGTCGGAGAAATGACCGATCTTGCCGCGCTCGCCCGGCATCAGCGCGCGAAGCCTGGGCATCAGCCGCGCGGCGATGGCGGCGCGCTCGGCGGCGGGGCGGGGGGCGACGCGTTCGCCGCCGAAGGCGGGGCCGAGCGCGAGGCGCTCGTTGAGGTAATGGGCGGCGTCGGCGATCAGCGCGACCGTATTGTCGTAGCACGCCTTGGCGGTATCGCCCCAGCAGATGATGCCGTGCCCTTCGAGCATCGCGCCGCGCAGGCTGGGCTGTTCGGTGACGAGTTGACGAAGCTGGAGCCCGAGCTCGAAGCCGGGGCGCTTCCACGGCAGCCAGCCGATCGCGCCGCCCCAGATCGCGTCGGTCGCGGCCTTGCCCGCGCTGGAGGCGGCGAGCGCGATGATTGCGTCCGGGTGGACATGATCGACGTGGGGATAGGGGAGATAGGCGTGGAGCGGGGTATCGATCGAGGCCGCGCGCGCGTTGAGGTTGAAGGTGCAATGCGGCAGATAGCCGACCATCTCATCCTCGAAGTCAACCCCGCGATAGCGCGATTCGAGCCCGAGCAATTTGTCGAGATAGAGCGTGGCGAAGCCGTCGAGCCTCATCGAGCCGATGTCGCCGCCCGATCCCTTGACCCACAGCACCGTCGCCGGCGCATCGGTGAGCGGATCGACCATCTCGATCTTCGCCGAGGTGTTGCCGCCGCCGAAATTGGTCACGGTCAGGTCCGCGCCGAGCAGGTTCGAGCGATAGAGCAGCAATTCCTCGGGCGATTTGCCCGCCGCTTCCGCGTCGGACCAGCGGTTGCGCGGCACGGCGAACGGAATGGCGGACGCCGCGTGGCGCTCCCTTGTCTCGTGTTCAAGCATCCGGAATCACTCTCCCCAGCCGCGCTGTTCGGCGCGGGTCGCTCTATCAAAGTGCCTAGCCATATGCAATCAACTTCGCTAAATATCAATCATCACGAGAACGGGAGGATATATTGGGGGGTGGGCTGAGCGTGGTGCTCGATCTGGGTAAAACCTTGTCGAAGCTCAGCCTGTGGGACGAATCCGGGGCGATGCTCGCGCGCCGGACCCGGCCCAATGAACGTATCGAAGCGACGATCGGCGGCGCGCGCGTGCGGGCGCTCGACGCGGCGGGGATCGAGGAATGGGCGCGCGGGGTGCTGCGCGAATTCGCCGGGCTGGGGCGCGTGGCGCGGATCATCCCGGTCGGCCACGGCGCCGCCGCGGCGATCGTGCGCGACGGAAAGCTCGCTGCGCCGCCGCTCGATTATGAGCAGCCGATCCCGGCCGGGTGCGCCGCGACCTATCACGCCCAGCGCGATCCGTTTGCGCAGACCGGCTCACCCGCGCTGGCCGACGGGCTCAACCTCGGGCGCCAGCTCCATTTCCTCGACACGCTCGATCCCGCGCTGCTGAGCGGCGACGCGACGATCCTGCTTTGGCCGCAATATTGGGCGTGGCGTTTCTCCGGGGTCGCTGCGTCGGAAGTGACGAGCCTCGGCTGTCACAGCGATCTATGGTGCCCGGCGTCGGGCCGGCCGTCGGCACTGGCGGTGCGGCGCGGCTGGGCGGATCGCCTCGCGCCGCTGCGCCACGCCGGTGAGGCGATCGGCACGATCGGCGCGGTCTGGGCTAGCGACACCGGCCTGCCCGCCGACACCGCGGTGTATTGCGGATTGCACGATTCCAACGCGGCGCTGCTCGCCGCGCGCGGCTTCGCCGATATCGCCGGACGTGAGGCGACGATCCTCTCGACCGGGACGTGGTTCGTCGCGATGCGGACGCCGGGAAAGGGCGCAAGCGTCGATCCGGCGGCATTGCCCGAGGCGCGCGACTGCCTGGTCAATATCGACGTTCACGGCACCCCGATTCCCTCTGCGCGCTTCATGGGCGGGCGCGAGATCGAATTGCTGACCGGGATCGACGCGCGCCGTGTCGATATCAACCCCGATCAGCCGGCGATCATCGCCGCGCTGCCCGGTGTCGTCGCGGCGGGGGCGATGGTGCTGCCGACGCTGACGCCGGGGGTGGGGCCGTTCCCCGACGGCACCTCGCGCTGGATCAACCGGCCGGCCGGATCGATCGAGTTGCGCGCAGCGGTCTGCCTTTATGCGGCGCTGGTCGCCGATGCCGCGCTCGATCTGATCGGCGCGCGCGATCGGGTGCTGGTCGAGGGGCGGTTCGGCGAGGCGCAGGCGTTCGTCCGGACGCTCGCGACGTTGCGACCCGATCTGCGCGTGTTCGTCTCCAACCAGCATAATGACGTCTCTTATGGCGCGCTGCGGCTGATCGATCCGGCGCTGGCGCCGCCCGCCGCGCTCGTTCCGGTGCAGCCGCTCGATTGCGATCTCACCGCTTACGCCGCACGCTGGCGCGCGCTCACAATGGCGCAGGAATAGCGAGGCATCATGAAGGCCGCATCGATCACCGATTATCGCGAACTCGCGCGCCGTCGGCTGCCGCGCTTCCTGTTCGACTATATCGACGGGGGTTCCTATGCCGAGGTGACGCTCGGGCGGAACATCGCCGATCTCGAAGCGGTGGCGCTGCGCCAGCGGGTGCTGCGCGACATCGCCGATATCGATCTGTCGACCAACTTGTTCGGGCAGCGGCTGGCGATGCCGGTCGCGCTCGGGCCGGTCGGACTCGCGGGGCTCAACGCGCGCCGCGGCGAGGTGCAGGCAGCGCGCGCGGCGGAGGCGGCGGGGGTGCCGTTCACGCTGTCGACCGTCTCGGCCTGCCCGCTGGCCGAAGTGACGGCGGGGGCGCGCGCGCCGATCTGGTTCCAGCTCTACATGATCCGCGACCGCGGCTTCATGATCGATCTGATGCAGCAGGCGCAGGCGGCGGCGTGCCCGGTGCTGATCTTCACCGTCGACATGCCGGTGCCCGGGACGCGCTATCGCGACTATCGCTCGGGGCTGGCAGGGGCGCCGGGGCTGGGGGGATCGCTCCGCCGCTTCGGGCAGGCGCTCACGCATCCGCGCTGGGCGTGGGATGTCGGATTGTGGGGGCACCCGCATCATCTCGGCAATGTCGTGCCGGTGCTCGCCGGCAAGACCGGGCTCAACGACTTCTTCGCCTGGATGCGCGACAATTTCGATCCGCGCACGCGCTGGGACGATCTCGATTTCGTGCGCCAGCATTGGAAAGGGCCGATCGTGCTCAAGGGCATCCTCGACCCGGAGGATGCGCGCGAGGCGGCGGCGCGCGGCGTGGAGGGGGTGATCGTCTCCAACCACGGCGGGCGCCAGCTTGACGGCGTGGCGTCGAGCGCGCGCGCGCTCCCCGCGATCGCCGATGCGGTGGGGGACCGGCTGACCTTGCTCGCCGACCGCGGCATCCGCTCGGGGCTCGATGTGGTGCGGATGCTCGCACTGGGGGCAAAGGGCGTGCTGCTCGGGCGCGCCTGGGCCTGGGCGCTCGGCGGCGCGGGCGGGGCCGGGGTGGCGCATGTGCTCGATCTGCTCGCGGCAGAGATGCGCGTCGCAATGGGGCTGACCGGGGTTACCCGCATCGCCGAGATCGATAAGCATATTATCGCAAAAGGGGGGGAGGAATGGGCGGAAACCCGCTGATTGGCGTTCTGTTTCATTGGCTTGGCGGGCTTTCGTCGGCCAGCTTCTATGTTCCCTATCGTCGCATCCGCATCTGGTCCTGGGAGATATTCTGGCTGGTCGGCGGGGTATTTTCCTGGCTGATCGCGCCCTGGCTGTTCGCCTCGATCCAGACCCACGATCTCTTCGGCGTGCTCGCCCGCACCCCGGGATCGACCTGGTTCTGGTGCTGGTTCTGGGGCGCGATGTGGGGGTTCGGCGGGCTGACCTTCGGGCTCACGATGCGCTACCTGGGGCTGTCGCTCGGCATGGCGGTGGCGCTGGGGCTGACGACGATGATCGGGACGATGGGGCCGCCGATCTTCCGCGGGACGCTCGGCGCGCTCGCCGAAACCGCGAGCGGGCAGATGACCTTCGTCGGCATCGCGATCACTTTGGCCGGCATCGTCGTGGTGGCATTGGCCGGGCGGCGCAAGGAGCGCGACATGGCCGGCGCCGCCGCCAGCCAGAGCGTCGCCGAGTTCAACCTGCCCAAGGGGCTGGCGATCGCGGTCTTTTCCGGGATCATGTCGGGCTGTTTCGCCTGGGGGCTCGATGCCGGCCAGCCGATCCGCGCGCTGAGCATTGCCGCCGGGACCGATCCCTTGTGGCAGGGATTGCCGGTGCTGTGCGTGGTGCTGCTCGGCGGCTTCACCACCAATTTCATCTGGTGCGGCTGGCTGATCCTGCGCAACCGGTCGGCGGGGCAATTCGCGGGGCGCGGCACGGCGGAAAAGCCGCCGTTGCTGCGCAATTATCTGCTCGCCGCGCTGGGCGGGACGTTGTGGTATTTCCAGTTCTTCTTCTACACGATGGGCGAGAGCCAGATGGGGAAATACGGTTTCTCCTCCTGGACGCTGCACATGGCGAGCATCATCCTGTTCTCGACGCTGTGGGGCTTCGCGCTGCGCGAATGGGCCGGGGTCCGCGCGGGAACGCGGTGGCTGGTGTGGCTGGGGATCGGCGCGTTGTTGCTTTCCACCGTGGTGATCGGCGTCGGCAATTATCTCGCGGCGTAACCGCCGTTGCCCGCATATTCGCGGGCAACGGCGCCGGCGTCAGAACTTCACCGTGATGTCGCCGGTCACGGTGCGGCCGACCTGGTAGAAATATTGGTCGGCCGCCGCTGTCTTGCCGGTGTTGATATTGGTGACGCGCTTCGAGTCGAACAGATTGTTGACCTCGACCCCGAACCGCACCGGGCCGAGTTCATAACGCGCGGACAGGATCGCGCTGTTATAGCCGTTGCTGCGATAGGCGTCATAGGCGTTGAACGACTTGGTATCGCCGGTGACGATCTGGCTGGGATCGGTGAACCACTGCCGGCCGGTCCATTTGTCGATCAGCGAGAAGACCATCGGGCCGTGCTTGAACAGGATACCGCCGGCCGCGGTCCATTCGGGGGCGTTGGCGACCTGCAGCGCCATGAAGCCGGGGTTGTCGGTCTTGGCATAGTTGCGCGACCCGTTGGCGAACACCGCGAGCCCCCCGGGGAAGGCATAAGTGATCTGGCCCTCGATGCCCTTGTACTGCACCGATCCCTGGTTGACCCAGATCGTGCCGACGCCGGGGTCGGGTGAGGTCAGCGAGGCGAATTTGTTGGAAAAGTCGATCTTGTAGACGTCGGCGTCGATGCTCAGTCGCTGGCCGTGATAGACCACGCCCGCCTGATAATTGGTCGACTTTTCCGGTGCCACCGTCGAGCGTCCGGGCGTGTCGACATAGAGCACGCCGAGCGAGGGGGCGAGGAAGCCCTTGGCAAATTGCGCATAGACCGAAAGCGTCGGGGTAGCGGCATAGTTGATCGTCGCGAACGGCAGGTCGGCGCTATAGTTTCTGCTCACCCGCTGGGCGTAGCGCGTCGTCTGGTTATAATCGGCGTCGATGCGGCGGTTGAAATCGACATGCTTGAACCCCGGGGTGATCTTCAGGCCGGGGATCGGGCGCAGTTCGAGTTCGACGAACTCTTCGGTGTGGTTGGTATTGCTGTTCTGGTCGAACTTGATGTTCTGCGGCGTCGCCACCTTGGTGGCCGGGTTGCTCACCTTCTTCTCGACATAATTGGGCAGCATCGTCACCAGATCGACGTCGCGCTGCTGGCGATAGGTGTCGGACCATTCGATCCACGCGCCGGTGGTCAACGTGACAAACCCGAAGTCGAGATGGACCTTGGCGATATCGCCGTACATCCGGTATTTGTTGGTCTTGGTATAGCCGGGGACACCGGCGACTGCCTTGGCGCCGGGGGTCAGCGTCACCGTATTCACCTCGGCGATCTGCTGGCCGTTCTTGTCGAGATGGCCGTAAGCGGTGACGTCGCTGCCGCTCAGCGTCTCATTGTCGTAGCTATAGGTATAAGCGCGGTTCTCGAAGCTCGATTTCGCGCCAAGATCGGCCTCGAACTTGATGATCTCGAAATCGGTGGTCTTGCGGGTGTGGTTATAGCCGAAATAACCCTGGCTCGTCGGATCGTTGTTGAGGCTGTAATATTTGCCGTACTGCCTGATCTGGTCGAGCGTCGCGCCGTCCTTGTCGGGCTGGTTGAAACGATTGACGTTATAGGTGCCGAGGAAGGTCAGCCGCGCATGCGCGCCGAGCGGGACCATCACCTTGCCGAAGACGTTCCACGACCGGAACGGGCTGTAGGTGCGCGCGCCGTCCGACTTCACCCATTGCGTGCTGAACACCGCCTCGGTGCCGCCGAGCTTGTCGATCGCGCCGGTCTGCGCCACCGCGCGGAGCAGATAGGTGTTGAACGTGCCATAGGCCGCCTTGCCCTCGAACCCGGCGGTGTCGCGCGTCGCGCGGCTGAACAGGTTCATGTTCCCGCCGAACGTCGCCTGGCCGAGCGTCGCGGCGTTGCCGGGGCCGCGGTCGACGATCAACGTCTCGACCGTGTTCGACGGGAAGAAGGTATTCGAATGGTGCGTCGGATCGTTGGTGTCGCCGAACGGCACGCCATCATAGGTGACGTTATATTCGCCGTCCTGGAAGCCGCGGATCTGCGCCTTGGATTCGGACAGGCCGGTGCCGTTGGCGCTGCCGTAATTCGAAACGCTCGGCGCGATCAGCGCGATCTGGTTGAAATCGGCGGTGGCGGGGAGCGAATCCTCGATGAACGAGCGCGAGACGATCGATTGCGGCTGCGTCGTCTGGAGCGAGGCGGTGACCGGGGCGATCTCGTTCGCCTTGGTCCCGGTGACGATGACGTCGGAGCCCTCGGCGATCCCGTTGTTCCCGCTGTCCGGCGTTTCGGTCGCCGCGGCGGGGGCGCTCGCATCGACCGGTTCGGCATAGGCCGCGGCGGTGGTCAATGCGTAAGCGATGGCGGTCGCGACCAGCAGGTGCTGGCGCGTGTGATGCGCGAACTTCATGAAAACGCCCCTTTGGCCTGAAACGGCTAGCGGGGCGCTAATTCAGTCCCGTGACGGATTCGTTGCAGTCATGCGACAGATTGAAGATTGAGTTATTACAATGTTCCTGAATTGGGCCGCCGGTTCAGTCGATCGGCGCGGTCGCCGTGACCTCGATGTCGCGCGTCAACCGGATATCGTCCGACGCGCCGCCGACGAGCAGTCGATAGCGGCCCGCGCGCGCCACCCAATGATGCGTTGCGCTGTCCCAGAAGCCGAAGGCGCGCGGATCGAGCGCGAGCGTCACCGTGCGGCTCTCGCCGGGTTTCAGCGCCACTTTGGCGAAGCCTGCGAGTTGCTTGATCGGCTCATCGGGGGTGCGATCGGCGCGCGCGACATAGAGCTGGACGACCTCCTTGCCCGCGCGCTTGCCGGTGTTGCGGACCGACAGCCGCGCGTTGACCGGGGCGCCGGGCGCGACCGTCGCGGGCGCGACGAGCGCGTCATAGCCGAAACTGGTGTAGGACAGCCCGTGGCCGAAGGCGAACAGGGGGGTCACCGCGCGCGCCTCATAACCGCGATAGCCGACCAGCAGCCCCTCGGCATAGCTGGTCTTGATATCGGTCAGCAGCGCGGGATCGTCGGCGCTGCGCTTGGGGAAGGTGACCGGCAGCTTGCCTGACGGATTGACCTTGCCGGTCAGGATATCGGCGAGCGCCGCCGCGCCCTCCTGGCCGGGGAGCCACATGCCGACGATCCCGGAGACCTGGTCCGCCCAGGGCATCGTCATCGCCGCGCCGGCATTGATCACCACCGTCGTCGCGGGATTGGCCGCGGCCACCGCCGCGATCAATTTGTCCTGCTCGCCGGGCAGATCGATCGTCGCGCGATCATAGCCCTCGCCTTCGGTCAGCGACGCCGAGCCGGCGATGACGATCGCGGCATCGGCGCGCTTCGCCGCGGCGACCGCCGCGTCGAAATCGGGGCGCGGCACCCGCATCCCGAATTTGAGCGCCTCATAAGGCGTCTGCCCGGTCACGTAATCGAGCTGGATCGGATAAAGCTTGCCCGCCTCCAGCGTGACGCTGACGATGCGGTTGGGCACCGGAAAGCCGATCACGTCGCGATTGTCGGGGATCGACGCGGTCGCCTTGTCGAGGATCGTCTTGCCGTCGAGCGTCAGTACGCCGCTTCCCGTTCCGCGCACGCTGAACTCATAGGTCCCGGTCGCGGGCGCGCGCAGCACGCCCGACCAGCGCATCGCGGCATAGCCGGTCGCGGCGGCGCTCGCGATATTGGCGCTGATCCGCTTGGTGAAATCGGTGACGCGCTCGCTCTTCACCGGCGCGCCGCTGAAATCCTTGCTGGCGAAATAGCTCGCCTGGAGCCCGGTTTCGCTGCTGTCGGCCGCGGGGCTGAACAGCGCGGGCGCGGCGGTGGGGGGCAATTCCTCATTGTCGACGCCCTTTTCGTAGACCACCGCGACGCCGGGCAGCGCGGCGCGGATCGCCTCGAGCGGGGTCGCCAGCTTGTCGAACGGCGTCACCGCGGAGCTGCCGCCGCCCTGAATCCGCGCGATATCGGCGTTGGGACCGATCACCGCGAGCGTCTTGATGCCGGGCTTGAGCGGGAGCATCCCGGCGTTCTTGAGCAGCACGATCGCTTCTTCGGCGGCGGCGCGCGCGACGGCGCGGTGGCGGACGCCGCCGATCTCGCCCTTGGGCTGCGTGCCGTCGAGTGCGCCGCTGCGCACGATCAGCCGCACGATACGGCGCGCATTGTCATCGAGCTGCGCCGCGCTTACCTCGCCAGCGCGGACCGCAGCGACGAGCTTCTCGCCGAACCATTTCGGCGGACCGGGCATTTCGAGATCGAGCCCGGCGTTGACCGCGGCGGCGGTTGAATGGGTCGCGCCCCAATCGGACACGACGAAGCCTTTATAGCCCCACTCCTTCTTGAGCAGATCGGTCAGCAGCCAGCGGTTCTCGGCTGCATAAATGCCGTTGATCTTGTTGTACGAGGCCATCACCGACCAGGGATCGGCCTGTTTCACCACCATTTCGAAGGCGGGGAGATAGATTTCGCGCAATGCGCGCTCATCGATCACCGAATCGACGACGAAGCGGTTGGTCTCTTGATTGTTGACCGCGAAATGCTTGAGCGAGACGCCGATATTCTTGCCCTGCACCCCGGCGACATAACCGAGCGCGAGCTTGCCGGCGAGGAGCGGATCCTCCGAATAGGTCTCGAAATTGCGTCCCCAGCGCGGGGTGCGGACGATGTTCACCGTCGGCGCGAGCAGCACCGCGGCGCCATAGCCCTGCGTTTCCTCGGCGATCGCGGCGCCCACCGTCCTGGCCAGTTCGGGGTTCCACGTCGCGGCGATCGCGACACCGACCGGGAAGACGGTGGCGGGATGCCCCTCGGGCGAGCGTACCCCGGTCGGGCCGTCGGTTACCTTGATCGCGGGAATGCCGAGCCGCGGGATCGATTGCAGCGTCATCGAGCTGGCACCGGCGAGCAGCGATGCCTTTTCCTCCGGCGTCAGCCGTTGCATCAGATCGTCGACGCGCGGCTCGATCGGGGCAGCCTTTTGGCGATAGGTCATGCTGTCGCTCTGGGTCTGGGCGAGCGCCGGCGTGCCCGCGACCAGCGCCGCAACCGCGGCGCTGGCAACAATAAGCGGTCTCGTCATTATTTGATCGAGGCGAGGTCGGCCGCGGTCTTGGCGAGGATTTCGTCGGTCAGCTTGCCGTCCGAATAGGGCTGGAGCTGCTTGAGGCTGAGCCCCTTGAACATCTCATATTGGGGCAGGCCGATCAGCCCCGGCAGATGCTTGTCGATCACGGCCTTGCCCTGCGCATCCGCCACGATGTCCTGGATCGGCGTGTCGAGCGTGAGCTTCGCCGCCGCGGCGGTCGGGCTGGCGGCAGGGGCCGGCGCCGGCGCGGCCTGGGCGAAAGCGGTGCCGGGCAATAGCAGCGCGGCGATCAGAAACGGCTTCATCTTGGTCATCCTTGGTTGGTGGTTGCGAAAGCCAGCTCAGCGATCATCGCCTCGCGGATCAGATATTTCTGGACCTTGCCGGTCACGGTGGTGGGAAAACTATCAACGAAACGGACGTAGCGTGGCACCTTATAATGCGCGATCCGGCCGCGACAGAAAGCCCGAATTTCTTCCTCGTCGCCGGCACTGTCGGCGCGCAGACGGATCCAGGCGCATAATTCCTCGCCCATCCGCTCGTCGGGCACGCCGATCACCGCGACGTCCTCGACCGCGGGGTGGCTGTAGAGGAATTCCTCGATCTCGCGCGGATAGATATTCTCGCCGCCGCGGATCACCATATCCTTCAGCCGGCCGACGACGGTGCCATATCCCGCCGCGTCGATCACCGCGAGATCGCCCGAATGCATCCAGCCCGCGGCATCGATCACCGCGGCGGTCTTTTCGGGTTCGTCCCAATAGCCGAGCATGACCGAATAGCCGCGGGTGCACAGCTCGCCCGGGGTGCCGACCGGAAGCGTCGCGCCGTCCTCGCCGACCACCTTGCATTCGAGATGCGGCTGGACCCGTCCGATCGAGCCGACGCGGCGATCGAACGGATCGTCGACCGCGGTCTGGAAGCTCACCGGGCTGGTTTCGGTCATGCCATAAGCGATCGTGATCTCGGGCATGTGGAGCCGTTCGATCACCCCGCGCATCAGCGGCTCGGGGCAGACCGCGCCGGCCATCACTCCGGTGCGCAGCGACGACAGGTCGGTCCGGTCGAGCTTTGCGTGGCCGAGCAGCGCGATGAACATCGTCGGTACGCCGTAAAGCGCGGTGCAGCGCTCGCGCTCGATCGTCGCGAGCACCGAGCCCGCGTCGAAACCGGCGGCGGGATAAACCATCGTCGCGCCGTGGGTGAGGCAGGCGAGATTGCCCATCACCATCCCGAAGCAATGATAGAGCGGGACCGGGATGCAGAGCCGGTCGCCGGGCTGGAGCCGCTGGGCGAGGCCGACGAAGAAGCCGTTGTTGAGGATGTTGCGGTGGCTGAGCGTCGCGCCCTTGGGGTGGCCGGTGGTGCCGCTGGTGAACTGGATGTTGATCGCGTCGCCTGCATCGAGCGTCGGGCCGATCGCGGCGAGCCGCTGGCGCGCGGCGTCGTCGGCGTGGCCCGCAACGTCATCGAACGCGATCCAGCCGGGATGCGTCGCGGTGCCGATGCAGACGATCCGGCGCAGCGCAGGGAGGTCGGGCCCGATCTCGGCGACCATCGCGGCATAATCGCTGGTCTTGAAGCGATCGGTGAACACCAAAGCGGCAAGCCCGGCCTTGGCCATCGTGAACGCCGCCTCGCTGGTGCGATAGGCGGGGTTGATCGTCACCAGCACCAGCCCGGCGCGCGCCGCGGCGAATTGGGTGACGGCCCATTCGACGCAATTATGCGCCCAGATCCCGATCCGCTCGCCCGGTTCGAGCCCGAGCGCGAGCAGCCCGGCGGCAAACGCATCGGCGCGATCGAGCAGTTCCGCGAACGTCCAGCGGATGCCCTGTTCGACCGAGACCAGAGCCTCGCGCTCGCCCCAGCGCGCCGCGGCCTGCGCCAGCGCCTCGCCGATCGTATGCTCGATCAGCGGCGGGGCCTGGGTGCCGTGGACGTGGCTGAGGGTGAGCGTCACGATTTCATCCCCGGCGCGACGCAGGTGAAATTGGCCGCGTCGTCGGTCGAACCCTTGCCGGTCCAGCGCGCGACCTTGGGCCAGGCGCAGAGCGGGCGGGTGCGGAGCGGCTTGGCCGGGAAGCCGAGATAGCCGAACAGATCGTTGTCGAACTTGGTCGCGATCATCGTCTCGGGCGCCGGGCCGCCCTGACGCCATGTGTCGAGCGTGCCGAGCGCGTCGAACACATTGGGGCCGGGGCCGGCGAGGCAATGCGACATCCCCGGCGCCATGAACAGCCGCACCGATTTGCCGGCCTCGGCGGGCAGGCGCTTCGTCACCGCCTCGAAATAGGCGATCGTATTCTCGGGCGGAATCGCGGCGTCGTTCCAGCCGTGATAGAGGATCAGCTTGCCGCCGCGCTTGAGGAAGGCGCCGAGATCCGGGCTGTCGCTGTCGAGCAGCGGCGCGAGCCGGCGGCCGGCGGCATAATCGCGCGCGAAGTCGAACGCGCCGGGCTGCCATTCGGGGTTCGAATGGACCATGTAGCGGTAGAATTCGGTGGCGAACACGCCGTGCTGCGCCTTGGGGCCGGTGAGCCACACGTCCCAGGTGCCGGGCACCGCCTCCGCGCCGGGCATATAGCCGGGGAAGAATGGCCGCCCCTTGGCGTCGAGCGCGCCGCGATAGAGCGTGCGTGCCGCGGTCACCTGACCCGCGGTGAGGCACGTGGCCTCGTCGCCCGCCTTGCACTGGAGCACCGCCGGATCGAAGCCGCAGCCGCGCGGATCGTCGAGCACGCCGTCCTTCACTCCGTCCTTCGTGTCGCATTGCGCGATCGCGGCATCCTGCAGCAGCTTGAGCTTGGCATTGGGGATGGCGGATTCGGGGCGGGCGAAGACCGCGCGGTCGTCGCGCATGAAGGCAGCCATCATCCGCGTCCAGGCATTGGCGGGGGCGCCGGCGATGATCGCGTCATAATCCTCCGGGTAACGCTGCGCCTCCATCAGCGCCTCGCGTCCGCCGTCGGAACAGCCCTGGAAATAGGCCGCCCTGGGGGCATTGCCGTAATAAGCCGCGATCACCGCGCGGCCGGTGCCGGCGGCGAGGTGATTGGCGCGATGCCCGAAGTCGACGATCTTCTCGGGCGCGTTGAGCGCCCATTTGGCGTCGGTATCGGCGGTGCCGACATGCCCCATATCGGTGCCGACGGTGGCATAGCCCCTGGCGAGCGCGCCCTGCATCGTGAGCTGGGGCAGCAACATGCTCCCGCCATAGCCGCCATTGCCCGCACCCAGCAGCTTGCCGTTCCACGCCGCGGTGAGCGGCAGCCACACCTCGACCTTGATCGACGACCGCGGCGTGGGGGTGAGCGTCGCGCGGACGCGGCAGAAGGCGACCTGCGAGGGGAGGCCGGGCACCCCCTCCTTGGTGGTGACCATCGCGCCCTTCGCGACTTCCTCCGCCGCGACGACCTTGCCGTCGGCGAGCGTCAGCCCGGTGAGCGCCGCGCAGGCGCCGCCGGCGGGGGTGCCGGGCTGGGTTGCCGCGACGGGGGCGAGGTTGCTGCCCGAGGCGAGGAGCAAAGCGGCGAGCGCGCCGAGCGTACCGACATGCATGTTCATTTGCGGAGCAATCCTTTCGCGGCGAACCACGCCTGCGCCTGCCCGGTCCAGGCATCGGAGGCCTTGCCGCTCTTGGCGATGCCGAAGCCGTGGCCGCCGTTGGCGAAGGTGATCAGCGAGGCTTCCGCCCCGGCGGCTTTCCACGCGTCGACGACCCGCACGGGATCGGTGCCGACGAGCGGATCGTCCTTGGCGGCCATCGCGAGCAGCGGCGGCGCCTTGGCCGGCACGTTGAACGCATCGCCCACCACCCCGGGGTACATCGTCACGACGAAATCGGGGCGGCTGGCCGCCTTGGCGGCCATCACCGTCCACACCGTCACCGCGCCGCCGGCGGAAAAGCCCATCATCCCGATGCGATCAGGCTTCACCCCGTATTTCGCGGCATTGGCGCGGACGTAGCGCACCGCTTCCGCGCCGTCGGCGGTGGCGAGCGGGCGGAGCGGGGTGATCGCCTGCACCAGCGACTTGCGGTTCATCAGCCGGCCGAACAGCACCATCCCGAAATTGTCATTGGTCGGGAGCAGGCGATAGCGCAGCACGAAGGCGGTGATGCCGAGGCTATTGAGCCATTTCGCGACGCCATCGCCTTCATTCTCGATCGACAGCATGTGGAAGCCGCCGCCCGGCGCGACGATCACCGCGGTGCCGGTGGCGATCTTGGGATCGGGCGCGAAAACGGTCAGCGTCGGATCGGAAACGTTGCGGGTAATCCGGCCATAGGGCGCCTTGGTCGCGGTGGTCTCGGGCTGCATCGCGCCCATCGATCCGGGGGCGCCATTGGGCCACAGGCGGATCGCCTGTTGCGCCTGCGCCGTCGT
The DNA here is from genome assembly GCA_017849555.1 of Sphingomonas sp. Classification (GTDB taxonomy): domain Bacteria; phylum Pseudomonadota; class Alphaproteobacteria; order Sphingomonadales; family Sphingomonadaceae; genus Sphingomonas; species Sphingomonas lycopersici. Next base: position 132,997 of record JAFIGU010000003.1, on the reverse strand, counting down.
GGCGCCAGCGACCAGCGCGAGAAGCGCGGCCAAGCGGGCAAGGATACGCATCATTGGCTTCCTCATTTCTTCTTCGCCGCGTCACGCGCGGCGGCGATCGCCTTGATCGTCGGCGCATCGGCGGGGGCAGTGTCGGTCTTGTCGCCGGCGATCCGCAGCATCACCGGTGCGGCCGGCACGAAGCGCGGCCAGGCGGGCAGGCCCCTGGCGTTGGGATCGCCGGTCTTGGCGAAGTGCGTCCAGTAATCGGCGACCTGCTTCGCCGCCGCCAGATCGGCCGCGGTCGGCTTGATGCCGGCCGCGGCGAGATTGTCGAACTGGAACGGCACGTCGGAGGCATGGACCGCGCCGGGCAGCGACGCGCGTTTTTCCTCGGCGACATAGCCGAAGCGATAGAGCCAGGTCGGCGCCCCCGCCTTCGTCGCGCGCGTCGCGAGCGAGAAGGCGGGTTCGGTGAAGGTGAGGTCGCTCGAAACGTGGCGCTCATAATTCTCCGCCGAGCCATAAGCTGCGCGCACCGCGTCGGCGGCGGGGCCGAGCGTCGCGCTGGCCTTTTCGGCGAATGCCTTGCGGAAGGGCGCCGGGATGAACCCGAGCTCGTCGCTGTTCGAGCCGACGATAGCGCTGATGCCGCGCGCCGCACCGGCGGCGAGCAAGGTGTCGGTATCGCCGGTGACGATGCGCCCGTCGGTGATCGGGCCGGAATAATGCGCCTCGTCGCCGTTGAGCAGGTTGATGCCGCCCTGCACCTTGTCGGCGGGGAGCGCGCGCAACGCGACGAGATCGTCGGGCGCGACATTCTCTCTGGTCGCGAAGGCGACGCCCTTCGCCTCGGCCGCGGCGAGATCGGGCCAGCTATCCCGCCCGCCGCCCGAGGCCGCGATCGCCTTGACGAACAGCCCCTTGGCAGCGGGCGAGACCATCAGCCGGCCGACCGATTCCCCGCCGGCGGATTCGCCGAAGACGGTGACGTTCGCCGCGTCGCCGCCGAACGCCGCGATGTTGCGCCTGACCCAGTCGAGCGCGGCGATCTGGTCCATCAGCCCCCAATTGCCGGTCGCGCCGCCCGCCGCCTCGCGGGTGAGCGCGGAGGTGGCGAAGAAACCGAACCGCCCGAGGCGATAGTTGAGCGTCACGACCACTATGCCGCGCGCGGCTAACCGCGTCCCATCAAGGATCGCTGCGCTGCCCGATCCGGTCGAGAAGCCGCCGCCGTGGATATAGACCATCACCGGCAGCTTCGCGCCGGCGCGTGGCCGGGGCGTCCAGACGTTGAGGAACAGGCAATCCTCGCTCATCGGCTGATTGCTGTTGGCGACGTCGCCCGGCATCCGCGACTGGACGCAATCATTGCCATAGCCGGTCGCGTCGCGCGTGCCGGTCCAGCCCGCGACCGGCGCGGGGGCGTGCCAGCGCAGCGCGCCGACCGGCGCCGCGGCATAGGGAATGCCCTTGAAGCTGGCGATGCCGTCGGCGCTCGCGCCGCGCAATGCGCCGCCGTCGGTGCGCACCACCGGGGCCTGATCGGCCGGCGCGGCGGCGGCGAGCAGCAGTGCGAGCGCAGGCAGAACGGCTTTCATCGATGATCCCCGGTGACGAAGGTGAAGCTGCCCGGGCCGGTGGCGTATACCGTCGCGGCATCGGTCTTGCGCAGCAAGGTCGCACCCTCCGGCGCCGAACCCACAGCGCCGAACCCGGCCGGCACCCAGATCTCGCCGGTCGCGTTCAGCGGGATCGTCGCGGTGAGGCTTAGCCGGCCGTTGTCGACCTGCCACGCGGCGCGCGCCTCGCCCTGCGGGGTCGCCATCGTCGCGGCGGCCGAGGCGAGCCCGCGCGGGATTTCGGGGCGGATCACGACGCTGCGATAGCCCGGCGCGCCGGGGCGCAGGCCGGCGAGCCGCTGGCGCATCCAGTCCGCGATCGACCCGAAATAATGATGATCGAGTGAGCGCGCCTTGAGCGTCCACGCCTCGAACATCGTCGAATGCCCGTTCCTGATCCAATAGCCCCAGCTCGGCTCGTCGGTGCGCGTCGCGACGCGATAGGCGAGGTCGGCGTGGCCGTAATCGCTGAGGATATCGAGCAGATAGCGCGTGCCATAAACCCCGGCGCGCAGCCCGCGCGCCTCGACATCGCGCGCGATCGTATCGGCAACCTTCTGCTCCGCCCCCGCGGGCGTCATCCCGAAGGCGAGCGGCAGGATATTCTGCGACTGGGTGGGCGCCTTGGCCGCGCCCGTGTCGTCGAGCGTGCGATACCAGCCGTTCGCGGCATCCCAATAACGCGCATTATAGGCGCGGCGGATATCGGCGGCGAGCGCGGCATAGCGAGTCGCATCGGCGGTATTGCCGATCACCGCGGAGGATTTCGCCAGCAGATCCGCCTCGTGGAAGAAATAGGCCACGGTGATCGCATCGATCCCGCCATTGTTGGTGGCGAAGATATCGAGCGGGCCGGGCGCGCTCCATTCGCTGAGCCCGGTGTTGTGGCGATAGTCGGGCGCCTTGAAGACGGCGGCGGTATAATCGACCAGCCGCTTCTGCATCTCGTGCATCCGCGCGAGGATGCGGGTGTCGCCCTGCGTCTGATACAATTCCCACGGCAGGATCATCGCCGCGACGTCCCACGGGGTCGACGGCCCCCAGACGAACGACCAGCCGGGCGTCCCCTCATAGCCGTAGAAGGGGGTGGCGGGGACGATCTCGGGGAGCTCGCCGCTCGCCGCCTGCGCATCGGGGAAATCGGTGAGCCATTTGGTCCAGACGCGCGAGATATCGAGGCTGCGCGCCGCCGCGCCCGCCGATGCCTGGGCGTCGCCGGTCCAGCCGTTTTTCTCATAGGTCGGCGTATCGGTCTGATAGCCGTGCATATTGTTGAGGATCGTGGCGATCGCCGCCTGATCGATCTGGTTGAGCAGCGGATCGGCGCTGGTGAAGCTGCCCACCGCGGCGACCGCCGAATGTGCGACCTTGCCGGTCAGCGTCGCCAATGTCGGGGTGCCGGGGAAGCCGCGTAGCTCGACATAGCGGAAGCCGCGATAGCCGAAGCTCGGCGCCCAATGTTCGCGTCCCTTGCCGGCGAGCGTGTAGCGATCGGTCTGGAGCTGCGCGTCGATCAGCCCCGAGGCGGGGACGACAAGCCCGTCGTCGCCGATACGCTCGCTCGCGACGAGCGAGACGGTGGCGCCGCGCGGCCCGCTGACGTCGAGCGCGGTCCAGCCGGCGAAGATCCGCCCGAAATCATAGACCCAGACGCCGGGTTTCACCTCCTTGAGCGAGACGGGACGGATGTCCGCGACCGGGGCGATCGGCTCGACATTGGCGGCCTGCAACACCCCCTTCGGCCCGGATACGGTCTGTACCGCGCCCCAGCCCGTGCCCGCAAAGCCGGGCATGTCCCAGCCGGCCGGCAGCAGCCGCGCGTCATAGCGCTCGCCGCGGTGGAGCGAATCGTTGAGCGTCGGGCCAGAGATCGTTCGCCAGCTCGCATCGCTCGCGATCGTCTGGCGCGAGCCGTCGGCGAACGTCACCTCGAGCTGGGTCTTGAGCGCGGGCTCGCCGTGCCACGGTGCCTCGTTGAAATACCATTCATTGGGATCGGTGAGGCCATACCAGCCACGCCCCAGTTCGGCGCCGAGCACGTTGCGTCCGACGCGGACGCGATCGGTGACGTCATAGGTCTGGTAGAGGACGCGCTTGTCATAGGCGGTGAACCCGCTCGCCATCGCGCTCGCACCGATCGTGCCGCCGTTGAGGTGGACGCGCGGCCAGCCCGCCCCGGCGACATAGAGCCGCGCCGCGGCGATCGGCTTCGCCGGCAGCGTGAAATCCTTGCGGACCAGCGGGGCGGGGGATTCGATCGGCAGGACGATATCGATATTCGGCACCCCGGCCGCGACGACCAGCCCGTCGGCCTCGACCGTGCCGCCGACGAATGGATTGTCGTTGGCCGCGAAGCGCGTCGCGAATGCCGGGCTGCCGGTGCCGGTCACCTCGACGGCGTGGATCGTCGCGGCCTTGGCGTCGCGCGAGGAATAGCCGATCGTGCCGTGGGTCTGCGCGGCATCGGTGATCGTATCGACCTGCCTGCCGTCGATCGCGGTGACGATGCTCGTGCCGCGCGCGGTGATCGTGATGCGGTGGCGGACGCCCTTCAAGGTGACGCCGGTGAGCGGCACGCGCTTCAATTCGGTGAGCTTGACCCCCGAGCTCGAGCCGCCCGGATAATGCCGCACCCGCGCGATCAGCACCGCGCCGGTCTTTTCCTCGGCGAGCGTCCAGACATAGGCCTCGCCATAGGTCTTGCCCGCGGCGCGCGCGCGGAACAGCAGGTCGATCGAATTGCCTGTCAGCGTCAGATCGCTGGTGAAGCGGAGATCGGCCCAATCGTGATCGCGGCGCGCGGGGCCGGCGATCCATTGCGCGGACCAGTCGGCGGGGGTGAGCAGCCCCATTTCCCACCACGCCGGCCGGCTCCAGCCGCTTTCGCGGCCGTCGGCGTCCCATGTCTTGACCTGCCACCAATAACGCGTCCGCGCGGCGAGCGCGGGGCCGGCATAGGGGATTTGCGCGTTGGCGGCGGAGGCGATCCGGCCGCTGTCCCACAATGGCCGATCGGTCTCGAGCGCCCCGGCGCTGTCTGCGACGCGGATGCGATAGGCGATCTGCCGCCGCGCGCTCGGCTGCCAGCCGAGACGCGGCGCGGGTTCGTCGATGCCGAGCGCGGCGTCGGTATATTCAACCGTGAGCCGTGAGGGGGCGGGATCGGCCCCCTCTGCGGCTGCGGCAACGGCGAGCAGGGCCGCCACGCCGATCGTCGGGATCGACCACGGAAATGATACCGGCTTGATGACCCCCTCCTAGAATTTGGTTCGGATACCGAACGTTACGAGCCTACCCAGCGTGGTGCCATTGGTATAGGCGGCGGACGTGTTGAGCCACGGCGGATCCTGATCGAACACATTGTCGATGTTGACGGTCAGCATCGCATTCTTGACGAAGCCGTGCTCGCCGAGATCGTAACCGAGGAACAGATCGACGGTCTTGAAGGCGTCCACCCGCGTCTGCTGCGGCACGAGGAGGATCGGATAACCGCCCCTGTAGTTGAACGAGGCCGATCCGACGAACCCGCCCGCCTTGCCACCCAATGTAGCGACGAAGGAGAGGCGGCCGACGCCGTTCTCGAGATCGTCGGCGAACGGGCCGCCGGCCACCGCCTGCGATTTGCGGTTGAGCGTATAGGTGCCCGCGACGCTCGCGTTGATCGCGCCGAACCCGGTCTTGCGGACATAGGACAGGTTGAAATCGAGCCCGTCGGTATTGACCGCGCCGAGATTGTTACGCCGCGCGTCGATCACGATATACGGACTCTTGCCCCCGGCATAGAGCGAGTCGATGCTCGGCGCGCCGACCACATTGAGGTTGCCGACCAGCGCCTTGGCCTGCGCCAGCGTGGGGTTGACGATATAATAGCCGGCGAAATTGGGCTGGGTGAACAACGTCGGCTGGGTGAACGGCACGAGCCCGATCGCGTCCTTGAACCGCACATTATAATAAGTGAGGTTGAGCGCGAGGCCGGGAATCCGGCTCGGTGCCCAGTCGAACCCGACCGACCAGGTATGCGCGCGTTCGGGGCGCAGCTTGGGATTGCCCCCCGCCAGCACGACGGTCGAGCGCAACTGGTTGAGCGGGCTCGCCCCCGGCGCGATGAACGGGCTGAACGGGAGCGCGGTCGCGCGTGAATCCGAAGTGCTGCTGGTATCCGCGAGGCTCGGCGCGTTGAACGAGGTGCCGTAATTGCCGCGGATCGTCAGGTCGCTGATCGGCTTGTAATTGATGCCGACCTTCGGATTGGTGGTGCCGCCCTGATCGCTGTAATCGTCGTAGCGGATCGACCCCGAAAGCTGCAGCCCGCGTAGGCCGGGGCTGCCGTTTTCCGGCCCGATCAGCGGAATCATCAATTCGCCGAAGGCCGAGCGCACGTCGCGCGAGGTGCGCGAGGTTTTGACATTTGCATAGGACCCGACCGCCCCTTGCGCGATCCGCGAGGCGAGCCCGGCATAATAATATTCCGCGCCGACTGCGAGGCGCACGTCGCCGCCCGGAAGCTGGGCGAGCGAGCCATCGAGGATCAGCCGGCCATCGGCCATTTCCTGCGTCGCATCGCCGTAATTCTCGTAATTGCGGATCGCGGCGAGCGCGGCGGGGCTGCTGGCGGAGAGGTTATAGGGGTTGAGTGCCATCCCGGGGATTAGCCCGGCGAGCGCCAATGTGGCGGTCGTCGTGTCGATCGCGCCTTCGCGCACCTGATTATAGCTGCGGCCGAAATTGCTCTCGGCGCGAAGCTGCCACTTGTCGCTGAGCTTGAACGAGAAGCCCGGGGTGACGCCGTAGGATTCGAAGCGCTGGCGGCTCTTCAGGCTGTTGCCGAAGACGTCGGCGAACGAAAAAGACGCATTCTGCTGCAATTCGCCGGTGATTGAGCGGAAGAACGGGTTGAGCACCGAGATCGTGCCCGACATCATCCCCGGTGCCTCGCTCACGGTCGTGTCGCGCCGCGACCAATAAGCGGTTGCCGAGAAACTGACGCTGTCGTTGAGCCGCTGGGTGAACGAGCCGAACACCGAATTGCGCCGCTCGCGCGGGAACAGTGTGGCATAGGCATTCGGGTCGCACTTGTTGACCGTGCCGGCAACGAGCCCGGGGAGCGCGTAATTGGTCGCGCCGACCTGGATATTGCCCGGCGCGCAGGTGGTGACACGGAAATCGCTGCCGCCCTTCGCGCGGAGATCGGGCGAGGTATAGTCGCGGTCCTTATTGTAGATCTCATTGTGCCAGACATAGGCATAAGAGAGGTAGAGCGAGCCGCTGCCCCAATCCTTGCCGACGGTGAGATTGCCGTCCACCGAGCGATAATCGCCGACGAAGCCGTAGCGCATATTGGCCGACACGCCGTCGAAGCGCTTGCGGGTGATGAAGTTGATCACCCCGCCGATCGCATCCGAGCCATAGACCGCCGAGCCGCCGTCGGGCACCACCTCGACACGCTCGAGCACGTCGGGCGGCAGGATCGAGGGATCGATCGTGGTCTGCAGGATTCCCGCGCCGACCCCGCGCTGGCCGTTGAGCAGCACGAGCGTGGTGTTGCCGCCCGATGCGCCGAGGTTGCGGATATTGGGGCGCACGATCGGCAGCCCGAAATTGGCGAGGCCGACCGGGATCGTGCCGAAATTGCCGACCTGCGGGATCTTGGCGAGAAGATCGTTCGACGAATTGACGCCGCGCGCGACGATCGTGTCCTGCGTGATGCCGATCACATTGGTGCCGGTGGGGGCGACCCCGCGCAGCAACGTGCCGGTGACGACGACATCGGCCTGATCCTCGGTGGGCTGCGCATCGGGCTGCGCGCCGATCGTGTCGGTCGCGGCGGCGGTCTGCGCCTGCGCGGTGCCGGCGGTGGCCAGCATCATCGCGATCGCGAGCGTCGAGAGCCCGGCGAGCGTCGCCCGACGTGAATTAGGCTGCGGTCGAACTTCGGTGTTCATAGATCCTCCCCGTCTGAATCGTTCGAACTCTTGTTTTTCCGCGCGTCGTCCGGCGGGCGGAATCGCTCACACGGCGACTTTCCACAATCGTTCAATCTCGATCTTTTTCGATCATGTCAATGATCAAATTAGATTGCGAAGGGCGGGGATCTGGTTTCGGGAGGGGCGCCGCACGTAAACGCGCGCCGCCACCCGGCCTCGAGCCGGAGTGGCAGGAGAGGTGGAGAAAAAAGCGCGCCGGTCGCTCAGGCGGGCAGGCGCGCCCGCTCGGCGGGACGCACCGACGCCGATTGCACCGCGACGATCGCCTCGATCTTGGCGAGCAGCACCGCCAGCGCGTGATCGGGGAGATTGTCGACGTCGACCGCGAAATGCTGCACCCCCTCGAGCCGCTCCGCCGCGATCGAGAGCGGGAGGATATTGTGCTGCGCGATCAGCCCGAGCACGCGGAGCAGCGCCTGCGGGCAGAGGTCGGCGGCGACCGACAAAGTGACGATCCGCTCACGCGGCACCTTGGTTTCGGCAGACTGATTCCGGCGCGCAGACGCCGCGCGCGACATGACATTGGACATGGAAAAGCACTCATCATTCGAATGAAAGATGCGCCGGTGCAGCGGCGCGGACGGCGCGCCGGATCAGTTGATCCGGCAGCTCGTAATTCGAATGCGGCTGCTCCGACCCTGCACGACCGAAGCGCCGGCGGTAAGTCGCGCCGTCGCAAGGATCGTAAGAAGGGCTCGTGCCGTGATCATGCTGCGCGGCGCTTAGCCGAAAATCGCGGGCGATTTCCACAGCTTTTTGTGCCGGCGGAGCATGCCCTCCGGTTATCGCCGCGATCCAGCTTGAGATCGCAATTCGCCGTTACTGGCGTTAAGTGGTTCGCATGTCCGCTATCATCGATCCGTTCCACGCCATCGCCATCAGCCGCACCGCGCATCGCCTGACCGCGGAGGGGCGCTCGATCATCCATATGGAATTCGGCCAGCCCTCCACCGGCGCACCCGCCGCCGCGATCGCCGCCGCGCATCATGTGCTCGACCATGATCCGATGGGCTATTGGGAGAGCGGCGCGCTCAAGGCGCGGATCGCGCGGCATTATGCCGAAACGCAGGGGCTGACGATCGACCCCGAGCAGATCATCCTGACCTGCGGCGCCTCGCCCGCGCTCGTTCTCGCTCTGTCGTGCGTGTTCGCGCCGGGCGAGCGGGTGGCGTTCGCGCGGCCCGGCTATGTCGCCTATCGCAACACGGTGAAGGCGCTGCATCTCGAAGCGGTGGAAATCCCCTGCGGCGAGGCGGAAAGGTTCCAGGTCACCGCCGAGGCGATCGAACGGCTCGACCCCGCGCCGCACGGGCTGATCCTCGCCAGCCCCGCCAACCCGACCGGGACGATCGTCGCGCCCGAGGAAATGGCGGCGATCGCCGCGGTGTGCCGCCGGCGCGGCATCCGCATCGTCTCGGACGAAATCTATCACGGGCTGAGCTATGTCGGCCCCGCGCGGTCGATGCTGCGCGACGACGCCGGCGCGCTGATCGTCAACAGCTTCTCCAAATATTTCAGCATGGCCGGCTGGCGGCTCGGCTGGCTGGTGGTGCCGCCCGAGCTGATCGACGCGGCGCGCGCGCGGATGGGCAATCTGTTCCTCACCCCGCCGTCGCTGGCGCAGCATGCCGGGCTGATCGCATTCGACGAGCGCGACGAGCTGGAAGGGCATATCCGCACCTATGCGCGCAACCGCGAGCTGATGCTCGCCGCGCTGCCCGCGCTGGGATTGCGGCGGATCGCGCCGCCCGACGGGGCTTTCTATATCTATGCCGATATCGGGCATCTGACCGACGACAGCATGGATTTCTGCATGCGGCTGCTGGTCGATACCGGAGTCGCCACCGCGCCGGGGGTCGATTTCGATCCGGTCGAGGGGCATCGCTTCGTGCGCTTCAGCTTCGCGGTGTCGACCGATCGCGTCGAGGAGGCCCTGCGCCGCCTGACGCCGTGGTTCGCCGCGCAGCAGGCGGCGGTGGCGGCCTCGTAAAGCATCGCGTCAAATTGGGGACACGTCCCCTCCATCCCGACCTTCGCCGGGGAGTCGGGGTCCCGATCTTCGGGGGAGAGCGAGCGCGAACCTCATTTGTGCTCCCGCGAAGGCGGGAGCCCAGCCTGGGTCCCCCGCCTTCGCGGGACACAAGGAAAGGGGCGGGTCGCTCGACAGCTCATCGGATCGCCACCGCAACCAATGCGGTTGAAGGGATCGGCAGCACCGGGCGATCGCCCGCCATCCGCCGCGCCTCGGCCACGACCGCGGCCTTTTCGGCATCGGTGAGGCTCGTCCAGTCGGGCGACATGCCGAACAAAGTATCGGGATCGGCGAGTGCGGCGATGTAGAGCGCGTAATCGTGGGTCACGCTTTCGATCTGCGGATCGCGATATCCCGCCGCGACCAGCTCGCGCGCAAAGTCGCCCGGATCGCTCAGCGCCTGCACGCCGGCCGGCATCGTCATCCCCTCGCGCTCGGGGAACAGCTTCTGGCGGATCTGGCCGAGCAGAAGGAAGGTCGCCGCGCCGCGCGCCTGCCAGGTCGCGACCACGCCGGTGCCGCCCGGACGTGTAACCCGCGCCATCTCCGCAAGTCCCTTGCGCCAATGGGGGAACATGATCACCCCGAAGATCGAGAACACTGCGTCGAACCCGGCATCGGGCAGCGCGAGCGCCTGACCGTCCATCACGCGTGTCTCGACATTGCGCAGCCCCGCGGCGGCGATGCGCGCGACCATACCGGGCGAGAAATCGGTCGCGAGCACCTGCGCCCCGGTCCGCGCCGCCGCCAGCGCCAGCGCGCCGGTGCCCGCCGCTATATCGAGAACGCGGCTCTCGGGGGTCAGCGACACGCGTGCCAGCGCCGCCGCCGCATAAAGCGCGGTGAATGGGTGGGCGGTTCGCTCATAATGCTGCGCGGCGCTGTCCCAATGAGCGGGGTTCTCGAATTGTCGCATTGTCGGCACTCCACGAATCACGTAACATTAAAAGTATCGTGATCGACCCGACTTGCCAATCCCGGCCGCGACGAAGAGGATCGCGAGGTGCGTAACGACAGCCGCCTTTCCCGCATGCTCCACGTGCTACTCCATATGGCGCGACACGAAGCTCCGCTGACGTCGGATGCGATCGCGCGGATGCTCGGCACCAACGCCGTCGTGGTCCGCCGCACGATGGCCGGGCTGCGCGAGGCCGGTTATGTGCGGTCGGAAAAAGGGCATGGCGGGGGTTGGGCGATCGCTGCGGACCTCACGAAAGTGTCGTTGCTCGATGTCCATCGCGCGGTGGGCGGCCCGCGCATCTTTGCGATCGGCAACGAAAATCCCAATCCGGGTTGCGCGGTGGAGAAGGTCGTCAACGATGCGCTGGAGGATGCCTTGCATCAGGCCGAGGCGCTGCTGATCGAGCGGCTGGGTGCGGTGAGCCTCGCCGAACTGGCGCGCGATTTCGACGTGCGCTGCGCAACGGCGCATCATCACTGAGCGTGCGGCTTCGTCGGCCTGCCCGGCTTTTCTCTTTTCCTTAACAGAGGCGTAGCCTTACCGTCATTGAGCCTCGCCATAGCTCCGCGCTCACCATCCGGGAGGGACACGGGGATATGAAGGCGTCGTTCTGCGCGCGGTTCAATGCGTTGCTATTGGTTTCTTCGCTGGCGGTGCCGGCGGCTGCGGAGACGCGCGCGCTTCCCGAAGACGGCGGGGCCGCCCCGGCGGCGGAGACCGCCGACAGCGCGGATACCGTCATCGTGACGGGTACGCGGTCGCAGGCGCAAACCCAGTTTTCCGCGCTGTCGCCGGTCGATGTCTTCTCCGCCAAGACGATCCAGTCGACCGTGTCGAGCAGCCTCGACACCAAGCTCGCGCAGCTCGTCCCGACCTTCACCGTCAAGCGTCTGCCGTCGTCGGACGGCCCGCAGTTCGTCCGTCCCGCATCGCTCGACGGGCTGTCGCCGGACATGACGCTGGTGATGGTCAACGGCAAGCGCTTCCACCGCTCGGCCTTTCTCAACGGCGGCGCGGGCGGCGCGCAGGCGGCGGATCTCGCGCAGATCCCGTCCTATGACATCAGCCATGTCGAGGTGCTGCGCGACGGCGCGTCGGCGCAATATGGCTCGGATGCGATCGCCGGGGTGATCAATATCATCCTCGACGACAAGCCGGGTTTCTCGGTCTACGGCCAGGGCTCGCAATATTATCGCGGCGACGGCCGGCAATGGCAGCTCGGCGGGCGCGCGGGCTTCGCGCTCAACGGCGGCGGGCATGTCGTCGTCACTGGCGAATATAGCGATTCCGACGCCACCTCGCGCACCGCGCAGCGCCCCGACGCGATCGCCTTCCAGGCCGCCAATCCGCAGATCGCGGTGCCCAATCCGGTGCAGCATTGGGGCAACCCGGAATTCAAGGCGCTCAAATTCGCGGTCGATGCCGCGACCCCGATCGGCGACGCGCTCGAACTCTACGCCTTCGGCACTTATGCCCGCACGCGCGGCGCCAATGACATCAACTGGCGCAACCCGACCCCGGGGGTGAACGACAATATCTTCGGCAAGCCCGGCGCGCCGTTCTTCCCCGGTTTCGATCTGCGCAAAATCTATCCGGCGGGGTTCGCGCCGCGCGAGGGCATCCGCGCCAACGACGGGCAGGCGGTAGCCGGGCTGCGCGGCAAGGGATCGTCCAATTTCACCTGGGATGTCAGCGGGTCTTACGGCGTCAACGACACGCAGTTCATCCTCAACAATTCGATCAACGCCTCGCTGGGGCCGGCAAGCCCGTTCAACTTCAACCTCGGGCATCAGATCCAGCGCGAATTCAACCTCAACGCCGACGCGGTCTATCGGCTCGACGTCGCCGGGCTGCCGCAACCGGTGAATATCGCGTTCGGCGCCGAGCGCCGGGTGGAAACCTATAAGATCGTCGCGGGCGATCCGGCCTCCTATATGGTCGGGCCGGGCGCCGCCGCCGGGCTGGCCGCGCAGTCGAACGGCTTCCCCGGCTTCGGGCCGACGCAGGCGGGATCGTGGAGCCAGACCGATTATGCCGGCTATCTCGACGTGCAGGTGCCGCTGACCAGCGCCTGGACGGTCGAAGCCGCGCTGCGCGACGAAAATTACGATACGTTCGGCAATACCTTCAATTACAAGTTCTCGACGCGCTATGAGCTGGCGCCGGGGATTGCGATCCGCGGCGCCTATTCGACCGGGTTCAAGGCGCCGAGCCCCGGCCAGCTCAACTCGACCAGCATCAGCCAGGGGCTCGATACCAGGACGCTCCAGCTCTTCACCACCGGGCGGCTCTCGCCGCTCAATCCGGTCGCGGCGTTCTTCGGCGCCAAGCCGCTCGAGCCGGAGGAATCGAAGACCGCCACCGCCGGGCTGGTGTGGCGCACCGCGAACGGGCTGAGCGGGTCGCTCGATCTCTATCAGATCAAGGTGACCAAGCGCTTCAGCCTGTCGCCGACCTTCGTCGTCACCCCGGCGATCCGCCAGCAGCTCGTCGCGCTCGGCGTCGCGGGGGCCAATGATTTCACCAACATCAACTTCTTCACCAACGATTTCGATACGCGCACGCGCGGCGTCGACGTGGTGGTATCCTATAATCACGCGCTCGGCGGCGGGCGGATCAACGCCACCGCATCCTATTCCTATACCGATACCAAGGTGACCTCGGGCTCGCTCACCGCGGCGAACAACCTGATGCAGCGCACGATCTTCGAAAAGGGGCTGCCCAAGCACAATGCCAGCGCGACGATCACCTATGACATCGGCGATGTCACGTTGACGGCGCGCGGGCGCTATTATGGTTCGTGGACCGATTCGAGCGGCAACGCGACCGGCGATATCTTCCAGAAGTTCGGCGGGATCGCCTTCTTCGACGCGTCGATCGGCTATCAGGTGACTAAACAGGTCAACGTGCGGGTCGGCGCGGAAAATCTGTTCAACACCTATCCCGACAAGGCGTTGTTCCAGGCCAGCCGCGGCCTCGTCTATTCGCGCAACTCGCCCTATGACACCAATGGCGGCAATTATTATCTCCGCCTCGAATGGCGTTATTGAGAGGGGCGGCGATAATGACCAACGGCTCCACCCGCCGCGAACTCTTGGGCGCGGGCGTCGCGGCGGCTACGCTCGCCGCACCGGTCCGCGCGCTGGCCGGGGATTCTCTTGCGGGTGGGGCGATGCCGACCGACGAAGCTTATTGGCGAACGATCGCCGCGCAATATGATCTGCCCAAGGGCATCGTCCAGCTCGAGAACGGCAATTGGGGGGCGATGGCGCGCCCGGTGCTCGCCGCCTATCAGCGGCACCTCGCGCGAGTGAATACCGAGACATCCTTCTACTCGCGGCGTGGTTTCGGGGCGGATGCGATCGCGCTGCGCGATCGCGTTGCGGCGGAGATCGGCGCCGCGCCCGACGAGATCGCCTTCACCCGCGGCGCGACCGAGGCGCTGCTCGGACTGATCGGCGGTTACAACCGGCTGCGTGCGGGCGATCAGTTGCTCTACGCCGATCTCGATTACGACAGCATGCAGGCCGGGTTCCGCTCGGTGGCACGGCGGCGCGGGCTTGAGGTGGTGACGATCGCGCTTCCCGAACCGGCGACCTATCAGGCTATCATCGACAGCTATGAGGCGGCGCTGAAGGCGCACCCTAGGGTGCGGCTGATGCTGCTCACCCATGTCAGCCACCGCACCGGGCTGGTGGTGCCGGTACGCGAGATCGTCGCGATGGCACGGGCACGCGGGGTCGATGTCATCGTCGATTCGGCGCACGCCTTCGGGCAGCTCGATTTCAAGGTCGGCGATCTCGGTGCCGACTTTATCGGCTACACCTGCCAGAAATGGATCGGCGCCCCCCTCGGCGTCGGGCTGTTCTACATCAAGCGCGACCGGCTCGACGCGATCGACCTGAGCATCGGCGAGGATCCGGGGGCGCGCGACACGATCCAGCAGCGCATCCACACCGGGACGACCGATATCGCCGCGCTGCTGACAGTGGGCGACGCACTCGATTTCCACCACCGCATCGGCGTCCGCGCCAAGGAGGCGCGGCTGCGTCATCTGCGCAACCTGTGGGCCGAACAGGCGCGGGACATGCCGGGGATCGAGGTGCTGACGCCGAGCGATCCGCGGCTGACCTCGGCGCTCACCTCGTTCCGGCTGAAGGGGATGACCAGCATGGCCGACAATCGCGCGCTGGCGAAGCAATTGCTCGATCGCTTCGGCATCTTCACCGTCGAACGCGACGGCCCCGCGCGCGGTGCCTGCGTCCGCGTGACGCCGGTGGTCTTCACCAGCAGCGACGACGTCGAGCGGCTGGTCGCGGCATTGCGAACGCTGCGGCGGTAACGACCTAACCGTGCCGCGAAAGCGTGGGCGTCCTCGTCGGGACATGCTACACGCCGGCCGTGGCCGATCTTCCTTTGTTTCTCGCGTTTCTCGCCGCAGCGTCGATCCTGACGGTCACGCCGGGCGTCGATACCGCGATGGTGCTCCGCACCGCGACGGTCGACGGCCGCCGCCCGGCGATCCTCGCCGGGCTGGGGATCACCGTCGGGTGCCTGATCTGGGGCGGGGCGGTGTCGCTGGGGCTCGGCGCGCTGCTCAAGGCGTCGGAACTGGCCTATACGATCGTCAAGATCATCGGCGCGGCCTATCTGTGCTGGCTAGGCGCGAAGCTGCTGATCGCGCCGCGGACCGCGTTGGATCCGGGGCAGGCTACCCCGCCCGCCGGCGGGGACGCCTTCGCCCGGGGGCTGCTGACCAATTTGCTCAACCCCAAGATCGGGGTGTTCTACGTAACCTTCCTGCCCCAGTTCGTGCCGGCGCATATCGATGTCGCGCGTTATTCCTTCTTCCTCGCCTGCGTCCACGTGCTGCTCTCGCTTATCTGGTTTGCGGCGCTCATCGCGGCGGCGATGCCGCTCGGGCGGCTGCTGCGCCGGCCGAGCGCGATCCGCCGGCTCGATCGGCTGACCGGCGGGATCTTCATCGCCTTCGGCATCAAGCTCGCGATCTCGTCCGCGCGTTGAGGAAGTGATCGCGGCGGGCGCGTTGACCTTTCTCCAATAAGAGAATATTATCCGATAAGATAATCGAGCGGCAGTTTCTGACCCGCGCATCCACCGCCGAAACGGGGAGCAGGTGTCGGGATGAACGCAGGGGAAGGGGGTGTGCCCGAATTCGGGCGAAGGGTCGATGCGCGCGCCGTTTGGCGGAGTCGCGGAGTCTTGGCACGCCAGATTTGCGGAAAAATCCGCTGCGGCGCCAGCACGTCGTAGGCGGAAGCCGCGCCGCTCGGCGTCATGAAGACCGCCGTAAGCCGGAGCATCCTGTCTGAATGCCCATCCCGGCCCGCGCCGGGGGTGGAAGCCAAGTGACCAATATCGAAAGGGAATCGATGATCAGCAGCAGGCGAGAAGCGCTGGGACTGGGCGTTGCCGGCATGATGGCAAGCGCGCTGCCGGGGATCGCCCGCGCGGCGACCCCCGCCACGCTCGTGATAAAGTCGAAGGGCCGGGATTATGCCGCGGCGCTCGATAAATTGCGCGACTATGCCGCCGCCGAACTCGCCGCGGTCGGACAACCGGGGATGACGATCGGCATCGTCGACGCCGACGGGTTCGCCGCGACGATCGCGCTCGGCTGGGCCGATGTCGAAAACAAGGTGCCGGTGCGCGCCGATCATCTGTTCGAGATCGGGTCGATCAGCAAATCGATCTCCGCTTTGTGCATCCACGCGCTGGCCGACGAAGGCCGGCTCGACCTCAATCTGCCGATCTCGCATTATCTGGACGGCGTGCCGCTGCCGGACGCGCCGATCACGACCCAGCAATTGCTCAACCACGCCGCCGGCTTCGCGCATGACGCCCCGCTCTTCCCGGTTTCGCCCGACGGCCGGTTGTGGAACGGTTTCGCGCCGGGATCGCACGCGTCGTACAGCAACATCGGCTATCTGCTGCTCGGGCTGATCATCACCCGCATCACCGGGCGGCCGCATCCGGAGGTGATCCGCGAGCGGGTGCTCGTCCCGCTGGGGATGACCGACGCGACCGCACATCTGCTCGCCGCCGATCGCAAGCGTTACGCCACCGGCTATGTCCCGATGATCGAGGATCGCCCGGTGATGACGCAATCGCCGATGGTATCGGGGCTGCTCGCCGAGGGCGATTTCGCCTCGGGGGCGGTCGCCGCTTCGAGCGATGCGATGCTCGGCTATCTGCGTTACGTGCTCGCGCTCGGGCGCGGGACGGGCGCACCGATCATGTCGGATGCGCACGCCAAGGCGCTGCTCGCGAACGATATGGAGCTCGACGAATTCGGCCCCGGCGCGCGTTATGCAAGCGGCTTCGCCAAGGTGAAGATCGACGGCAAACCGGTGCTCCACCACACCGGCGGGATGGAATTGTTCACCTCCTCGTTCCACGTCGATCCGGTCGCCGGGGTGGGCTGTTTCGCCAGCGTCAACGGTCGCGTCGGGCCGTATCGCCCGCGCAAGACCACCGCTTATGCGATCGAATTGCTCCGCGCGGTGCGCGACGGCAAGCCGCTTCCCGCCGCGCCGGATCCGCTCGCCTATCGCAAGGTCGACAAGCCCGCGCCGCTGCTCGGCCGCTGGTTCGGCCCCGAGGGTCGCTCGTTCGAGCTGAAGGCGGTGCCGGGCGGGGTGCGGCTGGTCGCCGGCGGGTCCGAGGGACGCGTCGAACTGTCGGGCGAGAACGAACTGGCGACCGATCATCCGTTGTTCGACCGGCATTTGCTGACGTTCGAGGTGAAGGGCGATCGCGCCACCGGTCTGTGGTGGGGCGAGCAATGGTTCGCGCGGACCAGTGCGCCCGAGCAGCCCGCCGCCGATCCGGCGCTCAAGCCGCTCGCGGGGGTCTATACCACGGGCAATACGGCGGAGCGGGTCACGCTGCTGGCGCGCGGCAAGGCGCTCCACCTCGAAGGCGTGGGCGAACTGGTCCGCCGGCCGGGGGGCTTCTGGTCGCCGAAGAAGGACGTCGGCGGGGTGACCCGGCTGTGGTTCGACAAGGTCGTCAACGGCGCGCCTTATCAGGTCTCTTTCTGTGGCATGCCGCTGCCGCGGCTGAGCTGACGGAGCGCTCGGACGTTGAGATAGGGTGGCCCATGCGGCTGTCGATATGGACTCCTTCTGTGGAATGAGGAATCCAATCGATATCGACGGCCGGCGAGCAAAGACCGGCAAGACCATCGGAGAGGCGACAATGAAGCGCAGGATCGGCATCATCCTATTGGCCGTGCTCGTGTTCGGTGCGATCACATTTTTCACGCTCGCGCCGGGCGTCGTCGAAAATTCGGCCAACAAGGTCGCGCCGACCGAACTCAAGGTCAGCGCGCACGCCGAAGCGCTGCACAAGACGCTCGATGTCGCCGACATGCATGCCGACAGCCTGTTGTGGAAACGCGATCTGCTCAAACGCTCGGATCGCGGGCAGGTCGATCTGCCGCGGCTTCAGGCGGGCCATTATGCGTTGCAGGTCTTCTCTTCGGTGACCAAGGCGCCGCGGAACCAGAATTACGACGGCAATTCGGGCGATACCGACAAGGTCACCGCGCTCGTCATCGCCGATATGCAGCCGGTGCGGACGTGGAATTCGCTGCTCGAACGCTCGCTCTATCATGCCGAGAAGCTCAAGCGCTTCGCCGCGCGGTCGGACGGGCAGATGCGCGTCGTCACCACCGCGGCCGATCTCGACAAGTTGGTCGCCGATCGCCGCGCGGGTCGGCCGGTGGTCGGCGCAATGCTCTCGATCGAGGGGCTGCAGGATCTGGAAGGCCGGCTCGACAATCTCGACCGGCTCTATGCCGCGGGTTTCCGTATGGCGGGGCTGGCGCATTTCTTCGACAATGATGTCTCGGGTTCGATGCACGGGATCGCGAAGGGTGGGCTGACGCCTTTGGGGCGACAGGTCGTCGCGCGGATGGAAAAGCTCGGCATGCTGGTCGATGTCGCGCACGCCAGCCACGAGACTGTCGCCGAGCTGATCGCGATCGCGCGCCGCCCGCTCGTCTCGAGCCACGGCGGGGTGCAGGCGACGTGCAAGGTCAACCGCAACCTCACCGACGCGGAGATCCGCGGGGTCGCGCGCACCGGCGGGGTGATCGGCATCGGCTATTGGGACGGCGCGATCTGCTCGACCAGGCCCGCCGACGTGGCGAAGGCGATCGCGCATGTCCGCGATCTGGTCGGGATCGATCATGTCGGGCTGGGATCGGATTTCGACGGCGCGGTGACGACGCAATTCGATGCGTCGCAGGTGATTGCGGTGACCCAGGCGCTGATCGATCGCGGCTTTTCCGACGACGACATCCGCAAGGTGATGGGGGGCAATGTCATCCGGGTGCTGACCGCGGGGATCAAGCCCGGCGCGTGATGCGCGATCCGCACCCGAACGACGATTGAGGCTTGATCGAACCGCCTGTTTCCTCTCCCTTTGTCGAAACAGGAGCGGAGCGGCGCATGACAATCGCGGTTGACGGCAAGCCGATGCTGGCGGGGATCAGGATCGTCGACCTGACGAGCGTCGTCTTCGGGCCTTATTGCACGCAAATCCTCGCCGATCTCGGCGCCGAGGTGATCAAGGTCGAGGCGCCCGGCGCGGGCGACGCCTTTCGCTGGTCGGCGAAGGCGGCGGTCACGCCCGGGATGAGCCCGGGGTTCATGGCGTTCAACCGCGGCAAGCAATCGATCACGCTCGATCTCAAGAGCCCCGACGATCTCGCCGCGATGAAGGAGCTGCTGCGCGACGCCGACGTCTTCATGCTCAATGTCCGCGGTAAGGCCGTCGAGCGGCTCGGTCTCGACTATGCGACCGTGAAGGCGCTCAACCCCGAGATCATCTACGCGCATTGCGTCGGCTTTGGGCAGGACGGGCCCTATGCCGATCTCCAGGCCTATGACGACGTGATCCAGGCCGCGACCGGCACCGCGACCTTGCTGCCGCGCGTCGACGGCGATCCGCGTGCGCGCTATCTGCCGTCGCTGATCGCCGACAAGGTGGCGGGGCTCCACGGCGCTTATGCGGTGCTCGCCGCGATCGTCCACAAGCTCCGCACCGGCGAGGGGCAGAAGGTCGAAATTCCGATGTTCGAGGCCTTTACCCATTTCATGCTGCTCGAGCATCTCGGCGGGCTGACCTTCGATCCGCCCAATGGCCCGGTCGGCTATTCCCGCCAGCTCGATCCCGACCGGCAGCCGTTCCCCACCGCCGACGGGTTCATCAGCATCGTTTTCTACAACGACGATGCCTGGATCAAATCGTTTGAGATACTGGGCAATCCCGCATTCCTCGCGGACGAGCGTTTTGCCACGCGAAAGGCCAGAGTGCAGAATATGGCGCTGATGTATCGCGAGATCGCCCGGCTGACCCCCGGTTTCGCGACCGCCGATCTGCTCGCGCGATGCCATGCCGCGCAAATCCCCGCGCAGGCGGTCCGCGATCTCGCCGATATCATGCAGGACCCGCACCTTGCCGCCACCGGCTTCTTTTCGCGCGAAGAGCATCCGAGCGAGGGCGGTTATTTCACGATGGTCTCGCCGGTGCGGTTCGCGGCGCAGGACAAATCGCCTGCGCGCCCCGCGCCGTTGCTAGGAGAACAGACCGACGCGCTTCGCCCGGTGGTGAAGGGATAATCCCGCGCTGTGGACGATCTTTTCGCCGACAGCGCCCTTCGCGGACAGCAACTCGACCGGCGCGCGATCGAGCGCCTCGCCGGCGCGCCGCAAAAGCTCGTCGACTGCGATCTCGAAGCGGTGGACCTGTCGCGGCTCGATCTTTCCGACTGGACGTTCGAGCGCTGCAGTTTCCGCAAGACCGATCTCGCCGGCGCGACGCTCGAACGCACCGACTGGCAATCATGCCGCAGCGCCTTCGCCAATTTCACCGGCGCGGATTTCACCGACGCGACATTGATCGCGTGCGATTTCAACAACGCCTCGCTCAAACGCGCATGTCTGGAGGGCGCCCGGATCGAGCGGTGCAAGCTCACCGGCGCCGACCTCACCGACGCGCGGGCGCTCCACGTCCATTTCGACGAGACGCTTCTGATCAATGCCAAGATGAACGCGCGCTTCTTCCGCAAGGCGAAGCTGCGGCGGATCGATTTCTCCCACGCAAACCTGAGCAGATGCGATTTTCGCGAGGCCTCGTTCGAGGCCTGCAGCCTGCGCGAGACGATCCTCGACGACGCGCGGTTCGAGGGCGCCGATCTGCGCGGTGCGGATATCGGCGGGGTGCGGCGGCAGGATGCCAGCCGGTTCCGCGGCGCGATCATCTCGCGCGATCAGGCGGCGCAGTTCCTGAGCGAGTTGGGCCTGATGATCATGTAGCGCGCGACTCCGCTGCCGTCTGGCCGGACTGTGGGGAAGTTATGACCGATGATTCATTCGACTCCCCCGCAGGGTTGGCGGATGCTTCGACGGACCGATCCCGGTCTGTAAGGAGCGTAAAGATGGGTGAAATCACCAATTTCATCGAGGAAGCCGCCGGCGCCTTCGCGGCGGACAAGGCGCTTGAGGCGGTCGACCCCAATGCCGGCATGCTTGCCAAGGCGGCGGCCGCGGTCGCCGGTTTCGAGGGCGTCGGCAAGGTCAAGGAAATGCTCGGCGGCGACGGCAATGCCGATGCCAACACCGACGCGGACGCACCCGCGCCGAGCGACGACTCGCAAAGCTGAACGGGGGCAGGCGGCTCGCGCGGCGATCGCGCGGGCCGCCTTCGGCTAGAAGGCCCGCGCCACCCCTAATTCCACTGCGATGCGGCGGTAATCATATAATCCGACGGTCGACCAATTACGTTCGAGTACCAACCGCGTATTGGGCGCAAAGCCGGCGAATGTAAGCTGGCGGAATGTGCCCGACAGCGAACTGCGCAACAGCCATTCTCGCCGCGGTTGCGCGAACAGGAACAGCCGCGCATCGCCCTCGAGCCGATAGAGCCCGGTCGACGCCACCAGCGTCACCTTGCCCAGATCGCGCCACACCAATGTCGACGCGCCGGCCGACCAGGTGGCATAGCCCGGATCGCGCGCGGTCTGGCGATAGCCGTTGAGCGTCAGTCCGATACCCTGCCGTGCGCTCAATGCGCGCTCATAGCTGAGCGTCGCATCGTAGATCGTGCCATCCTGCAACGTGTTGCGCACATAGGTTGCACGCGAAATCCCGCCGTGGAGCAGCAGCTGGCTCTGTCGGTTGAGCGGATGGAGCCAGTCGAGCGACGCCGCGGCGGTCCGCGCATAGGGCCGCCCGCCGTACCAGCGCCACGTCTCGCCCAGCGACGGGCTGATACGGTCCCTGCCGCGTCGCCATTCGAGCCCGAGCAGCGCCGACGCCGACACGTCGTTGAACGCACCCTCGCGGTAGAAATTTCCTATCCCCGCAACGCGCGGCAGCAGCGCCAGCCCGTCGGCGAGATCGATCCGCGCGAAGGCCTGGCCGCCGATCTTCAATCCTACCCCGGATTGCGCGCGCGCATCCTTCGACAAAGTCAGCGGGGCGATGACGGTATCGAGCGTCCGCGCCTGGGTCGCGCGGTTGATGTTGCTGTCGGGAGCGGCGGCGAGCTCGAACGACGCGCCGAACGGCCGCGCGGAGCGCAATGCGCGCGCGAATTGCTCGACGGTAAGCGCGGCGGTTTCGGGAAGCCCGGTGGCCTGCGCCTGGCGCAACGCGCGGCGCGCGCCCGGCTCGTCCCCCATCGCTGCCAGCACCCGGGCGAGTTCGAGCCGCGCGCGCACCGCCCCCGGTTGTTCGTCGAGCAGCGCGCGCAACGCCACCGCCGCGTCGCCGTAACGGCGGAGCTCGGCGAGCATCATCGCTTTGCGAAACCGCGCCTCCGCACGCACGTCGGGGTTCGCGTCATGCGCCAGCGCATCGTAAAGCGTCGCGGCTTCGTCGGTCTGCCCCGTCGCCTTCGCGCGATCGGCAAGCGCGAACAGATCTGGCGCGGCGAGATGATTGGCTGGCGCAGGGGAAGCGCCGGGCTCGCTCTGTTGCGCACGCGCGGGGGCGGCGGAAAACACCGCCGCCGCGATTAATGCGATCCCCGCGCGCCTATCGCGCCTCACTGCCTCCGCGCGACGGTTGCGCCGGCGATCGTCGTCCCCGCGCCGGGCACGCCGGTCGGGGTGGTCAAATAGAAGGTGGCGCCGATCTCATTGCCGTCGGGACCGTAGAAAACCGGGCGCAGTTCGCCGGCGATCGTCACGCCGCCCTTCGAGATCGGCGCGGGCATCACCCCGCTGCTCATGATCGTTCCGCCGAAATCATAGCTGCCGAAATCGATCGAGGGGGTGCCATTGGTCCCGGCGCCCCTGAGCGCCAGCGCGCCGCTATAGCTTTGCGCCGAGAAATCGACCGCGAAACGCGAGCTTCCGGTCACGTCATAGGTCGCATTGGCCTGTTTGTTCGCGCCCGCGCCATAGACGATACCTGCATAATTGGCCGTCCCGGTCTTGGCGCGCAGCAGGCCGGTCGGGGTTTCGAGGCCATAAACGAAATAGACGCGGTCGGTTTCGTTGACGATGCCCGATTTGCTCGACGTGGCCCAGCGCCCGAGGCTGGCATAGGTCAGTGCCAGTTCGGTGTTGCCGCTGCCGGGGCGATACAGTTCGAGCGACACGTCCTGACCATTGAACGTCTTGCGATAGGCGGTGAAATTGGGATCGCTGCTCGCGACCTTGTCGTTGATCGTAAATTGCCCGCCCGGCAGGTTCGACAACCCGGGGCCGTAGGTGAAGGTCTCGCTGTTGAGCCAGTTAAGCTGGCCGCTCGTGGTGTAGGTGCTGACGCTGTACAGCCCGGCCTGACCGTCGAGCGTGTTGGTAGTGAGCAACGCGAACGGCACGTAGAATAATTGCGCCTTAGTCAGATTGGTCAACGTCAGATTGTCCACTTGGCCGCCGCGCTGGCCGGTGAACGCGCCGCTAACGACGCCGCCGTTGCCGTCGCCGCCGGAGAAGCTCGCGCCTAGCTCTTCCGCCCCGGGGCCGTAGAAGCGCCCGCTCAGCTGGCCCCCTGCGGTGCCGCGAGCCCCACCATAGAACATGTTGCCACTGAATGTGCCTTTCGACGCGGAAAGGTTGCCTGCGCTGGTCAGCTCTATACCACCGCCTGACGTTCCCTGCCCGGAGGTAAGTTCGGTCTCGGTTACATAGCTGTGCGCCGAGAAGATACCGGCGCCGAAATCGGTGCTGAACGTCCCGCGGCCCTGGAACGAACGCGGCTCATAGCCGGGGAAAGAGGCCAGCCCGAAGACGTCGATCGTGAAGGCAGCGGTGCCGGTGCGCGGCATGTTCGCTGCCGGCGTGTCGAGCCCGTAGGTAAAAGCGACGAAATCGAGATTCTGCTGCGTCCCCGACGTGGTGTTGCGCTGCCAATAGCCGAGCCCGACATATTGGGTCGGATCTTTGCCGGTATAGGGCGTCTTGACCAGGGTGAGGTAATTGCGCTCGGCCGTGCCGTCCTTGAAGTAGCGTGCCTCGTTCGGCTCGCCCGATATGCTGTCGCCCGGGGCGAAGACCTGGCTGCGGCCGTTGGTCGATACCGTATAGCTGTTCGATTGCGCGTCGTAACTGACGGTCAGCGCGCCCGCCGTGGGCTTGCCGGTGATGACCGTCTTGGTGGTGAGGTCGAGCGTCTGCGTGCTGCTGCCGGCGTCGGTGGCGAAGGATTGGCTGTATTTGAGATCGGTCAGCGTCGTGTTGGGCGGGGTCGGGGTGGGTGGCGGCGTAGGGGTCGGCCCCGGCGTGGTGCCCGGGCTATTGGTGCCCCCGCCGCCGCACGCAGTCAAAGCGGTGCATGCGAGCACCGCCAACGCAAACTTCACTTTCATTGCAACCCCCGATTCATGTACGCGCCATGAATAATAGCGCCGGGGAATACGTCAAATGAATCCGGCTCTTACGCTTGGTGCGCGATCCGACGCGTGCGGTCACGCTGCTCGATATGACGATTCCTTGTCGCGATCAGCATTTTAATTTGATCATCCAGTTTCTGCTTTGTCACGCGCGATGCTATCGGTCACGACGAAACAGATGAACGGTGCAGACGAATTGAACGGCGAAGCAAAAGCGACGGTCGACCTGCTGGTGGTGGGCGGCGGGATCAACGGTGCCGGGATCGCGCGCGATGCGACGGGGCGCGGGCTTTCGGTGCTGCTGGTCGAGCAGGACGATCTTGCGGCGCACACCTCCTCCGCCTCGACCAAGCTGATCCACGGCGGGCTGCGCTATCTCGAATATGGTGAGATCCGGCTGGTCCATGAGGCGCTGGTCGAGCGCGAGCGGCTGTGGGGGATGGCGCCGCATATCATCTCGCCGCTGCGCTTCGTGCTGCCGCAGACGCAATCGCCGCGGCCGGCGTGGATGGTGCGGCTGGGGCTGTTTCTCTACGATCATCTCGGCGGGCGGAAGAAGTTGCCGGGGACGGAGACGATCCGGCTCGATCGCTCGCCTTATGGCGCGGGGCTGCGCGATACGCGCGGCAAGGGCTTCGTCTATTCGGATTGCCGCGTCGACGACAGTCGGCTGGTCGTGCTCAACGCGCGCGACGCGGCGGATCGCGGCGCCGATATCCGTACTCATACCAAGCTTCTCGCCGCGCGGCGCGAGGACGGCGGCTGGGTCGCGACGATCGTCGATGCGGCGGGCGAGCAGACCGTGCGCGCGCGCGTGCTGGTCAATGCCGCCGGCCCGTGGGTGGCGGACGTGCTCAGGCGGGTGCCCGATGCCGAGGCGCATCGCAGCGTGCGGCTGGTGAAGGGCAGTCATATCGTCGTCCCGCGGCTCTATGCCGGCGAGCATGCCTTCATGCTGCAGAATCCCGATCGGCGGATCGTCTTCACGATTCCCTATCAGAGCGCGTTCACCCTCGTCGGCACCACCGACGAACCGTGGGACGGCGCCCCGGCGGACGCCACGATCAGCGCGGCGGAAACGCATTATCTGCTCGAGACGGTCGCGCGCTATTTCAGCAACGCCCCGGGCGAGGCGGATATCGTCTGGAGCTATGCCGGAATCCGCCCGCTTTACGACGACAAGGCCGGCAATGCCTCGGCGGTGACGCGCGATTATGTGCTCGATCTCGATGCGGGCGAGGCGCGCGCCCCGATGCTGAGCGTGTTCGGCGGCAAGATCACCACCTATCGCAAGCTCGCCGAACATGCGCTGGGCGAGCTCGCGCGCTTCTTTCCCGAGGCGGGGGCGGCGTGGACCGCGGGCGCGGTGCTGCCGGGCGGCGATATGCCCGGCGCCGATCTCGACGCCTTCGTCGCGCAATTGCAGCGCGAGTGGCCCGATCTCCCGCCGGCGCTGGTGCTGCGGCTGGCGCGGGCTTACGGCACCAAGGCCCGGATATTGCTGGGCACCGCGCGGGGCATGGCCGATCTGGGCGAGGATCTCGGCGGCGGGCTGACGATGCGCGAGGTCGATTATCTGCGCACGCGCGAATGGGCGCGGACGGCGGAGGATATCCTCTATCGCCGCAGCAAGCTCGCGCTGCACGTGCCGCCCGGCACCGCCGCGCGGCTCGGCGCTTATCTCGCGCAGGCGTGATGGCGACCGAACTCCCCGAAGTCGTCGCCCGGCGCCAGCAGCGCATCCTCGATCTGGCGCGGCACACCGGGAGCGTGGCGGTCGACACGCTGGCGAGCGAATTGGGGGTGACCCCGCAGACGATCCGGCGCGATCTCAACCTGCTCGCGCGCCGCGCCTTGCTGTCGCGGGTGCACGGCGGGGCGGTCGTCACGTCGGGGGTCGACAATCTCGACCGCGAGGCGCGGCGACAGGTCGCGGCCGAGGCCAAGGCGCGGATCGGCGCCGCGGCGGCGGGGCTGGTGCCGAACGGCGCGAGCCTGTTCATCAATATCGGCACCACCACCGAGGCGATCGCGCGCGCGCTGGTCGATCATCGCAACCTGCGGTGGTCACCAACAATCTCAACGTCGCGGATATCCTCGCCGATCGCCCGACGATCGAGGTGGTGGTGGCCGGGGGCCGCGTGCGCGCCAGCGATCGCGCGGTGGTCGGCGCGCTGGCGATCGATTTCATCCGCGGCTTCCGCGTCGATATCGCGCTGATCGGCGCGTCGGCGGTCGATCATGACGGCACGTTGCTCGATTTCGACATCGACGAGGTGCGCGTCTCGCAGACGATTATCGCCCAGGCGCGCAGCGTGGTGCTCGCCGCCGATCGCAGCAAGTTCGGCCGTGCCGCGCCGGTGCGCATCGCCGATCTGACGCAGATCGATCATCTCGTCACCGATCGCCTCGACGATCCGGCGCTCGCCGCCGCCTGCGCCGCCGCCGGCACCAGGGTTATCGCGACCGAAGAACAACTGGCCTGACCAATATCGACAAATGCCGGCGAATTGGCTAGGCGGGTGGCGACACCGCCTTGGATGGGCGGGGAGAGGGGAGGTCCATGCGGCGGATACCGCACCTGCGCTGGTGGATCGTCGCGCTGATCTGCGTCGGCACGATCGCCAATTATCTCGCGCGCAATTCGCTCGGGGTGCTCGCGCCGCAGCTCAAGACCGGGCTCGGCATGTCGACCGAGCAATATAGCTATGTCGTCGGCGCATTTCAGCTTGCCTATACGGTGATGCAGCCGGTCGCCGGGGCGATCGTCGACCGGATCGGGCTGCGCGCCGGCTTCGCTTTGTTCGGCGTGGCGTGGTCGGTCGCCAATATGCTCCACGCGCTGGCGGCGGGGTGGCTCGGGCTCGCGCTGTTCCGCGGGCTGCTCGGGCTCGCCGAATCCGCCGCGGTGCCCTCCGGGATCAAGGCGATCGCCGAATGGTTTCCCGCGCGCGAGCGATCGGTCGCGGTCGGGTGGTTCAACGCCGGCACCTCGCTCGGCGCGCTGCTCGCGCCGCCGGTGGTGATCGCGGTTTCCTTATGGGCGGACTGGCGGGTGGCGTTCATCGTCACCGGAGCGGTCGGGCTGCTGTGGGCGGCCGCCTGGTATGCATTCTACCGCAGCCCGGCGATGCATCCCGCGATCACGCCCGCGGAGCAGGCGCTGATCGCCGCCGACCGCCCGGCGGTGCCGCCGCGCCGCGCGACCGCGCGCGAGATCCTGCGCACCGCCAAGTTCCGCGCGATCGCGATCCCGCGCTTCCTCGCCGAGCCGGCGTGGCAGACCTTCAGCTTCTGGATTCCGCTCTATCTCGCGAACGAACGCGGGATGGACCTGAAGCAGATCGCGCTGTTCGCCTGGCTGCCCTTCCTCGCCGCCGATCTCGGCGGGGTGCTCGGCGGCTATCTCTCGCCGTTCCTGATGCGCCGCTTCTGCGTGCGGCTGATCCAGTCGCGGGTCGCGGGGATCGCGCTCGCCGCGGTGCTGATGATCGCGCCGGGGTGCATCGGGCTCGCCGTCAGCCCCTACACGGCGATCGCGCTGTTCTGCGTCGGGGGCTTCGCGCATCAGATGATCTCCGTGCTGATCAATACCTTGTCGGCCGATGTCTTCACCGCGGAGGAAGTCGGCACGGCCAATGGCTTCATCGGGCAGGCGGGGTGGATCGGCGGCCTCTTATTCTCGTTGCTGATCGGCCAGCTCGCCGACCGGATCGGTTATGCGCCGCTGTTCGCCGCGCTTTCGGTGTTCGATCTGATCGGCGCCGCGGTGCTGATCCTCAGCCTCAAACATCTCATTCCTGCGGAGCCCAAGTGATGAAGCGCGCGACCCTGTCCAATCCGCCGCTGTTCGCGCTCGTCGACCGTGCGCCCGGCCGGCTGACCCTCACGGCCGATACCGGCGCGGTGGCGCATCTCTTCGTGCTCGAGGAGGATATCGCGCGGCTGCTGCTGCTCACCGACGGTACGCTGACCAGCCCACCGAGTTGGGCGATCGCCCCCGGCGCGGCGGATATCGCCGAGCCGGGGCGCGATCGCATGAGCGTGTCGGGCTTCGCCTGCCCCGATTTCGGTGTGGCGACCGACGGCGACACGCTCGTCGTGGAGACCGCGCGGTTGCGCGTGACGATCGCGCTTCGCGGGCTGCATTGCACCTGGGCGCATTATGACGGCACGGCGTGGCAGATGATGGCCAGCGATCGACCGACGCAGGCCTATGATTTCGGCTGGTGGGACGGCCGGGCGCATCATTATTGCGTGCGGCGCCCGGGCGAACGCTATTACGGGCTGGGCGATCGCACCGGCGATTGCGATCGCGCCGGGCGACGCTTTCGTCTGACCAATCTCGATCCGATGGGCTATGATGCGGAGCACAGCGACCCGCTCTACAAATCGATCCCCTATCTGCTGGTGGCCGATGCCGAGGGGCGGTGCCACGGCGCCTTTTACGACACGGTTGCCGACGTCACCTTCGATTTCGGGCGCGAGCTGGACAATTATCACGGCGCCTATCGCCATATGGTCGCCGATAGCGGGGACCTCGATCTATGGATGATCGCCGGCCCCGATCCGCTCGCGGTGACGCAGCGCTTCACCTGGCTGACCGGTCGCCCCGCGCTGATGCCGCGCTGGACGCTCGGCTATTCGGGCTCGACGATGAGCTATACCGACGCGCCCGATGCCGCGGTGCAGATGGCGGGGTTCATCGACAAGCTCGCCGAGCACGATATCGGCTGCACCTCGTTCCATCTTTCGTCCGGTTACACCTCGATCGGTGAGAAGCGCTATGTATTCAATTGGAATTGCGACAAATTCCCTGATCCCTCGGGCTTCGTCCAAAGCTATGCCGATGCCGGGATCGTGCTGGTGCCCAATATCAAGCCGGCGCTGCTGCTGAGCCACCCGCGTTATGCCGAGGCCGCGGCCGAGGGCGTGTTCGTCGGCGATGAGGAAGGGCGCCCGGTCGAGGCGCAATTCTGGGACGAGGCAGGGAGCTATATCGACTTCACCGATCCCCGCGCGGCGGACTGGTGGCGCGCGCAGGTGAAGGGGGCATTGCTCGATCACGGCATGGTCGCGACGTGGAACGACAATAATGAATATGAGATCTGGGATAAGCGCGCGCGCTTCGCCGGCTTCGGCACGGCGCGTCCCGCCGCCGCGATGCGCCCGGTTCAGCCGCTGCTGATGACCCGCGCATCGCGACGGGCACAGGCTGAGGCCTTTCCCGCGCTGCGGCCCTATGTCGTCACGCGATCGGGGATGGCCGGGCTGCAGCGTTATGCGCAGACGTGGAGCGGGGACAATCGCACCGAATGGAAGACCTTGCGCTACAATGCGCGGATGGCGATCGGGCTGGCCTTGTCGGGAGTGTCGAACAGCGGGCATGATGTCGGCGGGTTTTCGGGCCCCGCGCCGTCGCCCGAGCTGCTGGTGCGCTGGGTGCAGGCCGGCGTGCTGATGCCGCGCTTCAGCATCCACAGCTGGAACGACGATCGCACCGTCAACGAGCCGTGGATGTATCCCGAGGCGCTGCCCGCGATCCGGCGGCTGATGGCGCTGCGCCAGCGCCTGATCCCGTTCTTCTACGATCTGCTGCACCGCTATCATGCCGATTATGCGCCGATGGTGCGGCCGGTGTGGATGGATTTTCCCGGCGATCCGGCGGCGTGGGCGGAGAATGACGAGCATCTGCTCGGGGCGGATCTGCTCGCCGCGCCGGTGATCGAGCCGGGTGCTGCGATGCGCGCGGTGCGGGTGCCGACGGGGGCGGAGTGGGTCGATGTGTGGAGCGGGGCGCGCTTCGCCGGCGGCACCACCGCAACGCTCGACGCACCGCTCGACGGGCCGCCGCCCTTGCTCGCCCGTGCCGGATCGGGGATTGCGGTCGATCTGGCGCAAGGTGGGTGGCACCCGGGGCCGTATCGGCGCGGATTGTGGCTGTTTCCCCCGCGCGAGGGCGCGTTCGCCTGTTCGTTCGTCGAGGATGCCGGCGACGGCGAGGGCCCGTGCGATCGCTGGACGGTGAGCGGAGACGCCGATGCATCGCGTATCGTGGCGACGGTGCGACGCGAGGGGCCGGGGAGCTGGGGCGACGATGCGATCACGCTGTTGCTCCCGCCGGGCGAGGCGCGCGCGCTGGTGATCGAGGGCGGGGTGCCGGCCGAGCATGAAGGACGGCGGGGCATGACGGTTCGGGTCTAGCGGCTCAGGGTAAGGTGATGACGACGAGCGACGTTCTGGACGAGGGGCCGTTCTTTCACGGCACGATCGCGGATTTGCGCGTGGGTGATTTCCTCACCCCGGGATATCGGTCGAACTATCGGCCTGAGGTGGTGATGAACCACATCTACTTCACCGCGCTCGTGGACGGTGCCGGGCTCGCCGCCGAGATCGCGGCGGAACTCGTCGGAGGCGACGCGATTCCGCGTGTTTATGCCGTGGAACCGACCGGGCCGTTTGAGAACGACCCGAACGTGACCGACAAGAAGTTTCCCGGCAATCCCACCCGATCGTATCGCAGCAGCGCCCCGCTCAAGATCGTCGGAGAGGCCAAAGATTGGACCAGACTGACGCCCGAAGCGCTTGAGATGTGGAGAGAAAGGCTGGCGACCTTACAGTCGGACAGGCGCGCCGAAATCATCAACTGACGCGGCGCGATCCGATCAGACCGCGACGCGCTTCGCCAGATCGGTGCGCTTCGCTTCCACCTCGGCGCGGGCGCGCTCCAGCGCGTCGATCTCGGTGGCGCGGAGCAGCCCGTCGATCACGCGCCCGAGATGGTCGCGCATCGCCTTTCGCGCGGCCTTGGGGTTGCGCTCGCGCAGCGCGGCGAGGATTTCCTGATGCTCGTCGATCCGCGGCTGCACCCCCACGCTGCGCGCGCGTTCGAGCATATGCATGCACAGGGGCGCCTTGTAGCGCGTATCCCACAGCGATTGCACGACATCGGCGACCGCCGAATTGCGCGTGGCGCGCGCGATCGTCAGGTGGAATTCGCGATCGGCATGTTCACCCGAGACATGCGCCTGATTTTCGCGCTCCATCTCGCCGATCAGCCGCTCCAGCGTCGCGATCTCGGCATCGGTGATCGTCACCGCGGCCAGCGCCGCGGCCTCGGCCTCGAACAGACGGCGTGCCTCGGTCAGCTCGAAGGCGCCGATATCGAGCCCGATCATCGGCGTGTCGAGCGGCGGATTGTCCGCGACGAAGATGCCGGAGCCGTGGCGCGAGCGTACCACACCGATCACCTCGAGCGCGATCATCGCCTCGCGGATCGTCGGGCGGCTGACCTTATATTCCTCCGCCAGTTCGCGCTCCGACGGGATGCGCTGCCCGGGGCCGAACTCGCCACGCTGGATCGCTTCCGCCACCGCGGCGGCGACCTGCTGATAGAGTTTGCGGCCGTCCGGCGCGTCCGACGCGGCGGCGGGTTGCCCAACTGGCCTGATCAATCTTTGTGCCGGCATAAGTCATTGGCGAGCCTAGCAGCAGTGTGCTGCACGGGCAACAGGCAGCGAAGCTTCGGCGAGGTGGCAAGGACAATATCGCCGACTAAGGCTTGCATGTGGTCAGGCCATTTGTTAGCTGCCGCCCCAGACGATCGGGTCGAAGAGCCCGCGACTCGCTATTGAGGGGAGGATGAAATGGCTGGATTCCACCATACGACCTGCCGCGCCGCGCTCGTCGCCGCGCTGGTGATGGGCGCATCGCCGGCACTGGCCGACACCGCCGCCAATGCCGAACAGACCGCGCAGCCCGCCGCGCCGCCGCCGCCGCCCGCCGCCGAGACGCCGGGGATGGGCGACATCATCGTCACCGCGCAGAAGCGCGCCGAAAATGTGCAGAGCGTGCCGCTCGCCGTCTCGGTGCTCGGGCAGAGCCAGCTCGAACTGGCCGGAGTGCGGCAGTTCCAGGATCTCGGCAATGTCGCGCCGTCGCTCACCGTCCGTCCCGCCGAACACCCGGTCAATGCCAATGTGTCGCTGCGCGGCGTCGGCACCTTCGCGTTCGGCATCGGGGTCGAGCCGAGCGTCGCGGTGCTGGTCGACGAAGTGCCGCTCGCCTTCCAGGCGCGCGCCTTCACCGATCTGCCCGATGTCGAGCGGATCGAGGTGCTGCGCGGGCCGCAGAGCACGCTCTACGGCAAGTCGGCGTCGGCCGGCCTCATCAACATCATCACCCGCGCGCCGACCGACACATTGCATGTCCGCGCCAATCTGCTGGCGACGACCGATCAGGAATATGGCGGCAATTTCAGCATCTCCGGGCCGATTTCGGAGCAGCTCGGCTATATCGTCTCGGGGAGCTATTCGAACTTCAACGGCAACGTCCACAATCTCTTCAACAACCAGTGGGTGAACGGCCGCGAGGCGGTGAACCTGCGCGGCAAATTGCGCTGGGAGCCGGCGCCCAATGTGACCGTCACCGCTTCGGCCAATTATCTCAACGGCAACACCACCGTCGGCCGTCCGTTCGTCCGCATGAACCCCAATGCCTTGCTGCGCAATCAGCCGGGGCTCAACGAAGCGACCAATTTCCCGGGCGTGACGATCAGCGAGACCAATCAAGACATCAGCAACAACTATAATTCGCGCACTAAATATTACGGCTATGGCGGCTATATCCGCACCGAGGTCGGGCTGGGCGAGATGAACCTCGTTTCGATCAGCTCCTATGACAAGTTCCGGCTCAACGATTATCTCGATCAGGACGATACGTCGGCGCCGGGGCCTTATGGCAGCAACAACCAGATCGGCACCTTCCGCTCGCGGCTGCTGACGCAGGAAGTGCGGCTGCTGTCGCCGGGCGACAAGCCGTTCCGCTATACCGTCGGCGTCTATTATGCCGGGGTCAATTTCGAGCGGCCCTTCTATCGCGGGCCGCAATTCTCGCTCGCCAATTGGGATGCGACGTCGCGCTCGCGCCAGATCGCAGGGTTCGTCCAGGCGGATTGGGAGTTCCTGCCGCACGCGACGTTGACCGGCGGCGGGCGGGTCCAGAACGAGCGGGTTTCCTATACCTTCCGCGACAATCTCGCGCATACCTTCTACAGCGGCAGCGCGGAGGATACCGCCGGCACCTATCGCGTCAGCCTGAAATATGAGCTGACGCCGACGCTGATGCTGTTCGGCACCTATTCGACCGGCTACAAGGGCCAGACTTACGATCTGACCACCGGTTTCAACGCCAATCGCGCCGCGGCGGGGCCGATCCGGCCGGAGCGGTCGCGCGACAAGGAAATCGGTGCGCGCACCCAGTTCTTCGACCGGCGCCTGACGGTCAACCTCACCTATTTCGATACGACCTACAAGGATCTGCAGGCGCAGACGATCGAGACGCTGTCGGACGGCACCTCCAACTATCGTCTGACCAATGTTGGCCGCCTCAATACCAAGGGGCTCGAACTGGATAGCTCGGCGCGGCTGGGGGATCTGACCCTCACCGGCTCGCTGGCCTATCTCGACGCGAAATATACGTCGTTCCCGGTCGCGCAATGCTGGCCGAACCAGAGTCAGGCACAGGGCTGCGTCCCGGCGGTGCCCGCAACCCCGACGACCCCGGCACGCCCGGCCTATCAGGACCTCACCGGCGCGCGCGCGATACAGGCGCCGAAGTGGAAATTCTCGGTCGGGGCGGATTATTCGCCGTCGCTCGGCCACGATCTGCGCGGGGTGGCGCAGCTCAACTGGCAATATCAGAGCAGCGTCTATTATGTCGCGGAAGACCCCGAGACCTTCCAGCGCGGCTATCATATCGTCAATATCGGGCTGGGCGTGCGCGACGAGCAGCGCCGCTGGGAACTGGTCGGCTTCATCAACAATTTGTTCGACCAGCAATATTTCCCGTCGCTGGTCAATACTGCGGGCAATTTCGGCGGGTTGCAGGCGACGCAGGCGGTGTTGCCGCGCGATTTCCGGCGGTACGGCGGGCTGCGGCTCGGCTTCAATTTCTGAGGGGCAGCGGATGAAGACCGGGCCGGAGGAGTGGTTTCTGGCATGTTGATGACGCAGACGATGCGCTGGTTCGGCCCGGACGATCCCGTATCGCTACGGGATATCCGCCAGTGCGGCGCGACCGAGGTGGTGACCGCGCTGCACGAGGTGCCGAACGGCGCGGTCTGGCCGCGCGCGGCGATCGAGGCGCGCCGGCAGATGATCGCCGCGGCGGGGCTCGGCTGGACGGTGGTCGAAAGCCTCCCCGTGCACGAAGGGATCAAGACGCGCGGGCCGGACTGGGACGAATTGATCGATCATTATCGTCAGAGCCTGCGCCACCTGGCGGCGTGCGGCATCACCGTCGTCACCTATAATTTCATGCCGCTGCTCGACTGGACCCGCACCGATCTCGCATGGCCGCTGCCGGACGGCGCGCTTGCGCTGCGCTTCGAGCCCGAGGTGCTGGCGGCTTATGATCTCCATATCCTGCGCCGGCCGGGCGCCGAGGCGGACTATGATGCCGCCACGCTCGAGGCGGCCGCGCGGCGCTTTTACGCAATGGACGAGGACGCGCGCGAAACGCTGGCCGCGACGATCCTCGCCGGGCTGCCGGGGAGCGAGGAAAGCTTCACGATCGACGAATTCCGCGCCGCGATCCTCGATTATGCCGAGGTGGATGCCGATCGGCTGCGCGCGAACCATGTCGCGTTTCTCGCGGCGGTCTGCCCGGTGGCGGATGAGGTCGGCATCCGGCTGGTCGTCCATCCCGACGATCCGCCGTTCCCGATCTTCGGGCTGCCGCGCGTGGTGAGCACGGAGGCGGATGTCGCGCATCTCTTCGCCGAGGTGCCCAATGCCTCGAACGGGCTGTGCTTCTGCGCCGGATCGTTCGGGGTGCGTGCCGACAATGATCTGCCCGGCATGGTCGAGCGGCTGGGAAGCCGGATCGGTTTCCTTCACCTGCGCGCGGTGCAGCGCGAGGCGGGGGGCGGGTTCCACGAGGCGGCGCATCTTGAAGGCGACGCCAATATGGTCGCGATCATCGGCGCGGTGCATGCGCTGCAGCGGCGCGAGAGGCGTTCGATCCCGATGCGCCCCGATCACGGCCACCAGATGCTCGACGATCTCAACCGGCGGACCAACCCGGGCTATTCGCTGCTCGGGCGCATGCGCGGGCTGGCGGAATTGCGCGGGGTCGAACGCGGGATCGCCTTCGCCCGCGGCTGACGCGAAAAAGGGGAGTGGAAGATGCGGATCGGGATCGCGATCGCGACGATGCTATTCGGGGCCGCGCCAGTGCTGGCGCAGACCGCCGACGCGCCGGCACTGCCGCTCGCCACCGCGGCATCCGGCCCGCGGCTCGTCGCGGCGGACTTGCGCGGCGGCATGGACCTCTCCGGCCCGTGGCATTATTCGATCGATCCGTTCCGCGCCGGGATCGCTGGCTTCCACGGTGAGCCTCCCGATCGCGGGCAATTGCGCTATCAGGATGTCGACGTGCGTCGTGAGATGGCGCGCGACAGCCGGACGCTCTACGAATTCGATCTCGCGCGCTCGCCGGTGACGACGCTGCCGTCGTCGTGGCTCACCGAGGCGCCCGAATTGCGTCATTATCAGGGGCTGATGTGGTATCAGCGCACCTTCCCCGCGCCGGCGCAGCGCAAGGGGCGGTACTTCCTGCGCTTCGGCGCGGCCAATTATGCGACGCGGGTCTATCTCAACGGCCGGCCGCTCGGGCGGCACGAGGGCGGCTTCACCCCCTTCGCGTTCGAAGTGACCCAATGGCTCCGCGACGGCGAGAACCAGATTACGATCGGGGTCGATTCGCAGGCGACCGAAGCGACGGTGCCGCCTCCCGTCACCGACTGGGAAAATTACGGCGGGGTCACCCGCCCGGTGCGGCTAATCGCCACGCCCGATACCTATGTCGACGATGCCTGGGTGCGGCTGACGCGCGACGGCCGCCTGGCGGTCGACGCGCATCTCGACGGGGCCGGGGCAGCGGGCCGCGCGGTGCATTTACGCATCGCCGCGCTGGGGCTGGACCTCGCCGGCAAGACCGATGCGACGGGCAATTGGCGCGCGACCGTCGCCGCGCCGCGCGGGCTGGTGCGCTGGTCGCCCGAACATCCCAAGCTCTATGACGTGACGATCGATGCCGGCGAGGATCAATGGCGCGATCGCATCGGCTTCCGCACGATCGAGGTGCGCGGCGCCGATATCCTGCTCAACGGGCGGCCGGTGTTCCTGCGGGGGATTTCGCTCCATGAGGAGGAACTCGGGACCGATCCGACGCGCGCGATCACCCCGGCCGCCGCGCGCGCGTTGCTCGGCGAGATCAAGGACGGGCTGCACGGCAATTTCGTCCGCCTCGCGCATTATCCGCATTCAGAGGTGATGACGCGGACCGCCGACGAGCTCGGGCTGATCGTGTGGAGCGAGGTGCCGGTCTATTGGCGGGTCGCGTGGTCCAACCCCGATACTTTGGCGACCGCACGCAACATGCTCGCGGAAAACATCCTGCGCGATCGCAACCGCGCGGCGATCGCGATCTGGAGCGTCGCCAACGAAACCCCGGTGACCGAGGCGCGCAATACCTTCCTGCGCACATTGGTCTCGGACGTGCGCAAGCTGGACGACAGCCGGCTGGTCAGCGCCGCGCTGCTCGTCGAGCGATCGCCGGACAAGCTCGACATGACGCTTGCCGATCCGCTGGCGGACGCGCTCGATGTGTTGGCGATCAATACCTATAACGGCTGGTACACCCCCGATCGCCTCGCCGATCTGCCGGGCAGCGTGTGGCATGTCCCGGCGAACAAGCCGCTGGTCTTTTCCGAATTCGGCGCGGATGCCAAGGCGGGGTTCCACGATCTTGCCGGCCCGCAGAAATTCTCCGAGGAATTCCAGGCCGATTATTATCGCCAGACGCTGCGCATGGCCGATCGCCTGCCGACGTTGCGCGGGATGTCGCCGTGGATCCTCAAGGATTTCCGCTCGCCGCGGCGGCAGAATCCCGATTTCCAGCAGGGCTGGAACCGCAAGGGGCTGATTTCCGAAACCGGCCAGCGCAAGATCGCATTCGGGGTGCTGGCCGATTATTACCGTGCGAAGGAAGCCGCGCCGGCCGGCGAACGCTGACCGGCGGTGGCGCTCACCCCGCGGTGTGGCGCGATTCCAGCTTCTCCGAGGTGTAGGTGAAATAGACCATCTCCGCGATATTGGTTGCCTGATCGCCGACCCGTTCGAGGCTTTTCGCGGCAAGCAGCAGCTGGCCGATCACCGGGATCGTCGCGGCGTCGTTGGCCATCTGGGTCAGCAGGACGAGGAACACGCGGCGATATTCCTCGTCGATCCGCGCGTCGCTTTCGTAGATCTGCTTGGCCTTTTGCGGGTCGCGCGCGGCATAAGCATTGAGCGCGCCGACCAGCATGTCGTAGGAGCGCGCGCCGAGCTCGCCGAGCATCTTCGCCGCCTGCCGTTCGGCGGGCGAGTGGACCTGCTCGAGCCGTCGCGCGACGCCCTTGGCATAATCGCCGACGCGCTCGAGATAGCCCGAGACGCGGTGCGCCATCAGCACTTCGCGCAGATCGTCGGCGAAGGGCGAACGCCGCACCAGCGTCTGCAGCACGAGCTGATCGATCTCGGCTTCGGCCGCATCGATCGCTTTATCCTCCTCGACCACCTTGGCGGCGAGCACATTGTCGCCTTTCTCAAGCGCGGCGAGCGTGTTGGCGAGCGCGAATTCGGCCAGCCCGCCCATGCGGATCACCGCCGCGCGCAGGCCGCCCATCTCCACGTCGAACGCCGCGACCGTGTGGCGATCGCCGTTGCCGGTCTTTTCGTCCATCTTCTATCTCACCCAAATCGGCCAGTGACGTAATCGCGCGTGCGCTTGAGCTTCGGCGCGGAGAAGAATTCCTCGGTCGGCCCGAATTCGATCATCCGGCCGAGGAACATGAACCCGGTATGCTGCGCGAGCCGCGCCGCCTGGTGCAGATTGTGCGTGACGATCACGATCGTCACATTGCCGACCAGTTCGTTGAGCGTGTCTTCGAGCTTGGCGGTCGAGATCGGATCGAGCGCGGAGGCGGGCTCGTCGAGCAGCAGCACCTCGGGATCGATCGCCAGGCCGCGCGCGACGCACAGCCGCTGCTGCTGGCCGCCCGACAGGCCGAGACCCGATTCCTTGAGCTTGTCCTTCACCTCGTCCCACAAAGCGGCGCGGCGCAGCGCGCGCTCGACGATCTCGTCCATCTCCGCGCCGCGGATGCGCTTGTAGAGGCGCACCCCGAAGGCGATATTGTCGTAGATCGACATCGGGAACGGCGTCGGCTTCTGGAATACCATGCCGACGCGGGCGCGCAGCGTGGCGAGGTCCATTTTGTTCGGCGGTACTTCCACCGCATCGCCGTCCCGCGCCCGCAGCCGGGCGATGCCGGCCTTGTCCGCCAGTACGTCCTGCCCGTCGAGGATGATGCGGCCGGTCGCCTGCTGGCCCGGATAGAGCTCGTAGATCCGGTTGAGGGTGCGCAGCAGCGTCGATTTGCCGCAGCCCGAAGGGCCGATCAGCGCGGTGATCTTGTTCTTCTCGACGGGGAGGTCGACCCCGAACAGGGTCTGCTTCTTGCCGTAGAAGAAATCGAGGTTGCGCGCCTCGAGCACCAGATTGTCGGCCGGGGGCGCGGTGATCGATCGTTCGTAGGTTTCGACCGCCTCGCTATCGAGCAGGCTCATGATGATTTCCCGTGGATGATCGCGCGTCCCGCGATGTTGATGGCCAGAACCGATGCCGCGATCAGCAGCGCGCCCGCCCAGGCCAGCCGCTGCCAGTCGTCATAGGCGCTGAGCGCGAACTGGAAGATGGTGGTCGGCAGGCTCGCGATCGGCTGGAGCAATTTGACGCTGAAGAACTGATTGCCGAGCGAGGTGAACAGCAACGGCGCGGTCTCGCCCGAGATGCGTGCGAAGCCGAGCAGCCCGGCGGTGAGCAGGCCCGTGGCGGCCGAGCGCCAGACGATCTTGCGCACGACAAAGGCGCGCGTCGCACCCAGCGCCATTCCCGCCTCGCGCAACGCCGCGGGCTGGAGCAGCAGGATATCCTCGGTGGTGCGCGTCACGATCGGCACCGCGAGGATCGCCAGCGCGACCGAGCCGGCCAGCGCCGAGAAATGCCCGACAACGTTGCGGACCAGCAATTCGTAGACGAACAGGCCGATCAAGATCGACGGAGCGGAGAGCAGCACGTCGTTGAGGAAGCGCACCACATGGCCGAGCTTGGTTCGCCCGCCATATTCGGACAGCCACGTGCCGGCGAGCACCCCGATCACCACCGCGAAGACCATCGCCAGCAGGCACAGGATGACCGAGCCGGTGATCGCGTTGAGCAAGCCGCCGCGCGATCCGGGCGCGGGTTGCGACATGGTGAACAGATCGCCGTTGATCCCGCCGATCCCCTTGGTGAGCAGCGACCAGCCGATCAGCGCCAGCGCGCCGAGCGCAATCACCGCCGTGAGCCCGCAGGCGGTGACGAAGATCGTGTTGATGATCGAGCGGCGGCGGGCGCGTGCGGTCATCCGGGTCATCGCATCGACCTCGCGAGCAACAGGCGCGCGAGCGCGAGCACGCCGAAGGTGATAAAGAACAGCACCAGCCCCAGCGCGATCAGCGCGGCGCTGTGCATGTCGCTGCTCGCCTCGGCGAATTCGTTGGCGATCGTCGAGGCGATCGTCGAGCCCGAGTCGAACAGGCTCTTGGGGAAGCCGTGCGCGTTGCCGATGATGAAGGTGACCGCCATCGTCTCGCCAAGCGCGCGGCCGAGCCCGAGCATGATCACCCCGAGCACCCCGGTGCGGACATAGGGGATCGAGATCCGCGCGGTGACCTCGAACGAGGTGCAGCCGATGCCGTATCCCGCCTCACGCACCTGCGCCGGAACGGTGAGCAGCAATTCGCGGAACACCGCCGCCATATAGGGCAGGATCATGATCGCGAGGATGATCGAGGCGGTGAAGATATTGGCGCCGTTGGGGATGCCCTGGGTCAGCGTGTCCATCAGCGAGCCGGGGGTGACCGAATTGGCCAGCGGCTGCTGAACATTCTCAGCGAACCACGGCGCGAAGACGAACAATCCCCACATGCCGTAGACGATCGACGGGATCCCCGCGAGCAGCTCGATCGCCACTGCGATCGGCCGCGCGATCCGTGCCGGGGCGAATTCGGTGAGGAACACCGCGACCCCGATCGCGAGCGGCAGCGCGATCGCCAGCGAAAGGAACGAGGTGACGAGCGTGCCGACGATCGGCCCCGCCGCGCCATAAATGTCGCTGACCGGATTCCACGTCGACGAGGTGAGGAAGCCCAACCCGAATTTGGCGAAGGCGGGCCAGCCGCCGATCGCGAGGCTGACCACCACCCCCGCGAGGATCGCGAGAAGCAGAGTCGCGGCGGAAAGGCACAGCCAGCGGAAGATATCTTCCCCCAGCGGCGCCCGACCGCCGATCGCGGGATTGTGCATCCCCAGTTCCTTGCCCGTTACATTGAATGCCGAAAAGCGGCGCGCTTCGCGAGGCGAGGCGCGCCGCTCGGTCCGGTCGCTGGCGTCAGCGCGAGACGTAAACCGGCTTTCCGCCCGAGGTGACGTTGGTCGCCCACTGGCGGCGGATCGCGGCCTTCACCGCGGCCGGCAGCGGCACGAAATCGAGCTTCGCCGCTTCGGCATCGCCGTTCTTATAGGCCCAGTCGAAGAACTTCAGCACCGCCGCGCCATTGGCCGCATTGGCCTGATTGCGCTGGAGCAGGATGAAGGTCGCGCCGGTGATCGGCCACGCCTGCGCGCCCGGCTGATCGAGCAGCAGCAGATAATTGCCCGGGGCGCTCGCCCAGCGCGCACCGGCCGCCGCCGCCGCGAAATTGGCCGCATCCGCCGCGACGAACTTGCCCGCCTTGTTCTGCACCGAGACGTAAGGCAGCTTGTTCTGCTTGGCATAGGCATATTCGACATAGCCGATCGAGCCTGCGGTCTGTTTGACGAACGCGGTCACGCCGTCATTGCCCTTGCCGCCGAGCCCGGTAGGCCATTCCACCGCGTCGCTCGCGCCGACCTTCTTCGCCCACTCGGCGTTCTTCATCGCCAGATAGGAGGTGAAGAGGAACGAGGTGCCCGACCCGTCCGAGCGGTGGACGACGGTGATCGCCGCGCCCGGGATCTTCAGCTCGGGGTTGAGCTTGGTGATCGCCGGATCGTTCCAACGGCGGATCTTGCCGAGGAAGATATCGCCCAGCACCTGCCCGGTAAGGCGCAGGCGGCCGGCGCGCAGCCCGTTGAAATTGACCACCGGCACGACGCCGCCGACGACCGTCGGGAACTGATAGAGCCCCGCGGCCTGCAACTCGGCGGGCTTCAGCGGCTTGTCGCTGGCGCCGAAATCGACCGTCTTGGCCTTGATCTGCTTGATCCCGCCGCCCGAGCCGATCGCCTGATAGTTGAGGCGCTGGCCGGCCTGCTGGCTGTAGATTTCCGCCCAGCGCGCGTAGATCGGCGCCGGAAAGGTCGCCCCCGCACCCGAGATGTCGGCGGCAATCGCGGCGCCCCCAACGGCCACGGCCGCAGTGCCGATCACGAATTTCTTGAACATATTTGCTCCATAAGCTGCCGAATGCGAGCGGCCTGATTCGCGTTGGAAGCCCCCACGCTCATCCGAAACCGCTCTGCGCGCATTCGATGACAAGTTTGTGACAGTTCAGCCCGCGATCAGAACGGGTAATAGCGGATGCTGAAGAACCCCATGTTCTGCGTCGCGGTGGGCGCGCCGCCCTGATTGACGTTGAACGTCTCGCGCCAGGTGCGGCTATATTGCAGGCCGAGCTGGACGCGGCCCCACGGCCCCTGCAACGCACGCTGCCAGAAGCCGGCGGTGATTTGCTTCACCGCCCTGGTCTGGACGGTGCACGGCAGCGGCGAGCCCTCGATCAGGCATCCGGTGCCGTTGAAGTTCGGGTTGCCGAGGCCGTAATTGACCCCGTTGACGGTCGACCAATGCGCGTCTTCCCATTCCTCGCCGCCGAACACATAGATGTCGAGCATCTTGGTCGGATGCGCGGTGAGCCCGCCGAGCAGCATATATTCGCGCAGCGGCGTCAGCGTGCCATCGGGGTTGAAGGTCACGTCGGCGAGATTGGCGGCGCCGTAGCGCCCGATCCCGTCGCCGACGGTGCCGCTGAACTGCGCGTCCAGCACGCCCGGGATGATCTGGGTGCCGATGCTGCCGCCGGCGCCCCAGCCGCGGACGTCATGGTTCGTCCCGTTCAGCCGCTCGTAGAAATCGCGCACCATGCCAAAGGCTTCGATGTGCAGCGTGCGCCCGGCGAATTTGCCCTCATAAGCGACCTTGCCGATCACGTCGGGGTAGCGATTGGCCGAAATCGCGTTTTCCGCGATGCCGTTCCCGCCGAAGCCGCTGCCCGCGGGCACGGTGGTGACGAGATCCGGGAAGCCGGAAGGAACGGTGCCGGTGAAGGTCGTCTGCGGATTTTCAAGCGAGAGCGCGAACCACCATTTTTTGTCGAAATCCACCGCGACGCGCACCTGCGGCTGGCGCGTGAAGGTGAAGCCGGGGACATATTGCGCTTCGATCACCGGCGGCGTCACCTCGGCGCGCGGGGTGATGCCCTTCGAATTCATCGTGGCGAGCGACCAATTCTGCCCGAACAGGACATGCGCAGTGATGTCGCCGCTGCCGAGCTTCTGGTCGATCGTGCCGTAAAGGTTGCGGATACGCGGGCTGTAGGAATTGCTCTGGTTCGAGTTGGCGGTGACGCCGGCAGCCTGGAAATCGAACTCACCGTACATGGCGAGGTGGGTCTGCTTCGACGCATCGCCCTCTGCCAGCAGCGACAGGCGGCTCTGCCGCGCGGTCATGCGGAATTCGTGCGTATTGGCGACGTGGCTCTGCGGAAACGGAATATTGTTGAAGGTGGAGGCGATGTCCGCGCCCTGATTGTGGGTACGGTAGATCGAGGTCATTTCGAGGAAGCCGCCGGGCGTGATCGAAATGCCCTTGAACGGCAGGCGATCGGGCTTCTCCATCTTGGCGACGCGGCGCTGCAGATCGGCATTCTGCTCGGTCAGCGTGGCGATCGCGGCGGTGTCGGCCGCGTTGCTCGTCTGGACCGGGGCGGGGGCCGGCGCGGGGGCGGCGGCGAGGCGGGTGGTGGTCGCGGTCTGTTCGGCGAGCTGCTGGCGCAGGTCGGCGATTTCGGCACGGAGTTGCGCGATCTCCTCGCGGACGCTGCTGTCGGTGCCGGCCCCGCGCCGCGCGGCGCGGCAGGCGCGCGATTTGCTTCCCTTCACGCAGCGATGCGCCGCGGCGGGATCAGCCCAAGCGTGAGTCGCGCATGTCAGCGATACCGCCGACACGCCAAGCAGAAGAACCCGTCTCATCAAACCGCCCTTTCAAGTGCGTCATGGCGCTATTTCGTCTCCCGTGGCGCCGCGAATAGGCGCGTTATGTGACAGTTCAGGGACAGTGACGGGCGCCGCAGCAAAGAACGGTGTGCGGAAGTAAGGCGTTATTATTCAATAAGATAATATCATCCGCCGTCGCGGAGACATCGTGCTGCAATCAAATTGTCACACGAATCCCCTAGGTGCTTCATCAAGCTGGCGAGAATCGGCGCTCAACGCACGATCGCAGCCGTGCGGATTTTTCCGGGCAATTTAATGGTGTTGTTGCGCGCCGCATGAGATGAGCGGTTCGAGCTTGCTCGATAGCCGCTCCGGCCGGAACGGCTTTTCCAGCCGCGGCACCGTGAAGAAACGTTCGGGGAGCGACCATTCGTCATAGCCGGTGGCGAAGACGAAGGGCACGCTGCGTGCGACCAGCGCATCCGCGACCGGAAACACCATGTCGCCGTGCAGATTGACTTCGAGCACCGCGAAATCGATCGCCTTCTCGCCCGCGATCAACTCCAGCGCGTCGCGCACGCTGGGCACCGGGCCGAGCACCGTCGCGCCGGCATCGTCGAGGACATGCGCGAGATCGTCCGCGAGCAGAAATTCATCCTCGACGATCAGAATGCGGCAACCTTGCAGCGTTTGACTAGCCATCGATTTTCTCCCCGATGCGGTCCCCTACCGGCACCTGCACGTCGATCGTGCAATGAACGCCCCCCGCGTCGATCCCCAAGGTCGTGCGCGCGCGAAGCTGATAAGGCAGAGCGCGCTCGATCAGTTCGCGGCCATAGCCGTCGCTTTGCGGCAGGACGTCGCTGT
The DNA here is from genome assembly GCA_017849555.1 of Sphingomonas sp. Classification (GTDB taxonomy): domain Bacteria; phylum Pseudomonadota; class Alphaproteobacteria; order Sphingomonadales; family Sphingomonadaceae; genus Sphingomonas; species Sphingomonas lycopersici. The sequence continues at coordinate 88,339 of JAFIGU010000003.1, read as the reverse complement.
CGCGCATCCCTTTCATCCCGCTTTCCCGCCAGTCGATGAACAAGCGATGCTCATCGGCCTTGGGTTCGCGGATTTCCCAGCAGATATCGAGATGTCCGTCGGGCTGCGACAGCGCGCCGTGCTTGACTGCATTGGTAGCAAGCTCGTGCAGCGCCAGCGCCAGTGTCTGGACCAGCGCGGACTTGAGCGGGACGCCAGCGGGGCCGCGCAGCGTAACCTGCCTGCCCTTGCCGTCCGCGTCCAGCGTCACCAGCGCCGACAATTCCTCGCGCACCAGCGCGTCGAAGGTGACGCGCAGCCCGCTCGCGCGCCGCGACAGCAACCCCTGGACCCGCGCGAGTGCTTGCAGGCGATCTTCGAAACGTTCGGCAAATTGCTCGAGCGACTGGCTTTCCTTGAGCGTGCGACCGGCGACCGCCTGCACCACCGCCATCACGTTGCGCGTGCGGTGCTGCAACTCCTTGACCAATATTTCCTGCTGCGCCTGAAGCTGGAGCAGATCGTCGACATCGGTCGACGTGCCGAGCCATTCGAGGATCGGGCCTTCGGGCAAGTGGACGGGCGAGGCGAGGGTGCGAAAATGGCGATAGCGCCCCTCCGCGGCGTGGAAGATCCGCCCTTCGAATTCAAGGCTGCCGGCGTCCGGCGCGCGCGACCACGCCTCGACTGCATGATCGCGATCGTCGGGGTGGAACATGTCGAGCCAGCCCGTCGCGTGGCTCGCTTCTTCCTTCTGCCCGGTATAACGCGTCCATTGCGGGCTCGACCAGGTCCACTTCCCGCCCTCGATCGCGCGCCACACGAGTTGCGGCATGCCTTCGACCAGGGTGCGGAACCGCAGCTCGCTCTGCTGCAAAGCCTCCATGCCGATATGATGTTCGTGGACGTCGGTCGCCGCGGCGAACCAGGCGGTGATCGTGCCCTGCTCGTCGCGCATCGGCTCCGCGCGGATGAGGAACCAGCGATAATCGCCGTCCGCGGCGCGGATACGCTTCTGCTGCTGGCAGGGCGTGCCGGCCTTGATCGCTTGGGCCCAGGAGGCCAGCGCCGACTCGCGATCGAGCGGATGCAGCGCCTCGATCCAGCCCTTGCCGAGCGGATCGGCCGCATAATCGCCGGTATATTCGAACCAGCGCTGGTTGAACCAATCCGCCTCGCCGGCCGCATCGGTGCGCCACAAGAGATCGGGCACCAGATCGGCGACGGTGCGCAGCGACCCTTCGGTCGAGCGCAATGCGGCGCTGATCTCCTGGATCTGGCACGTCCGTTCCTCGATCCGCGCATCGAGTTCCTGATTGGTGTGATGGAGGCTGTTGTTGGCCAGCTCCAATTCCTCGGTCAGCACCTGCAGCTCCTCGAAGGCGGAGCGCAATTCCATCTCGGCCTGGTTCTGATGCTCGCGGACCTGCGCGGCCGGGGCGGGGGTGGCTTCCGCCCGGGCGGCATGTGCCGTCTGCAGATCGCGCGACAGTGCGGAGACGCGGCGCAGCAGCCGGTCGCGGTCCTCGGCGAGCCGATCATTCTCTTCGATCGCGGCTTCGAGCGCGGTGCGCAATTGCTCGATCTCGTCGAGCAATATCCTCCCGCCAACGGTCGAATCCGCTTGATCTGGCATCGCGCTCCCTGGGCGTTCCCTGGCTTTCCCGTTAACCTAACGCACGAAAGCGCGGATCAGCAGCAAAGACGCAGAAAAATAAGTTAGTTTTTGTGCACCCTTCGGCGGCGGCGGCTCGTTCTCTTCCCTTAAGCCGCACGCAAGGAGACACGATGCCGACCAGGGATATCATCGTCGTCGGCGCGTCGGCGGGCGGGGTGGGTGCCTTGCAGCGGCTTTGTGCCGGGCTGCCCGAGGACCTGCCGGCCGCGATTTTCGTCGTGCAGCATCTGTCGCCGTCGGCGCGCAGCGTCCTGCCACATCTGCTCGACAAGATGGGGCCGCTGCGCGCGCTCTCCCCGGTCGACGGGCAGGAGATCGAGCGCGGGCGCATCTATGTCGCGGCGCCGGATCAGCATCTTCTGTTGCGGCCGGGACGGATCCTGATGCGCCGCGGGCCGCACGAGAACCGCACGCGCCCCGCGATCAACGCCTTGTTCCGCTCGGCGGCGATCCATTATGGCAGCCGCACGATCGGCGCGGTGCTGACCGGGCTGCTCGACGACGGCACCGACGGGTTGCTCGCGATCAAGGCCACCGGCGGCGTCTCGATCGTGCAGGATCCGGCGGACGCCGAATGGCCGTCGATGCCGCGAAACGCGCTCAAGCGCGATCATGTCGATCATGTCGTGCCGCTCGATCAATTGCCCGCGCTGCTGATGCAATTGGTACATGAAGAGGTCGCCGCCAGCATTCCCATTCCGCGCGAATATCTGATCGAGGATCGCATTGCCGCACAGGAGTTTGCCGTGGCCGAACCGGAGATCGTCGCCCCAGGAGATCCGAGCCATTTGTCCTGCCCCGATTGCGGCGGGGTGCTCAATTGCATCGTCTCGGACGGCGAGGTGCGCTTTCGCTGCCAGGTCGGGCATGCCTTCACCCCGCTCGGGCTCGCGGCGGCGCAATGCGACGAATTGGAACGCGCGCTCAGCGTCGCGGTGCGCACCCATCGCGATCGACTCAAATTGTTCGAACAGATGCTGGAAAACGCCGTCGCGCGCGGCATGACGCATGCGGCGCGACGCTGGAGCGAGGCTTCCGAGGAATCGGGGAGGCTGATCAGCGCACTCGAAGACGCGATGATCAGCCTGCGCAAATCGTTCGGCGAGGGCGAGGCCTAGCGGCGATCGATTCCCGCGCCGATCTCCGCGCGATTGCCTGTCTGCTGGACGATCAGCGTGAGGATCGGTGGCGCCTCGTCGGGGAAATACTGGACGCAGGCCTGCGCGGGGAATTCGCTCCCGTCGGCGGCGCGGAAGGCCGTTTCGAACACGATCTCGGCCTGCTCACCGCTGATCAGCGGCGCGAACAGCGCGTGAAGATCGTCGGCCGATATTCTCGGCAGGATATCGGGCAGGGCGATCTGCATCAGCTGCTGTGTGGTGAGCCCGAGCTTTTTCTGCGCGCCATCGTTGACGAGCAGGAAGCGCAGCGTCTTGGGATCGACGAAATAGATCTGATTGAGCGCCGCGCCGAGCACCCGCCCGAGATGGCGGGTGAAATCCTCGTTGGTGCGTTCCTCGGTGATGTCCTGGAACACCAGCACGAGTCCGTGATTGGCGCCGTTCTCGTCGATCAGCCCGGTCACCCGCGCGCGGCACAGGATGCGCCGCCCGCGACGATCGACGCCTTCGAGCTGGCGCTCGGCATGTTCCTCGCTGCCCGATTGCACCGCGATGAGGCTGTCGCGCAACTGGAGCACCGGCAGCCCGATGTCGAGCTTGTCGAAGCTGGTGCCCGCCACCTCCTCGGCGCGCAGCCCCCAGGTGTTCTCGCTCCAACGGTTCCAGCTCTGGATCGTGTGGCGCGCGTCGAGCACGACGATCCCGGCGTTCATCGATCTGAGGACGGATTCAAGGTGGAGGCGATAGCCGGCGGCCTGCTCGGCCTGGATGCGCAGTTCCTCGTTGACCGATTCCATTTCCTCGTTCGACGAGCGCGCTTCCTCGTTGAGCGTTTCGAGCTCCTCGTTGGTCGACTGGAGCTCCTCGTTGGTCGTCTCGAGCTCCTCGTTGGTCGACTGAAGCTCCTCATTGGTCGTCTCGAGCTCTTCGTTGGCCGATTGCAATTCCTCGATCGACTGCTCCAGATTCTCCTGCGCCGCTTCAAGTTCGCGGCGTAAGGTGTGGATTCCGGTGTGATCGTGAAAGGCGAGCAGGATCGCGTGGACGCTGCCGTCGGCGCGCTGCAGCGGGCGGATGTCGATCGTCAGCCGCATCACCTCGCTCTGGTTGAGGCGATATTCCTGATCTTCGAGCCGCACCCCGCGCCGGCTGCGAAACGCCTCGTCGATCGGCCCGCGCAATTCGATCGGGCGATAGGAGATCGGCAGATCCTGGAACGGGCGACCGACATCGGCCTCGCCGACGCCGAGCAGCATCCGCGCCGGCTGGTTGGCCAGCGCGACCGCGCCCGCGGCGTCGATCACCAGCAAGGCGGTGCCGGCCTCGTTGAGCACCGCTTCCATCAAATGGCTGTCGGGCAGCGGCACGTCGAGCCGCGGTGCGCGGCCGGCGGTGAAGCTGCCGTTGATCGGGCGGCGCCATTCCTGCGGCACCTTGGCGAAGATGCGGTGTTTCATATCGACCGGCCGAAAGAGCGAGGACCGCGCGAGTTGGGTCTCGGCCTTGCCGAGAAACAGGAAGCCGTCGACGTTGAGCGCATAATGCAGCCGTGGCAGCACCAGCGCCTGGGTCTCGGCCTCAAGATAGATCAGCAGGTTGCGACAGGTCAGCAGGTCGATGCGCGAGATCGGCGCGTCGTGGACGACATTGTGCCGGCCGAAGATGACGCACTTCCTGAGCTCGCGCTCGAAGACGTAATGATTGTTGGTGCGCTCGAAATATTTTTCGAGATAGTCCGGGGGCACGCTGTCGACCTCGCGCGGCGAATAGGTCGCGAGGCGCGCGACCTTGAGCGCTTCTTCGTCCAGATCGGTGGCGTAGATCTTCACCCGCCGGCAGAATTCGCCGATCCCCATCGCCTCGGCGAGCAGCATCGCGATCGAATAGGGCTCCTCGCCGCTCGCGCAGCCGACGCTCCAGATGCGGATCGCGCGATCTTCCTCGGCGTTGGCGAGGATTTGCGGAATCACCTTGTCGCGCGTCACCGCCCAAGCTTCTTCGTCGCGGAAGAAGGAGGTGACGTTGATCAGCACGGTGTTGAGCAATTCCTCATATTCGCTCGGCTGCGCTTCGAGATGCGCGCGATAGGCGGCGAAGTTCTCCGCGTTGACCGCTTCCATCCGCAACGTGATCCGGCGGCGCAGGCTGGTGCGCTTATAGCCGCGGAAATCGAGCCCGCGGCTTTCCTGAATGTGGCGCAGCAACGCTTCGAATTCGGGATCAGGGGTGGCGCGTTCTACCATGTTCATTCTCTTGTTCGCAGCGGCGATTAGCTTGCTAGGCGCGCGCCGCGCGCGCGTCCACTGGCGAGTGGAGACCGAACGTGCGAACGCGCCGAAACGGTGACCGCTCGGCGCGCGCGCTTAAAAGATGGTGAGGGTCAGCAGCCGAATTCGGGGCGCCTGAAATCCTCGATCCGCCAGCCATAAGGGGTGCGGTGAGCGTAGAAAGTGTAGAAGCAGCGCTTCTCCCTGGTCGTCGTGGGCGAATATTCGACACGGGTGCGAGGATGATCGCCGCGATGTTCGACCCGCGAGACGGCTTCGCCGCCGCTCGTTTCGGTTTCGCTCTGCATCCATTGATAGGCGCGCCGGCCGTCGGGGAGATCGCGAACGTCGATCGGCGGGCCATAACGCGCCATCACGTCCTCGGGCGAGCGCCCGACATAGCCGCGCATTATATCGACCGAGCAACCCGCCAGCAACGCCCCGGCCAGCGCGAAGGCGCCGAACAGCGGGTGGAAGCGACGCGGGCGGGGCGGGAAGGGGCGGAAATTCATGCGCAAACTCCGATACATCGACGCGCGCTCGTGCATGAAGAAGATGACGTCAACATTGCGCCGGGGCGACGATCCGGTGATTTGGCGGTGCGTCAGGAACTTCGCCTCGACGTTGCGGGCGACAGAGCGTCTAGCCGCCCCGGATCATGTAACCGGCGCCGCGCACCGTCTCGATCGCATCTTCGTCGAAGCCGGCATTGAGCTTGGACCGCAGCCGGCAGAGATGCGTCTCGACGATGTTGGTCTTGGGGTCGAAATCGAGATCCCATACGCGTTCGAGCAACATGGTGCGCGTCATCACCCGATGCGGATTGCGCATGAGCTCGGCAAGCAGCGCGAATTCGCGCGGTTGCAGATGGATGCGCCGGCCGCCGCGCTCGACCGTCCGGCGATCGAAATCGAGCATGATGTCGCCGACCGTCAAGCGATGCGGGTCGCGTCGCAATACCGGTCGTCGCGTGAGCGCCGTCAGCCGCGCGGCCAGCTCGGAGAAGGCGAATGGCTTGACCAGATAATCGTCGGCGCCGCTTTCCAGCCCTTCGACGCGATCGGCGACCCCACCGGCTGCGCTCAGCATCAGGATCGGCGTCGCTTCGCCGGCGGCGCGCAACGCTTTGACCAGCGCGAGCCCGTCGAGCGCCGGTAGCAGCCGATCGACGACGATCGCGTCGAAATCGCCGCTGGTCGCCTGAAACAGCCCGTCGCGCCCGTCGGGGCTGGTCGCGACGCGATGCCCGGCTTCGGCGAGCCCCTGCGCCACGAACGCCCTTGTTCCGGCATCGTCCTCGATCACCAACACGCGCATTTCACATCCTAACTCGCGGATACGCCGCCTCTCCACCGCCGCCCGCCCGCCGGCAAAAGCACCATCTCATCCGACGAGATCGCCCAATCGACCCAGCGCGGCGCCAAGCAACGGCGCCGGGGCAACATGGCGCGCGCCGGGACAGTCGTCTTGTAAATTGGGGTTACATTGGGGCTGCAATACGATTGCCCAATGTAGGCGATGCCGAGTTGATCCCCGCCCGCCAGCGCGCCAAGCGCGTCATGCAAATGGTTCGCAATAGCCGAGGCGGGCAGGGGGATTTGATGAAACTCAGTATTTTGGCGCATGTTTCACCGCGCGCATTGTCTATCGCGGTCGCCGTTGCGGCGGCGTCGCCCGCCGCGGCGCAGGCGCAGGAAGAGCCGGCCGAGCTCGGCAGCGTCGTCGTGACCGATACCGCGATCGACGAGAAGGAGGCCGAAACCTCCTACAAGGTATCGCGCAGCATCAGCGCCACCCGCACCGATACGCCGCTGATCGACGTGCCGCAAAGCGTGACGGTGGTGCCGATCAAGCAAATTCTCGATCAGGCCGCGGGCAGCATCGCCGAGGCGACCCGCTACGTCCCCGGGGTATTCGTCGCGCAGGGCGAGGGCAATCGCGAGACGCTGATCTTCCGCGGCAATGCCACCACCGGCGATTATTTCGTCGACGGCATCCGCGACGACATCCAGACCTATCGCGATTTCTACAACATCGAGCGGCTCGAAGTGTTCAAGGGGCCGAATGCGATGATCTTCGGCCGCGGCGGCGTCGGCGGGCTGGTCAACCGCGTCACCAAGGTCGCGGACTGGACCCCGCATCGCGCCTTCCGGCTGGAGGGCGGCAGTTTCGAGCATAAGCGCGCGCAATTCGATGTCGGCACCCCGCTCAGCGGGGCGGTGGCGGTGCGGCTGACCGGGGTCTATCAGGACAGCAACAGTTATCGCGACGGGGTCAATTACAACCGCTGGGGGTTCAACCCGACGATTACGTTCAGTCTCGACGACAAGACGACGATCACCGCCGGATACGAGCATTTTCAGGACGATCGCGTCGCCGACCGCGGGGTTTCGGCCTATCTCGGGCGCCCGCTGGAAACGCCGCCCGAGCGGTTCTTCGGCGATCCGCAGAACAGCCCGACCTGGACCAATACCGATGCGGTGACGCTCTACATCGAGCATCGCTTCAGCGACACTTTGTCGATCCGCAACCGCACGCGTTATGCCGATTACAGCAAATTATATCGCAACACCTATCCCGGCGCGGTCAACACCAAGACCTCGGTCAACCCGGAGGGATTGCCGCGCGGCAGCTATGCCGCAGGGACGATCGTCGAGATTCAGAGCTACCAGGCGACGACGCAGCGTCAGAACCTCATCAACCAGACCGATCTCAACGTAGCCTTTGCCACGGGTGCGATCGAGCACACGCTGCTGGCCGGGGTCGAACTCGGGCGGCAAGTTAGCGACAATTTCCGCGTCGAAGGCTTATTCCCGACCGCGACCAATGCCAACGGCGTCTCCAAGATTTATGCGACGATCGCGTCGCCGCGCGTCCGTCGCCCCGATATCCTCTTCCGGCCGACGTCGACCAGCAACGACAATCGCGGCATCACCACGGTCGCGGCGGGCTATATCCAGGATCAGATCGCCTTTTCGCCGATGGTCGATGTCGTGCTCGGCCTCCGCTACGAACATATCACGACCAGCGTGTACGATCGCCGCACCGTAGGCTTCCCCGCGACGCAGCGCCGTGATCTCGAGGCGACCGACATTCTCTGGTCGCCGCGCACCGGGCTGATCTTCAAGCCGGTCGAACAGGCGTCGATCTATGCGGCCTTTTCGCGGACCTATCTGCCGCGCGGGGGCGACCAGCTCACCGGGCTGTCGCTGTCGACCGAAAACCTCGCGCCAGAACGGTACGATAATTACGAGATCGGCGCGAAATGGGATATCGTCCCGACCTTCAATGTCACCGCCGCGCTGTTCCAGCTCGATCGCGACAATGTGCTCGCGCTGAGCAACCCGAACGACCCGCGCTCGCCGACCGTGCCGATCGGCCGCCAGCGCACCAAGGGCTTCGAGCTCAGCGCGCAGGGCGAGATCACCGACAAGCTGAGCGTCATCGGCGCCTATACCTATACCGATGCGAAATTCCTGGACTCGCAATCGGGCACCGTCCAGCGCGGCAATCTGGTCCCCAACGTGCCCAGGAACGCGGCGTCGCTGTGGACGCGGTTCGATCCGATCGAGGCGCTGGGCGTGGCGGTCGGGATGATCCACCAGGGCAAGCGCTTCTCGGCCACCGACAATGCGGTCACGATGCCGGCCTATACCCGGTTCGACGGCGCGATCTATTTCCGCGTGGCGCCCGAGCTCGATCTCCAGCTCAATGTCGAGAATATCTTCAACAAGCGCTATTTCCTCTATGCGCACAGCAACACCAACCACACGCCGGGCTCGCCGACCGCGTTCAAGCTCGGCCTCAACGCGCGGTTCTGATCATCTCGCCCGGCCTGCCCCGCGCGCGCGCAACGAGATCGGCCGTCTCGCGGGCGGTCGACCCGGCGCCGTCGGCAGGAGAGGGGGAGGCGCGCGGGCGATACGAGCCCGCGCGCCGGCCGCATTGGGTCGCGCTTGCCGCGATCGTCGCGGCCCATGCCGCGGGGATCGTGGCGCTCGAATATGCCGGGGTGGAGGTCGTCCGGCGTCTGCCGCATACGCCGCTGGTGGTCCGGCTCCTCCCGCTCGAACCGCCGCCGGCGCCGGTAGAACTGCCGACGAAGCCGGCGGTCGACCGCCCGCCCACGCCGCGATCGGTCGTCGCACCGCCGTCGGTCGTCAAGGCGCCCACCGCGCCCGTCACGGTCGAGATCGCACGGGCGCCCGAGCCCGTCGCGCCGATCGTGGCGAAAGCCGCGACGGTCGCATCCGTGCCGCCGGCGCTGGTCAACCTCGATACCCGGCTGCTCTCGGCCGAGCCCCCGCGTTATCCGGTGGAATCGCGACGTCGGCGCGAAACGGGCACCGTCGTTCTGCTCGTCGTGGTCGACGAGGAGGGCCGGGTCAGCGCGATATCGGTCGCCGAAAGCAGCGGGTCGGATCGGCTCGACAAGGTCGCACTCGCCGCGGTGCGCCGCTGGCGCTGGTCCGCGACGGTGATCGAGGGGCGGCCAAGCAAGGTGCGGGGGCTCGTCCGCATCCCGTTCGAGCTGAGGGAGCGCTGATCGATATCATGGCGCCGCCGAAGTCATGGCGCCGATTGCGCAAGGCCGATATAGCGGGCGCATGACAGCGACGCTCGCCAAACACGCAGCAACGGACGGGCGGGACGCGGGGCAAAATCCTCACACGCCACATTATGCGGCGATCAAACATTTCATCAGCGAGGCGATCAGGACCGGCGAATTATGTCCGGGCGATCGCGTGCCGTCGGAGGCCGAATTGGTATCGCGGTTCGGCGTATCGCGCATGACGGTCAACCGCGCGTTGCGCGAATTGCAAAGCGCCGGCATGCTGGTCAGGCGAGCAGGGAGCGGGTCGTTCGTCGCCGAGCCAAGGCCGATCGGCCATATGATCGAAATCCGCAACATCGCCGACGAGGTCCGCGCGCGCGGCCACGCCTATCGCGCGCGGGTGGTGCAGAACGACATCGTCCGCGCGACGGTGGCGACCGCGGCGCTGCTGCACGTTCCCGCCGGGACGCGATTGTTCCACTCGATCATCGTCCACCACGAGGCCGAGTGGCCGATCCAGCTCGAGGATCGTATCGTGCTGGCATCCGCGGCCCCCGATTATGGCAGGATCGATTTCACCCGCACCACGCCCAACGAATATCTGACGCGGATCGCCCCGCTCGAGCGGGTGGAGCACCGCGTGCGCGCCGCGATGCCCGATGCTTCGACCCGCGCGTTACTCGGGCTGGATGAGAAGGAACCGGCCCTCATCATGATCCGTCAGACCTGGAGCCGGGGACGGCTGGTCTCGCATGCCTGCCTGACCCATCCGGCGCATCGTTTCGAGCTTTCCGCCAGCTTCTCGGTGCCGGGCGTCTGACCTATCCGACCGGCTTGGCGACCACGCGCCGCCGCCGTCGCAGCCAGCGGAAATCGACCCGGTTGAAGCTTTTGAACAGCAAGTAGAAGCCCGTCCCGGAGAGCCACAGCACGCCGAAGGCGACGACGATGATCAGCGGGTGGTTGAAGCTGGCGCGGCTCACATAATCCATATTGTGCAGCATCCAGAAGAAGTCCCACGTCCGCCACGTATCGCCGCGCATGACGAGCAACCGTCCGGTGTCGGCGGCGACATAGGCGCTGCTGTTGGCCGCGTCGGCGAAATCGACCCGCCACATCGCACCCTTATGCTCGCGGGCCTCCAGATTGGGCTTGGCGAGCCGCTCGACCTGCCGCACCGGTGCCTGATTGGCCGATGCGGCGACCGCGCGCGCCATCGTCGCATCGATCGTGAGGGGGCGGCCGTCGATCGCATCGACGATCCGGATGCCGTTGGCCGTGCGCAGCTCGTAGACCGGGCGCCCGGCAAGCGTGCGCAACGCGAGGCCGCTGATCGGCGCGGACGCGGAGAGCGCAGCGGGGGCGATCAGCGAGGTCTGCGTGGGCAGGGGCAGCGCGTGCTCGGCCGGCATGTCGTGACCGCCGACCGCATCCTTATCGAGCAGCGCCATCATCGAGCCGCTCAATGCCCAGAGCAGGAATTGAATGCCGAGGATCAGCCCGACCCATTTGTGGATCCGGCGGAACAGCAAGGGCGACAAGCGGATACGCTTCATATCGCCGCCTCCTTCTTCTTCTTCTTCTTCCTGCGTGGAAAGGCCCAGATCAGCAGCCACGCCCCGCTCGCGGCCATGGCGAATGCGCTCCACGTCGCGACCCGCAGCAGCGGATTGTTGACGTCGGTCCGCGCGTCATAGTCCATGATGTGAAGCATCCAGGCGAAGTCGAAGATGCGCCACAGATTGTGGCGTCGCGAGATCAGTTCGCCAGTCGCCGGCGACAGATAGAAGGTCGGCCGGTTCCAGCCGGCGAACTCGACCTGCCAGTAGGGCGGTTTGCGCGCCTGCATTTCCTGCGGCGCGCGCGTGAGCAGCCGCACGGAGACAATGTCGCCGGTCCCGGCATAAGCGCGCCGCGCCAGCGCGCGAATATCGGCTTCGGTCGGCCGGGGCAGCGGCTGCCCGCTCCGCGCGTCGAACAGCGCAGCGCCGCCCCGCGTTTCCGCGCGCCACACCGGTCGATCGAGATGATGCTGGAGCCGCAGCTCCGAGACGTCGGCACGCGCCGCAAGGATCCGCGAGGGCGGGGCGATGGCGCGCAAATCGACCGCCCTGGCCGAAGCTGCGCGAACCAGATGATCGCCGTGGATCGTATCGATGTGGACGACCACCATGTAGAAACCGGTGAGCGTCCACAGCACGACCTGAACCCCGACGAGCAAGGCGAGCCATTTGTGGAACCGCCGTGCGACGAGCGGCCAGCGGATTGTGCGTGCCATCGCCCTATACGCTTCAGAAGGCCGTTCGCATGCCGACGTAGAACCGCCGGCCGAGCAGGTCGTAGGTCATCGTATCGGTGTTGCCGTCGGTAAAGCTCTGGATATAGGGCGCCTTACGATCGAACAGATTGTCGACGCCGACCTGGAAGCGGGTCTTCGCGTCGATTTCGAACGCCAGCTGTGCATTGTGGTAGAACACGTCGGGCGTCTTATAGCCGATCTGGCCCGGCTTCGCGTTGAAATCGGTCGCCTTGCCGATCCATTGCGTCGACCAGGTTGCGGTGACGCCGCCGCTTGCCGCGGTGATCACGCCATAGCCGCGCCATTTCGAATAGCCGCCATTGCCACCGCCGATAAAGCCGTCGAAGACGATCGGCTCTGCGCCGGCGAACGGCATCACGACATATTTGTTGAGATAGGTGGCATTGAGATCGACCGTCAGCGCGACCGCGCCGATCCTGCGTTCATAGACGAGGCCGAGATCGAGCCCGTTCATCTGCTCGCGCCCGGTATTGATCGGCTGGGCCGACAGATAGGTGACTTCGCCGGTGAGCGGGCTGCGCGTGAAATCGCCGCAGAACGGGTGCGACAGATTGGCGCTGGCATAGCAGACCGCGAGCTTGGTCGATCCCGGAATGGTGCGGATCGCATCCTTGATATCGATGTCGAACCAGTCGGCGGTGAGCGACAGGCCGGGCACGAGCGTGCGCGGCTGGAGCACGGTGCCGATCGTCCAGCTCGTCGAGCTTTCCGGCCTGAGCTTCTGGTTGCCGCCGCTGGTGGTGAGGATCGTCGATCCGAGCTGGACATAATTGGCCGGCACGCCCGACGCGCGGCAATTGGCGATCAGCGTCGCATTGCCGCTCTGCGCATAGCGGCTGCACGGATCGGTCGTGGTGAGATTCCCCTCGGAGACGCCACCGAACAGTTCGGGCACATTGGGGACACGGAAGCCGGTTCCATAGGTGCCGCGCAGGCGGATGCCGTCGCTGACCACCCAATCCGCGCTCAGCTTGTAATTCCAGTCGCTGCCGAACAGGTCATAGTTCGAATAGCGCACCGCGCCGTCGATCGTCAGCGCCTTGAAGAAAAGCGTGTTGGCGAGCACCGGGACCGAAAGCTCGAAATAGGCTTCCTTGGCGGTGCTCGATCCCGAGATCGGATCCTGCTGGTTGGTATTGGCGACGCCGAGCACGGTAAGCGGATCGGGATCGCGCCAGCCCTTTTCCTTGCGATAGACCGCGCCCGCCGCGAAGGCGACCGGGCCGGCGGGCAGGCGGAAGAGATTGCCGTTGATGTCCGCGGTCACCGTGGCGAGTTCGTTGCCGCCGCGATCGCGCGAGGTGAACAGGATATAATCGAGAACTTTCGGCGTCAGATCGCCATAGCCGAGATAATCGCCGCACGGGATCGCCGCGCCGACGGTCGCGCTGCACTTGCTGGTATCGAGCGTATTGGCGACGCGTTCGAGATTGGCGATGTTGGTCGAGCCATCGATCGCTGTATTGCGGCCGAAGCTCCCCGCGACCTCCCACGCCCAGTCATTCGCCAGCTTGCCGCGCAACCCGAACGTGCCCTGCCAGGTATCGGTCTCCTGGAAAAAGCGGCGCCCCCCCGGCTCGGCGAGGCGGCGCTGGATCAGGACGATATCCTGCCCCGTCGGATTGGTCGGGTTGGTCGCCGCGATCCTGAGATTGCGCAGCGTGCCCGGCGTCGCGATCTGGTTCGACTTGCGATAGGTGTAAAGGAATTCGCCGAAGGCGGTGATGCCGTCGGTCACCTTGTAATCGGCGAAAAAAGCGGTGCTGATGCGTTCGACCGGGCTCACTGCGTTGAGGAAAGGGTTGGAATTGAAATTGTGCTTCGCGGCGCTGTACGGCTCGTAGAAATTGCCGTCGCCGCCGGGGATCTGGTTGAAGTTGATTTGCTGCCCGTTGGGCAGCACGGCACGGCCGCCGATCGTGGAGGCGCTGTTGATGCACGAGAGCTTGCCCGGCGTCGTTTCGGCGAGCGAGCAGGGCGCGCGGCTCGCCATATTGACCGCGCTGGTCTTCTGATAGGTCGCCGCGGCCATGAAGCCGCCGCGCTCGTTGCGGATGCCCCAGATCAGGTCGGCGGTGAAATCCGATCCGTCGCCGCGTTCGGTGATGCCGTTGCGCAGGCTGACGCCGAGCCCTTCATAATCGGTGCGCGTGATCAGATTGACCACACCGGCCATCGCATCGGCGCCGTAGATTGCCGAGGCACCGTCCTTGAGCACCTCGGTCCGCCCCAAAGCCACGACGGGGATCATATTGAGATCGGGCGAAGAATTGGCGCCCGTACCGCCCGCCACGAGGCGGCGCCCGTTGAGCAGAACCAGGGTGCGCTTGATGCCGAGCCCACGCAGATTGACCTGGGCGGTGCCATAGCCGTTGCTGGTCCAATAAGCCGAGGTCTGGTTGCCCGCGGCGCCCGCGACCGACGGAAGCCGTTGAAGCACCGTCTCGATGTTGACGATGCCGGTATTCTCGATCTGTTCGGCCGAGACGATTGTGGCGGGCGCGACTCCCGCGAGATCCTGCCGGCGGATGCGCGAGCCGGTGACCACGACGTCGCCCGACGTGTCGTTGCCGGCGGCCGGTTCGGCCTGCGACTGCTGTGCGTGTAGCGGTGTCGCATAGGCGACGACCATCGCGGCGCAAAGCAGCGCCCCCTTCTTGCTCATTTTGACTCTCCCCCGATTCGTAATGACCCGGAAGGAGCATCAATTGTATATACAGGTCAATATGAATTCTTCATTAAATTTCAAATAGTTATATCGATTTCATCAAGGTATATCGTACGCCGGTAATACGCAGCAAATCTCCTTATCCCTCACTTTTGTCGCGAAATTTTTCTTCCTTTCTTGGCGGGAGGATAAGCCGCCCCAGCGCCGCCTTGAGCGGGCCGAGCCACGGCTCGAACGGCTTCCATTGCGCGACGCCGCTGGTGTTGAGCGGGCGGCGGACCTGTTCGGAGCTGGCGGTGCGCACCGCGCGCTGGGCGAGCGCGAGGATGTCGGGAAGCTCGAGCGTGCCGTCGATTTCGTCGATCTGGCTGTGCGAGGCGAGGATCTGTTCGAGCAGGGTCGATCCCGCACGCGGCAGGCCGAGGATGAAGATCGGATCGGGCGCGGGGCAGCCTTGCCCGGCGCGAAATTGAGGTGGACACGATCCATCGGCCGCAAATCTTCCCGCGCTACTGGCGGTGCATCGCGATAACTTCCTCGTCCTCGAACCGATAGGTCTTGGGATCGGCCAGCGAATAATAAGGATCGTCGAGGTCGGGGCGCGCCGAAATCGCGGCGCAGTAGGAGGCGATTGCCTCCCGCTGCCAGCCGCAGGCCTTGGGCGCATGGCCGCGTGAGGTCAATGTCGCGGGAAGCTCATCGGTTGCATAATGCGGACTTATTGACATCGATCCAGATGCCGGTCCTTCCTCTAAAAAACGATTTCCGAACGCGCGGCGAGCGATCGGGTGCGGCGGCGAAACCGGTAAGCGGCCAGCGCCACGACGAACAGGATCGCGCATAATCCGACCTGTTCTCGCAGATCGGGCTGGGTGGCCATCAGCGCCAGAACCGCGAGGATCGCCGCGACGAGCGCATAGCTGACATAGGGGAACAGCCAGACCTTCACCGGCAGCGGCTCGCTCGCACTTTCCAGCCGGCGGCGCAACGCGATCTGGCTCAGCGCGATCAGCAGATAGACGCACAGGATGATCGCCCCTGAGGATTGCAGCAGGAAGACGAAGGCGCGTTCGGGGGAGATCACCGAGATCAGCACCATCGCGAAGCCGGCGGCGCAGCTCACCAGAATCGCGAGGCTGGGGACGCGCCGGCGCGAAACGCGGGCGAAGACCGGCGGGGCATCGCCGCGCTCCGCCATTTCGTACAGCATCCGCGAGGTGACGTAGATCGCCGAATTGAGGCACGAGGTCACCGCGGTGAATACCACCGCCGCCATTAGCGGCGCGGCGCCTGGGATGCGGATCCGGGTCATCGCGTCGGCGAAGGGCGAATGGCCGGGGACGATCTGATCCCACGGCACGATCGCGACGATGACCGCGATCGAGCCGAGATAGAAGAACAGGATGCGCATCGTCACGGTGCGCGCGGCGCGCACGACATTCTCGGCCGGATGCTTGGTTTCAACCGCGGCGATCGTCGCGACCTCGCTCCCCATCATCGAGAAGATGACGATCGGTATCGCGGTGAAGATCGCCGCCCAGCCGGCCGGAAACATTCCGCCGTGCGCGCTCATCGCCGCCGCGGTGGCGCTCACCCCCGGGCCGAAGACGAAGATGTGCAGCGCGCCGATCACGATGAACGCGGTGATGATCACCACCTTGAGCGCGGCGAGCCAGAATTCGGCCTCGCCATAGACGCGCACCGAAAGCAGGTTGATCAGCATCGTCGCGAGGATCAGCCCGGTGCCGGGCAGCCACGCCGGCATCGGGAGCAATTGCACCAGGATCGCCGCGCCGGCGATCGCCTCGACCGCGATCGTCACCACCCAGAAATAGAAATAGAGCCAGCCGGTGACGAACCCCGCCCACGGCCCGAGCCCAAGCGTCGCATAGCCGGTGAAGGTGCCCACCCCGGGGCGGGCGATCGCCATCTCGCCGAGCATCCGCATGATCACGAACACCAAGGTGCCGCACATCGCATAGGTGAACAGTACCGCAGGCCCGGCGACGTTGATCGCCGCGCTCGATCCGACGAAGATGCCCGCGCCGATGATCCCGCCGAGCGAGATCATCGTGACGTGGCGCGGCTGCAGCGAATGAGCGAGCGTTTCGTGTTGGCCGGGATCCCGGTTCGTCATACGCGCGCTCTCCGAAGCCGTTTCGGCATTTCCCTCCGCCCGCCGCCGGATTTCGCGACGCGTGGACAAGGTTCGAATTGCGATTAGCCGCGATAGAATGAACGCCGTCAACGCCGCGATCGGCGACGCGGGCAGGCATCGGCAACTCCCGGCGCAGGCGCGGCGAAACCGTCGTCGCTTCGGCGGAAAATGGAACTTCGTTACAAATAGTTGATCGCTGATCATCGGAAGATCAGCGGCGCTGAACGGCGATAACAGTTTTTCTGATGCCGCCGCCGCGCTTGCCCTGCGCCTGCCGGATCCACGGCCGGTGTCAGGCGCGGACGGACGAGCCCCGTATCGCCAGGATCGAGCAGCCGGTGCCGGCGAGGATCAGCAGCAAGCCGGCGCCGGCGATCGCGACCGGGCCGCCGGCGTCCCACATCAGCCCGGCGAGCGGCGGCCCGAGCGCGCTGCCCGCGCCCTGGACCGCGACGATCAGGCTGGTGAGCGCGCCGCTGCGATCGGCGTCGGAGATCGCCGCGAGCTGATAGGGCATCACCGCGCCGATCCCGAACCCGAGGCTGACCAGCGCCACCGCGAACAGCAACGGCGTGAGCGGCAGCATCAACAGCCCCGCGCACAGCGCGAGCACGGCCAGCGCGCCGAGCAGCGGCAGCGCGTGGCGTGTCCGCCCGACCGTTGCCGAGGCGACCAGCGAGCCGAACCCGGTGAGCAACAGATTGGACGACAGCACCGCGCCGACGGCGCCCGCGTCGATCCCGATGCTCGCGCCGATCTTGGCGGCGAACGACCAGATGCAGGCGAAGGCGAAACCGGTGAAGAATAGAGCGGCGAGCGCCAATACCCCCGCGCCCGTCGCGCCCGCACCGCTTTGCCGGTCGGCCGCGACGGCGGGGGTGAAACGCCGCGGTATCTGCGTCCCGCCGAGACTGAGGATGCCGACCAGCAAGGCAATCGTCAGCAGCACCCCTGCCAGCCCCGATCGCGGGATGATCCATTGTCCGGCGGTGAAGGTGACGAGCGCGAGCGCGGGATAGGAAAGCCCGATCGCAATCGCGAAGGCGCGCGCCGGGACCGGCGCGAGCCCGAGCACGCGATAGGCGATCACCCACAAGCCGCCCATCGCATTGCCGATGACGAAACAGGCCGCCAGCGCGACCGCAAACGCCCCGCTCACCCCCAGCAGCCAGAAGGCGGCGGCGATGACCACCGCCGCCCCCGCGATCGCCGGGCGGAGCGCGATCCGCCCCGCCCACCACACCGCGAGCATCGAGGAGACGGTGAAGCCCGCGAGATAGGCGGTGCCGAGCAGCCCGGCCTCGGCCGCGCCGATCCCGGCATGTTCGGTCTGCAGGCTCACGAAGAAGGGCAGGAAGGCCCAGAAGAGCCCGCCGGCGATATAGAGCGCGATCGCGCCGGCAATGGCACCGCGGCCGACGGGTTGCGCTCGATCGGGTTCGGCAATCATCGATCCGCCCCCCTCAGGTCAGAACGAGCGCGACAGGCTGATGCCATAGGTGCGCGGCAGGTTATAGACCAGCCCGGCATAACCGCCCGAGACGACCTGATAGGCCTCTGCGACATAGCGGATGTCGGTCAGGTTGCGCACCCACAGCGATCCCTGCCAGCCGGCGCCGTCCTCGATCATCAGGCGCGCGTTGAGCAAGGCGTGCGGCGGCGTCTGGAGGATTTTCGTGTTGAGCAGGTCGCGCTGCGAGCGGCTTTCGTATTTCACGTCGATTGACGGGGTGACCGTGTAGCGGCCGACCGGGGCGGCATAGCGCGCCGAGCCGTTCAGCGTCCACTCGGGGGAATTGGCCAGCCGGCCACCGGCGAGGTCGACGATCGTGCCGAACAGATTCTGCTGCCGCAGCGTGTCGAGCTTCTGGTAGGTATAGCTCGCGCCGGCGTCGATGCTGAGCCTGCGGACCGGGCGGAGCGCGAGCTTGAGCTCGCCGCCCGCGATATCGGCGCCCTTGCCGTTGGTGAGGTAAGGGGCGTTGACCCCGGTGCGATTTTCGATCGCGGTGACGATGATATCGGTCCAGCGATTGTAGAAGGCCGCCGCCTCGATCCGCACGCCGGGCGCGACCGACGCCTTGATCCCCAGTTCATAGGCCGTCACGCGTTCCTGACGGGTGGGCTGAAGCGCCGCCTGGCTGCCGAGGAAATAGGAATTGAACGTCCCGGCGTCGAACCCGCGCGAGATGTTGGCGTAGATCAGCACTTGGTCGCTCGGCGTATAATCGAGCGCGATCCGCCCCGACCAGTCGCTCTGGTTGAGCTTGTTGCTGCCGGCGAAGGTCGTCGCACCGGTGCCGCCCGTCGGGGTGAAGACCGAGCGATAGGTGAAATCGCGCCCGACCCAGGTCTGGCGCAACCCGCCGGTGAGCTTGAGCGTCGGGGTCAGGCGATAGTCGAGCTGGCCGAAGATCGCGCCGGTGCGGGTGGAGAGCTTCGAATAATCGGCGACCGCACCGCCGAACCAGTCACGGAAATCGGACGAGAAGATCGGGTTGCCGGTCAGGCGGTCCCAGGAATAATAAGCGCCCGCGATCCAGGTCAGCGCGGCGCCGTCGTCGTCCGACGCGAGCCGCAATTCCTGCGAGAATTGATCGACGGTGCTGCCGCGGATCGTATCGGTCACGACATTGGCGCCGCCATCCTCGTCGAGCCCCTCGCGCCGCTTGAGATGGTCGTAGCCCGTCACCGAGGTCAGGCGGACCGCGCCGAAGCTATAGTCGATCTGCCCGACGACGCCGTAGGTGCTGTTGTCATGCCGGCCGTAGAGGCTGCGGGGGTTGTCGTGGACGCTCTTCGTCTGCTTGTGATAGCCCGAGACGTCGACGCAATTGGCATTCGCGCCGGCGATGTCGCCGGCAAGGAATTGCGGGCAGATCTGCCCGGCATTGGGCTGACCCGCCGGCACCAATGCGGCGACCGAGGTGAACGGCCAGGTATCCGAGCGATCGACTCCGCCGTGCCCGGTGACGGTGATGCGCAGCCCGTCATTGTCGGTGAAGAGCAGCGAGCCGCGGAAGAAAGCGGTACGGATCTGGCCGTAATGATCGCCGCCGCTGCGATCGGTCTGCGGGCCGTCCCATTGGCGCACCACCTTGGTTGCGATCCGCCCGGCGAGCGTATCGCCGACGAGCGGGCCGCCGATCGCCGCTTCGACGTTGAGATAATTGTACCGGCCGAAATCGATCTGCGCATAACCATTGGGGGTGAAGCTCGGCTGGCGCGAGATGAAATTGACCGCGCCCGCGGTGGTATTGCGGCCGTAAAGCGTCCCTTGCGGGCCTTTGAGCACCTCGACCCGCTCCTGATCGAACATCTGGAAGGCGAGCATCGGCGAGGACGACTGATAGATGCCGTCGACATAGACGCCGGTGGTCTGCGGGGCGCTTTCGTTGAAATTGTCCGCGCTCATCCCGCGGAGGGTGATCGAGGGATAGCTGTTCTCGCCGAACGGCAGATGGACCGCGAGATTGGGCGTGTACATCGTCAGATCGCGCACGCTGGTCGCGCCTTCCTCGCGCAGCCGATTGCCGTCGAAGGCGTCGATGGTGATCCCGACCTTGTCGAGTCGCTCCTCGCGATGCTGCGCCGTGACGACGATGTCGCCGCCCTCGACGGCGCCGGCTTTGGCCTGGGGGGATGCCGGGTCCGCAGGCGCGGCGACGGCGGGGGCCGTGCCGATCAGCAGCAGCGCGGTCGATTGGAGAAGCAGTCGATGGACGTTCGGAATCATACCCCACCCCCTAACATTATCGGGCAAAGGCTTATGAATGATCGATTGACTAGTCAACCTGACAAATATCTCTCTTCAAAGGTGCGACCATGCTGTCGACGGTTGACTAGTCAACCTTAAATGCTAAGCTCCGGCGCATGACCAACGCGCTTACGCGGCACGGGCCGCTCTACATCCGGATCGCGGCCGAGCTGCGCGCGGGCATCCTGTCGCGGCGCTGGCAGCCGGGCGACCAGCTGCCCAGCGAGGCGCAATTGTGCCGCGAATATGGCGTCAGTCGGGGGACGGTGGTTCGCGCGATCGAAATCCTGCTTCAGGAGGGGCTGGCGCATCGCCGGCAGGGCGATGGCACCTATGTTTCGCGGCCGTCGCTGCATCGTCAGCCGGGATTCCTGACCGGCTTTTCGCATTCGGTGCGCGATCAGGGACGCGTGCCGACGCATCGTATCCTGGGGTTCACGCGGCTGTCCGCCGCCGAGGCGCAGCAATATGGCTGCGGCGGCCCCGCGGTCCGGCTGTCGCGTCTGCGGCTGGTCGACGACACGCCCTGGGCGCTGCACAATTCGGTCGTGCCGGAGCAGGTCGCGGAGCGCGTGCCGGCGCTGACCGCGGACGGCGTCGAACTGCTCCACGCCGCCGACTTCTCGCTTTATCAGGCGATGGAGGAAGCCGGCATCCATGTCGATCATGCCGAGGAACTGCTCCGCGCGCGCGCCGCGACGCCGGAGGAGGCGGCGCTGCTCGGCGTCCCGTCCGGCACCGCGCTGATGGCGATCAACCGTCGCGCTTATGATGCGGCGGGGCGGATCGTCGAATTGGTCGAAACGAATTATGTGGGTGATTCATATAGTTATGAGACGCGGCTGACACGCGATCGCGGCGTCGCCCATATGGTCTCGCAGGTCGCGGATCGGCATTGATGCCCCGCGACTGGCATGAGGCGGGGTCGCCCGAGCGTACCGCGCTGGTCCTCGTCGATCTCCAGAATGGTTTCCTGCATCCGGAGGGCGGGAATTACTATCCCGCCGCGTCGGACATCGTGCCCAATCTGCGCCGGCTGCTCGCCCATGCGCGGTCGCGCGGGCGGCTGATCGTCCATGTCGCCGACCGGCATCGCGCCGGGCTGGCCGATTTCGAATCCGCCAAGCTGCCCGAGCATTGCGTCGACGGCGCGTTCGACGCCGCCTTCTTCGACGGCTTCGGCCCGCCCGAGCCCGCGCCGGCCAATGAACTCGTCGTCGTGAAGCGCCGGTTCAGCGCCTTCTTCGCCACCGATCTCGACCTGACGCTGCGCGAGAATGCGATCGAACGGCTGGTGGTGGCGGGGGTCAAGACCAACGTCTGCGTCCGCGCGACGATCCAGGATGGTTTCGGTCTCGGTTACAGCTGCCTGCTGGCGCGCGAAGCGACCAATTCCAATCGCACCAATCTGGAGGCCGCGGCGGTCGAGGACATCGATCGCTATATGGGGTGGAGCGTCGCGCTGGCGGATGCCGAGGCGGCGCTCGGATGACGCGTATCGCGCTTGTCGGCTATGCCTCGCTCGATCATCCGATCCAGCTCGACGGCGTCTATCGCCCGCATTGGACGACGCCGATCCGGCATCGCGGCGGCGGCGCCTGGCCGCGCGCGGGCGGGTGCCATTATTATGCCGCGCTGCCGATCGCACGGGCGGGGATGCGGCCCTCGCTCGTCACCTGGATCGGCGATGACGAATTCGGCGCGCTCTACCGCCGCCAATGCGTCGCGGCGGGGATCGCCGACGATGGCATGGCGGTGGTCGCCGACGGGGCGACCCCGCTGTGCTTTCTCGTCTACGAGGATAATGGCGCCTGCGCCTGCCTGATCGATTTCGGCATGGCGGGGCGCGAGACGGTCACCCCCGAGCAGGAAAAGGTGCTGACCGCGGCCGATCTCGTGTGCCTGACGGTGGCGCCCCCGGCGGCAAGCCGCCACGCGCTGGATCTGGTGCGGCCCGACGCGACGCTCGCCTGGGTGACGAAGAACGACCCGGTCTCCTTTCCGCCGCGGCTGCGCGACACGATCGCTGACCGATCGCGTATCATCTTCTGCAACAAGCGCGAACTGGCGTGGGTCGACGAGGCGCTGGGCGGGGCGATCGGCGACCGCACGATCGTCGAGACCAATGGCGCGTCCGAAATCACCGTCCACCGCGCGCAAGGCGAGGTCACTATTCCGGTCTCGCCGGTCGCGGTGACCGACACCACCGGCGCCGGCGATACGCTGGCGGGGGGAACCTTGGCGGCGATTGCCGCGGGCGAGACCGATATCATCGCCGCGGTCCACGCCGGCGCGGCTGCCGCGCGCGATCTGCTGCGGCAACGGACCGCCTGACCGACACATCAACACGGGAGACCCATGTGACCAAGCGCGCCTGGTATATCGGCTGCGATCAAAGTGAAATTGCCGAACGGGCCCTGCTGATCGGCGATCCGGCGCGTGTCGCGCGGCTGGCCGCGCAGCTCGACGAGGTTCATTGGGTGAAGGAGAATCGCGGGCTGCGCACCATCTCCGGCTTCCACAAGGGCGTGCGGGTCACCGCCTCCGCTTTCGGCATGGGCGGCCCGATCGCGACGATCGTGCTGCATGAGCTCGCCAATCTGGGCGCGACGACCTTCCTGCGCATCGGCACGTCGATGGCGTTGCCGCCGGTCGAGCTGGGCGAGTTTCTGATCGCGACCGAGGCTTGGGGACAGGACGGTGCCTCGATCGCCTACGGCGGCACCGGCGATCCCGTGCCCGCGGCCGACGCGTTAGTGGCGCAGCTTCGCCACGCCGTCGCGACGCACGGCTTGCCGTCTCGCGCGGGGCGGTTCGCCAGCTTCGACGGCTTCTACCGCGACATGTTCTCGATCGACCCCGATACCGAGGCGCGGGTCGCGTCGGTGCGTGAGGACATGCTGCGGCAAGGCGTGCTGGTGACCGATATGGAAACCGCGCCGCTCTTCACCGCCGCGCGTGCGTTGGGGGTGAGCGCCGGGAGCCTGTGCGTCGCCACCGTCGATAGCAACACCCAGCGCAAGATCGCGGATGACGAGATGGCGACGCTCGAGCGCCGGCTGTTCGACGCCGCGCTCGATGCGCTGGTCGCCGCCTGAAGCATCCACCGTTTACCGGAGACACGCCATGTCCATTATCGCCGATTATCACCGCATGCTCTCCACCCGGCTCGCCACGGTGTTCGAAACGCAGGCGCATCTCATCGACCGGGCGGCGGAGATCTGTGCCGATGCGATCGCGGCGGACCGGCTGGTCTTCACCTTCGGCACCGGGCACGGCGCGTTCGCCGCGCTGGAGATGTTCCCGCGCACCGGCACGGTGGTCGGCTTCCGGCCGATCGTGGAGAGCACGATGATCTCCTTCCACCGCGTCCTCGGCGACATGGGGGCGCGCCAATATCGCTTCATCCACGCGCAGGAGGGCTATGGCGATGCGATCCTCAGCTCGCACCAGACCTTGCCCGACGATGCGATGCTGATCTTCTCCCACTCCGGGCTCAACGCGGTGACGCTCGACATCGCGCTTGGCGCCAAGGCCAAGGGCATGAAGGTGATCGGGGTGACCAGCCTGCCGCATTCCACCAGCACGCCGTCGCGCCATTCGTCGGGCAAGCGGCTGTTCGAGGTCGCCGATGTGGTG
The DNA here is from genome assembly GCA_017849555.1 of Sphingomonas sp. Classification (GTDB taxonomy): domain Bacteria; phylum Pseudomonadota; class Alphaproteobacteria; order Sphingomonadales; family Sphingomonadaceae; genus Sphingomonas; species Sphingomonas lycopersici. The sequence continues at coordinate 64,197 of JAFIGU010000003.1, read as the reverse complement.
ATCGACACCGGGGTGCCGAAGGGCGATGCGGGGATCGAGATCGAGGGCGTGACAGGGCGCACCGGCGCGACCTCGACCAGCATCGCGATCGCGATCGGCCAGGCGATCAATGCCGCGACGGTCGAAAAGCTCAACGCGCGCGGGGTGGAAACGCATATCATGGTCAGCCCCAACACCACCGAGAAGAAGAGCGCGGACGCGCAGAACGACCGCAATTACGCCGAATTGTGGCGCCGGCTGAGCGCGCGATGAGCGGGGCAGGGGCGATGGAGATGGAAACGACGCTTTTCTACGGCGGCGAATGGCATCTGCCGGCCAAGGAAGCGTGGTTCACGGTGGTCGACCCGGCGACCGGCCGCCCGATCGGGCGCACCGCGCTGGCCGGCGCAGTGGATGTCGACCGCGCGGTCGACGCCGCGCGCGCCGCGCAGCGCGACTGGGCCGCGATCGGCGCGGACGCGCGCGCGCGAATCCTCCACGCCGCCGCCGATCGCATCGCCGAACGCGCCGATGCGATCGCGCGGCTGCTGACGCTGGAACAGGGCAAGCCCGTCGGCGACAGCCGCAAGGAGATCGACTTCGGCGTCGAGGTGATTCACTATTACGCCGAGGAGGCGCGGCGTGTCGGCGGCTCGATCCGACCGAGCGCCTCGCCCGAGGTGCGCAACCTCGTCAGCCATCACCCGGTCGGCATCGTCGCCGGCATCGTGCCGTGGAATTATCCGGTCGATCTCTATTGCTGGAAGGTGGGGCCGGCGCTCGCCGCCGGCTGCCCGGCGATCATCAAGCCGCCGCACGAAACGCCGTTCGCGATTGCCGAAGTGGTCCGCTGCTTCGACGAAGCCGGATTGCCGCCGGGCGTTCTCGCCAACCTGCCCGGCCGCGGCCCGGAGGCCGGCGCCGCGCTCGCCGCGCATCCCGGGATAGCGATGATCTCCGCCACCGCGTCGATCGCCGCGGGCCAAGAGATTGCGCGCCGCGCCGCGGGCAACCTCAAGCGGCTGAGCCTCGAACTCGGCGGGCACGCCCCGTTTATCGTCCTGCCCGATGCCGATGTGGAAGCGGCCGCCAAGGCGGCGCTGCGGCGATCCTTCTCGAACATGGGGCAGATCTGCATCGCGGTGAATCGCATCCTCGTCCACCGGGACGTCCACCGCCGCTTCGCCGACGCGTTGGCGGCGCAGACCGATGCGATCGTGCTGGGCCACGGCCTTGAGGAAGGCGTGGCTTACGGCCCGGTCCTCAACGCGAGCGTGATCGAGCGGACGCAGGCGCATCTCGACGATGCTTTGGCCAAGGGCGGGCGGTTGCTGGCCGGCGGGCAACGGCCGCGGCTCGACGGGCTGGAGGAAGGATTCTTCTATCGCCCGACCTTGGTGGATGAGGCGCCGCTCGATTCGCTGCCGATGACGAGCGAAAGCTTCGGCCCGATCGCCGCGATGCGCGCCTTCGACACGATCGAGGAGATGCTGGCGATCGCCAACGGCCTGGAATTCGGCCTCGCCGCCTATCTCTACACCGAGGATCTGGAACGCGGCTGGGCGATCGCCGAGGCGCTCGAATGCGGAATGGTCGGGGTGAACGTCAACGATACATCCGATCTCCAGGCACCGTTCGGTGGGACCAAGCTGAGCGGCCTTGGCCGTGAATTGGGGACCGAGGGGCTGATGGCGTATCTGGAACCCAAGCTGATCCGGATGCGGCGGCGGGCGATCGGTTAGGGCTGATCCCTCGGCGCTAATCCACCCGCCAACCCGGTCTTGAGTCGGGTCCATTGTGCCGGCAGCGCGGTGGCCAGAACCTCTTGCTCCACGCCTGCCTCCAGATGGACCCCGGCCCAAAGCCGGGGTGACGAGAGATATGTGGCGACCGGCGCCTAAAATGAGATTCGCCCCGGCGTAAGCCGGGGTGGCCGTTCCATCTCTTGTGTCTCCGCGAAGGCGGGGACCCAGTCTGGGCTCCCGCCTTCGCGGCAGCACAAGGGCGCGTGCGGTTTGATCGCGCTGAGGCGCATGACGCGCAAATCCCGCACAGAATTGCGAGCGGTTCGCAACAATATGCTTGACCCGGTCCAGCAGCGCATTTAGCCCGCGTTGCATCGATAACGATTCGCAATAGCGAAAATAACCGGGAAACAGCCTTGTCCAACCTCATTCGCCGTATCGGCCGATCGGAAGCGCGCGCCGGCATATCCGCGCTCGCGTCCTGCGTTGCTGTTCTGGCCACGCCGGCGGCCGCGCAGGACGGCGATCCGCTGGTGATCGTCGATCCGCGCGGCACGATCACCGTCAGCGCGACGCGGTTACCGCAGAAGGTGGAGGAGGTGCCCGCGACCGTCAGCGTGATCACCGATCGCCAGATCGCCGACCAGCTCGCCTCCGACATCAAGGATCTCGTCCGCTTCGAGCCGGGCGTGAGCGTGCGGCGCGCGCCGACCCGGTTCGGCGCGGCGAACGGCGCGACCGGGCGCGACGGCAATGCCGGTTTCAACATCCGCGGGCTGGAGGGCAATCGCGTGTTGATCCAGGTCGACGGGGTGCGCGTGCCCGACGGGTTCGATTTCGGCGCGCAATCCGCCGGGCGCGGCGATTATGTCGATGTCGGGCTGGTCAAATCGGTCGAGATTCTGCGCGGCCCGGCATCGGCGCTCTACGGCAGCGATGGGCTCGCAGGGGCGGTGAGCTTCACCACCAGCGATCCGGTCGATTTCCTGCGCAACGGGAAGCAGATCGCGGGGCTGGGCCGCGTGGCCTATGATTCCGCCGACCGCCAGTTTTCCGAAACCGCGATCCTCGCCGCACGCAGTGGCGACTGGTCCGCACTAATCGCCTATACCCGCCGCGACGGGCATGAGCTCGACAATAAGGGGACCAACGAGGAGCGCAATTCGCGCCGCACCGCGCCCAATCCGCAGGACAGTTTCTCCAACGCGATCCTCGGCAAGATCGTGTGGCAGCCGAGCGATGCGCATCGCGTGCGGCTGGCGGTCGATCATTATGACGATCATGTTCGCACCAATGTGCTGAGCGGTATCGCCCCGGTGCCGACCGCACCGACCAGCGTGATCGGATTGACCGCGCGCGACGAGACGCGGCGCGACCGCATCAGCCTCGACTGGCGCTATAGCGGGAGCGGCGCGCTCGCCTCCGCGCAGCTCGCTTTCTGGTATCAGCAGGCGCGGAACCGCCAGTTCAGCGCCGAGGATCGCTATACCGCGGCCGATCGCACCCGGCTCAATACCTTCGACAATCGCGTGTTCGGGGCGAGCGCCGAATTGCGCAGCGACGTCACCACCGGGGCGCTGACCCACCGCATCGTTTATGGCGGCGATGTCAGCGTGACGCGGCAGAAGGGGGTGCGCGACGGTACGGTGCCGACCCCGCCCGACGTTTTCCCGACCCGCGCCTTCCCGGTCACCGATTTCACGCTCGCCGGCGCCTATCTGGGCGATGAGATCGGTGTCGGCGGCGGGGTGCTGACGCTCTATCCGGTGCTGCGTTTCGATCATTACAATCTCGATCCGAAGCAGGACGCGCTGCTGCCCGGGTTCAGATCGGCGGGGCAGAGCGGATCGCGCGTCTCGCCCAAGGTCGGCGGTGTGGTGAAGCTGGGCGGGGGCGCGAGCCTGTTTGCCAATTATGCGCAAGGGTTCAAGGCGCCGTCGCCGACCCAGGTGAACCAGTTCTTCCAGAATCTGGCGCAGGGCTATACCTCGATCCCCAACCCCGATCTGCGCCCGGAGACCAGCGAGACCTGGGAGGGCGGATTGCGCGTGTCGAGCGGCGCGGTCAGCGCGGGGGTGACGGGGTTCACCGGCCGCTATCGCAATTTCATCAGCCAGCAGGTCGTCGGCGGGTCGTTCCGCCCGAGCGATCCCGCGGTGTTTCAGTTCATCAACCTCAATCGCGTCAAGATCGACGGCGTCGAGGGTCGTATCGACCTGCGCGCACCGAGCGGCGTCTCCGCGCGGATGGCGATCAGCTATGCGAAGGGGAGCGTCTCCGAGCCTGACAAGTCGCGGCAACCGCTGTCGACGATCGATCCGCTCAAGCTGGTGGTGGGGATCGGTTATGACGCCCCCGAACGCCGCTTCGGCGGGCAGATCATCGCCACCCATGCGGCACAGAAGGAACTCGGCCGGACGGTCTATGACGATACGGCCACCGGGGCGCAGACGACGATCTGCAACGGTGCGCCGTGCTTCCGGCCGGGCGGGTTCACGATCCTCGATGCGACCGCCTATGTCCGCGTCGGCGAGGCGCTGACCTTGCGCGCCGGGGTCTTCAACATCCTCGACGCCAAATATGCCTGGTGGAGCGATGTGCGCGGGCTCGCCGCCAATTCCACCGTCACCGACGCTTACACCCAGCCGGGCCGCAACGTGAGCGCATCGCTCACCGCCCGCTTCTGATCCTCGGGGGATAAGATGAAGAAGATCCTGCTGCTTTCCGTTCTGCTCGCCGCCACCGCCGCGCCGTTGCCCGCCTTTGCCGATGGTCCGCTCAAGGCACGTGAGGCGGCGGCCGAAGCGCAATCCTTCCAGGCCGATCGCGCGGCGATCCTCGCGATGGCGGGCGATTACAAGGTGACCTTCGACATGCGCGAAACCACGCCGTGGCGCGCCGATTATACCCCGATCGCCGCCAAGGTGTCGGGCGGGCACGAGGCGGTGCGGGTGATCGAGGACAGCGGGCGCCGCATCGTGCTCCAGCATCTGCTGGTGGTGAAGGACAAGAACGGTAAGCCCGTGGTGATCAAGCACTGGCGGCAGGACTGGAGCTACGAGCCCGAAAGCGTGCTGGTCTATGCCGGCAAGGGGCGGTGGAACGTCGAGGCGGTGCCCGCCGCGATGCGCGCCGGGCGCTGGTCGCAGACGGTGTGGCAGACCGACGATTCGCCGCGCTACGGCGGCTGGGGCCAGTGGACCGACGAGGGCGGGGTACGGCGCTGGCGCAGCAACTGGACGTGGCGCCCGCTCGCGCGGCGCGATGCGGTGCGCAATCCGCCCTACGATCGCTATCTCGCGATCAACCGCCACTCGCCCTCGCCGGCGGGGTGGATCCACTGGCAGGACAATATCAAGATGGGGCCGGAGCCGGGGACCGCGGGGCAGGGCAGGATCGTCCCCTTCGTCCAGGAATCGGTGCTCAATTCCTATGTGAAGGACAATGGGTTCGATGCCGCCGCGGCCGATGCCTATTGGGCGGCGAGCAAGGATTATTGGTCGGCGATCCGCACCGCCTGGGATGCGGCGATCGCGCGCGACAAGGGCGTGAGCGTCACCGAAGTCGCCGATACCGGCTCGGCTGGCGCCGAGCGGTTGATGGGGCTGGCCGACGATATCCAGGCAGGCAAGATCAAGACCGCCGCGGCGATCGAGCGCGGCCGCGCGATCGTCGCCGAGGTCACCCGCCGCTGACGCGCGCAGGCGAGGAGCCGCCATGTACCGCTATCTCGATCGTCGCGTCACCGATCTCGGCGAACCGCAACGCTTCCTGCTCGCCGCGATGCGGCTGTGGGTCGAAAGCGCGCGTGGTGGGCGGTGCTGCTGCGCCGCGCTGGTCAGGGGCTTTGCACATTGCCGGGTCGGCGCCGCGGTGCGCGATTTCGGCATCGCGATGACCGCACTCGATCGCGACGCGCTGGAAAAGCTCACCTTCGGGTGTCGCCGTGCGATGCGCGTCAGCGAGGATGAGGCGCGGATGCTGACGCTGTTCGACGCCGCGCTCGGCGCCGACGCCCCGCGCGTTCGCCGTATCGCCGCGACCCTGGTGCGCGACGAGACGACGGCGACGCTCGCCACCGCGGTCGAATGGGTCGCGGTTCGCCTTTCCGATGGCAGTTTCATGGAACACGACCAGTGAAGATGGATGTTCGCGCCCCCGCGCTGATCCCCGATAACCCCGCTCTCCAGCGCGTCGGCGTGCGCTGGGTGCGGCATTGGAACGAGCATCTGTTCAGTTTCGCGGTCGACCGCCCGGCGTCGTTCCGTTTCCGCTCGGGCGAGTTCGTGATGATCGGGCTGCCGGGGGAGCAGGATGCGCGCCCGGTGATGCGGGCATATTCGATCGCCAGCCCGGCGTGGGCCGAGGAGCTCGAATTCCTGTCGATCAAGGTGCCGGGCGGCCCGCTGACAGGGCGGCTGCAGGCGGTGCGCGCGGGCGACCAGCTCTATCTGGGGCGCAAACCGACCGGGACTTTGGTGTGCGACGCGCTGCTCGGTGGGCGGCGCCTGTGGCTATTGGCGACGGGCACCGGGCTTGCGCCGTTCCTCAGCCTCGCGCGCGATCCCGAGGTTTATGAACGCTTCGGGCAGGTCGTCATCGTCCACGGCGTGCGCCGGGTGAGCGATCTTGCGTGGCGCGAGCAACTCGTCGCGCAGCTTGCCGGCGATCCGCTGGTGAGCGAGCAGGCGCTGCTCCAGCTCCATTATCTGCCGACGGTGACACGCGAACCGTTCCATACCGCGGGGCGCATCACCGCGCTGATCGGCGACGGGCGATTGTTCGCGCCGCCGATAATGGGGCCGCGCGGCTTCGATGCCGCGATCGACCGCGTGATGCTATGCGGCTCGACCGAGATGATCCACGAAACCAGCGCGTTGCTTGCCGATGCCGGGCTGCGCGAAGGATCGAATGCCAATCCCGGCCATTATGTGATCGAGCGCGCGTTCGTCGGTTGATGCCGCGCAGCTCGTCTAATGCTGATTGTTCGGATAGCTGATGATCAGCGCCAGCGGCTCGCTGCCGGTCTGGCGGATGCCGACCACGGCTTTCCGATAGAGATAGGCCGCCATTCCGGGTTTCAGCTTCCGCGTCACGCCGTCGCTGGTCACCTCGCCTTCGCCCGACAGGACATAATAGACCTCGTCGTGATCGATCGGGTGGAGGCCGATCGCTGCCCCGCGATGCAGCACGCGCTTGCGGAATTCCATCGCGCGCGGGGCAGGGGCGGCGTCGCTGATGCGATAGGCGGTCGACATCCCGATATTGCCATGCGGCGGCGGCTCTTCGCGCCGGACATCCTCGTCGCGGACGACCACCATCGCGGGCGTCCCCGCCGCCAGCAGGAGCGCTTCGATCATTGCCGCCGCGCCCGGCTGCGCGCCGAAAAGCTGAGGTGATCCGGCATCATTGGACATCTCCCTGTGCGGTGCGATCGGTCACAGTCGGACCGGGCCGTGATCGAGCAGCTTGTGGTGGGCGCGTCGCCGTTGCCCCGGGCGGCGCGCCTCCTGTTCAATGCGCAGCGGCACCCAGCCTTCCGCGGCGCGGACCGCCGGGGTGCGCGCGATCGTGGCGAGGTCGCTGGCGAACGATGCGAAATAGGCGGGTTCGCCCTGCCATCGCGCCAGATCGCCGAGCACCGCATCGGGCGCACGCCCGTCGGCATGGAGTGCAAGGTCGGCGAGGCCGCGGCAGGTGCGGAACAGCATCCAGTGGATATGGCCGAGCCGGTCCGCGGCGCCGGCGAACAGGCCGCAATCGGCCATCAGCATCTCGGCATAGGTCGCCCAGCCTTCGCCGAACGGCGCGGTATAACGCTTGCGCAGCGGGTGCGGGGCGGCGCGCGCTTCGAGCGGCATCTGGATCATATGACCGGGCAACAGCTCATGCGCGACGACGCTGGGCAGCGAGAAGCGCGGGCGCCGCGCGATCCGTTGGAGATCGACGACATAGGCGCCGTGAACGCCCGGCGCGGGGAGGATGCGATAACCGCCTTTCCCGGCGGCGATCTCCGCCGCGTCGAGCGCGCGCACATCGACGTCGAGGCAGGCGGGGGGCAGGGTGCCGAACAGGTCGGGGAGTTTCGGCCGTATCGCCGCCAGCGTTGCGCGCATCGCCGCGACCGCCGCATCGCGCCCGGCGTCGTCGTCGGGATAGAGGAAGCGTGGATCGCGCCACAGCCGCTCGAACCGCGCGCCGGTGGTGCCCGCCGGCACACCCAACGCATCGAACGCGGCGCCGGCCTGCGCCGCCAGCATTGCCCGGCGCGTCTCGAGATCGCGGCGGACACCGGCGAGTTGCACCGTGTCGCCGGTTATCCGTCGCATCTGCCACTCGAACCGTTCGGCGGGCTGCAGCGCGGGGTTCGCGAGCCGCTGATCGATCGTCAGACCGGCGCGCGCGGCGGCGAGATCGAGCCGTGTCCCCGGCGAGGCAGCGTCGTCCGATACGCCCGCCAGCCGCGCCAGCGCCGCCGGCGGGTCGAGCGTCATCGCCGCATCGAGCGCCTGCTTGATCGTTGCGTCGCTGGCGTTCGTCGCCCGGGCGGCAGCGGGGCATGCGGCGAGCGCGACCACGCCCGCGATCGTCTGACGACGGGTGACCAGGGCATCTTGCGCAATGGAGGAGCGGGGCGGGGCGGATATCATCACGGGATCGCGACTTTGTTGTTCATCGCGGTCACCTCGGGCGCATTGCCCGGCAGTGCCACCGTCGCGGTGAGCCGGGTCGCCCCCGCCGGCACGCGCAGCCGCACTATCGCCGTGCACGGCACCAGATCGAGCGGCGCGTCGAGCGGCGGGATAGCGGCGCTCGCCACCACGCGGCCGGCGGCATCGGCGATCGTCAGCGTCCCGCCGCCGGTCGGCTTCGCGCCGAGGCTGTGGACGGTCACCGCCAGCCGGTCGCCCTGACGCGCCACATCGTCCACCCCGATGCCGAGATCGGGGCGCTCCTCGACGGGCTCGCCCGCGCGCGCCAGCGTGAACTCGTAGGTGGTCGTGGTGTGCGGCGCGAATTCCACCTCGGTCGAGGCGGAGCGTTCCAGCGCCAATTCACCGGTCGTCGCGGCCTTGCCTTCCTCGATGCGGGTCATCCGCCATTGTCCGGCGGTGACGTTCCACGCGGTCATCGTCGCGCGTTGCGGCTGGTCGGTGCGGTTATAGGCGATGACGCGGAAGCGCTCGCGCGTCGCGCCGGGCATCAGGATCGCGACATCCTCGCCCGCGCCGGGCTGCGCGAAACGCCAGCTCACGCTATTCCCCGGCCAGGTCTGATTGCGGCGCAGCGCGATCCCGCCGAGCCGCTCGCGCTGGAGAATCTCATTGGGCTGGTCGACCCGATCGGACCACCAATGCCCTTCGGTATACATATAGTCATGCCGCGCCTTGTCGGCGATCGCATCGGCGTGGAGCGTTTCCAGCGCCGACAGGTCGCCCGATCCGTCCCACCGCGCATAACGCGTGAAATCGCTTGCGCCTGTGGCGAGATCGCCGCGCAGCGCCGCGCCGTCGGGCAATGCGGCGAAGGCGTTCTCGTTGATCTCGGCGAGAACACTCGGCCCCGATTGCGCGATCCGCGCGGTCATCGGGCGGAGATATTTGGCATCGCCGGTGAAACGCCACGCCGCCCAGCCGCTCTGGAAAGGCGTCGTGACGCCGCCGCCGTCGCCGGCCTGTTCCTTATCGCTGCCCCAGTTGATCTCGTTGGGGAAGGACCAATGCCCGCCGGCGTCCTGCTTGCCGTGGGCGAGCCAGCCGTCCATCACCCCGGTCACCAGCCCGCGCGCGGCGGGGTTGCCGTTGTACAGGCCGATCAGGATCGGCGCGTGCATCATCACGAAGCTATAGGGTTTCTGCCACGCCCAGGCCGGGTCGCGATACATTTTGCGCGCGCCGTACCAGTTGGAGGCGAAGTGCATATGCCCGGTGGGGTTGGTGAGGATCACGCCCTGCAGCGCCTTGACCGTCGCCATCAGCCGCTCGACCGATTTGGGCTCGCCCCAATTGAGGTAGAGCCGTTCGGCATCCGAGTTCAGCCCTTCCTCATAAGCATGCAATTCGTCGGTGGTGATATAGCCCAACCCATTGACGATCATGCCGTTCTTATATGCCGCGTCGGACAGGGCGCGCAGCGAGGCGTTGATCTTGTCGGGCTCGACGCCCATCAGCGCGAGCCCGGGCCATTGTTGGGTCAGATCGGTATCGTCGGAAATCCCGCCGCCGAAATCGCCATAGGGCACTTGCCGGTTGTCGATCCACCACGAGACGTAACGGCGGACGTATTTGAGATCCTCGAGTTGGCGGAACGCCCAGAGCGGCTCGCCGCGCTGCGGCGCGGGCTGGGTGAAGGGCGGCAGGTTCTCGGGCCGATAATTGATATCCGCCCAATAGCTGCGCGCCTGCCGGTTGTCGGGGTCGACGCGGAGCAGATCGGTGATGTCGGCGAACAGCCGGCGATAGAGCGCCATCCGCTTCGAGGCGGTATGCTCCTCGACCAGAAAACCCCAATTGTCGCGCACCTGATTGAAGCGATCGGCGACATGCTCCTTCAGCGCCTCGGCGCGCGGCTTGAATACCAGCCGGATGCGCGCGCCGTCGAGGCTGTCGGCGGAAAAGGCGGGGTCGGATGCGGCGATCGAGAGATAGAGACTGTCGTGCGGTAGGATGCGGTCACGCAAATCGAGCCACAGGGTGCGCTTCTCGCCCGGCTTCACCGTTACCGTGAGGTCAATCATGTCGCGGCCGAGCCACAATGGGTCCTTGACGCGGATATCGAGCGCGACCGGCTTGCTGCCCCTGAGCGCGGGCAGGTCGATCGCGATGCCGTCGAGCCCGTCGTGGATATTCTGCCAGCCATAATCGAACGCGCGTGCGACCGGCTGATCGGGCGGGGCATCGCCGAGGCTGGCGGGGATCAGGATATGGACGATCGGCGCCAATCCCTCGGCGCGCGCCGCCCGACCCGCACCGCCCGCCGCGCCGGCGCCCACCGCGGCCTTCACCCCCGATGTCGGCATCGCCACCACGGTCGCGCGCTCCTCGGGGGGGTAGCGGCCGGCGATGAAGGTGTTGAGATCGGAGAGGGCGGCGAGATCGGGGCGCATCGCGCTGTGGATCGTATAGTCGAGCTTGAAGCTGCCGCTCGGCTCGGCGCCGGGGCCGATATCATAGGCCCATATTTCCTGGATCGGCTGCTCCTGCATCACATTGGTGAAGTGGAGCGCGCCGCCGGTCACTGCCGGAAAATCGCTAATGCTGCGCACGACGCCTTTAGGGCGGGAGGCGAGCTGCTTCTCCTTGCCCCCGTCCTTGCCCTCTGCAGTCCAGGTCAGCGCGCCATAGGCCGCACCGCGCAGCTCGACGCGATTGATGCGGTCGCCGGGCGGGATCGTCAGGTCATAACGCTTGCCGCCCTCGACATAGACGTTCCAGTCGGGCAGCTCGAAATAATCGTCGCGGCCGGGCAGCCGCGAGCGGTTATAGACCCCCGGCCAGGTCGTTTCGGCGATGCCGTCGACGCCCTTGAACATCCATTGCTTCAGATCCTTGGCGTCGGCGAATTCGACCTTGCGCACCCGCGTCACCGGGGCGTCGAGCAGCGGCGGCAGCGTCTTGTCCCAGCCGTAGCGGTGAAGCCACGCCTGCCACGCCCCCGTCGGCTGCGCCTCGGGGAGCGCGCCCGGCTCCTGCTTCGCCGCGAGTTGCGCGATATTCGCCGGGGAAAGCGCGCGGTCATAGACGCGCAGTTCGTCGATGTCGGAGCCGCGCATGAAGCTGTAGCGGCTCTGCACCTGATGCGGCGCCGTGACGCGGCCGGCGAGCCCGAACTGGTCGAGCCCGGAATCGAGATCGGCCGCCTCGGCCTTGGTCGCCACTTCGCGGCCGTCGATGTAAAGCGTCACTCCCCTGGTCTCGTCCCAGGCGAAGGCGATATGGTTCCAGTCGCTCGCCGCGGGCGGGATCGGCATTCGCCAAGACACCCGGATGCGCGACAGATTGGCGTCGGTGACGAAAGCGTCGAAGCCGTGGCCGTTCCAGTCGATCCTGAGGAACGCCATGTCCCAGCTGCTGTGATCGGCGAAACCGGCACGGAAGATGACGAACGGCACCTCCCCGACAGGCGTTCGCGCGCGCCAGAAGAAGCTCAACGTGCCGCGCGCGGCGCGCATGTTGCCCGGCGCCTGCCATGCGACATAGCCGTCGTCGGCCCAGCGCGCCGCACCGCCGATCGCGCCGTCGGGGACGATATCGACATGCGCGCGAAAATTGGGCCTGGCCTCGCCATGCGCGATCTCGGCGGTCAGATCGTGGTCGGCCGACATACGGAACAGCAGACCGGGCTGATCCGGCGTCTGCGCGCCGGCCTCCTGCGCCGCCAGCGCCGCCGCCAGCACCCAGAGGCTCGTCCTCCTCATGCTGCTATCCGGTCAGAGCGTATCGACACGCGCCAGCCGCGGGCTGAGCAGGTGCACGATAGCGACCGCGATCAGATAGACGCTCCCCGCCACCGCGAAGATCGCCGCATAGCTGCCGGTGGTCTGGAGGATATAGCCGGTGAATTTGGCCATCATCATCCCCCCGATCGCGCCGACCATCCCGCCGATCCCGACCACCGATCCCACCGCCGCGCGCGGGAACATGTCCGACGGGATCGTGTAGAGATTGGCGGAGAAGGCCTGATGCGCCGCGGTCGCCAGCCCGACGATCGCCACCGCGAGCCACAGATGCGAGACATATTGCGCGAAGAAGATCGGCGTCACCAGGATCGCACAGGCCAGCATCGTCAGCTTGCGCGCGGCATTGGCGCTCATCCCGCGCTTCATCAGCCGCGACGACGACCAGCCGCCGGCGACGCTGCCGAGATCGGAAATCAGATAGATCACCACCAAAGGTGGGCCGAAGCTGACCAGATCGAGATGATAGGTCTTGGCGAGGAAATCGGGGGTCCAGAAGAGGAACAGCCACCAGACCGGATCGATCAGGAACTTGCCCAGCGCATAGGCCCAGGTCTCGCGATAGCCGAGCAGCTTGAGCCAGCCGATCCTGCGGGTCGAATCCGCAGGGTCGCTCTCGATATAGGCCAGCTCCCCGGCCGAGACGCGGGTGCTTTCGCGCGGCCGGCGATAAAGCGCGATCCACGCGACGAGCCAGACGAGGCTCGCCGCGCCGGTGACGATGAACGCCATCCGCCAGCCGAAGGCGATCGTGATCATCGGGACGATCAGCGGGGTCACGATCGCGCCAACATTGGCGCCGGCGTTGAAGATCCCCGTCGCCAGCGCTCGCTCGCGCGCAGGGAACCACTCGCTCACCGCCTTGAGCCCGGCGGGGAAGTTGCCGCTCTCGCCGATGCCGAGGATGAAGCGCGCGGCGGAGAATTGGAACGCCGAATGGACGAAGCCGCACAATGTGTGCCCGATCGTCCAGATCACGAAGGCGATCGAATAGCCGATCCGCGCGCCGACCAGATCGACGATGCGGCCGAAGCTGATATAGCCGATCGCATAGGCCGCCTGGAACCAGAAGATGATGTCGGCATAGGTCATTTCGGACCAGCCGAGCTCGGCCGAGATCGTCGGCTTGAGCACGCCGATCATCTGGCGATCGACATAATTGATCGCGGTCGCGGCGAACAGCAGCGCGCAGATCACCCAGCGATAGCGGCCCACGGCGGGCTGGACGGTCGGCGTTTCCATATCCTCTCCTCACCACCGGCTGCGCAGCCTCTTTAACCGGGCCGCGTCATGCCATCGCGCGTTTACTGTGCCTCGATCGTGCAGCTTACCGAAAGCCGGTCGTCAAAGCGCGCCTCGATCCGATCGCCCACCGTCACCGGATGAACCCCGGTGACCGCGCCGGTCGAGATCCAGTCGCCCGGCGAGAGCTTGATCCCGCGCGCGGCGGCGTGGCGGAACAGGAAGCGCGCCGCGCCGATCGGGCCGTCGAGCATATCGGCGGCGATGCCCTCACCACGTACCTCGCCGTTGACGCGCAGCGCCACCGGCCAGTGGTTGAAATCCACCGCGCGCCAGCTGTCGATCGCCGCGCCGATCACCAGGCCGTTGTTGTTGCCGAAATCGGCGATGGTGACGGTCGGGCCGAGATCGTTGATGCCGGGGAAGGGCGAACTCGCGATCTCGATCCCGATATGCACCGCGTCGATCAACGCGTGCACCTCATCGGGGGTGAAATCTTTTTGTCCTTCCGCCGGCGCGGTGCCGATGCGGAGCAGGAATTCGGCCTCGGCCGCGCCGAACCCGCCGGCGTAGATCGGCATCGCCGGCGGCGTGGCGGCGGCGGCGAACACCTGCTGCGCGAAGATCGGTCCGGCCAGCCGATCGACGCCCTCGACCGGCGGGTTGATCCGTCCGACCTTCCAGCCGACGACCCGCTGGCCGGCCAGCTCGATCGCGACATTCTGGATCGCATAGGCCGCGTCGAGCGTGGCGGGGATCGCACCGGGAAAGTCGGGAAGCGGGGTCGCCGCACGCCGTGCCTCGACGAAGGCGCGCGCGATATGCGGAGTCTGGCTGTCTGACGTCACCCTTTTCCCTCTCCCTCGGCGGTGCAATCGGGTTATTGGAAACCGGTGTCAATTGCAAGTGCCTGTGGCGATCGATCAGCGCAGAATATCGTCCCATCGGCGGTCGAGGATCAGCCGAACGGCGTCGATTATTGCAAAATGATCGTCATAATTACCTGTAATATAGAGATTTATTGACGAAAGGATGCGATCGGCTGCCGTGCTGACGTCGGCGCCTTGGACGAGCTCTGCCAAGGCCGTGGCGGCAGGATCGATGATCCCGGTGTCATCACGGATGCGCTCGATCACGAACGCCAGCCAGCCGGCGATCGCGCGGACGACATGCCGCGGCTTGCGCCCCCGGCGCAGCGCCTCGGCCAGCGTATCGCCGAGCCGATAGGGGATTTTCTGCGACCCGTCCTGCGCGATCTGCTCCAGCCGGTGCGCGATCACCGGGTTGCGGAAGCGCGTCAGCACGCTCGCGGCATAGCCGGGCAGGTCCATCCCCGGCACCGGATCGATCGTCGGCACGATATCCTCGGCGATCATCCGTTCGACGAACGTGTTCAGCGCGGGATCGCTTATCGCTTCGAACACCGTCGCATGGCCGCGCAACAGCCCGAGATAGGCGAGGGTCGAATGCGCGCCGTTGAGGATGCGCAGCTTGGCGCGCTCATAAGCCGCGACATCATCGGTCAGGATCGCGCCTACCTGCCCCAAGGCGGCGAGCGCAGGATCGCCGATATCCTCGATCACCCATTGCACGAAGAATTCGCGCTGGACCGGCGCCATGTCGGTCAGTCCCAGAGTCTCGGCGACATCGGCGAGCAATTGCGGGTCGCTCGCCGGGGTGATCGAATCGACCATCGTCGAGGGGACGGCGACTTCTCCGTCGATCCAGTCGGCCAGCCGGGGATCGCGCCGGCGCGCGAAGGCGACGAGCGCGGCTTTCAGCTTCACCCCATTGGCGGCGAGATTGTCGCACGGCATCGGCACGAAGGGCGCGGCGCCCGCGTCGCGCCGCGCGGCAAGCCCGGCGACGATCCAGCCGATCACGCTGCGTGGCTGCGCGGCGCGAAGATCGTGCGCGATATCGGGGTGATCGAGATCGAGCGTCCCGTCGGCCGCGAGGCAATAGCCCTTTTCGGTGACGGTGGCGGTGACCAGCCGCACTCCCGGATCGGCGAGCAGCGCGGCGGTCTCCGCGGCCTGCTGCGGGCCGAGGAAGCGCTGGTGCGCGCCGATGATGCGCAGCGCGGGCTGAGCATCGCGCACCGCGACGGTGTACAGCCCGTCCTGCGCCGCCAATGCCTCGATCGTGCCCGAGCTGCGCAGCGACACGCCGGCGATCCCCCAGCGCGGATCGTGATCGAGCAGGTCGTCGATATAGCTCGCTTGATGCGCGCGATGGAATGCGCCCGGGCCGAAATGGACCACGCCGATGCTCGGCGCGGCGCGATGGCGCGGTGCACGGATCGCGCCGGGGATCGCGCTCAACGTTGCGCGAGACAGTCTCACAGCGTTACCCCCCGTTTCCAGATCGCGATCTCTCGCTCGTCGTTGCGCTCCGCCGCGGTCTCCTGGCCGGACGCCGTCGCGAGCAATATATTGCATAGCGCCGCTTCGGCGGCATCGCTTCCCTCGGTCAACACGCGGCCGGCGTCGAAATCGATCCAGTCGGGCTTGCGCATTGCGAGTGTGCTATTGGAGGCGATCTTGAGCGTCGGCACCGGAAAGCCCAGTGGGGTGCCGCGCCCGGTGGTGAACAGGATCACGCTCGCCCCCGCCGCCGCCAACGCGGTCGAGGAGATCGCATCATTGCCCGGCGCGTCGAGCATCGTCAGCCCCGGCGCGCGCACCGCGGCGCCATAATCGATCACGTCGACGATTGCGGCGTGGCCGGCCTTCTGCACCGCGCCGAGCGACTTTTCCTCCAGCGTGGTGATCCCGCCGGCGATATTGCCGGGAGAGGGGTTTTCCGACACCGGCGCGCCGTGATCGAGGAAATAGCGTTTGAACCCGTTGACCGTCGCGACGATGCGATCGAACACCTCGGCATCGATCGCGCGATCCATCAGCGCCTGTTCGGCGCCGAACATCTCCGGGATTTCGGTGAACACCACCCGCCCGCCGGCCGCGACGATGCGGTCGCTGATGTGCCCGACCAGCGGATTGGCGGTGAGCCCCGACAATCCGTCCGACCCGCCGCATTTCACCCCGATCACCAGATCGGCAAGCGCGCAATCCTCGCGCGTGGCGCGCGCCGCCTCCGCCAGTTCGGCGACCAGCGTGACGCCCTCGGCGACTTCATTCTCGCTCATCTGCGCGGCAAGCGTGCGGATATGGCCGCGTCGCGCGGGGGGAATTGCGTCGAGCAGGTCGGCGATCTGATTCTCCTCGCACCCCAACCCGACGATCAGCACCCCGCCGGCATTGGGGTGCTGCGCCAGCCCGGCAAGGATCGCGCGGGTGCCGCCGAGATCGTCGCCGAGCTGCGAGCAGCCGTGCGGATGCGCGAAGGCGTGAACCCCGTCGACCGCATCGCCGACCAGTGCGGCGGCCTGGGCGGCGATCCGCTGCGCGGTGCGCGCGACGCAGCCGACGGTCGGCAATACCCAGATTTCGTTGCGGGTCGCCACCCGCCCGTCGGCGCGGCGATAGCCCGCGAAACGCCCGGCGGACGGCGTATCGGGCATCACGGCGGCGTGCGGCATGTAACGATAGTCGAGCGTCGCCGAGAGATCGGTGGCGCAATTATGCGTGTGGACATGCGCGCCCGCGGCGATTGCCTGCGTCGCGTGACCGATCGCGCGGCCGTATTTCACGATCCGCTCGCCGGCGGCGATATCGCGCAGCGCGACCTTGTGCCCGCGCGCGATATCCTCGCGCAGCGCCACGCCTTCGATCGTCTCTCCTGCCACCGCATCGTGCAGCAGTGTCGCCACCATATCCGATGCCGCAACCTTGATCGCGCTTCTCATGTCGTCGAAAGCCGTTTTGGAAACCGGTGTCAGCTATAACCGGATGCGCTATGCTTGCAAGACTGGCGATAAAGTCGGGAGCAATCTATCACTGTCGCGATGCAGAAAACCGGCCAGCCGACGATCAACGACGTTGCCCGTATCGCGGGCGTCTCCAAGAAAACCGTGAGCCGCGTGATCAATCACTCGCCCTTGCTCAACGGGGAGACGCGCAAGCGGGTCGAGGAGGTGATCGCCGATCTCGGCTACATCCCCAATCCGCAGGCGCGCGCGCTGGCATTGCGCCGCAACTTCCTGATCGGGCTGGTGCATGACAATCCTAATGCGCAGACGGTGATGAACGTCCAGCAGGGGATGCTGGAGGCGCTGCACGGCACCGAATTCGAGATGGTGGTGCGCCCGGTCGATCGCGGCGCGGCGACGATGCTAGACGATCTGCGCCACTTCCTCGAGCGCCAGCGCCTGTTCGGCGTGCTGCTGATGCCGCCGGTCAGCGAGAACGATATGGTGGCGAAATTGTGCGACGATATCGGCTGTCGCTATGTCCGCATGGGATCGGCACAGCTCGATGATGCCGCGCATATGGTCGCCTCGAACGATCGCGAGGCGGTGCGCATCGCGGTCGAATATCTGGTCGAACAGGGGCATGAGCGGATCGGACTGGTCGCCGGGCCGCACGGCTTCCGCTCGGCGCGCGAGCGCCGGCTGGGATTCGAGGATGCGCTGGGCGCGGCGGGCATCGCCTTGCCGCGCTCGCTGATCGCGGACGGCAATTATACCTTCGAATCGGGGCTGGTCGCGGCGGAGCGGCTGCTCGATCTGGTGCCGCGTCCGACCGCGATCTTCTCCTCGAACGACGAAATGGCGGCGGGGGTGATCCACGCCGCGCGGCAACGCGGGCTGGAGATTCCGCGCGACTTGTCGATCATCGGGTTCGACGATACGCCGATCGCGGCGCATGTCTGGCCACCGCTGACCACGGTGCGCTGGCCGATCGCCTCGATGGCGCGCTCGGCGGCGCTCAAGCTGATCGCGGGCGCCGAGGAGGAGGAAGTGGGGGTGGAGGAGCCGTCGCTGTTCCTTTCGACGTTGATCCGCCGCGGCTCGGTCGCGGCGCCGGCGCGGTAGCGGGCTTCTCCGAATGCGCGCGGCCTGTGCGCTCGGGGCTCGGCCCGCGAAACCTTAATGCGCTCCCGTCTTCGCGGGGACATGGATTTTGCTGCGAACACATGAACGAGGACGGCGGAACAATGGTTGCACATCGATCTGACACCGGTTACCGTGCGAACCGCAAGTGGAGAGGAGGACGATCGTGAAAGCGCTGGCGCTGCACCCGGACCGGCTGTTTCCGGCCGACGCCGTAACGCGCGATATCGCGCGGGCGCTCTACGCCACGATCGCGGATACGCCGATCGCCAGCCCGCACGGCCACACCGATCCGCGCTGGTTCGCGGACGACGCGCCGTGGACCGACGCGACGAGCCTGCTGCTCGCCCCCGATCATTATCTCTATCGCATGCTCTACAGCCAGGGTGTGTCGCTCGACGCGCTTGGCGTGCCCGATCGCAACGGCGTGCCGGCGACCGATCCGCGCGCGGCGTGGCGGCTCTTCGCGGGCCATTATCATCTGTTTCGCGGCACACCTTCACGCTTGTGGCTCGATCATGTGTTCGCCAAGGTGTTCGGGTTCGAGGTCGCGCTCGATGCCGCCAGCGCCGATGCCTATTTCGATACGATCGGCGAAAAGCTCGCCGACGACGCCTTCCGCCCGCGCGCGCTGTTCGATCGTTTCCGTATCGACTTCCTCGCCACCACCGAAGGCGCGCACGACAGCCTCGACGCGCATCATGCGATCCGCGCCTCGGGGTGGAACGGGCGCGTCGTCACCACCTATCGCCCCGACGGGGTGATCGATGTCGAGCATGAGGCCTTTGCGCCGGCGATGGCGCGTTTCGCCGAGCTGACCGGCGAGGATGTCTACGGCTGGAAGGGCTATCTCGCCGCGCACCGCCGCCGCCGCGCCGATTTCCGCGCCGCCGGGGCGACCGCGACCGACCACGGCCATCCGACCGCGGCGACCGCCAATCTCTCGGATCGCGAATGCGAGGCGCTGTTCGCGCGGGTCGTCGGCGGCGGGTGGAGCAAGGCCGATGCCGAGCTGTTCCGCGCGCAGATGCTTACGGAAATGGCGAAGATGAGCGTCGACGACGGGATGGTGATGCAGATCCACCCCGGATCCTGTCGCAACCACAATGCCGGGCTGTTCGCCAGCCACGGCCGCGACAAGGGCGCGGATATCCCGACGCGCACCGATTATGTCCACGCGCTGCGCCCGCTGCTCGACGTGGTGGGCAACGAACGCGATCTGACGATCATCCTCTTCACGCTCGACGAAAGCACCTATGCGCGTGAGCTTGCGCCGCTCGCGGGCCATTATCCGTGCCTCAAGCTCGGCCCGGCGTGGTGGTTCCACGACAGCCCCGAGGGGATGCGCCGCTTCCGCGAGATGACCACCGAGACCGCCGGTTTCTACAACACCGTCGGGTTCAACGACGATACCCGCGCCTTCCTCTCGATCCCGGCGCGGCACGATGTCGCGCGGCGGGTGGATTGCGCCTTTCTCGCGCGGCTCGTCGCCGAGCATCGGCTGGCGGATTGGGAAGCCGCCGAACTGGCGCAGGAGCTGACCAGCGGGCTCGTGCGCCGCGCGTATCGCATTGACGACTGATTTTCCCAGGAGTTTGACGATGTACGACCGGACCTATTACGCGACGCATCCCGACATGATGGAATGCGTGTCGAACGAGGAATTGCGTGACCGCTATCTGATCCAGGGGCTGTTCCGCGCCGGCGAATGCGTGCTCAATTATACCCATGCCGATCGCTTCGTGATCGGCGGCGTCGCGGTGGCCGATGCCCCGGTCAAGCTGCCCGATCAGACCGAGCCCGCCTCGGCGGCGGGGCATCCGTTCCTCGAGCGGCGCGAGCTGGCGATCGTCAATGTCGGCGCGGTGGAGGGAACGGTCACCGTCGACGGCGAGGCGTTCACGCTCGGCAACAAGGATTGCCTCTATGTGACGATGGGTGCGAAGGAGGTGCTGTTTTCGGGCAAGGGCGCGCGCTTCTATCTCGCATCGTGCCCGGCGCATAAGGCGTTCACCACGCGCAAATTGGGCATCGCGGACGCCAATGCGCTCGATCGCGGAAGCCTGGCCGAGAGCAACGAGCGGACGATCTACCAGCTCGTCATCCCCGGCGTGTGCGACAGCGCGCAGCTCGTCATGGGGCTGACGGTGCTCAAGCAAGGCAGCGTGTGGAATACGATGCCGCCGCATGTTCACGAGCGCCGTTCGGAAATCTATTTCTACTTCGAGCTCGACAATCTCGACAGTGATCGCGTGATGCATTTCATGGGCGAGGGCGAAGCGACGCGGCATATCGTGATGCAGAATGAGGAAGCGGTGATTTCCCCGCCCTGGTCGATCCATATGGGGGCGGGGACCAAATCCTATGCTTTCATCTGGGCGATGGCCGGGGAGAATCAGGATTATACCGACATGAATGTCCTCGATATCTGCCAACTGGCGTGAAAACTGTGGCACATCCCTTTGATCTTTCAGGGCGGGTTGCGATCGTCACCGGCGCCAATACCGGGATCGGGCAGGCGATCGCGGTGGCGCTCGCCGCGGCGGGCGCGGACGTTGCCTGCGTCGGGCGCACCCCGGCCGAGGAGACCGTGGGCAAGATCCGCGACCTTGGCCGGCGCGCCGAGGTCGTCGCCGCCGATCTGTCGACGATCGAGCCGGTGCAGCGCGTGGTGGACGAGACGGTGGCGCGGCTCGGCGGCTTGCATATTCTGGTCAACAATGCCGGGATCATCCGCCGCGCCGATGCGGTGGACTTTACCGAGGCGGATTGGGATGCGGTGGTCGATACCAACCTCAAATCGGTGTTCTTTCTCAGCCAGGCGGCGGGGCGGCATATGATCGCGGCGGGCTATGGCCGGATCATCAACATCGCCTCGATGCTCACCTTTCAGGGAGGGATTCGTGTGCCGAGCTATACCGCGTCCAAATCCGGGGTCGGCGGGCTGACCAAATTGCTCGCCAACGAATGGGCGGCGAAGGGGGTGACGGTCAACGCGATCGCGCCCGGCTATATCGCGACCAACAATACCGCCGCGCTGCAGGCCGACGAGGGGCGCAACAAGGCGATCCTCGACCGCATCCCGGCGGGGCGCTGGGGCGATGCGGCCGATCTCGGCGGGGCGGCGGTGTTCCTCGCCTCGGATGCCGCGGCCTATGTCCAGGGGCATATCCTGGCGGTCGACGGCGGGTGGCTGGCGCGATGACCGCCCCACGCATTCTCGCCTTCGGGGAGATCATGCTGCGGCTGTCGCCGCCGGGGCGCGAATTGCTGCTCCAGACCCCGCGCTTCGACGTGTGGGTGGCGGGCGCCGAGGCCAATGTCGCGACCCAGCTCGCCCTGCTCGGGCATCAGGTCGGTTTCGCCAGCCGGGTGCCCGACAATGATCTCGGCCGCGCAGCGATCGCCAGATTGCGCGGCGCCGGGGTCGACGTGCGCCATATCGCCACCGGCGGCGAACGGATGGGGCTGTATTTCGTCACCAACGGCGCCGGGCTGCGCGCGACCGAGGTGGTCTACGACCGCGCCGGTTCGGCCTTCGCCGAGGCACCGGCGGAGAGCTGGGACTGGGATCGGCTGCTCGACGGGGTGACGCGGCTGCATCTTTCGGGGATCACCCCGGCGCTGGGGCCGGTGCCGGCGCGCAGCGCGCTCGCCGCGGTCGAGGCGGCGGCGGCGCGCGACATCGCGATATCGTTCGACGGCAATTGGCGCGGCAAATTATGGGGGCGGTGGGACGGCGACCCGCGCGCGATCCTGTCGGGGATCGTCGCCCACGCCGATCTGATGTTCGGCAACCACCGCGATATCGCCCTGCTGCTCGGGCGCGACGACTTTGCGGGGGAGGGGCGTCGTCGCGAGGCGGCCGAAGCGGCGTTCGACGCCTTCCCCAAGCTCAAGACGATCGCCTCGACCGCGCGCGCGGTCGCGCATGTCGATCTCCACCGGCTGTCGGCGCGGATCGATACCCGCGACGGCGCGGCGCAGACCGAGGAGATCGAACTCGCCGGGATCGTCGATCGCGTCGGCGGCGGCGACGCCTTTGCCGCCGGGGTGCTCCACGCGTTCGAAAGCGGACAGGATATCGCCGCCGCGGCGCATGGCGGGCTTGCGCTTGCCGCGCTCAAACACTCGATCCCCGGCGATGCCGCGCTGTTCCGTCAGGCCGACATCGACGCTTTCCTCGACGGCGGGCGCGATGTCCGGCGGTGACGGCTGGACCCGGCGCGGCGCGATCGGGGCAGGGGCGGCGCTGCTGACCCTCCCCGGCGTGGCGCGGGGGGCGATGGGCGACGCGCCGGTGCGGACCGCCGCCGGCAGCTTCCTCGGCACGCGCGAGAACGGGGTGCGGGCGTTTCGCGGCATCCGCTACGGCCGCGCCGAGCGGTTTCGCGCGCCGGTCGGGGTCGCCGAGCCGGGTCGCACGATCGTTGCGGACCGCTTCGGCGCGGTCTGCCCGCAACAGGGACCTTATGGGCCGCAGGATGAGGATTGCCTGTTCCTCAACATCTGGACCCCGGAGACCGACCCGCGTGCGCGGCGGCCGGTGATGCTCTATGTCCACGGCGGCGCCTATTCCAACGGCAGCGTCACCGATCCGCTCAACGACGGGCAGGCGCTCGCTGCGCGCGGCGAGGCGGTGGTGGTCACCGTCAACCACCGGCTCAACGCGCTCGGCTATCTCTATCTCTCGCGGCTCGACCCGCGCTTCGCCGATAGCGGCAATGCCGGGCAGCTCGATCTTGTCCTCGCCCTGCAGTGGGTGCGCGACAATATCGCGGCGTTCGGCGGCGATCCGGGGCGGGTGATGCTGTTCGGCCAGTCGGGCGGCGGGGCGAAGATCGCCACCCTGATGGGGATGGACGCCGCCAAGGGGCTGTTCCACCGCGCCACGACGATGAGCGGGCAGCAGGTCACCGCCTCGGGCCCGCTCCACGCCACCGAACGCGCGCGCGCCTATCTGGCGAAATTGGGGTTGGGGGAGGGAGACCTTTCGCCGCTGCGCGCGATGCCGGTCGAGCGACTGGTCGCCGCGCTCGACGCGCGGGATCCGATCATGCCGGGCGGGGTCTATTTCGGGCCGGTGCTCGATATGCGCTGGCTGACCCGCCACCCGTTCTGGCCCGACGCCAACCCGCTGGGGAACGGCATCCCGATGATGCTGGGCAATGTCCGCGACGAAACCCGTGCGTTCATTCCGTCGGATTCTGCGAAGATGCGCGATCTCGACTGGGACAATCTCGCTGCGCGGATCGCGCCCGAGATGCGGATCGATGCCCTGCCCGAATGGGTCGTCGCGCAATATCGCGCGCATTACCCGTCCTGGTCGCCGAGCGACGTCTTCTACGGCGCGACGACGGCCGCGCGCAGCTGGCGCGGGCAGGTGATCGAGGCGGAGGCGCGCGCCGCCGCCGGGGTGCCGGCCTGGGTCTATCAGGTCGATTTCGCCTCGCGCAGCGATCCGCGCCGCGGCGCCTTTCACACGATGGATATTCCGCTGGTGTTCGGCACCTTGGGCGCGACGGGATCGCAGACCGGAACCGGCGCGGACGCACAGGCGGCGAGCCGCGCGATGCAGGATCGCTTCACCGCCTTCGCCGCCGGCGGCGATCCCAACCGGTCGGGGCTGACGCCGTGGCCGCGTTACGATCTGACGCGGCGCGCAACGATGATCTTCGACGCGCGATCGCGGGTCGAAGACGATCCGCGCGGCTGGCAGCGCGAGCTGTTCGCCCGCATTCCCTATATCCAGCCGGGAACATGATTTCGTGCCGATCGCGCTTCGCTATTTGCTGTTGACACCGGTTACCATGCCGGTCAAATAGCAACTCTAAGGCGGCCATAGAGTCGCCGGAAAGCGGGGAGGATCACCCGGAAGCGCCTCGAAAGGGCACTCTGTCCCTCCCCGACAGTCGGTTTTCAGCGCCGGAATCGCATCAGCGTGCGAAACCGGTGTCAGGGACGCGCATGGCGCGGGGAGAGAGAGGGAATATGACGAAAGCGTCGGCACGTATCCGCGGGATGCAGGGCATTTCGGCCACCGCGCTGGCGCTCGCCCTGCTCATGCCGGCAAGTGCGCTGGCGCAGGAGCAGGGGGCGGCGCCCGCCGCGCCGCCGCCCGAGAGCCCCGCCAGTCCCGCTGCCGCCGGCGATATCGTCGTCACCGGCTTCCGCCAGTCGCTCGAGGCGGCGCTCAACGTGAAGCGCGACACGATTTCGGCGGTCGATGCGATCGTCGCGGAGGATATCGCCAAATTCCCCGACCAGAATCTCGCTGAATCGCTCCAGCGCATCCCCGGCATCTCGATCCAGCGCGACGCGGGCGAGGGGCGGGCGATCACCGTGCGCGGGCTCGGCGCGCAATTCACCCGCGTCCGCGTCAACGGGCTGGAAACCGTTGCGACGGCAACCGACGGCGCCTCGTCGAACCGCGATCGCGCATTCGATTTCAACGTCTTCGCGTCGGAGCTGTTCAATTCGATCGTGGTCCACAAGACCGCGGAAGCCTCGCTCGACGAAGGCTCGCTCGGCGCAGTGGTCGATCTCAACACCGGCAATCCGCTTGCGGCCAAGAAGCCCGGGGTGACGGTGGTGGGCTCGGCGGTGGCGAGCTATAACGATCTCAGCAAGAATTGGGGGCCGCGCCTCGCCGGGCTGGTGAGCTATCGCAACGAGGCGGGGACGTTCGGCGTCTCGCTGTCGGCGGCGTATCAGACCACCGACAATTTTGAGCTGGGCAACAATTCGGTGCGCTGGGTGCAGACGCCGTTCAACAGCGTCAACGGCAACGCCTGCTATAGCGTCAGCGCCACCAATCCTGCGCCCAAGCTTTATTCGGGCGGGGTCTATAACAATAATGCGGCGTGCAATCAGGCCTCGCTCGGCTTCCACCCGCGCATCCCGCGCTACGGGCTCGTGCGGCACGACCGCGACCGATTGGGCATCACCGGATCGGTGCAGTTCGCGCCGACCGACCGGACCAAGATCTCGATCGACGCGCTTTATTCGAAGTTCAAGGAGACCCGCGAGGAATCCTGGGGCGAGGTGCTGCTCCGCTCCAACGAGCGGTCGATCGACGTCGTCAACCCGGTGTATGACGCCAACAACAATATGGTCTCGGCGACGCTCAATAATGCCTATGTGCGGACAGAACATTATCTGCGTAAATCGTCGACCGAATTCTATCAGGTCGGCGGCACCTGGGATCAGGACGTGACGGACAATTTCCGCTTCACGTTGCTCGGCGGGATTTCGAAATCGGATGCCAATATTCCGGTCGAGACGACGATCGTGCTCGATGATCGGGATGCGAACGGTTACTCCTACGATTACAGCAACATGAAGGCGCCGAAACTGGCCTTCGGCACCAGCGTTACCGATCCCGCGAATTTCCAGCTCGCTGAAATCCGTGACCGGCCGTCGGATGTGGTCAACCGCTTCAAGACCGTCCAGTTGCGCACCGAATGGGATGTGACTGAGGGGTTCCAGCTCAAGCTCGGCGGGATGTGGCGCCGGTTCAATTTCGACACGACCGGTTACACCCGCGATACCGCGGTGTGCGGCAACGGCGGCAAGGATCTGGTGCTCGGCACGATCACCTGCTCGCCCAACGGCACGCTCGGGCCGAATGCGGTCTATGGTTTCCCGGTCGACGGCAATCTGACCCAGCTGTTCACTTTGGGCAATGCCGGGCAGCCGGCGGGCACCACGACGCAATGGCTGGTCGCGAACCTCGCCAATGCCGCGGACTATACCAAGCTCTATTCGCGCGCGCTGACCCCCGACGTCGGCAATATCCGCTCGGTGCAGGAAACCACCTCGGGCGGCTATATGCAGGTCGATGTGAAGGGAACGATCCTCGGCCTCGATTATGCGGGCAATGCGGGTATCCGTTACGCGCATACCGGACAGCGTTCGACCGGCATCCTCGGACCGATCTCGCGGACGATCGCGCGCAGCTATGACGATTGGCTGCCGTCGTTCAACCTCGCGCTCTATCCGGTCAAAAGCGTCATCATCCGCGCCGCGATCGCCAAGGTGATGACGCGCCCGACGCTGGGCAATCTCACTCCGGGCGGGTCGGTCGACGGCTTCAACTACAAGATCAGCTACGGCAACCCCGATCTCCAGCCGTATCGCGCGACCAATTTCGATCTCGGCGCCGAATGGTATTTCGCGCCGGGGGCGATCTTCTCGGTCGCGGGCTTCGTCAAGAAGATCGAGAGCTTCCCGGTCTCCCAGGCCTATTCGGCGACCTATGCGTCGACCGGGCTGCCCAAGGAGGCGCTGCTGCCCAGCTCGCCCGCCTATATCAATTTCGATCCGAACCAGATCTATACGATCACCACCAACGTCAACGGCTCGGGCGCGACGCTGAAGGGCGTGGAAATCGCGCTGCAATTGCCGTTCAAGGTGTTCGCCAGCGGCATCCTCGGCAATTTCGGCGTGCTCGGCAACGCGACCTTCATCGACTCGAGCGCTACCTACAAGGTTCAGGGGCCGGTGGTGGTGCCCAACGGCAAGCTGGTCGACGCGGTGCGTACCGGCACGTTGTTCGGCGTGTCGAAGCAGGCCTATAACGGTACGCTCTATTATGACGACGGCCGGTTCAGCGCGCGTGTGATGGCGAGCTATCGCGGGGCATATATCGATGCCAATAGCGCGACCGGCAACGTCTTCGAAGGCTATGGCCCGACGACCAACCTCGATGCCTCGATGCGCTACAAGCTGACCGACGCGATCGAAGTATCGCTGGAGGGCAACAACCTGCTCGACACCTATCGCTATCGCTACACCGATATCGACGCGAACCGGAATTACGAGAACAACCATTTCGGGCGCACGATCCTGATCGGGGCGCGGTTCAAGATGTAAGCGAAACCATGTCGGGCATCACCCGCCGCGACGCGCTCGGCGCGACGCTCGCCACCGGCCTTGCCGCGCGCCTCCCTGCGACGGTGGCGCCGGCCTCGACCGATCCGGGCGAGACGATCGACCTCTGGCCGAACGGCGCGCCGGGGATACCGGCGACGCCGCCGCGCGAGACGATCGAGGAGCGCAGTCCCGATCCCGCGCTCCGCGACCGCGCGGTCTATGGCATCACGCGCCCGCGCATGATCGTCTTCCGCCCGGCGACCCCGAACGGGTCCGCGGTTCTCGTCACCCCGGGCGGCGGCTATCGCTGGGTGGTGATCGACAAGGAGGGGTATGAGATCGGGCGCTGGCTGTCGGCGCGCGGCTATACCGTGTTCGTCCTCTTCTATCGCTTGCCCGGCGAAGGCTGGGCGGCGGGGCCGGAGGTCGCTCTGTCGGACGCCCAGCGCGCGATGCGGCTGATCCGCGCCCGTGCGCGCGATTACGGCATCCGGCCGGAGCGGGTGGCGGCGATGGGCTTTTCGGCGGGCGGGCATGTCTGCGCCGATCTCGCGACCCGGTTCGCGCTGCCGACCTATACGCCGGTCGACGCCGCCGACGCGCTGAGCGCGCGCCCGGATATCGCCGCGCCGATCTATGCGGTGCAATCGATGGCCGCGCCGTTGGCGCATTCCGGCTCGCGCCGGTTGCTGATCGGCGCCGATGCTTCGCCAGCGCTCGAACGGCGTCACACGCCGGCCGCCAACGTCACGCGCGATACGCCGCCCTGTTTCCTGCTTCATGCCGACGACGATGATGTCGTGCCGGCCGAAAACAGCATCGAATTGCGCGCGGCGCTGAAGCGCGCGGGGGTGGCGGTCGAGACGCATCTGTTCACCCACGGCGGCCACGGCTTCGGGCTGCGCCGCGCGGCGGGCAAGCCGGTGGCGGTCTGGCCCGAACTGTTCCACGCCTGGGCGCGCACGCAGGGGCTGGGCTGATGGCGGTCAATCGGCGCGATCTGCTCGCCGGCGGGGTCGCCGGGCTGGGGCTGACGGGGCTTGGCGCCTCCGCCGCGGCGAGCCACGCACCCGCCGCGGTGACGTCATGGCGGCGCGGGGCAGATAATCAGCGGATTGCCGATCTCGGCGACGGGCGCTTCCTCAACCCGATCCTCGCCGGGGATCATCCCGATCCCGCGATCCTCAAGGACGGCGCGGATTATTACATGACCTTCTCGTCGTTCGACAGCTATCCCGGGCCGACGATCTGGCACAGCCGCGATCTGGTGAACTGGCAGCCGCGCGGGGCGGCGCTCACCCGCAATATCGGGTCGGTGTGGGCGGTCAGCCTCGAAAAGCACAAGGGCCGCTATTTCCTCTACGTGCCGGTCAAGGCGACGCCCGACACGATCTACGTGCTATGGGCGGATCATATCGACGGGCCGTGGAGCGATCCGATCGACCTCGACCTGCACGGCCATATCGATCCGTGCCACGCAGTCGGCGAGGACGGGTCGCGCTGGCTGTTCCTGTCGGGCGGCGATCGCGTGCGGCTGAGCGACGACGGGCTGTCGCTCGCCGGCGTGGTCGAGCATGTCTATGATCCATGGCATTATCCGGCGGACTGGGTGGTCGAGAGCTTCTCGCCCGAAGGGCCGAAGATCCACCGCCACAACGGCTATTATTACATGATCACCGCGGTCGGCGGGACGGCCGGGCCGCCGACCGGGCATATGGTGATCGTTGCCCGATCGCGCTCGATTCACGGACCGTGGGAGAATGACCCCGCCAATCCGGTGGTGCGCACCCGCGACGAGGCCGAGCGCTGGTGGTCGCGCGGGCATGCCAGTCTGGTCGAGGGGCCCGATGGAAGCTGGTGGTCGGTCTATCACGGCTATGAGAATGGCTATTGGACGCTGGGCCGGCAGGCGTTGCTCGATCCGGTCGAATGGACCGCGGGCGGCTGGTTCCGTATGCGCGGCGGCGATCTGTCGGCGCCGCTGCCCAAGCCGCGGGGTGGGCGGGCGCTGCCGCACGGACAAACATTGTCGGACGATTTCGCGACGCTGGCGCTCGGCCGGAAATGGAATTTCTTCCGCCCCGCAGTGGGGGAAAGCGAGCGCGCGCGGGTTGCGGACGGGGCGTTGTATCTCCGCGCCAAGGGCATCGCGCCGCACGATTCATCGCCGCTGATGCTGATCGCAGGGGACCAGGCCTATCGGTTCGAATGCGATATCGAGATCGATCCCGGCGTCACCGCCGGGCTGCTGCTCTTCTACGACGACCGGCTCTATTGCGGGCTGGGATTCGACGCGGCGCGGTTCGTGACGCATCAATATGGCGCGGAGCGGGGCCGGCCCGCCAATCCGCACGGTCGCCGGATGCGGATGCGCGTGACCAACGACCGGCATATCGTCTCCTATCATATCAGCGGCGACGGCGGGCGTAGCTGGACGCGCTTCGATCGCGGGATGGAGGTCTCCGGCTATCATCACAATGTGCGCGGCGGCTTCCTGATGCTGCGCCCCGCGCTTTACGCCGCGGGCACGGGGGAGGCGCGCTTCAGGGATTTCACCTTCCGCGCGCTGTGAGATGTTCGTGGCCGCCTGATCCGGCCGCATTGCTTTCCGCCCAGAGCAGCCGCTCGACGCGATCGGGATCGGGATCGGAGGCGAGGGTCGGATCGTGCGACAGCAGCATCGTCTCGCGCCGCGCCGCCTCATACCCGCGCCACGCCGGCATGATCGGCCTCCAGCGAGTGGTCCAGGTTGATTGTTAGTGCATCATAACCTCCGTCGCCAGTGTTGGCCGTAAGTGGAGCGAAGCGGAACCGGAGGGCGGCCCTCGCGCGATCAGGATGTGCTGGCAGCGCTTGCCGGGCTGTTTATCAAGTCGATTGGATGTTTTTCTAACGGCGGTCGTTCTGAAGGAGCGCCAAATGCCGACCGGAGAGGAAAAATGAATTTAGTGGATAGATTCAGACGGATGGTTCCCGCATCTCTCACCCGTCATGCCGGGCCAAGCCCGGCATGACGGGAAAGGATTCCGGGACTCATCCGTTGTGTTCTCACCACTAGACAAGCTACCGTCCGCCCGCAGGGTTCATCGCGTAGGCGGGGCTTGTGTTCAGCGGGAAACGTTATACCGACAACGCCAATACCGTGATCCTCTCGGCTTATCAGCGGATAGACGCGATGCTCGGCTATCGCTTCTCGCGGTTCGATCTCCGTCTGGCGATGACCAATCTGGGCGACACCAAATGGTATCGCTCGGCAACCTCGGCAGGGCAAATCCTGCCGGGTGCGCCGCGGACGCTGACGGCATCGATTCGCTTCGATTTTTGAAGCGATACCGGGGCGGGAGATCGGGCCCGGGCGCCGGTAGTTTTACCGGGGCCCGCCGCTCGATCCTGTGCTGCACCTCACGACGAGTTCGTGCGGCAAGATAATTTGCCCCGCCCGATAATCGGCGTCGCTCAATATGCCGAGGAGCTGTTCGACCGTATGGCGCCCGATCAACTCCTTGGGCTGAGCGATCGTGGTGAGCGCCGGTTGAAGAAAGCGCGCCGAGGGCAAATCGTCAAATCCGACGACCGAGATATCATCCGGGCAGCCGAGCCCCGCGTGGTGGATCGCGCTGATCGCGCCCATCGCCATTTCGTCGCTGAAGCAGAATAGCGCGGTCGCGCCGCGCGCGATGAGATCCCCCGTCAGGTCGAAGGCGGATTGCGCCGAATAGTCGCCGACGCGCACCTGCAACCTGTCATCGATGCCGTGCCGTTTGGCCGCCTCCCGGGCACCCGCCAGCCGGTCTCGGTTGAGCGGACTCGCCGGTGTCCCCATGATTACAGCAATATCGCGATGGCCCAGCCCGATGAGATGTTCGAGCGCGTCGCGACCGGCCGCAAGGTTATCGATATGGACGCTCGGCACGCCGAGATCCGGGCTATAATCGCAGCCGTTGACGATCGGGGCGCGTCCGCCGTGTCGAGACACCAAGTCCTGCAGATTGTCGGGCAGGCGATGACCAAGAAAGATCAGCCCGTCGACCTCGCGGCCGGACAGCATGTCGGCATATTGATCCTCGATCTGCGGATCATGCCGCGTATCGCCGACGATCACCGCATAGCCCGCGTCGCGCGCCGCCTCCTCCGCGCCGCGGATCACGCTGGCAAAGAACGGATTGGAGATATCGGGGACGAGGACGAGAATCCGGGCGGCGCGCAAGGTGCGCAACGTCCGCGCCGCCACATTGGGCTTGTACCCCAGCGTGTCGACGACCTCGAGCACGCGTCGACGCGTCGCGTCCGATACCTGATTGGGGCGGCTCAATACCCGCGATACCGTCGCGGTGGAGACGCCCGCCGCGGCGGCGACCTGGATGATCGTCGGCATAATAGCCTCATGTAATTTGTTGTGTCGGCTTGTCGACGGCAAAAGCATGTAATCCTTTACATCGGCAGGGAGCGCGAATAAACAGAACGGGAGGGAGGGGATGCATGGCGGAATCGGGTGACGCTATGTCAGCGCTAGCACCGCCGGCGTCTGGAGCGCTTGGCGCGCGGTTGAGCGCGCTGATGTTCATGCAATTCTTCATCTGGGGGGCGTGGAACGTCACGCTCGGGCTGGTCATGCAATCGGTCGGCATCGGCAATCTGATCGGCCATGCCTATTCGGTCGGCCCGATCGCCTCGGTCGTCGGCTCCTTCCTGCTCGGGATGGCGGCGACGCGGTATCTCAGCCCGCGTGCGCTGATGGTCATCCTCCATCTCCTCGGCGGCGCGATCCTGCTCGCGCTCCCGGTGCTGGTGACGCCGGCGGCGGGGAGCAGCTTCGTCTGGCTGCTGCTCGGCTATATGATCCTGTACATGCCGACAGTCGGCCTCGCGAACACGATCGCGTTGAAGGGGCTCGGCGCGCGCGCCGATCGCTTCCCGCTGGTGCGGGCATTCGGCACGCTTGGCTGGATCGCCGCCGGGCTGATCGTCGGCTGGGCGGGCCTGTCGGCGAGCCCCGAGATATTCCGCGTCGCCGGCATCGTCTCGCTCGCGCTCGGCATCTACAGCCTAACCTTGCCGAAGGTCGAGGCCGATGCGCCCGCCGGCGACGGGCTGGTGCGACAGCTCTTGAGCGTCGAGGCATTCGCGCTGTTGCGCCAGCGTTCTTTCCTGATCTTCGCGATCTGCGCGACGCTGATCTCGATCCCGCTTGCGATGTATTATGCTTATGCCTCGCCCTATCTCGGCACGGTCGGGATCGACAATGTCGGCGGCACGATGGCGATCGGGCAAATGTCTGAGCTGGCCTTCATGGTTGCGATGCCGTGGCTGTACCGGCGCCTCGGGGTGAAGCCGCTGCTGTTGGCCGGCATGATCGCCTGGGCGGTGCGTTATGCGCTGTTCGCGATCGGCGACGGCGATGCCGGGTTGTGGGCCATCTATCTCGGCGTGGCGCTGCACGGCGTCTGCTATGATTTCTTCTTCGTCGCGGGCGCGATCTACACCGGCATCATCGCCGCGCCCAAAGGCGTCAACGCGCAGGCGCAGGGCATGCTGACCTTGGTCACCTACGGCATCGGCATGCTGCTGGGCTCGCAGATCGGTGCTTTGCTATACGCTCAATTACCCGCCGCCCCGGGCATCGCCGACTGGCACCAATTGTGGTGGTATCCGGCGATTGCCGCTCTGGTGATCGCCGCGCTGTTCCAACTCTTCTTTCGCGACGAGCGGCGGGCGGACGAGGCATGAGCGAGATGAAGGGGCCAGCGCTTTTCCTCGCCCAGTTCCTCGGCGATACCGCGCCCTACGATCGGCTGGAAACGCTCGCGCGATGGGCGGCGGACCTCGGCTATATGGGGGTGCAGATTCCGTGCGATCCGCGGCTGATCGATCTGCCGTTGGCGGCCGAAAGCAAAGATTATTGCGACGAGTTGCGCGGGATGCTGCGCCGATATGACATCGAGCCGACCGAATTGTCGACGCATCTGCAGGGGCAACTCGTAGCGGTGCATCCCGCCTATGACCAATTGTTCGACGGGTTCGCACCGCCCGAACTGCGCGGCCGCCCCGATGCGCGGCAGGCGTGGGCGATCGAGCAGCTCAAGCTTGCCGCGAAGGCCAGCGCCAACCTTGGGCTAAAGGCGCATGCGACTTTTTCCGGGGCCCTGGCGTGGCCCTATCTCTATCCTTGGCCGCAGCGCCCGCCGGGGTTGATCGAGGAAGCCTTTGCCGAGCTGGCACGGCGCTGGATCCCCATTCTCGACACGTTCGACGAAGCCGGGGTCGATTGCGCCTTCGAATTGCATCCCGGGGAGGACCTGCATGACGGCGCGTCATGGGAGCGTTTCCTTGCCGCCACCGGCGATCATCCGCGCGCGTGCATCCTGTTCGATCCCTCGCATTTCGTGCTGCAGCAGCTCGACTATCTTGATTTCATCGACCGTTATCACGCGCGAATCGCCTGCTTCCACGTCAAGGACGCCGAATTCAATCCGACCGGGCGATCCGGGGTCTATGGCGGTTATCAGCATTGGGTCGACCGCCCGGGGCGCTTCCGCTCTCCCGGCGACGGGCACGTCGATTTCCGGACGATCTTCAGCAAGCTGGCGCAATATGACTATGCTGGATGGGCGGTATTGGAATGGGAATGTGCGTTGAAACGCGCCGAGGACGGCGCGCGCGAAGGCGCATCCTTCATCCGAAATCATATCGTCCGCCGCACTGAGCAGGCGTTCGATGATTTCGCATCGAGCGGCGTGGGGCGGGAGTCGGTCCACGCGATCCTGGGCATCGCGCCACGGCGGCCGGATCAATGATCGCGGGCGGGGACGATTGGATCGAGAACGGCCCGCTCCGGCTCGGTATGGTGGGCGGCGGCGAAGGGGCTTTCATCGGCGCGATCCACCGTATGGCCGCCGCCCTCGACGGCGCGTGGGTGATGACCGCGGGCGCGTTCAGCACCGATGCAGCGCGCAACGCGCGGACCGGCGAACGGCTCGGGCTGGATCCACGGCGCATCTATGCGTCGTTCACCGATCTGATCGATCACGAGCGCGCATTGCCGGCGCGCCAGCGCATCGATGCGATCGCGATCGTCACGCCCAACCATCTTCATGCACCGGTGGCGATCGCCGCGCTCGACGCCGGTTTCCACGTCCTGTGCGAAAAGCCGATGGCGCTGAATATGGCCCAGGCCGAGGCGGTCGCGCAGGCGGCGGCCCGCAGCGGGCGGGCCTTCGCACTCGCCTTCACCTATTGCGGCTATCCCTTGGTCGAGGAAGCGCGGCTACGCGTGGCGCGGGGCGATTTCGGCGCGATCCGGCTGGTTCAGATCGAGTATCTGCAAGGCTGGCTCAGCAGACCGATCGACGCGGAGGGAAACAAGCAGGCCGAATGGCGAACCGATCCGGCGCGCGCCGGGCTTGGTGGATGCCTCGGCGATATCGCCACCCATGCGTTCCAGTTGGCTGAACATGTTGCCGGTTTGCGGGTCGAGGCGATTTGCGCCGAGCTCGCGACACATGTGCCGGCCCGGCGGCTGGACGACGATGTGAGTATGTTGCTGCGCTTCCGCGGCGGCGCGCGCGGCGTCCTGAAGGCCACACAGGTCGCCGCCGGCGAGGAAAACGGATTGAGGCTTAAGATCCACGGCGAATTGGGCGGGCTGGAATGGGCGCAAATGGAGCCGAACACGCTGATGCTGCGCTGGCTGGATCGTCCCGCTGAAATGATCCGCGCCGGCGGGCCGGGGCTCGACCGGCGCACGCTGGCGCTCACGCGAACCCCGGCGGGCCATCCCGAGGGATATATCGAAGCATTTGCCAATATCTATCGCGCATTCGCCGCGAGCATTCGCAACGGCCCGGCGCCGCAGCCGGACAATTGTTGCTGGCTCCCTGGCCTCACCGAAGGATTGCGCACGATGCGGTTCGCCGAGACCGCGGTCGCCAACGCCGCATCGGCGGAGAAATGGAGCGACGTGGAGACATGAGACTATATGTGGGATTGGCGGCCGCGGCGGCGATCGCGATCGCCGTGCCGGCGCTTGCGCAGAGCGCGCCCGCCCCGCCGGCCTTCGCCGCATGCCGCGCCTGCCACACCGTCGAGAGGGGTGGCAAGAACGGGCTGGGCCCCAATCTTCACGGGGTGGTGGGGCGCGCCGCAGGGACGGTGCCCGGTTTTGCTTATTCGCCTGCGCTGAGGCGCGCGAAGCTCAACTGGGACGAGGCCTCGCTCAACGAATTTCTCGCCAACCCGGCCAAGAAGATTCCTGGCGTGCGGATGCGTATCGGCACGCCCGATCCAGCGAAACGCACGGCGATCATCGCCTATCTGAAAAGCCAGCGCGCCAAATGACAGTGATGGCACCAACAGGAGGGGGCAATGATTGATCGCAGAGCGGCGCTCGCCGGCGTCATCGGGCTGTTCGGCGCGCAGGTCTTTGCGCCGATCGCACGCGCCGCCGCGACCGTGCCCCCGACCGCGGTTCCGGTCATTGCCGATGGTCCGCCGAGCGCGGCGGTGTTTACGCCTGCACAGCGCGCGTTGATGGCCGCGCTGAGCGAACGCGTCATCCCGACCACCGATACGCCCGGCGCGCTTGCCGCTGGCGTGCCCGATTATATCGAGAAACTGCTCGCCGATTGGGCGCTCCCCGAGGATCGCGTGCCGATCGTCGCCGGGCTCGATGCGATCGAGGCGCGGAGCATAAGCGATTACGGCGTGTCCGCGGTGAATGCGACGCCCGCGCAACAGGATGCGCTGCTGGCGCTGGCGATGAACAATAATCTGCCTGCCGCCCCTGCATTCTTCGAATTGTTCCGGCAGCTCGTCATCACCGGTTATTACACGTCGGAGATCGGGATGACCCAGGAGCGCGAATATCTCCCGGTGCCGGGCGAGTATGACGGCGCGTTTCTCTACTCTAAAATCAACAAGGTATATTCCGCATGACCGTTACACGCAGAAATCTGCTTTCGTGCGCCGCCGCTACGGTTGCGGCCGCCGCTATCAACTTGCCGGTCGGCGCGGCGCAGGTCGGACCGATCGGCCTGCAACTCTATACCGTGCGCGACATCTTCGAGAAAAATCCGCTCGGCACGCTCGAGAAGGTCGCGCGTATCGGTTATCGCGAAGTCGAGTTCGGCGGCGCCAATTACGAAAAGATGGACCACGCCCTGCTGCGCGCGACGCTCGACCGGCTCGGGCTCAAGGCGCCGTCGATCCATGTCGGCTTCGACGCATTGCGTAACAATTTCGAGCAGAGCGTCGCGATGGCCAAGACGCTCGGCGCGGATACGGTCATCGTGGCCTATATGATGCCCGAACATCGCAGCGGGCCGGGATGGCAGAGCGCACTCGACCATTTCACCCGTTTCGCCGCCGATCTCAAAACCGCCGGGCTGGGTTTTGCCTATCACAATCACGAATTCGAGTTCGTCAACAAACCGGGCGGGGTCAGCCTGTTCGATCGCCTGATGCGCGAAACCGATCCCACGGCGGTGAAGATCGAACTCGATCTTTATTGGGCGACGCGTGCCGGAGAGAAAGTCGCCGCGCTTATCGATCAGCTATCGGAGCGGCTTTATGCTTTCCATGTCAAGGACATGCGGGCCGATGGCGGCATGGCCGCAATAGGCGCGGGGACGATCGATTTTGCGGCCTTGTTCAAGCTGAGAAGCGCGGCCGGGGTGCGTCATTTCTATGTCGAGAACGATCAGGCCCCGGCGCCTTACCTCCCTGATATCAGCAAGAGTTTCGCCGCGCTCCGCGCGCTGCGCGTCTGACCGCGATCCTTGGGGGAGGGAATATATGGCTTCGACCAACAGGTTCGATGCGATCGTCGTCGGTTCGGGGGTGAGCGGCGGGCTCGCCGCGAAGGAGCTCACCGAAAAGGGGCTGCGCGTGCTAATGCTCGATCGCGGCCGCGCCGTCGAGCACGGCGAGGATTATACGTATGACGGGCGCCCCGCCTATGAAGTGCCGGCGCGTAACGAGATGCCTGCGCGGCTGATCGAGAGCGACTATTTCATCTCGAAACACGGCTATGTCTCGCCGAGCAACATGGCTTTCTACAATAACGATCGAATAAATCCCTATGCTTACGGCGAGGGCAGCAAATTCTACTGGATCAGGCCGGCCGCGGTTGGCGGCAAATCGCTGATCTGGTCGCGCTGGGTGTTCCGCTGGGGCCCGGACGATTTCGCCGCGAACAAGCGCGAGGGCGTGGATGGGGATTGGCCGATCCGCTATGAGGACCTCGCCCCCTGGTACAGTTATGTCGAGCGATATATCGGCGTCTCGGGCTCGCGCGACAATCTTCCCTATCTCCCCGATAGCGACTTTCAGCCACCGATGCCGATGAACATCGCGGAAAAATGGTTCAAGCAGCGGCTCGAAACGCAATTTCCCGGGCGCAGGCTGATCAATGCCCGGCTGGCCAATCTGACCGAAGACCGGCCCGATCAGAACCGCACGAAATGCCAGTTCCGCAATCAATGCGCCAACGGCTGCGCGTTCGGTGCCTATTTCTCCACCCAGGCGGTCACGCTCCCCGCGGCCCGCGCGACCGGTCGTCTGACGCTGCGATCCGACGCGGTGGTGACCAGCCTTGATTATGACGCGACGAAAAAGCGCGTCACCGGT
The DNA here is from genome assembly GCA_017849555.1 of Sphingomonas sp. Taxonomy (GTDB): domain Bacteria; phylum Pseudomonadota; class Alphaproteobacteria; order Sphingomonadales; family Sphingomonadaceae; genus Sphingomonas; species Sphingomonas lycopersici. Next base: position 26,324 of record JAFIGU010000003.1, on the reverse strand, counting down.
GTGCGCTTCGTCGATGCGACGACCGGGCAGGCCGAAATGGTCAACGCCGATCTCGTCTTCCTTTGCGCGTCGGCGATGGCATCGACCCAGATATTGCTCAACTCGCGCCCGGCGGGGAGCGCGCGCAGCCATTTCGACAGCAGCGGTACGCTCGGCCGCTATGTGATGGATCACATCTTCCGGGTCCGGACGAGCGGCGACATTCCTGGAATGGAAGACTATATCGAATATGGCCGCCGCCCCGGCGCGATCTATATTCCCCGTTTCCGCAATATGAATGGCGACGAGGGCCTCGGCTTCACGCGTGGCTACGGTTATCAAGGCGGCGCGCGGCGCGAGGCGGCGGCGCCGATCGGTTTCGGCGCATCGATGAAGCACGGCATGCGCCGTTACGGCGGCTGGAAGTTCACGATGATGGCGTTCGGCGAATGCCTGCCTTACGCCGACAATGCGGTGTCGCTCGATCCCGCCAAGGTCGATCGTTTCGGCATGCCGCTGATGCGCTTCGACGTGCGGTTCCGCGATAACGAATTGCGGATGATCGCCGACGCCCGCGCGCAGGGCGAAGCGATGCTGAGGGCGGTCGGGATGACCAATGTCTCGACGCTTGAGGAGGAGCATGTGCCCGGCGACGCGATCCACGAAATGGGTGGGGCGCGGATGGGCGCCGACCCGCGCGCTTCGGTGCTCAACAAATGGAGCCAGGCGCATGATGCCGCCAATCTGTTCGTCACCGACGGGGCGCAAATGGCGTCCGCATCGTGCGTCAATCCGTCGCTTACCTTCATGGCCCTCACAGCGCGCGCGGCGGATCATGCGGTCCGCCAGCTCAGGGGCTAATATGTTCGAATCGAGATATATGGGCCATAAGGAATACATATAGAGACGATTTACTGTATTTCGCGTACATATTGGCTAAATTACGCCTTTTGGGAGTACGCGAATGCCGAGCTCGCGATTCGTCAACGACCTGCTCGATTCCCTGTTAACCGGCGCGCGCCAACGGTGGCGGCGGGGCGCGCGAGGAGGAACGGATGGCGCGGAGGCCGGCGATCCGGGCCTGCCGCTTCGCCTCGCGCAGCAATTGCTGGAGGAACGCAGCCAGTCGTCGGGGATCGCCACCGCGCAGCAGCTCCTCGCGGCTTATGGCGGGCTCGATGTCGGCGCCAAGGGCGAATTCCTCGGCGCCTTGGCCGAGCAGTTCGGCGCCGACCCCGCGGCGATCGAGCGCGCGCTCGACGCCTATCGCGCGGCGCCTTCGGCCGACGCGCTCGGCCGCGTCAGTAAGGCCGCCGAACCCCCGCGGCAGGAGTTGCTGCGGCGGCTCAACCAGGCGCCCAACGCCACCGCTGCGCTGGTTGCGATGCGCGCCGACATATTGCGGCTGATGCGCGAGCGCCCGGTGCTTTCCGCATTCGATGCGGACTTCGTTCATCTGCTCTATTCGTGGTTCAACCGCGGCTTTCTCGTTCTCAGGCGGATCGACTGGTCGAGCCCCGCGGACCTGCTGGAGCGGATCATCCGCTATGAGGCGGTGCATTCGATCGCCACCTGGGATGAGTTGCGCGACCGCCTGCTCCCGGCTGACCGCCGTTGCTACGGCTTCTTCCATCCGGCAATGGGCGACGAGCCGCTGATCTTCGTCGAGGTGGCGTTGACCGATGCCGTACCTGGGTCGATCCAGTCGCTGCTCGCGGCCGATCGCATCGTCATGGCGCCGGAACGGGCGCGCGTTGCGACCTTTTATTCGATTTCCAATTGCCAGCCGGGGCTCGCCGGCATTTCGTTCGGGCAGTTCCTGATCAAGCAGGTGGTCGACGACCTTAAAGGCGAATTTCCCGGGCTGGAAACCTTCGTCACGCTATCCCCGGTGCCAGGATTTACCGCGTGGTTGAAAGCTGCGGCAGCGCGCGGCGACGCCGCGGCGGCAGCATCGTTGGCGGATGGCGACCCCGACGCTTCATGGAATGAAGGCGATCCGCGCCGCCAAGCCCGGCTTGCGCTGGCCGCGCGTTATTTCCTCGTCGAGCGCGATCATCGCGGCCGGCTGATCGATCCCGTCGCGCGCTTTCATATCGGCAACGGTGCGGCGCTCGAACACTTATGCTGGCTCGGCGATACCAGCAAACGCGGGCTGGCACAGGCCGGTGGGCTGATGGTCAACTATCTCTACGATCTCGCCACGGTCGAGGCGAACCACCGCGCTTATGCCCGCGAGCGTACTGTCGCGGCGGCGCCCGGCGTGCGAGCGCTGGCCCCCGCCCAGATCAGCCGTTCGACGCGATCCGGATCAGAGTCGAGCGTCGAATGGTGTGACAGCACCATTGTCTCACGGCGCATCGCCTCATAACCGCGCCAAGCCGGCAACCTCGGCGCGGCGGGGGCGCCCCCGGCGACGAACCGGATCACCGCCCGATGCACCGTGTCGGCGAACGGCTGATCGGCGGCGGACAGCCCGAACAGCGCTGCGAACCCGGGCTGGGTGGCGTGATCGAAGGTGAAGGGCACGTCGAGGACATGCGGGCTATGCCCCGCGAACGCGCCGCCCGGCGCGGGATAGGTCAGCCGATAGCGATAGACCGGCGCCCCATGCGCGGCATGACCTTCGGCGAGGCGCAGGCACGGCATGCCATATTCCTCGGCCGTCATCAGTCGCCAGTGGCGTTCGGCCACCGACAGCGTCGGGAAAGCGCGGGCATAGGCCGCATCGAGCGCCTTCATCCGCGCCATGTTCTCATTGGCGATATAATGCGGCAGCAGGGGGCCGGCGGCTTGCTCGGGCGTCAGAAACAGCCGGCTTTCGTCGGCATTGGTGCCGATCAGCAAGGGCACTCGCGGGGCGCGACCGGCGGCGACCCGTTCGAGTGGCGCCTGCGGGAGTGTTGCGCCGTCGACCATCGCGCGAAATGGATAATTGCGCGGCCAAGCGGCCTTCGCCGCGGCCTGCGCGGCGAGGATCGCCTCCACCGGCGCGGTGCGCAGCCGCGCCGCACCGCCCAGCTTCCCGGCATAGAGCCGCGCGACCTCGCGCGCCTCCTGGGGGGGCAGCACGGTCTCCCCGCCGCCGCTGTAGATCGCCGCACGCGCATAAAGCCCGTCCGCCGCGGGCATTCCCATCAGCGCCGCGACATTCTTGCCGCCGGCCGATTCCCCCGCGATCGTGATCCGGGCCGGATCACCGCCGAACGCCGCGATATTGGCGCGCACCCAGCGCAGCGCGAGCAGAATGTCGCGCATGCCATTGTTGCCGCTCCCCGCCCAATGCGCGCCGAGTAATTCGCCCAGTTCGAGATAGCCGAGTGCGCCAACGCGATAATTGGCGGTGACGCACACCACATCGTGCGCCGCGAAGCGGTCGCCGGCATGGCCGGCATCGCCGCTCCACCCCGTTTCGTTGCCGCCGCCGTGGATATAGAAATAAACGGGGTAGGGGCCGGGGCCGGAAGGCGCCCAGATGTTGAGCTGCAGGCAATCCTCGCTCATCCGACCTTCGCGCGGCATCGGCCCGGGCGGCTGTGGCGCGACCGCGGCGGGCCGGGTCGCGTCGAGGATATCGCGCCACGCCAACGCGGGGCGTGGCGCGGCGAAACGTGCCGCGCGGCCATAAGGAATAGCGGTGAAGATGCGGATCCCGGCCTCGGCGCGCCCGCGCACCCGGCCAAGCCGGGTCGCCACGATCGGCCCATCGCCGGTGCCAGCCCGTGCGGCACCGCCGCATGCCGTGAACGCCGCACCCGCGGCGAGCGTGAGGAAATCGCGCCGATCGAGCCGCGTCACCGCCTTACGCCCCGGGCGCTGCGAACAAATCCCGATACGCCTCGCGCAATTGCTTTTTCTGGATCTTGCCCATCGTGTTGCGCGGCAGCTCGGAGACGAAGACGATGCGGCGCGGCTGTTTGAAGCGCGCCAGCTGGCCGTCCAACGCGGCCATCACCCGCGCTTCGTCGAGCGCCGGGTCGCGGCGCTGCAGGACCGCGACCACGCCTTCGCCCATGTCCGGATGCGGCACGCCGATCACCGCGCTTTCGGCGACACCCGGAACCGCATCGAGCAGCGCCTCGATCTCCGCAGGATAGACGTTGAATCCGCCGCAGATGATCAGATCCTTGGCGCGCCCGACGATCGAGACATAGCCGCGCGCGTCGATAACCCCGAGATCGCCGGTGATGAAATAGCCGTTGAGGCGCAGTTCTTCGGCGGTCTTGTCGGGCAATTGCCAATAGCCCTTGAACACGTTCGGCCCGCGCACCTCGATCATCCCGGTCTCACCGGCCGGCAGCACCGCGCCGCTCGCGGGATCGGTGATGCGCAACTCGACTCCCGGCAGCGGGAAGCCCACGCTGCCCGGCACGCGCTCCCCGTCATAGGGGTTGGAGGTGTTCATATTGGTTTCGGTCATGCCATAGCGTTCGAGAATGGCATGCCCGGTCAACGCGCTGAATTCCCTGTGCGTTTCCGCCGACAACGGTGCCGAGCCGGAGACGAACAGCCGCATGTGCCGCGCGACGTCGCGGGTGAAGCCGGGGGCGGCCAGCAGGCGCGTATAGAAGGTCGGCACCCCCATCATCACGCTCGCGCCGGGCATCAGCCGCACCAGCTCCGCGGCGTCGAACCGCGGCAGCAGGATCATCGCGCTGCCCGCGACGATCGTGGTGTTGGTCGCGACGAACAGCCCGTGGGTGTGGAAGATCGGCAGCGCGTGAAGCAACCGGTCGTCGGCGGTGAAGCGCCAGTAATCGGCGAGGGTTGCGGCGTTGGAGGCGAGATTGCCGTGGGTCAGCATCGCCCCCTTCGACCGGCCGGTCGTGCCCGAGGTATAGAGGATCGCCGCGAGATCGTCGGCGGCAACTGACGGCACCTTATCCTCCGCCTCATGCTGCGCCGCCGCCGCGACCAAAGTACCGCTGCCGTCCGCGCCGAGCGTCAGCCGCCGCGTCACGCCGATCTCGTCGCATAGCGCGGCCATCGCGGCCTCGTCTTCCGGGCGGTGGATGAACAGCGCCGCGCCCGCATCGGTGAGAAAAAAGCGTATTTCGGCGGGCGTATAAGCGGTATTGAGCGGCAGATAGACCGCCCCCGCGGCCATCGCGCCGAAATAGGCGAGCAGTGCCTCCGGGCCCTTTTCGACCTGCACCGCGATCCTGTCGCCGGGCGCGATGCCGAGGGCGCGGAACAACCCCGCCATCCGCAGGCTGCGGTCGAACGCGGCGGCATAGGTGATCACCGCGCCATCGGGCAGAATCAGGAACGGCGCATCGGGAGTCGTCGTGGCACGCTGCCGAAAGGTCGAGAGGATATCCTGCGCCATCGATTCCCTTTTCATCTTCGCACGTCGGAAAAACTGCCGTTCGAGGCTCTCGTTCGCGCAGCACAGCGGAGCAGACCGAATGTATGCAAGATTACTTGATCTGTAAAGTTGCGCATGCAAAGCTCCAGGCATGGATTCACCCGACGACTTCCCCGGACTGCTGCTTTCGGAGCGCATTCGCGTCGCGCTGGCGGACGAGATCACCGCCGGCACTCTCCCATCGGGCCGGGCGCTGGACGAGCAGCAGATCGGCGACCGGTTCGGCGCCTCGCGCACCCCGGTACGCGAGGCGATCCGCCAACTCGCGGCGGTCGGACTGGTCGAAGTGCGTCCGCGTCGCGGCGCGATCGTCACCGGCTTCACCGCCGAGCGTATCGTCGATATGTTCGAAATGGCGGCCGAGGTGGAGGCGATGTGCGTCCGGCTTGCCGCCTATCGCATGAACCCGATCGAGCGCAGCCGGCTGGCGCAGCTTCACGAAGAATCCGCGGCGATGGTCGCCGCCGGGGACATCGACGCTTACGATCGCCTCAACTGGACTTTCCACCAGACGATATACGACGGCACGCACAACGCCTTCATCGCCGAGCAGGCGGCGGCGCTGCGCGATCGCATCGCCGCCTTCCGCCGCACGCAATTGCGCGAAAGCGGGCGTCCTACGCGCTCGCGCGCGGAGCATGGCGATGTGCTCGACGCCATCATGCGCGCCGACGGCGAGGAAGCCGCGCGGCGGATGCGCGCGCATATGTTCAACGCGGCGATCGCGCTGGAACGCTTTACGACCAAGCAGCAGAGCGGGCCGGGGGGCTAGCGCTGCGCTAACCGGGAGGGGGGAGAATTGGCGATATACGGAACGGCGCTGCTCGCGCTGTGCACCTTGCTGGGTGCGGCGCTCGGCGAAGCGCTGGGGATCATGCTCGACGTCAAGGCCAATGTCGGCGGAGTGGGGCTGGCAATGATCTGCCTGATCGCCGCCAAGGCCTGGCTGGGGCAGCGCGGCATGCTGACCCCCGGGCTTCGGCTCGGCGTCGAATTCTGGGCGTTGCTCTATATCCCGATCGTGGTGGCGATGGCCGCGCAGCAGAATGTGCTCGCCGCGGTCGAGGGCGGCCCGATGGTGCTGACGGCGGGCGTCGTCTCGGTCGCGGTTTGCTTCGCGCTGGTCATCCCGCTCGGCCGGCTCGCGAAGGGCGCGGCATGAGCGAGGTGCTCCACAAGATCGTCGTCGAGCAGGGGCTAGTGCTTGCCTTCGCGCTGGTCGGCGCGTTGATGCTGGCGAGCGCCTTCGTCTCGCGGCGGCTGACCGCCGGGCGGATCCATGCCAGCGCGATCGCGATCCTCGCCGCGCTGGCGCTGGCGTGGCTGGGCGGCGCGATGACGGGCGGAAAAAAGGGGCTGGCGGATATCCCGATGTTCGCCGGGCTCGCGCTGATGGGCGGCGCAATGCTGCGCGATTTCGCGATCGTCGCCACCGCCTTCGAGGTCGACGTAAAGGAGGCGCGCAAGGCCGGGACGATCGGCGTCGTCGCGATGGCGCTCGGCACGATCGTGCCGTTCGTCATCGGCGCCGGCGTCGCCTGGGGGTTCGGCTATCGCGACGCCGTGTCGCTGACCACGATCGGCGCGGGCGCGATCACCTATATCGTCGGGCCGGTCACCGGCGCCGCGCTCGGCGCCTCCTCGCCGGTGATCGCGCTGTCGATCGCCACCGGCGTGCTCAAGGCCGTGCTGGTCATGACCGCGACTCCGTTCGTCGCACGGTTCATCGGGCTCGACAATCCGCGCAGCGCGATGGCCTTCGGCGGGCTGATGGGCACGGTGAGCGGCGTGACGGGCGGGCTCGCCGCGACCGATCCGCGGCTGGTGCCCTATGGCGCACTGACAGCGACCTTCCACACCGGGATCGGCTGCCTCGTCGCGCCGTCGATATTCTTCCTTATCATGAACCAGTTGGCGTGATCGCCCGTAGAGCTCGCTTGTATATGATAGAGCTTGAAATGTGCCGATACGCATACAACAGCGCAATTAGTATTTGACAGGATCGGCCGGAAATGAATACGAAGTTTAAACTTTGAGCGACAGGGGCATGCGTTCAGCCGCCGATCGGGCGCATTCCGTATAATTCTTGAGGAGCGAGCAGACGACTTGCGCGTTCAAAAATGACTGCGCTGTCATAGAGTTGTTGGAGGGGGAAGTAATGCTGAAATGGTGGGGGGTATCGGTGTGCGCGCTCGCGCTGCCGACGGTGGCGGAGGCCCAGGCGCAGAAGGTGCCGCCGGTACCGGCGCATGAGAATGCCGGTGTTGTCGATATCGTCGTCACCGCGCAAAAACGCGCCGAGCGGTTGCAGGATGTGCCGGTCGCGGTCAGCTCGGTCAGCGGCGATCTGCTGAAGGCGGCGAACCTTACCAACATCACCGACATCCGCTTCCTCGCGCCGAGCGTGCAGTTCGCGGAATCGAACAGCGTCCGCGGCAACGGCTTCATCATCCGCGGCGTCGGCACCTCGGCCTTCGCCGACGGCACCGAACAGAGCGTGAGCGTGGTGGTCGACGGCGTGGTGCTCGGGCGGCCGGGCATGGGCACCGGCGATCTCGCCGACGTCGCACAGGTCGACGTGCTGCGCGGGCCACAGGGCATGTTGTTCGGCAAGGGCGGCTCGCTCGGCGTGGTCAGCATCACCACGCGCAACCCGACGCAGGATCTCGCGTTCGAGGGGCGTGTCACCTACGGCACCGATAACGAGACGAAGCTGCAGGGGGTCGCCAATCTGCCGATCGCCGACAATCTCGCCTTCCGCGTGAGCGGCTATCTCAACCACCGCGACGGCTTTATCGAAAACGTCAATCGCAAGGAGACGCTGGGCGGCGCGACCGAAGGCGCCCTCCGTGCCAAATTGCTCTACACGCCATCGGACGAATTGAGCGTGCTGCTCGCTGCGGACTGGGGGAAGCATAGGTCCGCTTGCTGCCAATCGGTTTTCGTCGGCAATGTCTATGGCGGCGCGACGGGCGGCAAGCCGTCGGCGGATTATCTGATCTCGCGACTTGCCGCTTATGGGGTCACGCCAAGTTACGACAACAACAAGACGATCGTCGGCGGCGACGTTTTCATGAAGATGGTGCAATGGGGCACCTCGCTCGAGATCAACCGCGAGATCGGCGATTTCACCCTGACCTCGATCACCGCATTCCGGCGTTGGCTGATCAACGACAATACCGATACCGGCCAATCCGATACGCCGGTATTCCCGATCAACGGCGCGGACGGGCAACAGCAGCAATTCACCGAGGAATTGCGCATCGCCTCGCCCAAACGCGGGTTGGTCGATTACGTCGCCGGCCTTTATTATTTCAACCAGAGCCTGCAATCGACCTATCCGCAGCGCGGGCAACTGTTCCTGCCCACCACCGGATCGACGGATTATTACAGCCGGAATGCCAATCCCGATATCAAGACGCTCAATTATGCGGTGTTCGGACAGGCGAACATCAATGTCGCGCCGCAATTCACGCTGATCGCCGGCGGCCGCTATACGCGCGACGACGTTACGATGGTCAAATACAACCGCGTCAAACTCGTGGAAAGCGATATCGCTTTTCCCGGCTCTCAGCCCTTGTCCTTCGACAAGGATAATTACCCCAGCACGCGCGGCGCGGACAACTTTTCGTACAAATTGGGGATGGAATATAAATTCAATCCCGATGTGATGCTCTATGTCACGCGCTCGCGCGGCTATAAGGGGCCGGGGATCGGGCTGGTCAGCGCCTATCAGCTTGGCCAGCCTTTATTCTCCAACCCGGAAATCCCGACCAATACCGAAATCGGCGTGAAATCCTCGTGGTTCGATCGAAAGCTCGTATTCAACGTCTCTGTGTATAAGACGCTCATCAAGGATTTTCAGACCCAGATCGCGACACCGTTCATCGTCAACAACCAGCAATTCTCGATCCTGCAGATCGCCAATGCCGGTCGCGTGCAGAGCCGCGGCGTGGAGGTGGATTTCACCGCGCGGCCGACCTCGCGGCTGACGATCAGCGGCAATACCGCCTGGATCGACGCGCGCTACGCCTATTTCCCCAACGCCACCTGCGCTTATACCGGGCAACCCGGCTGCTTCAGCAGTACGATCATCCCGGGGACCGACACCGTCGTTCCGGCGACGAATTTCTTCAACAACACCGGGAAGGTGCTCCCAAATTCGCCGAAATTCACCTTCTCGCTCAACGGCAGTTACGAGGCACCGCTGTCGGATGATCTCACCGGCTTCGTTCGCGCAAACTATAATTACCGCAGCTCGGTCTATTTCAGCGCGACCAACGACCCGACGACCTATCAGCGCGGTTACGGCATCTTCGGCGGCCAGATCGGCTTGCGCTCAGCGGACGGACGGTGGAGCGCGGCCGTATTCGGGCGCAATCTGTTCAACACCCGCTTTTTCTCGGCCATCACAACCAACGGCCATTATCAGACCGCGTGGCTCACTTCGTCCGCGATCCGCACGATCGGCGTGGCATTGGATTTCAAATTCGGCCCGCACTGAAAATGGATGATTGATCCGCGGCGATCTTGTGCGGTTTGCTCAGCCAAAAGCGAAATGCCTGTGGGGCAAAATGCGCGGGGACGGTCAGTACGTAACCGATACGGATCACGCCGACCGGCAGCAGATTGCGCCGCTCGACAAAAGCGTTGGTGAAATGTGTGGTGCCGATGATCACGCAATCGATCTGGCCCAGCGCGTCGTCGCGTTGCTCAAGCAAAGCGCGGATCGCGTTGACGATACCCGAGCTGACATCGGCCGTCGTCGGCGATTTGCACCAGGCGATCACTTGATCGTCGGCGAGCAACACCGCGTCGGTGTTTGTTCCTCCCACATCGATGCCGATCCGCATCTTTCTCTTTCATGCTGTTCTTCGACCTGCACGAAAGGATGTCCGGCGCAGCGCTCGAAAGCAAAGCGCGAAACGTGTGGGGTGGAGGGTGAAACGTGTGGGTAGCGGTCTCCACTCGCCGAGCGACCTCGGCTGCGGTCCTCAATCAGAAAGTGTTTGCGCGACCTCGATCATACCAAGCTGCGAGCCAGCATCGGGAGGACTCTTCCTTCCCGGGCATCAGAAGAAAGAGTCGGACAATCGGCTCCGCGTCCATTCGCGGATGATTGGCGACGTTCGACAGATTCTTCGCTACCCCGTCGCCCGCGCCAGCGTCTCGCGCTGCGCCAGCCACAGGCCGGCGGCGATCGTGAAGGCGAGGCTCGCCGATGCCATTGCCGCGGCCATGCCGAAATTCTCCGCGATCTGCGCGGTGATCAGCGGCGCGAAAAAGCTGATGACGCGGCCCCAGTTGAAGATCGACGCCGCAGTCGATTGCAGGTGCGGCGGGTAGAGTTCCGCGAGCCACGGCCCCCAGGTGACGCTCGAACAGAGCGATGCGCCATAGATCAGGCCGATGAGCTGAAGCAGGATCACGCTGGACGGCGCGAGCAGATAGGCGATGATCGCCGCCGCGGCGATCAGGAAGCCGATCGCGTTGAAACGGCGGCCGAAACGATCGGCAGTCCACCCCCAAAGGAAACCGCCCGCGATATTGCCGGCGAATTGCCAGGCGACGAGGCGGCCCGCTGTCGCCGCGTCGAACCCGCGCTCGCCCGAGAGATAGGTCGTAAGCCAGCCGCTATAGGCCGCATAGCCGAAGAAGTTCAGCCCCGTCATTGTCGCAAGCATCAGCGTCTGGCGACGGACCGCCGGCGCGAACAATTCCTTGATCGGCAGCTTGGCGACCTTTTGGCCGGCAAGGTCGATCGCCGACCGCGCCGGGATCAGCCACAGGACCATCAGCGCCAGCGCGAAGGTGGGCAGGCCGCCGATCCAGAACAGCAACCGCCAGTCCCCCGGCGAAACCGCCCCCATCGCCAGCCCGAGCGCGACGATCGAGAAGCTGAAGAAGGCGTTCATCGTCCCGGCGAGCCGTCCACGCAGCGAGGGGCGGAAGAGATTGACGTAAATGCCCACGCCGACCGGGAAGCTCGCGCCGGCGAAAATGCCGAGCAGGAAGCGCTGGACGAGCAGCATCGGATAGCTCGCGACCGCGACCCCCGCGATCAGCATCGTTCCATAGCCGAGGACCACCAGCGCGAAGGTGCGGCGTCGCCCGAAGCGGTCGGCCAATTGCCCGATCAGCACTGCCCCGATCAGCGCGCCCGCGCCCTGCGCCGAATAGGCCGAACCGACCTCGATTAGCGAGAGGTGGAGCGAAGCGCGAATGAACGGCCGAAGCACGTCCACGGTATTCCACGCCCAGCCGTAGAGGAATTCGCAGACCAACAGCAGCGCGAAGATCGCGATTTGCCGCCCCATCCCGGGTACGGGATGCGCAGGTCGCTCGGCGAGCTCGGCGTCGATATCCGCCCGGGCGGCAAGGGGAACGGCAGCAGACATGCGAAAAGCACTCCGGTCGGAAAGACGGTAGGAGCCGCGTCGCGCGGCTCCGCCGGCTGGTCAGGCAGCCGCCTGGATCGCCGCCAGCTTGAGCTGCACCAGCATCGACAATTCGTCATAGACGACCCATTCGTCGACGATTTTGCCGTCCTTTATGTGGAAGTGGGTGACGCCCATCACCAAGAGGTGATGCCCTGTCGGCGCGCCGAGCGCGCCATAGCCGAGGTGGTGACCGTCCATCACCCAACGCACCGCATATTTGGTGCCGCCCTCCTCGCTGTCGACCGAGCAGATGTGCTGCGGCACGAACGAGCAGTCGGGCATCAGCGCGACGAGACGCATCGTCTGCTGCAGGACGGCGGCAATGCCGTAGAGCTCGCGCATCAGCGGCCCGTGCCACTGGCAATTGGGGGCATAGATTTCGTGGATCTTGCCGAACATGCGCTTGTTGTAGATGTGGTGCAGCCAGGTGAGCAGCTGTTCCTCGCCGTCGTTATGCGCGATCGACAGGTCCGCCTCGCTCTCCGGCGGATATTGGCCGAGCAACCGGCGGTTCTCGGCAAGATCGAGGACGCTTTCGCCCAGCTCGAATTTCTTCTGCGCGATCCCTTGCGCAAAGACATGCGGATCGACCCCGACCTGGATCAGCGGCCCCATATTGTCGCGCACGATCCATTCCTTGTAGATCTTGTTTTCCAGGATCATGCAATCGGCGACGGTGCGGGTGCAGAAGGTGCGACCGGTCGGCTTGCCCCAGCTGCCGAATTCGGTGTGCCGGCCCAGGCCATGCGTCATATGGCTGGTGTAGAAGCCGTTCACATCGTCGCCGCGCCAGATCACCTGCAGCGCCATGCCGCGCCGGTCGGGGAATTCGACCAGACGCTGGATGGTGTCGCGGATGTGCGTCTCGCGATCGTACATCGTGCCCATCGTCGTATAGGCGACGCAATTGTGGGTATAATGCGAATAGATCAGCCCGACGTCGCGCTCGTCCCAGATGCGGTGGGTGCAGCGCACGATATAATCGACGATATCGGTGTAGCAGTCGTCGAAGCCGCGCATCGATTGCACGCGCTTGCGGCCCTCGGGCACGAGCTGGGTAAAGTCGCGCCGTTCGACCTGCAGGACGCGGCCCGCGCCGATGTCGGGCGTCGTCAGCTCGCTGCGGGCGGCGTCGGCGGGCTTCTTGGCGGTTGGAATATCAGTCACGTGACCTCCGTGCGATGATCGTGATGGCTTATGCGACGGCCCGGATGCGCACCAGCCAGTCGGCGAGCGCGCGGGCGCATGGTTCGGGGCGTTCGAGCGGCAGGAAGTGGCCCGCATCCGGGACGATCACCAGCTCGGCTTCGGGCAGCTCTTCGGCGAGTTCGCGTTGCAGCTCGGGCGGGGCGATACGATCCTCGGCACCGCCCAATACCAGCGTGGGCATCGTCATGCGCGCGAGCAGCGGCCGTTTGTCGAAACGGGTGAGCGCCACCTCGGTCTGCAGCGCAAGCGTGCCGGCGGGCTGGCTTGCCGCCATGTCCATGATCGTCGCCCGGAGCGCGTGATCGTCGCGGGCGCGGACGGCAACCGATCGGGGCCAGAGGATGTCGCCGACGAGGGCGGCAGGATCGCTGGATGCGGCGGCGCGGCGCGCGGCATGATCGGCCGGCGGCACATCTCGTCCGTTAGCGGCGATCAGCCCGAGCGCGGCGATCCGCTCCGGCGCTATGGCGGCGAGCTCCAGTGCGACGATCGCGCCGAGCGAGAACCCGACCGGAATGAAGCGCCCCGGATATTGCGCCAGCGCGCGCATCGCCAACGCGTGGGCCGAACCGAGCCCGGTCATGTCGAAATGTTCAATGCTATACCCGGTCGCGCGGAGCTGCGGCGTGATCGCGCCGAAGACGCGCGCATCGCACAGTGTTCCCGGCAGCAGAACGAGCGGCAGGTCGGTTTCCTCGTTACGCCCCGGCGCGGACATCAGCCTTAACTCTCCATGCGGACGCTCGTGGCGTCCTCCCGACAAGTTTTCGCCGGCCGACATGTATCGCTTGCGCCGGCCGTTGGCATGGCGTAGCACAAATGAATTCGAATGCAAACAGCGATTCATCCGGTCGGTACGCGGGAGATGCGCATTGGCTCGGGGAACATGTTAGGGAGTGAAACGTGACCGAGTGGACCCGCGAAGCGATGGCCGCGCGCCTGGTGCGCTACGCAGATCTCGTGCCTTGTCGCACCGCCTTCATCGACACCCGCACGCCCGGGTCGACCGAGAAGGAGAATTTCACGATCATCGGCCCCGGCGTGTCCGAGAGTGCCGACCAGTTCGTCCACATCACCGAGCCGCACGGCTTCAACATCGGCGCCGCGCGCCAGCCCGAGGGCTGCGTCAACTCGCAGCACAGCCATGAGACGGCGGAGGTTTTCGTCGTCCATTCCGGCCATTGGCGGCTGATCTTCGGTCCCAATCGTGAAGACGGCACGCTCGATATCGGGCCGGGCGACGTGGCTTCGGTGCCGATCCATATGTTCCGCGGGTTCGAGAAGATCGACGAGGGGACCGGCTTCCTCTGGGTGGTGCTGGGGCAGGACGATCCCGGCAAGGTCACCTGGGCGCCGGCGGTTTTCGAATCCGCCGCCGAATTCGGCCTCAAACTGGCCAAAGGCGGCACGCTGATCGATACCAGCGAGGGCGACTATCGGCTGCGCGACGTCGAGCTCGAAACGCCGCTCGGCGAGGACGAGCTGGCGGCGTTGCGCACCCCGCCGCTGGAGAAGCTGGCCGAGTGCGTCGTTCGGCTTGACGATGTGCGGGCCAATCCTGAATCGCCACTGGCGGGGCCCGGCGTCGAGGAGGCCGGGCTGATCGTGCCGCGCGCCACCGCCGACGGCTTCGCGCCCGGCCCGATCAGCGGCTGGTGGCCGCACGGCTTCAATCTGCGGCTGCTGACCTTGCAGTCCGGCGCTTACATCCCGACCCACAGCCGCCGTGAAACTGAGGTGATCTTCGTTCATTCGGGGACGCTGGAAGTGAGCTGGAACGGCGGCGATCTCGTCATGGGCGCGGGGGACACGCTGACCGTGCCGATCGGGCTTGCCCATGCGCTGCGCAACACCGCCTCGGTGCCGTGCATTGCTTATGTCGTGCGCGGCGGCGAAGATCCTGCGCGCCCGCTGTTCGAGGGGTGACCTGCGTCGGACCCGACGTTTCGGCCTTCCCCGTCACCCCGGCCTTGAGCCGGGGTCCGTCGTGCCGCTAACTCTGCGGCAAGAACTTCTTGCTCCGCGCCTGCCTCCCGATGGACTCCGGCTCAAGGCCGCGGTGACGGAAGTAAATGTTGATTAGAGCGTCGCGCCAGCAGCAGCGCCTGTCGTCATACGGAGGAGAACACGGCGGCGCGGGGTTCCGCGCCGCCGTCCCAGGTCAGGCGGGCTGGCGGATCCGGTCGTAGCGGATCGCGGCGGCTTTCTGGTGCCCCTCCAGGCCCTCGCTGCCGCTCTGGCGGATCGCTGGCGGCGCGACTGCGGCGATCGCTTTGTCCTCGAGCCACTGGTGCGTCGCGATCTTCACGTAAGAGCCGACCCACAGGCCGCCGGTATAACGCCCCGCACCCATTGTCGGCAGCGTATGATTGGTGCCGACATTCTTGTCTGAATAGACCACGCTGGCGTTCTCGCCGATGAACAGCGAGCCGTAATTGCGCAGCTTGGCGGCCATGCCATGCGGATCGCGGGTGTGAACCTGGAGATGCTCCGCCGCGACATGATCCGAATAAGCGATCATCGCCGCTTCGTTCGCGCAAAGCACGACTTCGCCGTAATTCGCCCAGCTCTCCGCCGCGATCTTGGCGGTGGCCAGCGTCTGGAGCTGGCGCTCGACCTCGCGCACGGTCGCTTCGGCAAGCGCGCGATCGGTGGTGATGAGGCCGACGCGGGTCCGCACGTCATGCTCGGCTTGTCCGAGCAGATCGCATGCGATCAGCTCGGGATCGCCGCTTGCGTCGGCAAGGATGAAGATCTCCGACGGGCCGGCGAGCTGGTCGATGCCGACCGGGCCGAACACCTGGCGCTTCGCCTCGTTCACGAAGGCGTTGCCCGGCCCCATGATCTTGTTGACCTGCGGCACGCTCTCGGTGCCATAGGCCATTGCCGCAATCGCCTGTGCGCCGCCGATGCGGAAGATGCGATCGGCGCCCGAAAGGTGACAGCCGGCGATCATCGCCTGGTGCGCATTGGGCGGCAGGCAGGCGACGACCTCGCCGCACCCTGCGACCTTGCCCGGCACGATCGTCATGATTGGTGCCGAGAGCAGCGGAAAGCGGCCGCCCGGCACATAGGCGCCGACGCGGTCGATCGGGATGACGCGATGACCGAGATGCAGCCCGGGGATCGGCTCGACCTCCAGCGGAAGGATCGTGCCGAGCTGCGCTTCGGCGAAGCGGCGTACATTGTCGATCGCGAACTCGGTATCGGCACGGGTCTGCGGGTCGAGCGCGTCGAGCGCCGCCGCGCGCTCGGCCGCGGAGACTTCGAAACGATCGAGATCGGCCTTGTCGAATTCGGCGCTGTAGCGGCGCACCGCGGCGTCGCCTTCTGTGCGTACATCGGCGAGAATCCGCGCGACCAGCCCGGCGACATCGCCGCTATCGGTGATCTGATCGCGCGCGGGCGCCTTGATATAGCTTGCGATGTCGGAAAATCCCTGCGGTGCGTCGGTCATGGCATAAGCTCCCCTTGATCGGTCTGGATGGGTCGAACGGGCGACGGCGGGCAGCCTTATTGCATCCGAATGCAATTGTCACGCCGCAAAGCGGGCGAGGGAAGGAGCGGGGGCCCTCGTGCATCGATCGTCCTAGACCGCGCATCCGCGTGCAGTTACGAATGGCTCATGCCCAAGCCACGATCGACCAAGAAGCTGAAGTCCGCCGCAATGGAGGAGGGGCGTCGGCCGACCTCCTATGACGTGGCGCGCATCGCCGGGGTTTCGCAGTCGGCGGTGTCGCGCTGCTTCGCCCCCAATGCTTCGATCGCGCCGGCCAAGCGCAAGCTGATCCTCAAGGTCGCGGCGGAGATCGGGTATAAGCCCAACGCCCTCGCCCAGGCGCTGATCTCGCGGCGGACCAATATCGTCGCGGTGATCATCTCGGCGCGCACCAATTTCTACTATCCCGAAGTGCTGGCCGAACTCGGCGCGCGATTGAGCGAGAAGGACTTCCGCGTCCTGCTGTTCGCGCTCTCGCAGGAAAGCGAGGTCGACGGGGTGCTCGATCAGATCTGGCGTCATTCGGTCGACGGGGTGATCTCGGCAGCGCGCCTGTCTCCCGCGCAGGTGCTGCAATTCACCGAACATCGCGTACCGGTCGTGCTTTACAACCGCGTCGCGACAGGGGCGGCATCGGTACGATGCGACTCGGTGGAAGGAGAGCGGGAAATCGTCGGGCGCCTGCTCGCGGCGGGACATCGGCGCTTCAGCCTGATTTCCGGGCCGGCCGACAATTATGTCGCCGAGGAGCGGCGCAGCGCCGCGCTGGCCGCGCTGGCGCAGGCAGGAGTGGCCGAAGTTCCCGAGGTGCGCGGCGACTTCACCTATGAAAGCGGCCGGCAGGCGATGCGCGAGCTGAGCGCCCGATCGCAGGGGCAGGACGCGATCGTCGTCGTCAACGATATGATGGCGATCGGCGCGATGGACGCGGCGCGAATCGATCTCGGCCTTTCGGTGCCGCGGGACCTTTCGATCGTCGGTTTCGACGGGTCGGGTGCGTCGCGGCTCGGTGCATACGACCTCACAACCGTCACCCAGCCGGTACATTCCATGGCCGAGGCGGCGGTGGAGATCTTAATAAAGCGGATAGCGGATTTCTCGGCTCCCCCCGAACAGAGATTGTTCAGCGGCAATATCAGCGAAGGTACAAGCGCCAGGATTGCGTAAAGCGCCTAGCAACATCAATCGGATGAACTTTCGCAATCCGCGAAATTAACTGGCATACCGATCGTTTTCCTTCGCCGACGCCCCTTTCGAAATCGATATTCTGCCGCAAATCTGGCTGGTTTATTACTGAATAACCTTACCAATCCTGCCGGCATAATTAGTGATTTCGAATGCAAAAATTCGTGGACAGCGCGGCATAGCGTCGATACGTTCCTCGGCATAAAGGGCAGTTGGGGATAAGAGGATGCGCACGCATTTCGTGAGGGGGGTTTCATTCATCGCGCTGGCTTTTGCGGCGACGTCCGCGATGGCGCAGGAGGCCGGCGTCGCGCCGAGCACGCCGGGGGAGGGCGCAAGCGCCGCGGGCGATATCGTCGTCACCGCACAGCGTCGCAGCGAGCGTCTGCTCGACGTGCCGGTGGCGGTGACCGCGCTTTCCGGCGACGCGCTCCAGAAGTTGGGCGCGCAGAATGTCTCCAAGGTCGAATTGCTGACTCCGGGCTTCACCTGGGGGTCGCAGGGGTCGGATTCCTTCCCGGCGATCCGGGGGGTGCGCACCAGCCTGGTCAGCGCGCAGACCGATCCGGTGATCGGCTTCTATCTCGACGGCATCTATCAAAGCCGCACCCAGCAGCAGAGCATACCGCTGTTCGACGTCGCACGCGTCGAGGTGCTGCGCGGGCCGCAGGGCACGCTCTATGGCCGTAACACGTTCGGCGGCAATATCAGCGTCGTCACCGCCGAGCCAACCAGCGAATTGGGCGCCGGGATCAATCTCGAGAAAGGCAATTACAATTCGGCGCGCGTCGACGGTTTCGTCAACATCCCGGTCACCGAGACGCTGCAATTGCGCGTCGCCGGGGTGTTCCAGCGCCACGACGGTTATGTGAAGTCGACCACGCCGGGCATCGTGCTCAACGATCTCGACGAAAATGCGCAGCGCGTCTCGCTCAAATGGCGCCCGACCAGTGCGCTCGAAATAAGCCTTCACGCCGGCGCGTGGCGGCGGAACGATGCAGGGGCAGGATCTTACGGCTACAAGACCGCGGGTACGCTCATCAACCCCGCGACCGGCTATCAGTCGATCAACGGCGCGGGGCTGGCGGTGAACCCCTCCGTGCCCAATGGCAGCCCGAATGTCGCGGGCCGCGACGTCGGCGTGCCAGTGACCGGCGGCGCCTGGACCAACGACTGGGATTATCAGCCGTTCGAGCGCGTCGCGGAAGATTATGTCTCGGGCCAGATTTCCTATGATTTCGGCCCCGCGACGATCCGCTCGATCACCGGCTACACCCACTTCCGCGCGCATCGCAGCGCCGACAACGACCAGTCGAGCAAGATATTCGAGGCTTATGGCTATGGCTCAGGGGTCCAGGAGCCCAATACCCGCTCGAAGGCCTTCTCGCAGGAAGTGCAGATCGCCTCGAATAGCCGCAGCCCGCTCGAATGGATCGTCGGCGCTTATTATTTGAACGACAAGATCTTCGAGACCTATCAACAGAAGATCACCGCGCCGAACGCCACCACCAAAGGCTTCAAGGCGGATTCGGATATCCGCATCGAGGCGCTCGCCTTCTACGGCCAGGCGACCTATTCGCTGATCCCCGACAAGCTCAAGCTGATCGGCGGCATCCGCTATTCCTACGAGAAGAAGAGTTTTGTCTTCTCCGATTACGCCGATGCGCCGCCCGGCACCTATGATTTCAAGGTGCCCTATGTCGTGACCCGTGGCGCCCCCTCGTTCAACAGCTGGACCTGGCGCGCGGGTCTCCAATATACGATCGATCATAATAGCATGGTCTATGCCACCGCATCGACCGGCTTCGCCTCGGGCGGGGTGAACGACAGCGGCGGCAACCCGCTGATCCCGCAATCCTATGCGCCGCAAAAGGTCAATGCCTATGAGGCCGGCATCAAGAGCCGCATCCTCGGCGGGATGGGGCAGGTCGAAGCGTCGTTCTTCTACAACAAGTTCAGCGATCTGCAGATCAATATCTATACGCCGCTGGTGTCCTATTTCGGTTCCGCCGGCAAAGCGCGCAGCTATGGCGGCGAACTGGCGCTGCGGCTGAACCCGGTCGAGGCGCTGCACATCGACGCCAGCGTCGCGGTGATGGACGCGAAATACACGACCTATATCAGCGGCAACAACTTTTACGGATTGTCCGACGGCACCGATCCGATCTCGCTCAACCTCGCCGGCAACCGCATCCCGCAATCGCCCACCTTCAAGTCGACGCTGATGGTGTCCTACGACATCGATCTCGGCTCGGCGGGCAAATTGTCGCCGACCGGATCGTGGCTGCATTCGAGCAGCTATTACACGACGGACCGCAACACGGTGCTCGATCGCCAGGGCCGCTATGACAAATTCGATGCGTCGTTGCGGTGGAGCAGCGCCGATGGCCGCACCTATATCGAGGCCTATGGCGACAATCTGACCAATCAGGAGATATTGCTCAGCGGCGTGATCGGGCGTCGCCAGCGCATCCAGGTGTCTTATGCGGCGCCGCGCACTTACGGCATTCGCGTCGGGACGAAATTCTGACGGGTGCCGTTATCGCATCGGGGCGGTGATTCCCTCTCGTGTCCCCGCGAAGGCGGGGACCCAGACTGGGCTACCGCCTTCGCGGGCGCACGAGAAGGGTTCGGTGTGATCCCGGTTAAAGGCACGATGCTGCCGGGACGCCGATACGAACAGTAAGAGGAGAGGGGCCGGGAAACTGCGCCCCTTTCTCACGCGCTAGACGCGGTGATGTCAGCGCTCTCGACGATCCGGCCGAGCGCGAACAGCAATTGCTCCTCGCCGGCCGGCACGAGCAGTTCCACCCCGATCGGCCTGGCGGCGCCCCGGACCGGTATGCTCATTGCCGGCCATCCCGTGCGCGCGGCCAGTTCGGGCGCCCAGCCGACCTTGGGATTGTCCAGCCCGCGGGGGATCACCCGCATCGTCGGATAAAGCAATGCGTCGAGACGCAGCCGGGCGAGCGCCTCGGTGAGAACAATGGTCAATCGGCGATGCTGGTCGAGGATGACGGCGGTCGCCGCGCGATCATAGGCGAGCCGCGCGGTGATCGCGTCGCGATGGTCGGGCAGAAAGCGGCCGCTCGCCAGCAGTGCGGCAAGATTGGCCGGCGCGGTGCCGGCGATGAAGTTGCGCGCAAGATAGGCGTCGAATGCCGCGGCGAATTCGGCATCGACGATATGCGGTCCGTCGAGAAGCGCCTCGAGTTCGGCGATTTCGACCGGGTCGATCACCGCGACCCCTGCCTCCTTCAGCCTGCGCGCCGCTTGCTCGCAGGCAGCGATGATGGCCGGGTCGGCGCCGAATGCCTGGCGCAGCATGCCGATGCGCATCGGCCGCGCGCCTCGCTGCGCGATCGTGCCGCCCATGATGCGATAGAGCAGCGCCGCGTCCGCCACGGAGCGCGTGATCGGGCCGATCGTGTCGGTCGACGGCGCGAGCGGCGCTACCCCGGCGAGCGACAACACGCCATGCGCGGGGCGCAGCCCGACCAGCCCGTTGCACGCGGCGGGGATGCGGATCGACCCGCCGGTGTCGGTGCCGATCGCCGCCATCGCATAGCCGCGCGCCACCGCCACCGCGGATCCGCCGCTCGACCCGCCCGCGGTCGATCCCGGCGCCAGCGGGCAGATTACATCTCCCCCCAGCGAACTGCGCGACCGGACCTCGAAGGAGAATTCGGACAGGTTGGTCTTGCCGATGATGATTGCGCCGGCGGCTTGCAGACGCTCGACCACCGGGGCGCTGGCGCGCGGAGTCGCCAATGCCAGTGCCAGACAGCCGGAGGTCGTGGCCATGCCGGCAAGATCGATATTGTCCTTGATTGCCAGCACAATGCCATGCAGCGGCGCGAACGTTTCGCCGCGACCGGCGCTGTCATCCGCGCGGCGCGCCGCATCGCGGGCATCAGGCGCGAGCGAGAGGATCGCCTTCCATTGGTGGTCTTCGGCCGCGATCCGCGCCAGGCATGCGTCGAGCGCCGCCTCGGCCGAGCGCTTGCCGGCCGCCATATCCGCCGCCAGCTGCTCCAGCGACGGGGCCGCCTCAGCCACCGGCGCGATGTGCCTTGGCGGCGAGATCGGCGGCACCTTGCAGCAGGAAGCTGTGATCCGATCCGACCAGGAACAGATTCGCGCCGCGCTGACGCCAATGGCCGATATCGTCGACCCGGCTGAGGAACATGCCGACCGACCGGCCGTTGGCGCGCCCCGTCGCGCAGACGCGCTCTACCGCGGCGATGACGCGCGGGTCGTCCTGACTGGCGGCGCCATAGCCGACTGTGAGGTCGACTCGGCCGACGAACAGGCAATCCACGCCGTCCACCTGCGCGATCGCCTCGATCTGCTCGACCGCTTCCGGATCCTCGATCTGCGCGATCGTCACCGTTTCGCGATTGCTGATCGCGATATGGTCGAGCATCGCCCGGTTGGTGTAAGCGGCGGCGCGGGGAGAGCCGGCATAACCACGTCCGCCCGCGCCGAAGCGACACGCGCGCGCAAAAGCTTCCGCCTGTTGCGCGTTGCGGATATGCGGCGCGACGACCCCGGTTGCACCGCAATCGAGCGCGTTGAGCACCTGTTCGGGGGCAGCGACGGGCAAGCGGACGAGTGCCGGCATCGCCTCGGCCCGCGCCATCGCGACGCAGCCGTCGATCGCGAGTCGATCGAACGGCGCATGCTCGGCATCGAGGCACAGACAATCGAGCCCCGTGAGCGACAACACCTCGGCGACGATCGGTGACGGCGTCTTGACGAATGTGCCGATAAGCATGTCGCCGCGCACGAGCCGCTCGCGGAACGACGCCTGGGCGTCCGGCATATGCTCGACACCGCTATCGTTCATATGCGCTGCTCCGGTGATGAATTCGCATTCAAAGCTACTCGCCACAAATGCCGGCGTCAATGCGCGCGTTCAGCGATGGCGCGAAATTTTCCTCATGACAACCGCGCGTCGAATCGATATTGCATTCGAATTCATTCAGGAGGCGGCAATGCACTATTTGAAGCGCGGGGCAGCGGCGGAAGTTCGCGCCGAGGCCGACCGCAAGGTCCGTGACATCGTGGAACAGACGCTTGCCGACATTGCGGCGCGGGGCGATGCCGCGGTGCGCGACCTCTCGATCAAATTCGACGGCTGGGATCGCGACAGCTACGCGCTGACCGATCGCGAGAAGCAGGATTGTCTCGACCAATTGTCCGGCCAGGATCTGAAGGACATCGAATTCGCCCAGCAGCAGGTGCGCAATTTCGCGCAGATCCAGCGCGACAGCATCAAGGACGTCGAAGTCGAAACGCTGCCGGGGGTCGTGCTGGGGCATAAGAACATCCCGGTCAATGCCGCCGGCTGCTACGTGCCGGGCGGAAAATATCCTTTGCTCGCCTCGGCGCATATGTCGGTCATCACCGCCAAGGTGGCGGGGGTGCCGCGGGTCATCACCTGCGCGCCGCCGTTTCAGGGCAAGCCGGCGCCGGCGATCGTCGCGGCGCAGATGATGGCGGGCGCCGACGAGATCTACGCGCTGGGCGGTATTCAGGCGATCGGCGCGATGGCGTTGGGCACCGAGAGCATTCGCCCGGTCGACATGCTGGTCGGCCCCGGCAATGCGTTCGTCGCCGAGGCCAAGCGCCAGCTCTACGGCCGGGTCGGGATCGATCTGTTCGCGGGGCCGACCGAAACCCTGGTGATCGCGGACGAGATCGGCTGCGATGCGGAATTGGCCGCGACCGATTTGTTGGGGCAGGCCGAACATGGGCCGGACAGCCCGGCGATCCTGCTGACGACCTCGGAGCGGCTCGCGCGCGAAACGATGCTCGAAATCAACCGCTTGCTGGAAATTCTTCCCACTGCGGAACATGCTCGCAAGGCATGGGAGAGCTATGGCGAGGTGATCGTGGCCGAGGACGATGCCGAAATGGCGCGCGTCGCCGACGAGATCGCGTCGGAACATGTCCAGGTGATGACCGCCGATCCCGACTATTTCCTCCGCAACATGACCAATTACGGCGCGCTGTTTCTCGGCGCGCGCACCAATGTATCGTTCGGTGACAAGGTGATCGGCACCAATCACACGTTGCCGACGCGGAAGGCGGCGCGCTACACGGGGGGCTTGTGGGTCGGCAAGTTCATCAAGACCTGCACCTATCAGCGCGTCATCAGCGACGAGGCCTCGGCGATGATCGGTGAATATTGCAGCCGTTTATGCGCGTTGGAGGGCTTCGCAGGGCACGGCGAGCAGGCCAATATCCGCGTCCGCCGCTATGGCGGCCGCGACGTGCCTTATGCGGGCAGGGCCGAGCCGTTGGCGGCCGCATAACATGCATCTCCCCAAAACCCCGTCCTTCCGGCTCGACGGCCGGCGCGCATTGGTGACCGGGGCGGGGCGGGGGATCGGTCTCGCCCTCTCCGCCGCCCTGGCCGATGCCGGCGCCGGGATCACGCTCGTTGCGCGCTCGGGCGGCGAAATCGAGGCTGGCGCCGAGGCGATCCGCCGCGCCGGCGGGAGCGCCGAAGCGGTCGTGCTCGACGTCAGCGACGGTGCGGCGGTACGGCGCTTTTTCGAGCAACGCGCGGCGTTCGACATCCTGGTCAACAATGCCGGCACCAACCGCCCGATGCCGATGCAGGACGTATCGGAAAGCGATTATGATGCGGTGCTCGGTCTCAATGTGAAGGCAGCGTTTTTTGTCGCGCAAGCCGCCGTGCGGCGGATGATCGACCAGCGAATTGCGGGCAGCCTGATTCATATCGGATCGCAGATGGGCCATGTCGGCGGGCAGCGGCGCTCGCTCTATTGCGCGTCCAAATGGGCGATCGAAGGGATGAGCAAAGCCTTCGCACTCGATCTTGCGCCGTTTGGCATCCGCTCGAACACGATCGCGCCGACCTTCATCGAGACGCCGTTGACCAAGCCTTTCTTCGAGGATGCGACCTTCAAGACGGCGGTGCTCGAGAAGATCAAGCTCGGCCGGCTCGGCACGGTCGAGGATCTGATGGGCGCGGTGTTGTTTTTGGCCTCCGACGCTGCTGGGCTGGTCACCGGAACCAGCCTGATCGTCGATGGCGGCTGGACTGCGGATTAGAAAATAGAATTTACATAAGATGTCTTATCGACTTTATCCGGCTTCGGCGCTGGATAGAATGACAGCGATCAAAAGGGCTTAGGCCGATATCCTAGTCCGTTGAAGGAATCGCGATCACAACCGTGAACGGCTGAGACGATGTGCGGCTGACAAACTCGATCTTGCCCCCTGCCCGGTGCGCGAGCGTCGAAGCGATCGAAAGACCCAGTCCACTTCCGGAGAGATGCTGATCACGCGGAAGCCGGAAAAAACGCTGGGTTGCGAGCGGCTGGTGCTCAACCGGGATACCTGGCCCCGTATCGCTGATCGAGATGACGTTGCGATCGGGTGCCCGTTTCAACTCTACCGTAACCTCACCCCCTGCGCCGCCATACCGCACGGCATTCTCGATCAGGTTGCTCACCATTTCTTCAAGCAATATCGCGGGCAACTTGACCGTAAAGCTCAGATCGGCCCGGAAATGGAGCTCTACTCCTGCCGCCGCCGCTCCGGGCGCGAGGCGCATGCAGAGATTTTGAATGACCGCGCGAGCGTCACAAAGGTTGGCGATCAGGCCATCCTCCTCCTGCTCGGCGCGGGCCAGCGCCAGCAATTGGGTCAGGAGCCGTTGCAGGCGCTCCGTGGCCTCGCGGATGTCGGCGATCGTCGCCATTTGCTGCGCGTCGTTCGTCGAGCGGCGCTGGAGCAATTCGACATGCGCGCGCAACGCCGCCAGCGGCGTCCGCAGCTGGTGGGAGGCATCGGCGGTAAAACGGCGCGATCGCTCCGTGGCCTGGCCGAGCTGACCGAGCAGATTGTTGAAGCCCAGGATAAGACCGGACAATTCGGGTGTAACATCGGCCGTCGTCAGCGGCGTGAAATCGATCTTGTCCGGGTCCCTCGCCGCGATCTGCGACTGGACGGCCGCGACGGGGCGCAATCCCCAGCGAATGGCGGGCCGAAGCAGGAAAATCGCGAAGCCGACGAGCGTGGCTTCGAGCAGCGCCAGCCCGAGCAGCATCGAACGAGCGAGCGCGCCGCGTTCGTCCAATGTTTCCGCGACCTGCACGACGACGGGATCGCGCAATTGCGGCAGCTGGCGGACCTCGGTGACGACCCTGACGCGCTGATCCAGATAGTCGTCATAACGGAACCCGGTGCTCCCGTTCGACGCACCGGTTCCAACCGGATTGGGGAAATCCCGATATCCGGTGAGAAAGCGGCTGCCGTGATGCACGCTATAATAGACGTTGTCGCGCGCATTGTCTTCCAGCATGCCGAATGCGCCGGGTGGCAGCTCGAGCGAGACCTGGCCTCGCTCCGCGCGGATCGTGTCGGTGATGGACCTGACGGACGCGGCCAGCATCCTGTCGGACATTCGCTCGGCGACATCTTCGATGAACCATGCCCCGCCGACGCCGAGCAGAATCGCCAACAGGGGGTCGGTTCCGGCTGAGGGCGGAATGACACCCTAAGCGCCGGCGTCCTTGGGCCAAAGGTACTCGCCAGTGAGGAGGATGTGTGCCCATCCGAGCGGCGAAATATGGGCGAGAAGATGGTCGGGGGTATCGAGCCCTTC
>JAFIGU010000029.1 GCA_017849555.1 Sphingomonas sp. | reverse complement strand
CGCCCGCTCAGGCGGGCAAGGATCCGGCGCGCGCCGGGCGGCTCGCGGCGATCGAAAAGCCCAATACGTCGCAGCCCGACGAGGACGATTATATCTACGGCTACCGGCTGTGGAATGCGAAGCTCTACCCCGAGGCGGTGACCCAGCTCAAAAAGGTGGTGGCGGATTATCCGCGCTCGCGCCGCGCCAGCTATGCGCAATATCTGATTGGCCGCACCTATCTCGACGACGGCAAGCCGAGCCTCGCCTCGATCGCTTTCTACGACAATTACAAGAAGATGCCCGACGGCGAGCGCGCGCCGGAGAGCCTTTATTATCTCGGCCAGTCGCTGATGAAGCTCAACAAGCCGGCCGATGCCTGCAAGGTCTATGGCGAGCTGAGCGACGTCTATGGCGCAAAGATCAGCACGCAGATGCGCGGCGATATCGAGCGCGCGCGCACCGCGGCGAAGTGCAAGTGAGCGGGTGGGGCGCCCCAGAACACGGCGCCTCACATTAGGGTAAAACCGCTTATCCCGTTCGGGCTGAGCTTGTCGAAGCCCTGCCCTTCCTCGCCAAGCAGGGCAGCCCTTCGACAAGCTCAGGGCGAACGGATATTTTTTGCGCATGACATCCCAGGTGCCGATGATCGCCCCTGCCGACCTCGATCGCTTCCGCGCCGATCTCGCGCGCCTCGAAGCCACCGGACGGCTGGCGATCGCGGTGTCGGGCGGGGCGGACAGTATGGCGCTGCTCACGCTCGCATATGCCGCGCTGCCGGGGCAGATCGTCGCGGCGACGGTCGACCACCGCCTCCGCGTCGCGGCGGCCGATGAGGCGGCGATGGTCGCCGCATATTGCGCCGCGCTGGCGGTTCCTCACACGATCCTGACGCCCGAGGCGCCGATCGCCGGCGCCAGCATCCAGGCGCAGGCACGCGAGGCGCGTTATGCTTTGCTCGCGCGCTGGGCACGCGACGCCGGCGCGCTCGCCCTGCTCACCGCACATCACGCCGACGATCAGGCCGAGACCTTTCTGATGCGCGCCGTGCGCGGGTCCGGCGCGGCGGGGCTCGCGGGGGTACGCGCGCGCGCCACGATCGCGGGTTTCCCGGTCCTGCGCCCGTTGCTCGGCTGGCGGCGCGACGATCTGCGCCG
Source organism: Sphingomonas sp. (assembly GCA_017849555.1). GTDB lineage: Bacteria > Pseudomonadota > Alphaproteobacteria > Sphingomonadales > Sphingomonadaceae > Sphingomonas > Sphingomonas lycopersici. The sequence continues at coordinate 30,523 of JAFIGU010000029.1, read as the reverse complement.
CATCGCCACCGACGCCGGCGTACCGTTCGTCGACGATCCCAGCAACGCCGACGCGCGCCACGACCGCACCCGCTTCCGCGCTCTGCTCGCCGAGACCCCGGCGCTCGATCCCATCGCGCTCGCCCGATCCGCCGCCGCGCTGGCTGAAGCGGAGGCGGCGCTGGTCTTCGTCACCGACCGACTGTGGGCCGAGCGCACGCGCGATCCGACCCCGCATCGTCATGCCGGGCTCGACCCGGTATCCGGCGCAGCAGACGGTGACCTTCGTGGCTCTGGATACCGGGTCGAGCCCGGCATGACGGCGAAGGGTGCCGCGGAAGAATCACCCCTCACCCTCGATGTCAGCGACCTCCCCCGCGAGCTGCGCCGCCGTCTCGCCCGCCGCGCGATCGGCGAGACGCGTGCGCGTCACGCCATTACCGTCCCCGAATGGAGCGATGCCGCCAATATCGAGCCGCTGCTCGACTCGCTCGCCGCGGGAACATCGGCTACACAGGCCGGCGTGATGCTGACACCGCACGGCGAAATCTGGACGGTTACCAAAGCGCCGCCGCGTCGATCAGCTTGATCGAGGTTGTTCCATTGCCATTAACCTCCCGTCGCCTACATTGGGGCGGTGAAAGGTAGCGTATGATCGACAAGGACAAGCAGCCCGGCCCCGAGAATAGCGGCGGCGGCCCCAATCCGTGGATGAAGAGTCTGCTGATCTGGGTCGGCATTCTGCTCGCGCTCGCGCTCGTCGTCACGCTGTTCGACGGCAAGACGCCCGCGCCGCAGGGCAATACGATCGCCTATTCGGCCTTCCTCGACAAGGTCGACGAAGGGACCGTGAAGGAGGTCAACGTCAGCCGCGACCTCATCACCGGCACGTTCAAGTCGGGTGACAAGTTCAAGACCTATCCGGTCACCGATCCCCAGCTCACCGATCGCCTGCGCAAGGCGAGCGTGGCGATTTCGGGGCGGCCGGAGGAATCGCCGTCGATCTGGCAATATGTGCTTGTCCAGGCCCTGCCCTTCCTGCTGTTCCTCGGCATCGCCTTCTTCGTGATGCGCCAGATGCAGAAGGGCGGCGGATCGGGCGCGATGGGCTTTGGCAAGAGCCGCGCGCGGATGCTGACGCAGAAAGAGGGCAAGGTCACCTTCGACGACGTCGCCGGCATCGACGAAGCGCGCGAGGAATTGCAGGAAATCGTCGAATTCCTGAAGGACCCGTCGAAATTCGCGCGGCTGGGCGGCAAGATTCCCAAGGGCGCGTTGCTGGTCGGCTCGCCCGGCACCGGCAAGACCTTGCTCGCCCGCGCGATCGCCGGCGAGGCGGGGGTGCCCTTCTTCACCATGTCGGGCTCGGACTTCGTCGAGATGTTCGTCGGCGTCGGCGCGAGCCGCGTGCGCGACATGCTCGAACAGGACAAGAAATCGGCGCCGTGCATCGTCTTCATCGACGAAATCGACGCGGTCGGCCGGCATCGCGGCGCGGGGCTCGGCAACGGCAATGACGAGCGCGAACAGACGCTCAACCAGCTGCTGGTCGAGATGGACGGGTTCGAGGCGAACGAAGGCATCATCATCATCGCCGCGACCAACCGCCCCGACGTGCTCGATCCGGCTTTGCTGCGCCCGGGCCGGTTCGACCGGCAAGTCGTGGTGCCGCGCCCGGATATCGAAGGGCGCGTCAAGATCCTCGAAGTCCATATGAAGAAGGTGCCGCTGGCGCCCGACGTCGACAGCCGCACGATCGCGCGCGGGACGCCGGGCTTCTCGGGCGCCGATCTCGCCAACCTCGTCAACGAGGCGGCGCTGATGGCGGCGCGCAAGGGCAAAAGGCTCGTCGCGATGGCCGAGTTCGAGGAAGCCAAGGACAAGGTCATGATGGGCGCCGAGCGGCGCTCGATGGTGATGACCGAGGACGAGAAGCGGATGACCGCCTATCACGAGGCGGGCCATGCGATCGTCGCGCTGCACGAGCCGGCGTCGGACCCGATCCACAAGGCGACGATCATCCCGCGCGGCCGCGCTTTGGGGATGGTGATGCGGCTGCCGGAGCGCGATTCGTACAGCTATCACCGCGACAAGATGTACGCGAACCTCGCGGTGGCGATGGGCGGGCGCGTCGCCGAGGAAGTGATCTTCGGCTACGACAAGGTCTCGTCGGGCGCCTCGGGCGACATCCAATACGCCACCGGGCTGGCGCGCGACATGGTCACCAAATGGGGCATGTCAGACAAGGTCGGCCCGGTCGAATATTCGCAGCCGGAGGGCGAGAGCTTCCTCGGTTATTCGGCGTCGCAGCCGGTGCGGATGTCGAACCAGACGCAGCAGCTGATCGACGACGAGATCCGCTCGATCGTCGAGGGCGGGCTGAACCGCGCCAAGCAGGTGCTGAGCGAGCATATCGACCAGCTCCACGCTTTGGCCGGGGCGCTACTCGAATATGAGACGCTGACCGGCGACGAGATCAAGAAGCTGATCGCCGGCGAGGAAATCGGGCGGATCGACAACGGCCCCAAGACGACGATCGTCGCGGCGGCGGGCACCTCGGTGCCCAAGACGCGGCGGCCGACCGGGCCATTCGGTAACCCCTCGCCCGCCGGGACCTGACCGGGCGGACGAGACTGAAACGAAAAACCCCGGCGTAACCCGCCGGGGTTTTTTGTTGATCCCCGTCATCCCAGCGCAAGCTGGGATCTCGGGCGGCAAGGGCGACGCCTGCGGCACGCGATCCCAGCTTGCGCTGGGATGACGGTGGGCGGAGCCGATGCGCCCTACCCCACCCCCATATAAACCAGCAGCACCGAGAAGATCGGGATCACCCCGCACAGGATCATCAGGCTCAGCAGCGCGGTGCGGATGCCGGCCGTCAGGCGGCTCAGGCGATAGGCGCCCTTCAATTGCTTGTAGATATGCACCGGCGGGATGATGCCCGCCGCGGTCCACAGCATCCATTCGGGCACCCCCGCCGCGGCGAGCACCGCCAGCACCACCGTCAGCAGCGACATGAAGGTCAACGAATAAGTGGTGAACACCGCATGGTCGTACAGCCCGTAGCGCCGGCTGAACGGAAACAGCAGCCACACGAACGGCAGCGAGATCGGGATCAGCGCCCAGCTGTATTTATACGCGCTGTTCTTCATCTTGTAGAGCAGCAGCTCGGGGTTCTCGCGCGCGTGGCGCATCCTGGCCTCGAACCAATTTTCGTCGGGCAGCGGTGCTTCGGCGGCGGCGGCGCCCGGCGGGCCGCCGAGCACTTTCTGCGCATTGCCGATCGTGCGCGCGGCTTCGTCGGCCTTGCCGATCCGCTGCTGCAGCGTGGCGATGCGGGCCTGATCGGGATCGGCCTTGCGCTGTTCCTTGGCCAGCTTGGCGCGCGCCTCGTTCGCCATCGCGGCGGCGCGCCTGTTCTCCTCGGCGAGCTTGGCGCGCGCCTGCATGATCCCGCCGTTGACCCCGGGCTTGAGGAAATTCCCGCCGTCCATATGCCAGCCGGGCAGGCTGGCGACGATCGCGAACATCAGGAACACCGCGAACAGGAAGATCGCCAGCGGCGAGACGAAGCGCATCCGCTCGCCCGCGATATAGCGCCGCGTGAGATCGCCCGGATGAAACGCGAGCATCGGCAAGGTACGCCAGATCTTGCCGTCGAAATGGAACACGCCGTGCGCGATATCGTGCCCGATCGCGCCGAGCGTGCGATGGACATGCCCCGCCTGGCCGCAGGCGTGGCAATGCGTGCCGATCAGCGTGGTGCCGCAATTGAGGCAGACCCCGCTATCGTGGCCGCCGTGCGCGGCGCGATCCTCCGCCGGCTCGACCGCGCGCGCGATCAACGCCCCGGTGGCGATATCCGCGCCCGCTTCGATCCCTGTCATCCCTGCCCCCCTTTTTCGCCGGCGGGAAATACCGCCGGCACGCGGGCTTGGCAAAGGGATAGCGAAGCCCCGGCATCACCGCCGAGGCTTCACCGTCGGCGATCTCACCGCCCCTGTTCGAGCAGCACTTCGGCGATCTGCACCGCATTGAGCGCGGCGCCCTTGCGCAGATTGTCCCCCGCGACGAACAGCGCGAGGCCGTGCGCGACGGTGGGATCGCGGCGCACGCGACCGACGAACACCGGGTCCTTGCCGGTCGCGTCGAGCGGGTTGGGCACCTCGGCCAGCTCGACCCCTTGCGCATGCGCGAGCAATTCGGTCGCCTGCGCCGGGGTGATCGGCCGCTCGAATTCGACGTTCATCGAGAGCGAGTGGCCGGTGAACACCGGGACGCGCACGCAGGTCGCGGAGACCGCCAATCCGGCAATGCCGAGGATTTTGCGGCTCTCGTCGCGCAGCTTGATCTCCTCCTCGGTATAGCCTTCCTCGGCCATCACATAATTGAGCGGGACGACGTTATAGCCGATCGGCACCGCCCACTTTTCCGGCTCGCCGAGATCGACCGCGCCGCCGTCCCGCGCCAGCGCGGCGCTCCCCTCGGCGCCCGCGACGATCTGGCGGTGCAGGACGTTGACGCCCTCCATCCCGCCGCCCGACACCGCCTGATAGGTGCTCGCGACGATCCGCTTGAGCCCCGCCGCATCGTGGAGCGGCTTGAGCACCGGCATCGCCGCCATCGTCGTGCAATTGGGGTTGGCGATGATCCCCTTGGGCAGTTCGCGCAGCGCCTCCGGGTTGACCTCGGCGACAACCAGCGGAACCTCGGGATCGCCGCGCCACGCCGAGCTATTGTCGATCACCACGCCGCCCGCCGCCGCGACCTTGCCGGCCAGCGCCTTCGAGGTGGAGCCCCCGGCGGAAAAGAAGACGATATCGAGCCCGGCGAAATCGGCGGTCTCCGCATCCTCGACCACGATCTCAGCGCCGCGGAACGGCAGCGTCGAGCCCGCCGAGCGTGCCGAGGCGAACAGCCGCAGCGAGGTCAGCGGGAAATTGCGCTCGGCGAGCAGCGACAGCATCATGCCGCCGACAAGGCCGGTGGCGCCGACGACACCGACATTGAGGCGATCGGGCGAGGTGCGGAAAGAGGTCATTGAAACGCGTCTCCTGTCTTGAGCGGAGGCGCGGGGTTGGTTTCGGACTTGTCGTTCAAGGCCGCCCCGCGCTTCGGCGGGGCTGTGTCCGGTGGCCTGGGGTTAAACCGTCAGCACGACCAGACCGCCCCGCTCGCGCGGGTCGGCTTGGTGCTAATGGTTTTGACCATCTGAAACATCACGCGGACCGATATCGTGTCCGCGCAGGTCTGTAAATCGTAATTTTGTGTCCCGGCGGTCAGTATTTGGTGAGTTCGACCGGCATCTTGCGATAGCCGTGGACGAAGCAGGCCGAGACGCGCTCGACCCCGCCGGTCAGGTTCACCCGCATCCGGCGCTTGGCCATTTCCTCCATCAGGATGCCGACCTGTAATTCGGCCAGCCGTGCGCCGACGCAGCGGTGGATGCCGTGCCCGAAGGCGAGATGGCGCCGCGCATTCGGGCGATCGACCACGAGCTTGTCGGCATCCCCGCCGAACACCGTCTCGTCGCGATTGGCGGAGATATACCAGAGCGCGAGCTTGTCGCCGGCCTTGATCTCTTGCCCCATCAGCTCGGTATCCGCGGTCGCGGTGCGGCGCATGTGCGACAAGGGGGTCTGCCAGCGGATCGTTTCGCTCACCGCATTGGGGATCAGCGCCGGATCCGCCTCGAGCTTGGCGCGCTCGTCGGGGAATTGGTCGAGGCCATAGACCAGCCCCGACATCGTGTTGCGCGTCGTATCGTTGCCGCCGACGATCAGCAGGATCAGGTTTCCGATGAATTCGAAATGATCCATGTGGCTCATCGCGTCCGAATGGATCATCATGCTGATCAGATCCGGCGTCTGCGGCTTGCCGACCTTCTGGTTCCACAGATTCTGGAAATAGGCCCCGCATTCATACATATATTCGAGCCGCTGCTTGCGCAGCTCCTCGCTCTTGACCAGTTCGATATCGCCCGCCCAGTCCGACCAGAAGGTCAGCTTGCGGCGATCCTCCCACGGGAAATCGAACAGGATCGCCAGCATCTGGGTGGTCAGCTCGATCGAGACGGTATCGACCCAGTCGAATTCCTTGCCCCACGGCAGGCTATCGAGCACCTCCTCGGTGCGGCGGCGGATATCCGCCGACATGCGCACCATTTCCGACGGGGTGAACGCCGGCGAGACGGTGCGGCGCTGGCCGGTGTGCACCGGGCGATCGCGCGCGATGAACATCGGCATGCGCACGTCCGAATCCTCGATGAAGTCGGCGAGCGTGATGCCCCCCGCTTCGGACGAATAGAGATCGGGCAGCGACTCGACCTCGACGATCGGCTTGTAGGTGGAGACCGACCAATAGGTGCCATAGGCCGAATGCTCGGTCTTATAGACCGGCGCGGTTGCGCGCAGTTTTGCAAAGGGTTCGTGCCACGTATCGTCGCGGTACAGCTCCGCCCGGCTGACATCGAGCGGATCGACGTCAAAGGTTTCGAGCGCGTTCGTCGCCAACGTAGCCATGGCTATCTCCTCATCCTGGCACAAGGAAAGCCATAGCTGACACAAATGTCAATAGCCGACGCGCTCGCGGGTCCGGCCGGATCGGCCGAACAGTTTGCGCCACGCGCCGGCCGGACTGCCCGATTGCAGCACGCCGCGGCGGAACAGCCGCGCGCCGATCATGATGAAGATCGCCACCCACAAGGCCTGCCAGCCGAGCGCGAGCAGATGCGGCCAGATTTCCGGTTCGATCGCGGCGCGCCCCGCCATCGCGAAGGGCGAAGACAGCGGTACCACCGCCGCGACCAGCGCGATCGGCGCATCGGGGTTCGCGGCGGCGGCGGAGGAGAGACCGAACATCGCGACCTGCACGATCGTGATCGGCAGCGACAGCATCTGGATCTCGCGCATCGTCGAGGCCTGCGCGCCGACCCCGAGGAACACCGAGCCGAGCAACAGATAGGCCATCGTGAAATAAGCGACGAACAGCAAGGCGAACGGCACCAGCCCGACCGCCGGGGTAAAGGCATCGAGCCCGTCCGGCAGCATCGCGCCGATCTGGCTCAGCACCACGCCCCAGAAAGCGACGAACATCGCCGCCACCCCGAACATGCCGAGCAATTTGCCGAGGAATACGCTTTCCAGCGGCACTGCGGCGGCGAGCACCTCGATCACCTTGTTGTTGCGCTCCTCCGCCATCGTCCCGACCACCTGCCCCGACAGGAACAGGGTGAGGAAGAACACCCCGAACACCGCGAGGAACCCGGAGGCGCTGCGCCCGCCCGCGCTCGGCGCGCCGCGCGGCGCGATGCTGATCTCCGGGACGGAGCGCGCCGCCGGATCGCGCGACATGCGCAACGCGCGATCGGCAAGCGCGGCGAGATAGGCCGCATCGTGCCGCGCATCGCCGGCGCGCACGATCTGCGGGCGATCGAGCGGCCCGGTCAGCACCGCCTCGACATCGGTGCCGGCGCTGGCGAGCATCTCGCGCGGCGCGGCGGCATGGCCCGACGGCGCGCGAATCTCGAGCGTCGGCGGACGGGCATCGCGCGGGAACAACGGGCGGAGCGCGGCATCGGCATCGCGCAGCAACGCCGCCTCGCGCGCGGGGGCGATCGCCACCAGCCGCGCCTTGGCTGCCGATCCGGCAGACGCGTTCATCGCCCCCAGGCTGCCGATCGTCGCGAACGACCCCATGATCACCGGCGCGAGCAGGAACAGGAGGAAGATCGGGGTGAATACCGTCGCGACGAAATCGCGCCGGGCGATCGTCAGCGTCTGGCGGAGCGCGCGGGGGAGCCTCATGCCGACATTCCGACGAACGAGATGTGCTCCCGCGAAGGCGGGAACCCAGACTGGGTCGCCGCCTTCGCGGGGACACAAGCGGGTGCGGGAAAGCGGGCGTGGCTCACGCTACCTCCTCCCGCGCGGCATCGCCGACGATGCGGACGAACGCCTCGTGGAGGCCGGGGCGTTCGATCGACAGCCCGGAAATGCCGTAGCCCGCATCGATCAGCCGGCGGAGCAGGCCTTCGATCCCGTCGCGCGGCAATTCGAACCGCCACCCCTCCCCCGCCGGCACGGCATCGGGCGGCAATTGCGCGCGGATCGCCGCATCGGGGAAATGCGGCACATAATGCACCTGCTGCGGCAGCAGCGCGCGCGCTTCCTCCACCGTCCCCTCGAAACGGCGGGTGCCGCCTGCGATGATCGCCAGCCGGTCGCACAGCCGCTGCGCGTGCGCCATGACATGCGTCGAGAACAGGATCGTCGCGCCGCGATCGCGCTCGGCGAGGATCAGCGCCTCCAGCCGCTCCTGATTGACCGGATCGAGCCCGGAGAAGGGTTCGTCGAGCACGATCAGCTCGGGCTGGTGGACGACCGAGCCGAGCAATTGAACGAGCTGCGCCATCCCCTTCGAAAGCTTGCGAATCTTCTGATCGGCAGCATGGCCGAGGCCGTTCGCCTCGAGCATCGCCACCGCGCGCCGCCGCCCCTCGGCCCAGGGCAGCCCGCGCAGCGCGCCCATGAAGGCGATCGCCTCGCGCGCCTTCATCGCGGGATAGAGTCCCCGCTCCTCGGGGAGATAGCCGACGAGATCGCTCGCCGCGCGCGGATGCCCATAGCCGAGCAGCGTGCGGCTGCCCTCGTCGGGCTCGATGATGCCGAGCAGCATCCGCAGCGTGGTCGTCTTGCCCGCGCCATTGGGGCCGAGCACGCCATAGACCATCCCCTGGGGAACGATGAGATCGACGCCGTCCACGACGCGCCGTCCGCCGAAACGCTTGACGAGGCCAGTGGCGGTGATCGCTGGAGTGTCGCTCATGCTCTCCTCCATGTGCTAGCGGGAAAAGGTGGAAGTAAATACTCCCCTCGACATTCGACTGAAGGAGAAGGCGGCCGAGCTCGGTTTCGCCGCCTGCGGCATCGCGCGCGCCGATGCCGCGCCGCGCACCGCCGAACGACTGCACCAATGGCTCGCCGAGGGCGCGCACGGCGACATGCTGTGGATGGAGACGCGCGCGCATCAGCGCGAAAGCCCCGCGGCATTGTGGCCCGAGGTGCAAAGCGTGATCGCGCTCGGGATGAGCTATGCCCCACGCGAGGACCCGATGCGGCTGGCGGGCGAAACCGCGCGCGCGCGGATCTCGGTCTATGCGCAGGGGGTCGATTATCACGATATCGTCAAGAAGGCGCTCAAGGCGCTCGCGCGCTGGCTGGTCGCGGAGGCGGGGGGCGATCTCAAGGTATTCGTCGATACCGCGCCGGTGATGGAAAAGCCGCTGGCAGCGGCCGCCGGGCTCGGCTGGCAGGGCAAGCACACCAATCTCGTCAGCCGCACCGACGGGAGCTGGCTGTTTCTCGGCGCGATCTACACCACGCTGTCGCTGACGCCCGACGTGGCGGGGCGGGACCGGTGCGGCTCGTGCGACGCGTGCCAGCGCGCCTGCCCGACCGATGCCTTTCCCGCGCCCTATCGGCTCGATGCGCGGCGCTGCATCTCCTATCTCACGATCGAGCACGCCGGGCCGATCCCGGTGGAATTCCGCGCGGCGCTGGGCAACCGCATCTACGGCTGCGACGATTGCCTCGCCGCCTGCCCGTGGAACAAATTCGCCGAAGCGGCGCGCGCCAACCGCGCCTTCCTGCCGCGCGCGGAACTCGCCGCGCCGCGGCTCGCCGAATTGCTCGCGCTCGACGATGCGACGTTCCGCCAGGTGTTTTCGGGATCGCCGATCAAGCGCATCGGGCGCGATCGCATGATGCGCAACTGCCTGATCGCGGCGGGGAATAGCGGGGACGCCGGATTGCAGGCGGCGGTGGCGCCGCTGCTCGACGACCCGAACGAGGTGGTGCGCGAGGCGGCGGGTTGGGCGATGGAAAGGCTTGCCCATCCCCGTTCGGGCTGAGCTTGTCGAAGCCCTGCCCTTTTCTTCCGCGGAAAGAAGTGCAGCCCTTCGACAAGCTCAGGGCGAACGGCGATAGGGCGTTAACCCCTCACGCCGCCTTGCGCATCTCCAGCCGGTCCCAGATCTCGACCAGCGCCTGGGTCAGCTCGCGCATCATCGCTTCGCTATGCGTCGGGCCGGGGGTGAAGCGCAGCCGTTCGGTGCCGCGCGGCACGGTGGGGTAATTGATCGGCTGGACGTAGATTCCATATTCGGCGAGCAGGATATCGCTGATCTTCTTCGCCTTCACCGGATCGCCGACCTGCACCGGGACGATATGCGTCTCGCCCAGCATCACCGGCAGATTGGCCTCGACGAACATCGCCTTGAGCTTCGCGGCGGCTTCGTGCTGCCCGTCGCGCTCGACCGAGCTCTGCTTGAGGTGACGCACGCTCGCCAGCACCCCCGCCACCAGTACCGGCGACAGCGAGGTGGTGAAGATGAACCCCGGCGCATAGCTGCGGATCACGTCGATGATCACCTTGTCGGCGGCGATATAGCCGCCCATCACGCCGAACGCCTTGCCCAGCGTGCCCTCGATGATCGTCAGCCGATCGGCCACCGCGTCGCGCTCGGAAATCCCGCCGCCGCGCGCGCCGTACATCCCGACGGCATGGACCTCGTCGAGATAGGTCAGCGCATTATATTTGTCGGCCAGGTCGCAGATCGCCGCAATCGGCGCGACGTCGCCCTCCATCGAATAGACGCTCTCGAACGCGATCAGCTTGGGCAGCGACGGATCGGCCGCGGCGAGCAATTCCTCGAGATGCGCCAGATCGTTGTGGCGGAAGACATGCTTCTCGCAGCCCGAATTGCGGATCCCCGCGATCATGCTGGCGTGGTTGAGCTCGTCCGAAAAGATGATGCAGCCCGGCAGCACCTTCGCCACCGTCGCCAGCGTCGCCTCGTTCGAGACATAGCCCGAGGTGAAAAGCAGCGCGCCTTCCTTGCCGTGCAGATCAGCGAGTTCGGCTTCGAGCTCGACGTGGTAATGCGTGTTGCCGCCGATGTTGCGGGTGCCGCCCGAGCCGGCGCCGACGTCGTGGAGCGCTTCCTCCATCGCCGCGATCACCTTGGGGTGCTGCCCCATCGCGAGATAGTCGTTCGAGCACCATACCGTGATCGGCTTCGGCCCGTTATGCCCGGCGAAGCAGCGCGCATTGGGGTAAGCCCCTTTGTTGCGCAGGATATCGATGAACACGCGATACCGCCCCTCGGCATGCAGCCGGTCGATCGCCTGATTGAAGACGCGTCCATAATCCACTGGCCGCGCCTCATTATGCTCGATGCTCATGTCCCGGTCGCTTACCGTCATGTCAGCAGCAGCGCCAGCGGAAATCCTCGCTTGCACTGATCGCCCGCGCCGGTCGTGCCCGCGCTACAGCCGCTCGATCCGCGCGAAGCCGTAGCCGGCGAGCGCGGGGGCGAGCTTTTCGCCGCCTTCGCCGGTGAAGACCGCGACGTCGGCGGCGGCGCGGGCGATATCCTGCCCTTCGGTGAGATGGACGATTCGCCGCGCGATCCCCTCCCCGCCGTCGACAAAGCGCACCGCATGCGGCGCGGCGGCGGCGGCAAGCTCCGCCTCGACCAGCGGGAAATGCGTGCAGGCGTTGACGATCACGTCGATCCGCTCGCCCCCCGGCTGATCGAACAGCCCGGCGAGCACCGCTTTGTATCGCGCCGTATCGGTCGGCTCGCCGCGCAGCTTCGCCTCGGCGAGCTGGACCAGCTCGGCCGAGCCGTGACGGATCACCCGGCAATCGGCGGCGAAGCGCCGCGCGAGATCATCGACATAGGCCTGGCGCACGGTCGCCTCGGTGCCGAGCACCCCGATCGTCCGCGTGACGCTCATCGTCGCCGCCGGCTTGATCGCGGGGACGGTGCCGACGATCGGCAGATCGAGCGCCGCGCGCACCGCCGCCAGCGCGATCGTCGAGGCGGTGTTGCAGGCGATGACGATCAGCCGCGGGCGATAGCGTTCGGCGAGCCGCCCGAGCAGCGCCGGCACCCGCGCGGCGATCTCCGCCTCGGTCTTGGTGCCATAAGGAAAACCCGCCGAATCGGCGACATAGACGAATTGCGCGGCGGGCAGCGCGCGTCGTGCCGGCGCGACGATCGACAGCCCGCCGACCCCCGAATCGAAGAACAGGACGGGCCGCGTGTCACTCATCGGTGCGAGCAATTAGGCCGGTTCGCGCGCCAGACAAGCCCGCTTCCTTCTTTCTCCCCTCCCCTTGAACAAGGGAGGGACTGGGGGTGGGTTGGCCTGCGAGGATGCGATCCCGGTGCCCCCCACACCCACCCACCCCCGCCCCCTCCCTTCCAGGGAGGGGAGAAGAGAGACAAAAGGCGCAGTTGCCAGCCCCGCCAATGACGACAAAATACAAGACCGCCCTCCGCTTTCAGGCTAAAGGGCGTTTCGTCATAGGGGGCCTCTACACTGGAAACCGGATTCCTCTCGTCCGCGCCGACCGCCGCGCTGCTGATCGGCTATCTGCTGGGGTCGATCCCGTTCGGGGTGATCCTGACCCGCGCGTTCGGCGCGGGCGATCTGCGCAAGATCGGCTCGGGCAATATCGGCGCGACCAACGTGCTGCGCACCGGCCGCAAGGGGCTCGCGGCGGCGACGCTGCTGCTCGATATGGCCAAGGGCTTCGCCGCGGTGCTGATCGTCGACCGGCTTTTCCCCGGCGATGCGCCGCTGGCGGCGGCGGGGGCATTCTTCGGCCATTGCTACCCGATCTGGCTCGGCTTCCGCGGCGGCAAGGGCGTCGCGACGCTGATGGGGATCGTGCTCGCGCTGCACTGGCAGCTCGGGCTGATCTATGCCGCGATCTGGCTGGGGCTGCTCGCCACGCTGCGCATCTCCTCGCTCGCCGGAATGGCGGCGGCGATCGCCGCGCCGGTGGCGGCGGCGGCGTTCGGCTGGTTCGATATCGTCCCGCTGCTCATCGCGCTGGCGCTGATCGTGCTGTGGAAGCATCGCACCAATATCGGCCGGCTGATCGACGGCACCGAGCCGCGCGTCGGCCGCAAAAGTGCGTGATGTCGATCGGCTGCGGCTGATCCGCACCCCGGGCATCGGCCCCGTCACCTATCGCCAGCTCATCGCGCGTTTCGGCGACGCGACCCGCGCGCTCGCCGCCTTGCCCGATCTCGCGCGGCGCGGCGGCGGCACCGCACCCAGGCCCCCCGAGCCGCGCACGATCGAACGCGAATTGCGGCGCGTCGCCGAACTCGGCGCGCGGCATGTGTTCATCGGTGACAGCGCTTACCCGGTGCTGCTCGCCGAACTGGAAAGCGCCCCGCCGGCGATCGTCGTGCGCGGCGACATCGCGCTCGCGCACAAGCCCGTGGTGGCAATCGTCGGCGCGCGCAACGCCTCGGCCGCGGCCTGCCGCTTCGCACGCCAGATCGCGCACGACCTGGCGAATGCGGGTACGGCGGTGGTGTCGGGGCTGGCGCGCGGGATCGATACCGCCGCGCATATGGGGGCGGGCCGGCAGACGATCGCGGTGATCGCGGGCGGCATCGACGTGCCCTATCCGCCCGAAAACGAGGCGCTCCAGCAGCAGATCGGCGAGGAGGCGCTGCTGATCGCCGAGATGCCCCCCGGCACCGAGCCGCGCGCGCGGCACTTCCCGCACCGCAACCGCATCATCGCCGGGATCGCGGCGGGGACGTTGGTGGTCGAGGCCGCGCCCCGATCGGGGTCGCTGATCACCGCGCGGCTCGCCAATGAGGCGGGGCGCGAGGTGATGGCCGTCCCCGGCAGCCCGCTCGATCCGCGCGCGCAAGGATGCAACCTGCTGATCCGCGAAGGCGCGACCTTGGTACAGAGCGCCGCCGACGTGCTCGAACAGATCCGTCCGATCGACCCGCGCGCGATCCGCGCACCGGCGATGCGCTTCGATCCGATCCCGCCCGCCGACGCCGACGATGCCGCGCGCCGCGCGATCGTCGCGCTGCTCGGCCCGGTGCCGGTGGCGGTCGACGAGCTGATCCGGCAATCGGGCTATGTGCCTGCGATCGTGCAGATCGTGCTGCTCGAGCTGGAACTGGCGGGGCGGCTCGAGCGGCATGCGGGAGGGCGGGTGAGCCTGATTTCTCCCCTCCCTTGAACAAGAGAGGAGCCGGGGGTGGGGTTGGCCTGCGAGGATATGAATCGGTATCCCGCACACCCACCCACCCCCAGCGCCTCCCTTCATGAGGGAGGGGAGTAAAAAAGGAGGACGCGATGGCGCCGAAATGGGTCTCACGTTGGTATCGCGGCGCGGCGATTTACGGGCTCGCCGTCCTGCTCCCGCAATATCTCCAGGCCCCGCCGCCGGGCGCCGAGGCGGTCGCTTACGGCTTCATCGGCACCGCCAGCGTGTTCCAGCTCGTCTTCTGGATCATCGGCGGCGATCCGTCGCGCTATCGCGCGTTGATGCCGGTGACGGTGCTCGAAAAGCTGGTGTTCGGCGTGCCGGTCGCGCTCCTCTACGCGCAGGGCCGCGCGCCGGCCTTCCTGCTGCCGTTCGGGGTGATCGACCTGATGCTCGGTCTCGGCTTCTTCCTCGCCTGGCGCGCGACGCCACGCTCTTGACGTGCCCCGCGGGGCTTCTCCACCCTCGCGCGTATACGTGAGGGATAACATCCGGACCGCAATGCAACTTGTCATCGTCGAATCGCCCGCCAAGGCGAAAACCATCGAGAAATATCTCGGCGCCGATTACCGCGTTCTCGCGAGCTACGGCCATGTCCGCGATCTGCCGCCCAAGGACGGGTCGGTCGATCCCGACCACGGCTTCGCGATGGAATGGGAAAATTACGCCGACAAGGCCAAGCAGCTCAAGGCGATCGCCGACGAGGCGAAGAAGGCCGATCGCCTGATCCTCGCCACCGACCCCGATCGCGAGGGCGAGGCGATCTCGTGGCACGTCCGCGAGGTGCTCAAGAACCGCAAGGCGCTGCCCGACAAGGTCGAGCGCGTCACCTTCAACGCGATCACCAAGCCTGCGGTCACCGCCGCGATGGCGGCGCCGCGCGATCTCGATACCGATCTGATCGACGCCTATCGCGCACGCCGCGCGCTCGATTATCTCGTCGGCTTCACGCTCTCGCCGGTGCTGTGGCGCAAACTGCCCGGCGCGAAATCGGCCGGGCGCGTCCAGTCGGTCGCGCTGCGCCTGATCGTCGATCGCGAGCGTGAGATCGAGCTGTTCCGCTCGCAGGAATATTGGTCGGTCATCGCGACGATGGAGCAGGACGGCACGCCGTTCGCCGCGCGCCTCGTCCAGTGGGACGGCAAGAAGCTCGATCGCCTGTCGATCGGCGACGAGGGTACTGCCCAGCGCGCCAAGGCCGATGTCGAAGCCGGGCGCTTCGCGGTCCAGTCGGTCGAGACCAAGCCGGCGACGCGCAACCCGCCCCCGCCCTTCACCACCTCGACGCTCCAGCAGGAGGCGGCGCGCAAGCTCGGCTTCTCGGCCAGCCACACGATGCGGATCGCGCAGGCGCTCTACGAGGACGGCGCGATCACCTATATGCGGACCGACGGGGTGCAGATGGACGGCTCCGCCATCTCCGCCGCGCGCCGCGCCGTCGCCGATCGCTATGACGCGAGCTATGTGCCGGACAAGCCGCGCCAATATCAGACCAAGGCGAAGAATGCGCAGGAAGCGCACGAGGCGATCCGCCCGACCGATTTCTCGCGCGACCGCGTGGGATCGGGCGATCATGCGCGGCTCTACGAGCTGATCTGGAAGCGCGCGCTGGCGAGCCAGATGGCCTCGGCGCGGATGGAGCGCACCACGGTCGAGCTGGCCGACGGCACCGGGCGCCACATTCTGCGCGCGACCGGGCAGGTCGTGCTGTTCCCCGGCTATCTCGCGCTCTACGAGGAAGGCGTCGACGATGCCGAGGGCGACGATGCGCGCCGCCTGCCGCGGATGCGCGAGGGCGATGCGCCGGCCAAGAAAGCGGTCGAGGCCGAGCAGCATTTCACCCAGCCGCCGCCGCGCTTCTCCGAAGCGTCGCTGGTCAAGCGGCTCGAGGAACTCGGCATCGGCCGCCCCTCGACCTATGCCTCGATCATCCAGACGCTCAAGGACCGCGCCTATGTCCGCGTCGAGAAGAACCGCTTCTTCGCCGAGGAGAGCGGGCGGCTGGTGACGGCGTTCCTCGAACGCTTCTTCGAACGCTATGTCGGGTTCGATTACACCGCCGAGCTGGAAGAGGAACTCGACAATATCTCCGGCGGCCGCGCGCAATGGCAGGCGGTGCTGGAGGCATTCTGGCGCGATTTCAAACCGCGCACCGCCGAGGTGATGGAACAGAAGCCGTCGGACATCACCGTCGCGCTCGATCAGTTCCTCGCGCCCTATCTGTTCCCCGAGCGCGCCGACGGCGGCGATCCGCGCGCCTGCCCCAATTGCGGCGACGGCAAGCTCGCGCTGCGCGGCGGGCGGTTCGGCGCGTTCATCGCCTGCTCCAATTATCCCGAGTGCAAATATACCCGTCGTTTCGCCCAGCCGGGCGGCAGCGAGGGCGAGAGCAGCGCCCCCGAATCGCTCGGCCGGGATCCCGAGACCGGGCTCGAGGTGGAGCGCAAATCGGGCCGGTTCGGCCCCTACATCCAGCTCGGCGAGGGCAAGGACGCCAAGCGCGCGTCGATCCCCAAGGATATCGGCGAGCTCGATCTGGAATGGGCGCTCAAGCTGCTCAGCCTGCCGCGGACGATCGGCGCGCATCCCGACAGCGGCAACCCGATCACCGCCTCGATCGGGCGTTACGGGCCATATCTGGCGCATGACGGCAAATATGCCCGGCTGCAATCGACCGCCGAGGTGTTCGAGACCGGGATGAACGCCGCGGTGGTCAAGCTGGCCGAAGCCGCGGCGGGCGGCGGGCGGCCACAGCGCGGCAGCCGCGAGCCGCTCAAGGTGCTGGGCGCGCATCCGCGCACCGAGGCGGAGATCAAGCTGATGGAGGGGCGCTACGGCCCCTATGTCACCGACGGCACGACCAACGCGACCCTGCCCAAGACGATCGCCCCCGATCAGCTCACGCTGGAGGAAGCCGCGCAGCTGATCGACGCGCGCGCAGCGGCGCCGGCGAAGGGCAAGAAGAAGGCCGCGCCGAAGAAGAAGGCGGCGGCGAAGAAAGCACCGGCGAAAAAGGCGGCGGCGAAGAAGTGATTGCGTAACGCCTTGTGTCCCCGCGAAGGCGGGGACCCAGACTGGGCTCCCGCCTTCGCGGGAGCACATAAAGGGGGTAGGCTCAGGCCGCCTGCGCGCGATGCCCGCCCAGCCAGTCGCGGGCGGCGCGTTGCGCGACGGCGATGTCGCGCGGGGTCATGTCCCCCGCGATTTCGGCACGGGCGATCTGCGCCGCTTCGTCGCCGGCGATCGCCGCGAGGTTGAACCATTTGTGCGCCTCGATCAGATCGAAGCATACCCCCGAGGTGCCGGTCGAATAAGCGACGCCAAGGTCATAGCACGCCGTGCAATCCCCCCGCGCCGCGTCGCGCAGCCGGCTCTCGATCAAAAATTCCGCGCTCTTGAGACTGTTTCCCATCTCACGCCCCCAATGCGGTGACAAACCGAACCGAAGGACAGCGTGCAGCGCCGGTCGTTCAAAAATGGTTAACGACATTAAGGACGTTTTGGGAGCGCAGAAAAACCCGTTCGCCCTGAGCTTGTCGAAGCGCTGCCCTGCCTCATCGGGAGAAAGTGCAGGGCTTCGACAAGCTCAGCCCGAACGGGGAGAGGTAACCCTTATCGGAGAGGCAGGGCTTAAACCTCTTCGACCGCGATATTGTCGATCAGCCGGGTCCCCCCCATCCGCACAGCGGCGAGCAGCCGGCGCGGGCGGCCTGCGCCCGGATTCGCCTCGAGCGTCTCGGCATCGACCAAGGCGACATAATCGACCGTGAAGCCCGCGCCGGTCAGGCTCGCCTCGGCCTCGGCCAGCGCCGCCGCGGGATCGTCGCCGCGGCCGATCGCGCGCGCCGCGATCCCCAGCACGCGCGGCAAGGCCACCGCCTTCTGCCGCTCGGTCTCGTCGAGGTAGATGTTGCGCGAGGAGAGCGCGAGCCCGTCATCGTCGCGCTGGGTCGGCACCCCGACGATCTCGATATCAAAATCAAGATCGGTGACCATCCGGCGAATCACCTGCAATTGCTGGTAATCCTTCTCGCCGAAATAGGCCGCATCGGGCGCGACCTGGTTGAACAGCTTCGACACCACCGTCGCGACCCCGTCGAAATGACCGGGGCGCGCCGCACCGTCGAGCCCCTCGCTCACCCCGGCGACCTGGACGTTGCTGGCGAATCCTTCGGGATACATCGTCTCGACCGGGGGCAGCCAGGCAAGGTCGCAGCCGGCGTCCTCGAGCATCGTCAGATCGGCCTTTTCGCGACGCGGATAGCGGGAAAGATCCTCGTTCGGGCCGAATTGGCGGGGATTGACGAAGATCGACGCGACGACCTTCGTGCCCGGCCGCTTGGCCGCCTCGACCAAGGCGATATGCCCGGCATGCAGCGCGCCCATCGTCGGCACCAGCGCCACACGCATACCCTCGGCGCGAAACTCCCTCACCGCTTCACGCAGCGCGGCGAGGTCACGAACGGTCAACACTAATCTTTACCCCCTCGTCCTTGACGGACCGGGCTTCTATGGGTGCCTATCCAGGGGATCAACAAGGGATTCGACCAATTGCCCAGCGGTAACGGACAAACCCACGTCATCGTCTTCGCCAACGAGAAGGGCGGGACGGGGAAATCGACCACGGCGGTGCATGTCGCGATCGCGCTGGCCGCGCAGGGCGCGCGAGTCGCGTGTCTCGATCTCGACCACCGCCAGCGCACGATGGGCCGCTATCTCGACAATCGCGCCGAAACCGTGAAGCGCACCGGCGCCGAACTCGCCGTCCCGCGCCACGCCACCGGCGATGGCCAGGAGAGCGGCAATTTCGAATCGCTCTTCGACGAGCTGGCCGAGGGCAGCGACTATCTGGTGATCGACACGCCGGGGCGCGACGATCCGGTCGCCCGCGTCGCCGCGTCGCGCGCCGATTCGCTCGTCACGCCGATGAACGACAGCTTCGTCGATTTCGACCTGATCGGGCAGGTCCACCCCGAAACTTTCAAGGTCACCCGTCCGAGCTTCTATTCGGAGCTGATCTGGGAAGCGCGCAAGGCGCGCGCCAAGGCGGACGGGACGACGATCGACTGGGTCGTGCTGCGCAACCGCCTCCAGCATATCGAGGCGCGCAACATGCGCCGCGTGTCGGATGCGCTCGATCAGCTTTCCAAGCGCGTCGGCTTCCGCATCATCCCGGGGCTCGGCGAGCGCGTGATCTATCGCGAATTGTTCCCCGCCGGGCTGACGATGCTCGACGCCAAGGAATTCGGCGCGATGGGGCTGAGCCATGTCGCCGCGCGGCAGGAATTGCGCGAGATGATGGCCGGGCTTGCCCTCCCCGAGCCGGCGATGCCGCTGTTCGCCTGATGGCGAAGTTCGTCCTCGCGCTGCTCGTCGCTTATGCCGGGTGGCGGCTGTGGAAGGATGCGTTCGGTGCGCGGCCGAAACCGCGCCGGGCGGTGCCGGCGGAAGCGGCGGAGCGACGGGCGGCGCGGTCGCTGCTCGGCGTCGCGCGGGATGCCGACGACGAGGCGATTCGCGCCGCGCACCGCCGGCTGATGGCCGAGGCGCATCCCGACCGCGGCGGCTCGGCGGAGCGCGCGCGGGCGCTCAACGCGGCGCGCGATCTGCTGGTCGATCGTTGAGATACCACCCCGGCGCAGGCCGGGGTCCAGTTACGACCGGCCCGATGCCGGACCCCGGCCTGCGCCGGTGTGGCGAGAATGTCTCCCGCCTTCGCGGGAGCACATCAGCGTTCGCGCCACCGCATGTAACTTTGACGTGCCGGTTTCCTCACCTTAAGCCGCGCCGATGGCGCATTGTTTCGCTCCCTCGATCCTGCGCGACTACGATATCCGCGGCGTCGTCGGGCGCACGCTCGACACCGCCGACGCACTGGCGCTCGGGCGCAGCTTCGGCACGATGATCCGCCGCGCGGGCGGGCGTTCGGTCGCGGTCGGCTATGACGGGCGGCTGACCTCGCCGGCCCTGGAGGCCGCGCTGGTCGCGGGGCTCACCGCGAGCGGCGTGGATGTCGTGCGCATCGGGCTCGGTCCGTCGCCGATGCTCTATCACGCCGCCGCGACGCTAGAAGTGGATGGCGGCATCCAGGTGACCGGCAGCCACAATCCCGGCGATCACAACGGCTTCAAGATGCTGCATCATTGTCGCCCGGTGTTCGGTGCGGCGATCCGCGATCTCGCGCGGACCGCCGAGGCCGGCGATTGGGAAACGGGCAGCGGGCGAATCACCGAAGCGCCGGTGCTCGATCGCTATGTCCGTCGCGTCGCCGCCGGCTGCGCCGGAGGTCTGCGCATCGGCTGGGATGCGGGAAACGGCGCGGCGGGCCCGGCGATCGAGCAGCTCGTCAAGCTGCTGCCGGGTGAGCATCACCTGCTGTTCACCGATGTCGACGGCAATTTTCCCAATCATCATCCCGATCCCACCGAGGACGCCAATCTGGCGCAATTGCGCGCGTTGGTCGTCGGGAAGCGGCTCCATTTCGGCGTCGCTTTCGACGGCGACGGCGATCGGATCGGCGCGGTCGACGGGCAGGGACGCGTGCTGCGCGGCGACCAGATTCTGTCCATTCTGGTCGAACCCGTGCTGCGCGAGCGCCCCGGCGCGGCGATCGTCGCCGATGTGAAATCGAGCAAGGCGCTGTTCGATCGCATCGCCGCGCTCGGCGGGCAGCCGGTGATGTGGAAATCGGGGCACAGCAACATCAAGGCGATGATGCGCGAGCTCGACGCGCCGATCGCGGGCGAGATGAGCGGGCATATCTTCTTCGGCGGCGAATGGCATTGCTTCGACGATGCCTTGCTCGCCGCGGTGCGGCTGATCGATGCGGTCGCCGCGTCGGGGACGACGCTCGACGCGCTGCGCGATGCGATGCCGCCGGTGGTGAGCACCCCCGAATTGCGCTTCGCGGTAGATCCGGCGCGCAAGGAGGCGGTGGTGGCGGAGGTCATCGCGCGGCTGCGCGCCGCCGGCACGGCGGTCGATACGACCGACGGTGCGCGCGTCACCACCCCCGACGGCTGGTGGCTGCTGCGCGTCTCGCACACCGAGGATATGCTCACCGCGCGCGCCGAAGCGCATGACGAAGCCGCGCTCGCGCGCGTACTCGCCGCGATCGACGCGCAACTCGCGCCGAGCGGGGTCGCTCGACATGCGGCGCCCGACACCCCACATTAGGATCATGCGCCCCACCCCCAGCATCATCCGCGTCATCGATCTCGAAACCACCGGCCCCACCCCGCCCCAGCACGGCGTGTGCGAAATCGGCTGGCAGGACGTCACGCTCGGCGCCGACGGGCGGTGGGAAGTCGCGGGCGACAGCGGCGCCCGCTTCGTCAATCCGGGGCGGCTGATGCCCCCGATCACCCAGGCGATCCACCATATCCGCGACGAGGATGTCGCCGACGCGCCTTACTGGCACGATGTCGCGCGCCCGGTGCTCGATCCGTGGCCGCGCCGCGTCGCGCTCGCCGCGCATCGCGCCGATTTCGAGCAGGTGTTCTGCACCTCGGCGCTGACCCACGGCGCGGAATGGATCTGCACGTGGAAATGCGCATTGCGGCTGTGGCAGGATTCGCCGAGCTTTTCCAATCAGGTGCTGCGCTATTGGCGCAAGCCCGAGGGGCTGGTCCACGAAACCGGGCTGCCCGCGCATCGCGCTTTCCCCGACGCTTACGTCACCGCCTTCCACCTGCGCGACATGCTCAACGAAGTGGGGGTGCAGCAATTGCTCGAATGGTCGCGGCTGCCGGGGCTGCTCCCGCGGGTGCGCTACGGCCCCGATCGCGGCAAGGACTGGCGCGAGATCGAGGAGGAAAGCCTGATCGGCTTCCTCACCGATCGCGATCCCGATGTGCGCTTCACCGCAGAGACCGAGATGGCGCGCCGCCGCGGGGGTGGGCATGTCGGGCGGCCGGACCGTCAGGAATTGCTGCTTTAGCGGATCGTCGCTTACCTTTCCCCGTTCGGGCTGAGCTTGTCGAAGCCCTGCACTTTTCTTCGGAAAGAAGAAGGACAGCCCTTCGACAAGCTCAGGGCAAGCGGTCAGCTGGTTCTCACCCCGGCAGAAACCGCGTCAGATCGGGCTGCCCCGTCCACGCCGTCTGCCCGCCGTCGGCGACGATCACCGATCCCGTCACATAGGACGCCGCATCGGAGGCAAGGAACGCCGCCACCTCGGCCATCTCCTCGGGCGTGCCCGCCCGCCCCATCGGGATCGCGGCATGCCACGCCTGCTCCAGCCCCGGCAGCGCCGCCGCACCGGCGGTCAGCGGAGTGGCGATCAGCCCGGGGCACAAGGCGTTGACCCTGATCCCCTCGCGCGCATGATCGATCGCCAGCGTGCGGGTGTAATTGATCACCGCACCCTTGGCGGCATTATAGGCGCTGAAGCCATAATCCCCCGCCAGCCCCGAGATCGACGCGGTGTTGACGATCGCTCCGCCAGGCCTCGGCATATGCGGGATCGCCGCGCGGCAGGCGTAGAACACCGCATTGAGATCGATCGCGATCACCCGTTCCCATTGCTCGGGATCGAGATCGGGGGTGCGCCCGATGCAGCCGATACCGGCATTGTTGAACAGGATATCCACGCGGCCGTGGCGCTCAACCGCGACCGCCACCGCGCGCTCGACATCGGCGCGGCGCGCGACATCGGCCTCGACCGCGATTCCGCCGGTCTCCGCTGCCACGGCCTGCGCATGATCGGCGGCGATATCGACCACCACCAATGCCGCGCCCTCGCGCGCCAGTAGCCGCGCGGTCGCCGCGCCGATGCCCGAGCCGCCGCCGGTGATCAGCGCCACCTTGTTCGCAAACCGCATCATCCTCTCCCGACGCTTGGTTGACTTGCCACCGCGCGCGATCATAACTTTCGTTATGGGCAGCCGACAAGACGGCGCCGGGGAGAGGAAAAGCGATGGCGGGACTGACGGCAGACGAACGCGCGGCGCTGCTCGACTCGCTCCGCCGGCTGCTCGCCGACCGCTGCGCCGAAAGCGACGTGCGCCGCATCATGGCGAGCGAGACCGGGCATGACGCGGCCTTGTGGCGCGCGCTCGCCGATCTGGGGGTGGTCGGGCTGACCGTCCCCGAGCAACATGGCGGCGCCGGGCTCGGCGCGATCGAGCTCGAGTTGGTGATGGAAGCGGCCGGCGCGGCGCTGCTCCCCGCCCCGCTCCTTTCGACCGCGATCGCCGCGGCGTTGCTCGACGGCGAACGGCTCGCGGCCTTGGCCGGCGGCTATAGCATCGCCGCGGTCGCCTTCGCCGGGCGCGACGACTGGACCGGGCGCGGCGACGTACGGCGCGACGGCGCGGGGCTGGCGGGCACCGCGCGTTTCGTCCCCGATGCGGCGATCGCCGACACGATCCTCGTCACGCTCGACGATGCGGTGTTCGCGGTCGCGCGCGAAGATGCGGAGATCGTCCCGCTCCCGGTGTTCGACCGCACCCGCCGGCTCGCCGACGTCGCCTTCCGCGGCCCGGCGACGCTGATCGGCGACGGCACGCGGATCGCCGCGGCGCGCGATATCGCTTTGGTCGGGCTGGCCGGAGAGCAGGCCGGCGGCGCGCGGCGCATCCTCGACATGACGGTCGATTACGCCCGCGAGCGCCACCAGTTCGGCCGCGCGATCGGCAGCTTTCAGGCGATCAAACATATGGCGGCCGATCTGCTGCTCGAGGCGGAAAGCGCGACCAGCGCCGCGCGCGACGCTGCGCGCCAGGTCGCGGAAGATACGCCGGCCCGCGCGGAAAGCGTCGCACTCGCCGCCTTCGCCTGCGCCGACGCCTTCGTCCGCTGCGCCAAGGACGGCATCCAGATGCACGGCGGGATCGCCTTCACCTGGGAGCATCCCGCGCATCTCTATCTGCGCCGCGCGCGATCGGCGGCGCAGCTTTACGGCGACAGCGATCATTGGCGTGAGCGTTACGTCCGCGCGCTGGAGGTTGAGGCATGACCGACAAACAGCTGAAAGCCGAGGTCGAGGCATGGCTCGCCGCCAATTGGCGCGGCACCGCAACGCATAAGGAAAGCTTCGGCCGCGATCCGCGCGCCGAATGGCTCGCCAAGGTGCGCGACGCCGGCTGGGCGGTACCGCGCTGGCCGAGCGATTTCTACGGGCGGGGGCTGGCCGACGAACAGGCGCGGATCGTCGAGCGCGCCTTCGCCGCAGTCGGCGCGCCCGGCGCGGGGCAGGATCGCAGCAACCTGTGGGCCAATACCGCGCTGGCCCACGCTACCCCCGCCTTCCGGCGCGAGATCGTCCCCCAATTGCTCGCGGGCGAGGTCGGCATGTGCCTGCTCTATTCGGAGCCGGGCGCGGGGAGCGATCTCGCCGCGATCCGCACCCGCGCCGACAAGGTCGACGGGGGGTGGCGCGTCTCCGGCCAGAAAGTGTGGACCAGCGGCGCGCAGATCGCCGATTACGGGATGCTGATCGCGCGCACCGATTGGGATGTCCCCAAGCATCGCGGGATCAGCTTCTTCTTCCTGCCGATGAAGCAGCCCGGCGTCGAGGTGCGCCCGCTGCGCCAGATCACCGACGAGGCGCATTTCAACGAGGTGTTCATCGACAATGCCTTCGTGCCCGAGGACAATCTGCTCGGGCCATTGAACGGCGGCTGGGGCGTGTTGCAAACGGCTTTGGCCTATGAACGCTCGGTGATGGGCGATGCGGCGCGCGGGCCGCGATCGGGCGCGGCGGGGCCGAAGGGCGACCACGCACTGATCGGGCTGGCGCGCGAGGCGGGGAAGCTCGACGATCCGGTGATCCGCCAGCAACTCGCGCAGACGATCGCGTGGCGCGTGCTCAACCGGCTCAACACCCAGCGCGCCAAGGCCGAGTTGCAGCAAGGCACCTCCTCCTCGATCATGTCGCTCGGCAAATTGGCGATGAGCCGCATCCTCCACGAGGAAGCACGCGTCCGCACCTTGCTGCTCGGCGCGGAAAGCCTGCTCGAAGGCGCGGAGCATCCCCGCGCGGAGGACGCCAATTTCCTGACGCTCAACGCCTATTTCACCTCGATCGGCGGCGGGACCGACCAGATCCAGCGCAATATCATCGGCGAACGCGTATTGGGGCTGCCGAAGGAGCCGGAGGTGGATCGGACGATCCCGTTTCGCGAGGTGCGGGCGGGGTGATTGGGGGGCGTCTTGTCGGCGGCCACCCCAGATAGACCACTGACGGCGACCCTCAAAAATTATATCGCAACGACGTTTTCAAACTTACTTAACCATTTTTACAATGGAACTCGCACGTTCTGACGGCCGAAATACAGCCTTCAACACCCGCTTCGTTAGCAACCATCCGCTTCGACTGAAAATTTTAGGAGTTTGACGGCGGTAGAATATTCCCAGCAACTCATGCTGCATCGGGAAAATCCTATGCTCTGAAAAGCCGATCGCCCGTCCATGTCGAATGATGACATGTGGCGGCATATCTCGCTCGGTTACGCCATACAACTTCATTGCTTCGATAGATCCAGGGGCCGTGGCGTGACCTTCGCCCGGCTCATGCGTGATCATCGTGCCACCGGGTTTAAGCATCCGATACGCCGTCGCAATCGCAGCCCGCTCGTCCTCGGCATGATGGAGGCAATCGAAGAAGACGACGGCGTCGAATGTGCCATCCATCGTCATGCTTTCATAATCGGCGCACACAAATGTCAGGTTCAATTCCGTACTTTGGCGGGCCTGATTTTCGCGGGCGAGCTCGATCATATCTTGCGCGATGTCCTGGCCGACTACCTCATAGCCGTTCCGAGCAAAGAAAACGCTGGTCCATCCTGCTCCGCAACCCATATCCAGTATACGCGCGGGCGGCGGCGGAAGCAGAGTCATGATCGCGCCGATGGACGCCAAGTTCACGCCACAATAATTGTCGGAAAATGGCTTATTAATGCTATGAGCACGACCGGCATCGCCAGTTAATCTAAGATAATTCTGTTCGGCCTGTTTAGACAACGGGATTCCATTCAGAAACGTGTGCGCCGAGACTGGTCATCATCCTTGAAGCTAGCAAAACCAAAAAGCTTATTCCAGCCTTAAACAACCAGATCAGTGGGATTTAACGCGCATTTACCGCCAATAGCCGTTTGACCGCTCTCCACCCAAATACTGCCGCTGACACGTGCGCGCAGTCCCTAGCCCCCACCCTCCACCTTCGCCCCCTTCGGCGCCGGCGTCTTCGGCTTGAACGCACACAAATCCACCTCGACGCACCGCCAGCATTCCGGCGTCCGCGCCTTGCAGGTGTAGCGGCCGTGGAGGATCAGCCAGTGATGCGCGTGGACGCGGAACGGCTGCGGGGTTTCCTTGTCGAGCTTCTTTTCCACCGCCAGCGGGGTCTTGCCCGGGGCGAGCCCGGTGCGGTTGCCGACGCGGAAGATATGCGTGTCGACCGCGAAGGTCTCCGCGCCGAACGCGACGTTCATCACGACATTGGCGGTCTTGCGCCCGACCCCCGGCAGTTTCTCCAGCGCGTCGCGATCGGCCGGCACTTCGCTGCCATGTTCGGCGATCAGCGCCTCGGACAAAGCGATGACATTCTTCGCCTTGGTGTTGAACAGCCCGATCGTCTTGATGTGCTGTTTCAGCCCCTCCTCGCCCAGCGCAACCATTTGCTCGGGGGTCGTCACCTCGGCGAACAGCCGCCGCGTCGCCTTGTTGACCCCGACGTCGGTCGCCTGCGCCGACAGCACCACCGCGACGAGCAACTGGAAGGTGTTGCCCGATTCGAGCTCGGTCTCCGGATGCGGGTTGAGTTCGGCGAGCCGGCGGTAGAACTCGAAAATATCCGCCTTCTTCAAAGCCCCAGCACCTCGGCCATATGATAGCGCCCGGCCGGCTTGCCCGCGAGCCACAGCGCCGCCTTGAGCGCGCCGCGCGCAAAGATCGTGCGATCCTCGCCGCGATGCCCGAGCTCGATCCGCTCGCCCTCGCCCGCGAACACCACCAGATGATCGCCGACCACCGATCCGCCGCGCAGCGAGGCGAAGCCGATCGTCCCCTCGCTCCGCGCGCCGGTCAGCCCCGCGCGGCTGTCGACGCGCACCTCGCCCAAGGTGGTGCCGCGCCCCGCCGCCGCCGCCTCGCCCAGCAGGGTCGCGGTGCCCGAGGGGGCGTCGACCTTGTGGCGGTGATGCATTTCGGCGATCTCGATATCCCATTCCGGCCCGAGCCGGCGCGCCGCTTCCTGCACCAGCACCGCGAGCAATGTGACGCCGAGCGAGGTATTGCCCGTCTGGAGCACCGCGATCCTCTCCGCCGCGCGATCGATCGCCGCGTGGTGCGCCGGGGTCAGCCCGGTGGTGCCGATCACGATCGGCGTCCCCGCCGCCACCGCCGCCGCGAGATTCGCCTCGAGCGCCGCGGGGGTGGAGAAATCGACCAGCACATCGGCCGCGCGCGCCAGCGCCGCCGCGTCGCCGCCGGCATCGACCCCGCCGGCGACCGTCACGCCTTCCTCATTCGCGATGGTCGCGATCGCGCGGCCCATCCGCCCCGCGCTGCCGTAGATTCCGACCTTGGTCATATACTCCCAGCGTCCTTCCTCGTCCGCCGATGCGCATGACACAGATCGTGCGGCGGGGCGACACCCGATCGGCGCGATCCGGCCGCCTTGCACCCCGCTCGCGGCGCTGCCAAACAGCGGCATCTTCCCGTTTGCGGAGCCCCTTAATGCCTCGTCGCCTGTCCCTGTTCCTTCTCGCCACCGCGCTCGCCACCCCGGCGCTCGCCGAGCCGGCGGCCCCGGCGATCCCGGTCGACACGCTGAAAACGGTGACCAAGGAATTGTCCTCCGATGCTTATGAGGGCCGCGCGCCGACCTCCGCCGGGGAGGAAAAGACCGTCGCCTATATCGTCGAGCGGATGAAGGCCGCCGGGCTCCAGCCGGGCAATAACGGCAAATGGACCCAGGACGTGCCGATGGTGGAGATCACCGCCACCGACATCGCGCCGTTCACCGTCACCGGGGGCAAAAAACCGATCACGCTCGCCTATCGCGACGATATCGTCGCCGGCACCTATCGCGTCGTGCCGAAGATTTCGCTCAAGGCCAGCGACATGGTGTTCGTCGGCTATGGCATCAACGCGCCCGAAAAGGGCTGGAACGATTATGCCGGCGTCGACGTGAAGGGCAAAACCGTCGTCATCCTGGTCAACGATCCCGATTGGCAGACCAAAGAGGCCGGCGCCGGCGCCGGCCCGTTCGAGGGCCGCGCGATGACCTATTACGGGCGCTGGACCTATAAGTTCGAGGAGGCCGCGCGGCAGGGCGCCGCCGCCGCGATCATCGTCCACGATACCGAGCCGGCCGCCTATCCCTGGGCGGTGGTGCGCTCGTCATGGACCGGCGCGCAGCACGAGCTGGACGAAGCCAACAACCATATGGACCAGAGCGAGATCGTCGCCTGGATCCAGCTCGACCGCGCGAAAGAGATCTTCGCCGCCGCGGGCAAGGATTTCGCGGCGCTGTCCGAAGCCGCGAAGCACAAGGGGTTCAGGGCGGTGCCGCTGGGGACGAAATTCTCCGGCAGCTTCTCGAACACGATCCGTCGCAGCGCCTCGCACAATGTGATCGGGCTGTTGCCGGGCAAGAGCGCGCCCGGCGAAACGGTGCTTTATTCGGCGCATTGGGATCATCTGGGGCATTGCGATCCGGTCGACGGCGACGGGATCTGCAACGGCGCGGTCGACAATGCCTCGGGGGTCGCCGGGCTGATCGCGATGGCCGAGGTGCAGGCGAAGGCGGGGCCGGCGCGGCGCTCGATCGCCTTTCTCGCGGTGACCGCGGAGGAAAGCGGGCTGCTCGGCTCGGCTTATTATGCGGCGCATCCGGTGTTCCCGCTCGGCAAGACGGTCGGCGGGGTCAATATGGACGTGCTCAACGTCAATGGCGCGACCAGGGATTTCGAGATCACCGGCGCGGGCAAGTCCGAGCTGGAGGATATGGTCAAGCCGCTGCTCGCCGCGCAGGGCCGCGCGATCGTGGCCGAAGCGACCCCGGAGAAGGGCCATTATTACCGCTCCGACCATTTCTCCTTCGCCAAGCTCGGCGTGCCGATGCTGTCGGGGGGAAGCGGCGAGGATCTGGTCAACGGCGGGGTCGCTGCGGGCCGCGCGGCGGCGGAGGATTATAACGCCCACCGCTATCACAAGCCGCAGGACGAATATGATCCCAAGTGGGACTGGTCGGGCGCGGTGCAGGATCTGACGATCTATTATCAGCTCGGGCGCGAGCTGGCCGACAGCGACGCATGGCCCAATTGGTATCCGACCGCCGAATTCCGCGCGATCCGCGACACCTCGCGGGGGGCCACGAAGTGACGCTGCCCCCTCCCCCCGAATGGGCGCACCACAAGGCGGTGTGGATCGGTTTCCCGTCGCACGCCGAGCTGTGGCAGGAGGACCTCGACGAGGCGCGCGCCGAAGTCGCCGCCTTCGCCAAGGCGGTGCATGCCGACGGGCGCGGCGAGAAGGTGCTGCTGGTCGCCGCCGATGCCGAGGCGGGTGTCGCCGCGACCAGACTCGCGCCGTTCGCCGAGGTCGTCGTCGAGCGGTTCGGCGATATCTGGCTGCGCGATACCGCGGTGATCCTGACCGGCGACGGCACCGCGCGGGATTTCGCGTTCAACGGCTGGGGCGGCAAATATGACCTGCCCGGCGACGACGATATCGGCGCACGGCTCGCCCGCCGCGCGAAGAAGAGCATCGTCCCATGCGATTGGGTGCTCGAGGGCGGCGCGCTCGACGGCGACGGCACCGGGCTGGTCGTCACCACCGAGCAATGCGTGCTCAACCCCAATCGCAACGGCCATATCGGCAAGGCCGAGATCGAGGAGCGGCTCCAGCGCGACCTCGGCTATGATCGCGTGCTGTGGCTCGGCGACGGGCTGCTCAACGATCATACCGACGGGCATGTCGACAATCTCGCGCGGTTCGTCGGCGAGGGGCGGCTGGCGATCCCGGTCGCGGCGGACAATGATCCCAACTGGCAGGTCTATCAGCAGGCCGCGGCGCGCGCCGAGGCGTTCGGGCTGGCGGTGGTGCCGATCCCCTCCCCCGGCCGCGTGATCCGCGACGACGAGATCGTGCCGGCGAGCTATATGAACTTCTACATCGGCAATGCCAGCGTGGTCGTGCCGCTCTACGGCGCGGCGAACGATCAGGCGGCGGTGCAGGCGATCCAGGCGATCTTCCCGCAGCATGAGGTGGTCGGGCTGCGCGCCGATGCGATCCTCACCGGCGGGGGCAGCTTCCACTGCATCAGCCAGCAGATACCGGGGTAACCGTCACCCTCTTCTTCACTCCCCTCCCTTGAACAAGGGAGCATCTGTGATGTTGATCAAGCGGGTCGAGGTATCCATGGCCGGTTTTGAGCGACGAGAGAGTTAGCGAGGACGAGGAGTTTTCGCATGACGGCGGTGATGGCGACTTTGGGTGG
>JAFIGU010000028.1 GCA_017849555.1 Sphingomonas sp. | reverse complement strand
CTTCCCGGCTGTACCCCGGTTTTCAACGGACGGCCGGCTAATTTCGGGCGTTGGTCGCTCCCGGCCAACACCATTTGTCCGTGAAACGGCTTCAGGATCGCCGGACAGGCTTGCCTGATCCGTGGGTTTTAGCACACCCTGGGGGTGTTCCCGCAGAGGGGGTAGCGGGAGACCGCAGGGCTCCCGCTCAGGGGGAGGCTTGCCCCAGCTATTTCTTTTCCCAATCCAACCGGGACAGTATGGCGAAGCATGACTGGGGCTGAAGAGGACATATCGCTGCCGGCGCGCACTTCGCCGCTGGTGCTACCCTGGCCTTCGCCCGGACTGCCCGGCGGCTTCCTCCAGTTCGACAATGCCGATCAATGGCGGGCGTTCATCGCTGGTCTCGGCCTCGATCCGCTCATCCCACTGATCGTCCGCGCCAAATATGCACGGGCGCAGAAGCTATACCTGTTGGGCTGGATCGACCTCGACCTTGTGAAGGCCGGCGAGCTAGTGGCGCTGACCGCCTTGGAACTCGCGCTGAACGATCGCTACGGGAGCGAAGTGAAGCCGCTTCCCAGGAAGCGGATTGATCCATCCAAGGCGCTGATGGCGCCACCGCCGCGACGTTCGTTCGATGCTCTCCTCAAGCATATGGTGGCTAAGGACAGGCTGACCGACGATCAAATCCCCATGATCGTCCGGTGCGGCGGCACGGCCATCGGCCAGTTAACCGGCGTGACAAAACCCACCTTCGCCGACCGCCGCAATGCTCTGGCGCATGGCGATCCGTTCGACGGCTTCCCCACGGGCGGGCTTCTGGAGCTTGTGCGCGACCTGATCGGATTCGCCTACCGGCGCTATCTGGCAGAGGCGGCGGGCCGACCTTGACAAAGTAATGCGATTTCCTTACATTCTGCGGGCAGAGGAGATGAACCATGCCCGCGTTGCTCGAAGAAATCAGCACCATCACCGCCAAGGGCCAGACGACTATTCCGAAGTCCGTCCGCCAGGCGCTCGGCGTCGATTGCGGCGGCAAGATCGCCTTTCGCGTCGATGAGCATGGCGTGTCCGTGCATCGCGCCGATGCCGAACATGACGATCCAGCCATCGACAGCTTTCTGTCGTTTCTGGCCGAAGATATCAAACGCCGGCCCGAGGCGCTGACCGCGCTCTCCCCCGCGCTCGCCGAACGCATCGCGGCGCTGACCGAGGGCGTTAAGGTCGACCTCGATGCGCCGATCGACGGCGATGTCGATCTCTGATGATGGTCGTCAACGGGTGGCAGCTCATTGCCCACCCTCTGTTTCTCGATCAATTCGAGAAGCTGGGGGCGGCCGTCGCGCGCCTGCGGGAGAAAGACCCGCGCGGCTGGCGCAAATCGGCCAATGCGAAGCTGCTGGAAGCGCTGCGCCAGCTCGTATTCGAAACCATCCCGCAAGATCCCACGCGCCCGGAATATCGGCAGGGCGGCACGCTGGGGGACGACCGCAAACACTGGTTCCGGGCAAAGTTCGGCGGCGGCCGGTTCCGGCTGTTCTTCCGCTACAGCACCAGCGCGAAGGTCATCGTCTTCGCCTGGGTGAACGACGAGACTACGTTGCGCACCTATGGATCGAAGTCGGACGCCTATGCGGTGTTCCGCAAGATGCTCGACAAGGGCAACCCGCCCGACGATTGGGCGGCGTTGCTGGCGGTAGCGAGCGAGTCGGAAGCGCGGGAGCGTCTGGGGGCGGCATCGCCTGGACCGCCGTGAGCACGTATCTCTACTACGCCGCGATACGCCATTTGCGCCGATTGCCGCCGCGCGCCAGCGTTGGCGCATGGCCCTGCCTCGCAAACGTCGTCCCCGCCGCGCGCCGCGCGGCTGGTCGGAAGGTCTCGAAGACCTGCACGACTATATGCACGCGCCGCCGCAGCGAATGCCATCCCGTGCGCGTGTCATCAAGGATAGCGGGCCGATCGTCGTCACGGACGACTGGCCCGAGCGGGTTCCGATCGGCGACGCCGAGCTGCGCGCGATCGAAGGCCATTTGCGCAAGGAGCTGGACGACCTGTTCGGACCCTTGCCGTGAGATAAGGAGGATCACGCCATGACCGACGCCGCCCTTCGCGTCGAGGATACCTCGCCGGTCATGGCGACGGCCCGCGCCGCGCTCTATCTGCGTGTCTCTACCGGCCGCCAGGCCGAGAGCGATCTGTCGATTCCCGATCAGCGTCGCCAGATTGAAGGCTATTGCCTGTCGCGCGGCTGGGAGGTCGCGGCCGAGTTCGTCGAGCCGGGCAACACCGCGACTGACGATCGTCGCCCCGCCTTCCAGGCGATGATCGACGCGGCGATGCAGAAACCGTCGCCGTTCAACGTGATCCTCGTCCACAGCTTCTCGCGCTTCTTCCGCGACCAGTTCCAGTTCGAGTTCTACGTCCGAAAGCTGGCGAAGAACGGCGTGCGGCTGATCTCGATCACGCAGGATTTGGGCGACGATCCGATGAGCGTGATGATGCGCCAGATCATGACGCTGTTCGACGAGTATCAGTCGAAGGAGAACGGCAAGCACACGCTGCGGTCGATGAAGGAGAACGCGCGTCAAGGCTTCTGGAACGGCGCGCGGGCGCCGATCGGTTATCGGATCGTCGAGGCCGGACTGCGCGGTGCAAAGGTCAAGAAGAAGCTGGAGATCGACCCGATCCAGGCCGAGACGGTGCGGCGCATCTATCGGATGGCGCTGAACGGGGTCGAGAACAGCGGGCCGATGGGCCTCAAGGCCATCGCGACCTGGCTCAATGACAACAATATCCGTACCCGCGACGGCGGGCGCTGGGGTTTGGGGGCCGTGCATCAGGTGCTCACCCGCACGACCTATATCGGGCAGCACAAGTTCAACTATCGGGACTATCGCACCAAAGCGCCCAAGCCCGAGAGCGAACACGCCATCATGGAGGTGCCTGCCATCGTCTCGGAGGCGGAGTTCGAGGCGGTGCAGCGGTCGCTCAAGGCGCGTAGCCCGAAGATGATGCCGCCGATGGCGGTGGGCGGCCCGACGCTGCTCACCGGCATCTGCTTCTGCGCGTGCTGCGGCGGGGCGATGACGCTGCGCACCGGGACCAGCAGCGTCGGCCGTGAGTATCGCTACTACACCTGCTCCACCAAGGCGCGGCAGGGCGCGAAGGGCTGCCCCGGCATCACGGTTCCGATGGATCGGCTGAATGAGGCCGTGATCGGCCATCTCGAATGGCGGCTGCTCGATCCGAAGCGGCTTGAAGACTTGATGGATCAAATTCTCGAACGGCGAGATCAATGGGCCAGCGAACGCCGGCTTCATGCCGCAGAGCTTGAGCGCCGGGCGACCGAGGCGGACGCCAAGCTCAGCCGGCTCTATGAGGCGATCGAGAATGGCGTGATCGACGTGAGCGACCCTTCGCTCAAGAATCGAATCGCCGAGCTGACGGCGACGCGCGACCAGGCCAGGGGCGATTCTGAGCGGGCGGTGGCGCATGTCGAGAAGATAGGCCCTGCGATCACAGCCGAGAGCCTACGCACCTTCGCGATGGCGGCCCGCAAGAAGCTGCGCAACGGGGATGGTTCATTCGCGCGCGATCACATCCGCGCCGTTGCCCAGCGGGTCGAGGTGGTCAGCAAGACGGAGGTTCGCATTCGCGGCTTGCGCAGCGAGTTGCTCCGAACGCTAACCACCGCCTCTGGCGTAGAGGCGGCGGTGCTAGGCGTTCGTGCCTTTGAACCGAAATGGCGCGCCCGGAACGATTCGAACGTCCGACCCTCAGATTCGTAGTCTGATGCTCTATCCAGCTGAGCTACGGGCGCCTGGGAGGTGGCCTCATAGAAGGGGGTTTCAGGTTGCGCAAGAGCATTGCGTGCACTTTTCTCACTTCGTACATCGCGGGGGCGATGAAGCCTCATTTCCCCCTGCTCGTTCTGGCGCTGACGCTGTGCGGATGTGTTGAGCATGACTTTCCGTCGCTGTTGCCGCGTGCCGGCGAGCAGCTCGATTTCCGCGAGCCGCCCGCGCCGCCGCCGCCGGTTGCCGCCGCCGATCCCGAACTCGATTCGCGAATCGCCGCCGCGCGCACGCGACTGAGCGAGGCCGCCGCCACCTTCGCCACTGCCGCGACCCGCGCCGAACAGCTGGCGGCCGCCGCCAGCGGCGCCGCGGCGGGCAGCGACAAATGGCTCGACGCGCAGACCGCGCTTGCCGATCTCGACGCGGCCCGCGCGCGGCAGGTCGACGTGTTGGCCGAACTGGAGCAACTCGCGTCCGATCGCGCACAGGCGCTCGTCGCGCCCTATCCCGCGCTCGACGAGGCGGTTCAGGCGGCGCAACAGGCGGTCGACACCTCCACCGCGCGAATCGCTGCAATCCAACGACGCCTTGCGCCGGCGGATTAGGTTAGCCTGCTTGTGTCGCCGCGAAGGGCCCCCATCAAAATATTACTTTGATGGAAACCCAAGGCGCGGACCCAGACTGGGCTCCCGCCTTCGCGGGAGCACAAGACGATTTGCGTTATCGCGCGATTCGGTAGGTCAAATGTCGACGCAGCGGATCGCCCGGCGCCAGTACGGGGTGATCGAAATCTCCGTCGGGGTCGCGCGTCATGCCGAGGCGAATCATCAGCCCCCAGCTCTGCGTATTAGCGGGGACGGTGATCGCGGCCACCTCGGGCCAGTCCTGCGTCGACCAGCCGCGATCGAGCGATGCCTGCGCCGCCTCGCGCGCATAGCCCTGCCCCCACGCTTCGCGCGCGAGGCGCCAGCCGATCTCGGGCTGCCCCGCGATCGGCGTGCCCTCCGACCCCTGCTTGATCCCGCAGAAGCCGATGAAGGCGCCGTCGGCGCGCCGCTCGATCGCCCAGAAGCACGAGCCGTAGCTGTCGGCCAGCGCATTCTGCCGCACGACCGTCGCCGCGCAATCCGCGCGCGACATCGGCGGGCCGAGATAGCGCATCACCTCGGCATCCTGCCCCATCGCGAAAAATGGCTCGGCATCGGCCTCGCGCCAGCGGCGAAGGATCAGGCGCGGGGTTTCGATCACGGGCGGTCGATCCGGTAGGTCACGGTGTCGGACAGCGGATTCTCCACCGCATACAGCGGGTGGAGGAAATCGAGCGCCGGGACATAATGCATCCCGAGCCGTTCCATCAGCCCGCGGCTCTTGGCGTTGCGCCGCGCGGTGATCGCGACGATCGCCGAATCATCGCGCGTCGCCCAGCCCCAGGCGATGCTCGCCGCCGCCGCTTCGCGCGCATAGCCGGCGCCCCAATAGGGCACCCCGAGCATCCAGCCGACCTCGAGCATATTCTCGATCGGGGTGTTGGGCGCACCGGGCTTGAGCCCGCAGAAGCCGATCGTCGCGCCGTCTTCGCGCCGCTCGACCGCGAAGAAACCAAGCGGAGCGTAGGAGGCGTGGCGCGCGAGCGCGGCGTCGCTGTCGGCAGCGGTCTTGACCGGGCCGAGATCGGCCATCACGCGCGGATCGGCCCACATCGCGTGGAGCGGCGCGCGGTCACGCGGCTCGGGCGCGCGCAGGATCAGGCGTTCGGTCTCGATCATGCG
This sequence comes from Sphingomonas sp., assembly GCA_017849555.1. Lineage (GTDB taxonomy): Bacteria > Pseudomonadota > Alphaproteobacteria > Sphingomonadales > Sphingomonadaceae > Sphingomonas > Sphingomonas lycopersici. The sequence goes on along the minus strand of JAFIGU010000028.1, from coordinate 115,947 downwards.
CCGAGCAGCCGCGCGGCATGCACCGCATGATAGGTCAGCACGCCGGAGCAGCCTGCGCGGCGGAAGGCCGTGAGCGTTTCGAGCACCAACGCGTCGCGATCGCCCGCGCCGGCGGCGGCCGCCGCCTCGATCATCGCATATTCGCCCGACACCTGATAGGCGAACACCGGAACGCCGAATGCATCCTTCACCTGCCGGATGATATCGAGATAGGGCAGGCCCGGCTTGACCATCACGCTGTCCGCGCCCTCGGCGAGGTCCATCGCCACCTCGCGCAGCGCCTCATCGGCATTGGCGTGATCCATCTGATAGGTCTTCTTGTCACCCTTGAGCAGCCCGCGGCTGCCGACTGCATCGCGGAACGGGCCGTAGAAGGCGCTGGCATATTTGGCGGCATAGGCCATGATCTGGACGTTGATATGCCCCGCGGCTTCGAGCGCGTCGCGGATCGTGCCGATGCGGCCGTCCATCATGTCCGAGGGCGCGATGATGTCCGCCCCCGCCGCCGCCTGGTTGAGCGACTGACCGACCAGCACCTCGACCGTCGCGTCGTTGAGGACATAGCCGGCATCGTCGACCAGCCCGTCATGCCCGTGCGCGGTATAGGGATCGAGCGCGACATCGGTGAGGATGCCGACCTCGGGCACCGCCTGTTTGATCGCGCGGATCGCGCGGCACATCAGATTGTCCGGGTTGAGCGCCTCGCGCCCGTCCGCGGTGCGCAGCGCAGATGGGGTATTCGGGAACAGCGCAACGCAGGGAATGCCCAGATCGCGCGCTTCCTTCGCGCGCGCGACGATCCCGTCGACCGACCAGCGCGACACGCCGGGCAGGCTGGCGATCGGCTCCTCCACCCCCTCGCCTTCGGCGATGAACAATGGCCAGATCAGATTGGCCGGGGTCAACACCGTCTCGCGGTGGAGCCGGCGGCTCCACTCGGCGACGCGGGTACGGCGAAGGCGGAGCGCGGGGAATGATGCGTGCATGATGCGCGGGGACATGCGCTTTCGCGCGGCGCTCGGCAAGCACCGGCTCGATGCGTTTTACCGCCATTACCCATCCCCGTTCCGGCTGAGCCTGTCGAAGCCCTGCCCTTTTCTTCCGCGGAAGAAGGCCAGCCCTTCGACAGGCTCAGGGCGAACGGATTGTTTGGTATGCTCGGGGCTAACTCGCCGGTTTGAGATTGTTGCCCGGCTCGATATCGGCGTGGCTGCGTTCCTCGACATGCTCCTCGGGCACCAGCAGCCGGCCGCGCCGCCACGGGCCGTAGAGGTAATAGAGCACCGCCAGCACGATATTGACGATCGAGCCGAGCGGGAAGCTCCACCACAAGGCGTCCGCGCCCCACACCGGATCGAGCCCCAGCGCCAGCCCCAGCCGCACCGGGAACATCGAGACCGCCAGGATGATCAGCGGCCCCCACACCGCGCCGTTCGCGCGCACCGTGCCGAACAGCACCATCGTCGCGCCGAACAGGATCAGGCCCCAGGTGACGATGAGGTTGATGTGTTGCGCCACCGGGATCACCGGGCTGCCGCCGCCGATGAACAGCGCGAGCAGCGGGCGATCGAACAGCACCACCAGCGCCACCATCGTCCCGGTCATCGCGATATTATAGCCGAGCCCCGCGCGGGTGATACGCGCCACGCGATCCCACCGCCCGGCGCCGATATTCTGCGCCGCCATCGCCGATACCGCCGCGCCGATCGCCATCGCCGGCATCTGGACGTAATTCCACAATTGCTGGGTGATGCCATAGGCCGCGATCGTGTCGATGCCGTGGCGGTTGACCAGCCCGATCATCACCAGCGCCGAAGTGGACATCACCAGCATCTGCGCCCCGATCGGCAGCCCCTTGCCGACGATCACCCGAACCAGCGCCGGCGCAGGAACCATATAACGCAGTTCCGCGCCCTTGAGCCGGAGCGGCAGATCGTTGCGCTGCATGTGGAACACCAATGCCCCGAGCGCGACGACATTGGCGATCAGCGTCGCGGTCGCCGACCCGGCAATCCCCAGCCGCGGGAACGGCCCGAGCCCGAGGATCAGCACCGGGTTGAGCCCCGCATCGAGCACCACGCACAACCCCATGAACCACAAGGGCGTCACCGAATCGCCGGTGCCGCGCAGCCCCATGAACATCAGCACCAGCAGCATCGACGCGGGCAGCCCGATGAAGATCACGCGGAGATAATCGAGCGCCGGCTGGAATGCCCCAGGCGGGGTGGCAAGGACATGCAGAATCTGTGGCGCGAAGATCCAGCCGAGCGCCGCGACGACCAGCGAGGTGCCGAGCACAAGCCCGATCGCCGAGCCGAACGCGCGCCGCGCCGCCTCCACGTCGCGCCGGCCCCAGCTCTGGCCGACCATGATCGTCGCCGCCATGCCGAAGCCGAACACCGCGCCGAAGGTGAGGAACATGATGATATTGGCGTTGGAGGTCGCGGCGAGCGCCCCCTCGCCCAGAAACCGCCCGACCCACACCGCGTTGATCGAGCCGTTGAGCGTCTGCAGGATATTCGAGGCGAGCGTCGGCAGCGCGAACATCAGCAGCGCCGATCCGATCGGCCCGGTCGTCAGATTGTGCGCATGACCGTGCTGAGCGGCAGGCGGTAGTGGCGCTTCGTCTGACAAAATCCTCGTCCTTCTAATCCGTCATCCCCGCGCAGGCGGGGATCCATTCACGCCGAGCTCGCGCCTCTATCGCCGGACCTGCGTTAATGGATCCCCGCCTGCGCGGGGATGACGAAGAATTATCCCAGCCGCCCCAGCGCGGCCGACAGCCGTTCGGCCTCCGCCGCCTTGTCGGCGTGGTCGGCGCGCGCTTTTTCGACCGCTTCGGGTTTGGCGCGTTCGACGAAGCTCGCATTGCCCAGCCGCGCGGCGAGCGAATCGCGTTCCTTCTCCGCCCCGGCGATCGCCTTGGCGAGCCGCGCGCGTTCGGCGTCGAGATCGATCACATCGCCCAGCCCGAGGCGATAGGTCGCCTCGTCGACCACCACTTGCGCGCTGCCCCCGGTCACCTCGCCCGGCTCGATCCGCGCGAGCCGCGCGATCGTCGCCGCATTGCGCGCGAGCCGCGCGGCGGTCTCGGCACCGGCGTCGGCCACCGCATAAGGCAGACGCGCACCGGGGGGCACGTTGAGCTCGGTGCGGCTCGACCGCACCTCGCTGACCAGCCGGATCAGCCAATCGACCTCGTTCGCCGCCGCGGGATCGATCGCCCGCGCATCGGCCATCGGCCATTTCGCGACGATCAATTCATGCTCGCGCGGCGCCAGCGCGTGCCACAATTCCTCGGTGATGAAGGGCATGAACGGGTGGAGCACCACCAGCACCTGATCGAGCACCCAGCGCGCCACCGCACGCGTCTCGTCGTCGATCTGGCCCTTGATAAGCTCCAGATACCAGTCGCAGAACTGGCTCCACACGAAATGGTAGATCGCATTGGCCGCTGCGTCGAACCGCAGCTCGGCGAGCGCAAGATCGACCGACTGGATCGCCTTGACGCATTCGCCGACGATCCATTTGTTGACCGCCGAGCTTGCCGCAGGCGGCTCCAGCGTCGCCGATCCGCCGATGCTATTGGTCTGGCAGAAGCGGCTGGCGTTCCACAGCTTGGTCGCGAAGTTGCGATAGCCCTCGACGCGGCGCTCATCCATCTTGATGTCGCGGCCCTGGCTTTCCATCGCCGCCATGAAGAAGCGCAGCGCATCGGCACCGTATTTGTCGATCAGCCCGAGCGGATCGACCGTATTGCCCTTCGACTTGGACATCTTGGCGCCGTCGGCGGCGCGGACGAGGCCGTGCAGATAGAGCGTGCGGAACGGCACGTCCTTCATGAACTGCAGGCCCTGCATCATCATCCGGGCATCCCAGAAGAACAGGATGTCGAAGCCCGAAATCAGCACGTCATTGGGATAGCGTCCGCCGAGTGTCGGATCGGTGTTCTCCGGCCAGCCCATCGTCGCGAACGGCCACAAGGCCGACGAGAACCATGTATCGAGTACGTCGGGGTCCTGGCTGAGCGTGACGCCCGCGCCCGCCTGCGCCTGCGCCTCCTCGGCGCTTTCGGCGACGAAGATGCGGCCATCGTCGGCGAACCATGCCGGGATGCGGTGCCCCCACCACAATTGGCGCGAGACGCACCACGGCTGGATGTTCTCCATCCAGTTGAAATAGGTCTTTTCCCACGTCTTGGGGACGACGCGGGTCTTGCCCGAGGTCACCGCCTCGACCGCGGGCTTCGCCAATGTCGCGGCGTCGACATACCATTGGTCGGTCAGCCACGGTTCGATCACGTCGCCCGAGCGATCGCCGTACGGCGTCTGGATCACGCGATCCTCGACGCGTTCGAGGAAGCCTTCCGCCTCCAGCCGCTCGACGACCAATTTGCGCGCGGTGAAACGATCCTCGCCGAGGAATTCGGCCGGGATCAGCCCGTCGGCGACCTGCGTCACCTGCGCCTTGGCATCGAGCATGTTGAGCATGTCGCGCGCCTCGATCCCGGCGCGCTTGCCGACCTCGAAGTCGTTGAAATCATGCCCTGGGGTGATCTTCACCGCACCCGAGCCGAGTTCGGGATCGGCATGTTCATCGGCGATGATCGGGATCAGGCGGCCGGTGATCGGCAGCCGCACCTTCTTGCCGATCAGCGCCTTGTAGCGCGCATCCTCGGGGTTCACCGCGACAGCCATATCTGCGAGCATCGTTTCGGGGCGCGTCGTCGCGACCGAGATGAAGCCGCTGCCGTCCTCCAGCGGATACCGGAGATGCCAGAATTTGCCCTGCACCTCGCGGGTCTCGACCTCGAGATCGCTGATCGCGGTGCCGAGGCCCGGGTCCCAGTTCACGAGGCGCTTGTCGCGATAGATCAGCCCCTGACGGTGCAGATCGACGAACACCTTCAGCACCGCCTTGCTGAAGCCTTCGTCCATCGTGAAGCGCTCGTTGGCCCAATCCATCGAGCAGCCGAGCCGGCGGAGCTGGCGGGTGATTGCCCCGCCGCTTTCCGCCTTCCATTCCCACACCTTGGCGACGAATTCTTCGCGGGTGAAATCGGTGCGCTTCTGCTGGCGCAACGCCATCTGGCGCTCGACCACCATCTGCGTCGCGATCCCGGCGTGATCGGTGCCGACCACCCACAAGGCGTCCTTGCCCTTCAACCGCGCGTGGCGGACGAGGATATCCTGCAGCGTATTGTCGAGCGCATGCCCGATATGCAGCGATCCGGTGACGTTGGGCGGCGGGTTGACGATCGTCCACGGCTCCGCGCCCGGGCGGTCGGGGCGGAACAGGCCGTTATCCTCCCAATGCGCATACCAGCGCGATTCGATGGCGGCGGGGTCAAAGGTCTTGGGCAATTCGGTCATCCCGGTGGCTTTACCGGGGGAGCGGCAAAAGAAAAGCCGCGCTTAAGGTCTAAAAGCAAACAGGGCGGCCCCGAACAGGAGGACCGCCCCGAAAGCGCGCAACGAAGGGAGCTTGGATCGTGCGCGGATCGGAAACCGACTATGCACGATCCACTTACCCGACGCGGGATGAACCGCGGATGAAAGATGCGCTCGTCCCTCGCGTCATGCGGGCTTAACCCGGCATGACGACGGTTAGCGTTACCGCGCCTTCCCGGTCCACTTATCCATCCAGCCGAGCACCTCGCGATACCATTGCCGCGAGTTGCGCGGTTTCAGCACCCAGTGATTCTCGTTCGGATTGACGAGCAGCCGCGAGGGGATGTCGCGCCGCTGGAGCGCGGTGAACGCGGCGAGGCCCTGGGTATAGGGAATGCGGAAGTCCTTCTCGCCGGTGATGACCAGCATCGGGGTCTTCCACTTGTCGACGTAATTGACCGGGTTCCACTTTTCGAACGCGGCCGGGTCTTCATAATAGGCCTTGCCGCCGTGTTCCCATTCGTCGAACCACAATTCCTCGGTCTCATAGGCCATCGCCCGCGCATCGAAGACGCCGTCGTGCTGGACGATGCATTTGAAGCGATCGGGCCACTGGCCGGCGAACCAGTTCATCATATAGCCACCGTAGGAGGCGCCGAGCGCACAGGCGTTATCGGCGTCGAGCCAGCCATATTTGGCGGTCGCGGCGGCGAGACCCTTTTGCAGATCCTCGAGCGGCCAGCCGCCCCAATTGTTGCGGATCGCATCGGTGAAGGCTTGGCCGTAGCCCGTCGACCCGTGGAAATCGACCGCGACCAGCCCATAGCCGGCACCGGCGAACACCGCCGGGTTCCAGCGATACGACCAGCTGTTGTTCGACGATCCCTGCGGTCCGCCGTGGACCATATAGGCGATCGGCACCTTGCCGGTGCTGCCATAGGGCTTCACCGCATAACCCCATACCGTATCGCCGTTCGCGCCCTTGAAATTGAAGCGCGACACGTCGGGCATATCGACGCCGACGAGCTTCGCCGCATTGACCGAGGTCAGCCGCTCGGGCGCCCCCTTGCCCGTAATGCGATAGAAATCGTCGGGCGCGGTGAGGCTGTTGATCGCAACGATCACCCCGCCGCCGGCGCTCACCGTGACCGACGAGACATTGCCCTGCTGCGTCAGCCGCGTGACTTGTCCGCTATGTGCATCGACCCGCCACAGCGGATTTTCCTGCGTATCCTCGGCGGTGACGTAAAGCGATCTCGAATCGGGCGCCCAGGCGATCGACCCGATCGAGCGATCCCATTTATCGGTCAGCGCGCTGACCTTGCCGCTGGCAAGATCGCGGACCATCAGCACCTGACGATCGGCCTCATAGCCGGGACGAAGCATCGCGAACCACGCCAGCGTGCGGCCGTCGGGCGAGACGGTCGGCTGGTTGTCGGTCGCCTTGTTGTCTGCGGTCAGATTGACCGGCGCGCTGCTGCCGTCGGCCGGGGCGGCGAAGATATCGAGGTTGGTCGACAAGGGCTCGATCCGCCCCGCCTCGCGCATCGCGAAATAGACGATGCGACCGTCGGGCGCCCAGGCGATTTCCTCGCCGCCGCCCATCGGCTTGGACGGGGTATCGCCGACCAGCGCGCCGACGATCGCGGTACCATTGCCGGGCGCGCCGCTGGCGGACAGCGGCAGGACGAACAATTGCGAGCGCGTGCCGTCCGCCCATGTATCCCAATGCCGGACGAACAATCGATCATAGACCCGCCCCTCGCCGGCATTCGGATCCTTCTTCTCGCTCGCCGGCTCAAGCGACGGTGCGCCGGGCTTGCGATCCGCCCACACGACGAGTCGATCGCCGCTGGGGGCGACCTTGAAGCCGTTGAAGCCGCCCTTGAAATCGGTGATTCGGCGCGGCGTGCCGCCCGCGACGGGCATCGCCCAGATCGCATCCTCGCCGCCCTTGTCGGATGAGAAATACACCGTATCGCCGACGATCTGCGGGTCGTTCTCGTTGGCGGACGAATCCGCCGACAGCTTCGCCGGCTGCGCGCCGCGCCGCGAGAGATCGAGCCTCCACAGCGCAAAACGCCCCTTGTTGCCGGCGAGATCGGTTTCGCGCTGCGCCCAGACCAGCCAGCGGCCGTCCTTCGACACGGTCGGTGCGCCGACGCGCGACAACATGGTGACATCGTCGATGGTCAACGGGCGCGCCACGGCGGGCGCGGCGACGATAGCGGCGGAGGCGAGCAGGCTCGCGGCAAGAAGTGCTTTCATGCCGGCAGATAGAGCAGATCGTAACCGCTGCTACAATCTCCGGCAGGCGCGGGTCAGCGACCCGAGCTGGTGATCTTGGCGACCTCGCGCGCGACGACCGATTCGACGATCGCGGGCAGGTTGGCGTCGAGCCATTCGCGCAGCATCGGGCGGAGCATTTCGCGCACCAGCCCTTCCAGCGTGCCGTCGGTATTGGGCTCGGGCTTCACCAGCAATCGCGAGAGCGCGTCGAGCGCGCCGCGAGTCGCTTGCGCGGTTTCCTGCGAGACGATCGCCTCGGGCACCGGTTCGGGCCGAGACTGAGGTGCGGACGTGTCGCTCGTGGTGGGTTCGGTGGCCATAGCGTGACGCAGCTCCAGCACCTCGTCCGCCTCCTCGCTCGGCGGCGGCGGGACAACTGACGGCACAGGACGAATCGAGGGACGGCGCATGCGCGTTGTCCCCTCTCCCTCCTCGGCGATGATCCGTTTGATCGAGGACAGGATGTCCTCCATCGACGGCTCGGCGCTAGCGTCCCCCATAAGCGACGTTCCAATCAGCGGTTTGGTGCGTGCTCACCTGTGGTTAAGGGGGCGTTCCTGTCAACAGGCGTATCGAATTCCGGGCCGAGCGGACGCGTCACCGTGGCGTTTTGCGGCGCCACTTTCGCGGTGGTCGGGGCGATCGGCACGGGCGCGGCGCCGGTGCCGTAATCGAGGAACCGGCCCTTCACCGCATTATAATTGTCCGCCGGATTGTAGAGCGGCCCGCCGTCGAGCCCGAGATCGCGTGCCTCCGCCCGCCCCATCGCCGCGAGCAGCGCGAAGCCCGCGACATAAGCGTCGCGACGGGCGGTGACGAGCGTCACCTGGCTGTTGAGCAATTCCTGCTCCGCGTTGAGGATATCGAGGATCGTCCGGTTGCCGACGCTGTTCTCGGCCCGCACGCCCTCCAGCGAGAGCCGATTCGCATTGACCGCCGCCTCCGACGACTGGATCACCTCCAGCGCCGACCGCCAGATCGCAAAGGACGAGCGCGTATCGGCGATCACCTGCCGCTCCGCCGCGGTGGCATTCTCGATCGCCTGCGAGCGATTCGCCTGCGCCTGCCGGATCTGCGCGGCGGGAAGCCCGCCCTGGAAGATCGGCACCCGGAGGTTGACGCCGATCGAGGTCGACGACCCGTTCTGCCCGACGCCGAGCCCCGTGCCCGCGCCGAGCGAGCCGAGATAGGAAGTGGCATTCTCCCCGACCCCGATCCCGACGGTCGGCAACCGGCTGGCCTGCGCCACTTTGACGTCATAGCGCGTGGCATCGCGCTGGCGCTGCGCGGCGAGCAAGGTCGGGTTCTGGCTCAGCGCGACCTCGACCGCCGAATCGGGCGAATCGGGCAAATGCGGCAGCGGCGGCGGCGGCTCGAGCGTGCCCGGCGCCGTGCCGACCAGCGCGACATAATTCTCGCGGCTCGAAATCAGATTGGCCTGCGCGGTCTGCAATTGCGCGCGCGCCAGGCTCAGCCGCGCCTCGGACTGCGCGACGTCGGTCCGCGTCAGATCGCCGACCTGGAAACGATCGCGCGCCGCGGTGAGGTTGGTTTCCAGCACCTTCACATTCTGCGCGTTGAGCCCGACGATCGCTTCGTCGCGCAGCACATTGTTGTAGGCGGCGACGACATTGGTGAACGTCGTCGCCTCGGTCCCGCGGAGGCTGGCCTGCCCGGCTTCCACCCGGGTTTCGGCCGCGCGAATCGAATTGCGCACCGCGCCGCCCGAATAGACCGGCACGTTGAGCGTCACCCCGAGCTGCGCGATCCGCGCCGGCGTGGTGAAGGAATTGCCGGTGCGCACCAGATTGTCATTCAACGACCCGGTGGCGGAAACGCCGGGGCGCCCCGCGGCCTTGGCGATCGGCACATTCTCGTCATTGGCGCGCTGCTGTGCACGCGCGCCGGTGATTGTCGGATTATCGTGATAGGCTTTGGCCAACGCATCACGCAGCGTCTCCGCGGAGGCAGGCACGGCGAGCGTCGCGGCAAGGATCGCGACCGGCGCGATCGAAGAAAGATGGCGGCCCAAAGAATACCTCAGAAGCTGAATCCGCGCCGGCGCGCGAAGCCCGGCAGCACCACCGATTCGATATCCGCGAAACCGACGAGGCCGAAGCCGCCCCCGGTGCGGCGCCCGGCGGCAAGCCGGGTGACTCCGCGATCGACCAGCCCCGCAACGATCCGGCCGCCTTCGCGCACCTGATCGACCAGTGCCTCAGGGAGTTCCTCGACCGCGCCGTCGACCACGATCACGTCATAGGGTGCGCCGGCGGCATGGCCGTGTTCGAGCGGCCCCTCGACCAGTTCGACCCCCGTGACTCCGGCCAGCGCAGCGCGCGCGCGGGCAGCGAGATCGGCGTCGCTCTCGACCGCGACGACATGGCCGACGAGGCCGGCGAGAACCGCCGCGGTATAGCCGGTCGCAGCACCGATCAGCAGCACCCGGTCGCCCGGCTGCAGCCGCGCCTCGGTCAGCAGCCGGCCGGTCGCGATCGGCAGGTTCGCCGCACGCCCGTTACCGAGCGGCACCGCGGTATCGCGATACGCGAGCGGCGCGGCCTCGGACGGCACGAACGTCTCGCGCGCGACGGCGGCCATCGCCGCCACGACGCGCGGATCGTTCACCGCATTGGGACGCAGCTGGCTCACCACCATTGCGGTGCGCATCGCCTCGAAATCGTTCGCGGGAGAAATGGTCGCGGTCATGATCATACCCTGTCGCACAGCTGTTTTATTGATGCAATACACTAAAGCATTCGCGCGGCTTGTATCGCGTCACCGCTGCGCCGCCAACTGTCGCCGCGCGCTTGACAGCGGGCGAGCGCCGACGCATCAGCCCGCGCTCCACGCACATCGAGGCCCGATGGCGGAGTGGTGACGCAGAGGACTGCAAATCCTTGCACCCGGGTTCGATTCCCGGTCGGGCCTCCACCTTTCTGAAAAATCTGGATTTTTTGGAGCGGACGCGAGCACGCGCGCGACCGGTGGACGGCCGCGCGCGTCACCCGTGGGTCAATATTGCCTAATTGTGATGCAGGCAGGCAGAATCATATTGCGACACCGAAGCGGTGTTGCGCGAGTTCTGCGGCTGCTGGCCGGCATAGACCGAGCCCGCTTGTCCCGTCGGATTGAATGCCGATCCCGGTGCGCTCCCGGCATTGCCCGGCGTGGTCGGCGCGCTGGCGCTGCCGCATGACGCATTGGGCTGACCGGTGGCATGGGTCGGGCCGTTCATATGATTCCAGCCCGTCCCCTGGGTCGCCCCCTGCGACATATGCGTGGCGGGGGCCGTCGTCGGGGCCACGGTAGTCGGGGTATGGATCATCGGCATTGCGGCGGGATGACCACCGCGCTGGGCCGTCACCGTCCCGGGACCGGCGAGCGCGACGGCGCCGAGCGCCATCAGCAAAGGTGTCGATTTCATTGTTCGTCTCCTCGCGATCCGGCATCCGCAAAGGCGCGGAAAAACAGGCCGGAACAGATCGCGATGCAGGCGCCGGCGACGTGCGTGCTCCATTCCCTGTGGAGACGCGCTTCGCCACTCGCCGAGCCGGTGTCGGCATCGATCGGCGCGCGGGGCGGCCATCGGCCGGATCGGGTCCGCAGCGCCGGTGCGATCATATCACCACGGCGCGATTTCCCCAACCGCCGCCGCCGGCGTTCGTCCGCGTTCTGCAGCTTGCCAACGCATTGAAAGTGCGTAGCGTGCCGGCATGGCGCGGGCCGATGTGATCGCTGGCGTTTCGGTCGCGGGGCTATTGCTGCCGGAGGCGGTGGCCTATGCCAGCATCGCGGGGCTCGAACCGGCGCGCGCGATCGTCGCGGCAATCGCCGGATGCCTCGCTTATGCCGCGATCGGGCGCAGCCGGTTCGCGATCGTTTCCTCCACCTCCTCCTCCGCCGCGATCCTCGCGGCGGCGCTCGCGGCAATGGCGCATGAGGCGGTGCCGCGCGAGATATTGGCGACGCTGGCAGTTGCGCTGGCGGGGCTGCTGTTCCTGATCGCTGCAGCGCTGCGACTGGGGGCGCTGACCAGCTTCATCGCCCGCCCGGTGCTGCGCGGCTTCGCGCTCGGGCTCGCGATCACGATCATCCTCCGCCAGCTCCCGGCGATCGTCGGGGTCGATATCGCCGGCGGCAATCTGCTGACACTGGTCGCGCGGCTCGCCGAGACGATGCCGGACTGGCATCTCGCCTCGGTCGCGACCGGATTGGTCGCGCTGGCGTTGCTGCTCGGGTTGCGACGCCTGCCCGGCATTCCCGCCGCCTTTGTCGTGCTCGTGCTGGGGATCGCCGCCTCGCGCCTGCTCGATCTGCCGGCCCACGGCGTCCGGACGGTGGGCGACATCGCGATCGCGCTGCACCTTCCCGAACTGCCCGATATCGGCTTCGGCGCGGTGTCACGACTGGCGCAACTGGTGGTGCCGCTGGCGCTGATCCTGTTCGCCGAAAGCTGGGGAACGATGCGCGCGCTGGCGTTGCGCCACGGCGATTCGATCGATCCCGATCGCGAGCTGGCCGCGATCGGCGGCGCCAATCTGGCGGCGGCGGTCGTCCAGGGGATGCCGGTCGGCGCGGGGTTTTCGGCCGGATCGGCAAGCGAGGCGGCAGGTGCTGCGTCGCGCTGGACCCCGGTGTTCGCGGCGGTCACGCTCGGGCTGCTCGCCTGGTTCGGCCGGCCGGCGATCGCGCATCTGCCCGATGCGGTGTTGGCGGCGGTGGTGATTGCCGCGTTGACCCACGCTTTGTCCCCCGCACCTTTCCTCCACCTCTGGCGGATCAGACGCGACGAAGTGGTAGCATTCGCGGCGGCAGCAGCGGTGCTGGCGTTCGGCGTGCTCGACGGGATGCTGATCGCGATCGCGCTGTCGCTCGCCGCGCTGATCCAGCGGATGTCGACCTCGAACGTGCTCGAACTGGGGCAGCTTGGCGGCGGACATGATTTCGTTGATCTCGCGCGGCATCCCGATGCCAAGCCGGTGGCCGGGATATTGGTACTCCGGCCGTCCGAACCGCTGTTCTTCGGCAATGCCGAACGCGTGCTGCGCGATGTCGAGCGCCGGCTCGGCGGCGGGCATGCGCTGGTGCTGAGCATCGAGGAAAGCTTCGATCTGGACAGTACGGCGCTCGACTGCCTGATCGAGTTCGACGACAAAATATCGCGCGCCGGCACCAGCTTGCGGCTCGCGCGGGTCCATGATCATATCCGCGACCTGTTCCACCGCGCGGGCCGCGACGATCTCGCCGCGCGCAGCAGCTACAGCGTCGCCGACGCGGTGGCGGCGATAAGCGGCGACAAGGGGAAGTGATGATGCAGGACTGCCCACCGATCCTCCACCCGACCCCGCTCGCTGAGCTCCGCCCGACCCAGATGACGGTCGGCCGGCGCGAGGTCGCCCGCAAGCGCCGTGACTGGGAGGAGCGCTCGCACGAAGCGGGCGGCGCCTTCCTGTCGCACCATCTGCTCCCCGCGATCCTCGGGCCGAAGCAGCGGCCGTGGATCATCGACAACCACCACCTCGCGGTCGCGCTGATGGAGGCCGGGCAGCAGCAGGTGCTGGTGCGTATCGTCGCCGATCTCAGCCATTTGTCGCGCGAGACCTTCCTGACGGTGATGGACAACCGCAACTGGCTCCACCCGTTCGACGAGAAGGGCGTGCGCAAGTCGGCGGCGGACCTGCCCAAGAAGCTCTCGCGGCTGCGCGACGATCCCTATCGCTCGCTCGCCGGCCAGCTCCGTCGCGCGGGCGGCTATGCCAAGGACGATACGCCCTATTCCGAATTCCTCTGGGCCGATTTCCTGCGCCACCGCATCAAGCCCGCGCTGCTGGAGAGCGATTTCGACACCGCGGTCGAAAAGGCGCTGACGATCGCGCGTGGGGCGGAGGCGGCGTATCTGCCCGGCTATGCCGGCCCGCACGACTGATCGCGCATTGCACGACCGCCGCGCGCGTCGCATGAGGCGGCGATGAGATTGCTGGTCGTCGAGGACAATATCGAGCTGGCCCAGGCGATCGGCGAAGCTTTCGCCGCGCGCCATCTGCATTGCGATCTCGCGCATAATGCCGGCGATGCCGATATATTGATCCGCACGACGCGCTACGCGCTCGTCATCCTCGATCTCGGGCTGCCCGACGAGGATGGGCTCGATCTGCTCAAACGGCTGCGCGCGGCGCAGCGCAGCGAACCGATCATCATCCTCACCGCGCGCGGCGAGGTGGAAAACCGCATCCGCGGCCTCAGCGCCGGGGCGGACGATTATATGTCCAAGCCGTTCCACTTCGACGAGCTCCACGCGCGGGTGCTGGCGATCCTGCGGCGCGACTCGGGGTATAAGGACCGGCTGCTCCGCGCCGGCACGCTCGAACTCGATACCGAGGCGCGGCAGTTTCGCGCCGAGGGCGCTGCGCTGGAATTTTCGGTACGCGAGGGCGAATTGCTCGAACTGCTGATGCGCCAGCCCAATCGCGTGGTGCCCAAGCGCGTGCTGGAGGATCAATTGTTCGGCGCGGGCGATTCGCTCGGGTCGAATGCGGTGGAAGTCTATATCCATCGCATCCGCCGGCATCTGAAGGAGGCGGGACTTGCGCTCACCGTCCAGACGGTGCGCGGCGTGGGTTATATGCTCCAGACGTAGCGCGGTGCGTCAGATACGCCGTTCGCCCTGAGCCTGTCGAAGGGCGTCCCCACCTCACGACCGGCAGGACGCCCTTCGACAAGCTGAGGGCGAACGGAGGTGGACTTATTTTCCCGTAACGGGCGTTCCGCACGCCTGGAACAACGCCACCGTATCGGTGAGCCGCGCCGCGGTCGCCTGGATGCGCTGTACCGCCGCCTGCGACGCCGCCGACGAGGCATTGAGCAGCGCGAAACTGCCGACTGCGCCCAACTCCATCTGCCGCCGCGTCATCACCAGCGTGCGGCTGGCGGCGTCGTCGGCGCGGGTCGCCGCGTCGAGTGCGGCAGCATCGGTGCGCAGCCCCGACAGCGCGTCGTCGACATCGAGGAAGGCCTGCAGCGCCGCCGCGCGATATTGCGCCTTGGCCGCATCGAGCGCCGCGTCGGCCGCATGCTTCTGGTGGAGCAATTGCCCCGAATGAAATAACGGCTGAGTGATCCCGCCGATCAGCGAGAAGAACGGATTCCCGCTGGCGAACATATCGGCAAAATGCGTCGCCGAGCCCCCCGCCTGCCCGCTGAGCGTGATCGACGGCAGGCGCGCCGCCATTGCCGCACCGACATCGGCCGCCGCCCCGCGCATCTGCGCCGCCGCCGCCTGGACGTCGGGGCGGTGCGCGACGACATCGGACGGGAGCGCGACAGGCAGATCGGCGGGCAGATGCAGCTCGGTCATCGCCGGCAGCGGCGGCAGCGGCGACCCGGCGGGCCTGCCGAGCAGCGAGAGGATCAGCCCGGCCTGATGCGCGCGCTGTCGCTCCAGCGGCGGCAACGCCGCCTCGGCATTGGCGAGCACGGTCTGCTGCGCGGTGACATCGGACAGCCCGACATCGCCGAGCGCGCGCCGCCGTTCGAGCATCGCGACGAGCGCGCGATTGTCGGCGATCGCCTTGCGCGTCGCCTCGGCCTGCGCGTCGAGCGCGGCATATTGAATCGCCGCCTGCACCAGATTGGAGATTGCGGTGATCCGCGCCGCGTCGAGCCGATGCGCCGCCACCTCCGCCGCCGCGCGCGCCGAGCGGACGCGATTGCGCCCCTCGCCGAACAGATCGAGCGGATAGGCCACCGTCACCTGTGCGGTGTGGAGCGTGTAGAGGTTGATCGATTGATCGGCGAGCGGGGTCTGCAACGCGTTCGACACGCGGGCGCGCTGCACCTGATAGTTGAGATCGGCCTGCGGCCCCTGCCCGCCCGCGGTGGCGCGCGCCTGTTCCTGCGCCTGACGCAGATTAGCCTCGGCGGTGGCGAGGTCCTCGTTATGCGCCAGCGCGGTCTCGACCAACGCGTCGAGCTTGGCGCTGCCGAACGCACGCCACCATTGCGCAAGCGGCGGCGCGCCGACATCCACCTGCTGCGCCGTGCCACTTGCAGGGGCAATCGTCTGCGACTGGCGTGCGGGCGGCAGCGCCGCCTGTGTCCCCGGATGCGCCGGCGAGACAGTGCACCCGGCAACCAGCACCACGAGCGGGAGCGAAAGCAAAGCGACGCGCATCATGCCGGCTCCGCCTGCGCCTGATCGGCGTCTGGCTGTTGAGGTTTGCGCTCCAGCAGCCCGCTGTCGTGGCGCGAGAAACGCGCGATCAGCACCGGCAGCACCATCAGGATCAACACCGGCGCCAGCGTCATCCCGCCGACCACGACCAGCGCCAGCGGCTTCTGCACCTGGCTGCCGATCCCGCTCGAAATCGCCGCCGGCAACAGGCCGATCGCCGCCGCGAGACAGGTCATCACCACCGGGCGCAGGCAATGCCGCACCGTCATCGCCAGCGCCTCGTCGCGCTCCATCCCTTCGTTGAGCTGCTGGTTGAAGGTGGTGACGACGAGGATCCCGTCCATCACCGCGATGCCGAACAAGGCGACGAAGCCGATCGCGGCGGAGATGCTGAACGGCGTGCCGGTCAGCGCCAGCGCGAGCACCCCGCCGATCAGCGCCATCGGGATCACGCTGAACGCGAGCAAGGTATCGCGGATCGATCCGAAATTGGCGAACAGCAGGACGAGGATCAGCAACAAGCTGACCGGCACGACGATCTGCAACCGCGCGACCGCATTGGCGAGATTGCCGAGTTCGCCCGCCCATTCGAGATGATAGCCCGGCGGCAGCACGACATGCTTGGCGATCCGCGCCTTCACCTCGTCGACCGCGCTGCCCAGATCGCGCCCGCGCACGCTGAACTTGATCGGGACATAGCGTTCCTGATGCTCGCGATAGATGAACGAGGCGCCAGAGGTCAGGCGGATCTTCGCCACTTCGGATAGCGGCACCTGGACCACACCGTTCCCGCCCGGCCCCGGTGCGCCGATCGTGATGCGGTTGAGCGATTCGATATCGTTGCGCTGCGCTGGATCGAGCCGGACGACGATCGGGAAATGCCGATCGGTATCCTTTTCGTAGAGATCGGCGCTCGATTGCCCGCCGACCGCGGCGGCGACCGTCTGGTTGATATCGTCCGGGGTCAGCCCGTAGCGCGCGGCGGCGCGGCGATCGATATCGATGCGGACGGTCGGCTGGCCAAGCGAATCCGACACGCCGAGATCGGCGATACCCGGCACGTGCGCCATCTGCGCCTTGATCGCGCCGGCGACCTTTTCGAGCGTCTCCAGATCGTTGCCGAATACCTTGATCGAATTGGCGCCCTTTACGCCCGACGACGCCTCGTCGACATTATCCTCGATATATTGCGAGAATTCGAAATCGACCCCGGGATAGCGCGCCTGCAATTTCCGTTGCAGCTCGGATGTCAGTTTCTCCTTGCTTGCACCCGACGGCCAGTCCTCGGCGGGTTTCAGCGGGGCATAGAATTCGGCGTTGAAGAAGCCGGTCGCATCGGTGCCGTCGTCGGGGCGCCCGTGGGTCGAGACGACGCGCTCCACCTCGGGGCGGGCGGCGACGATGCGGCGGATACCATTGACCACCGGCTGCCCCGCCTCGAGCGAGATCGACGGGGGCAGCGTCGCGCGGATGTAGAGATTGCCCTCCTCCAGATGCGGCAGGAACTCGACCCCCAGCACCCGCACCGCATAAAGCGACGCGGCGAGCGCGAGCCCGGTGATGCCGAGCGTCAGCACGCGATTGGCGAGGGCAAAACCCACCGCGGGCTCAGTGACGCGCTTGAGCTGCCGGACGACCCAGGTATCGACCTCGGCCAGTTTGTCCGGCAGCAACAGCGCCGAGAGCACCGGGGCGACGGTGAACGCCGCGACCAGCCCGCCGGCGATGGCATAAGCATAGGTCTTGGCCATCGGGCCGAAGATATGCCCCTCCACCCCGGTCAGCGTGAACAAGGGCAGGAAGCTCGCGATGATGATCGCCGCGGCGAAGAAGATGCCGCGGCTGACATCGCTCGACGCGTGAAGAATAGCCGAGAAGCGGTTGGCGGTGCTGGCGTGGATCCGCCCGCTGCCGATATTGTGCGAGCGATCGACCATCCGGCGGAAGATCGCCTCGACCATGATCACGCTCGCATCGACGATCAGCCCGAAATCGAGCGCGCCGAGCGACAGCAGATTGGCGGATTCGCCCTGCAGGATCAGCACCAGCACCGCGACCGACAGCGCGAAGGGAATGGTCACCGCGACGATCAACGCGCTGCGCAGATTGCCGAGGAACAGCCATTGCAGCAGGCAGATCAGCAGCACCCCGGCGACCAGATTGTGCATCACCGTATGGGTCGTCACGCCGATCAGGTTCGAGCGGTCGTAGATCCGTTCGAGATGCACGCCGGGCGGCAGCACTCCGCCGGCGTTGATCGTCTCGACCTCCTGCTCCACCGCGCGGATCGCGGGCATCGATTGCGCACCGCGCTGCATCAGCACGATGCCCATCACCACATCGTCGGTCTGCCCGTCGCCGGCGATGCCGAGCCGCGGCATGTTGCCGATCTCGATGGTACCGACATCGCGCAGCAGCACCGGGGTCGTCCCGCCCATCCCGACCATCACGTCGCGGATGCCCTCGACCGACTGGATCAGCCCGACCCCGCGGACGATCGCCGCCTGCTCGCCGAAATTGACCGTCTGGCCGCCGACATTGCCGTCGCTCTTGCCGATCGCCGCGAGCACCTGCGGCACGGTGACGCCGTGCGCAACGAGCTTGTCGCGATCGAGCCGCACCTCATAGGTCCGCAATTCGCCGCCCCAGCCGGTGACGTCGACCACCCCCGGCAGCCGCTTGAAACGACGCTGGAGCACCCAATCCTGCAGCGTCTTGAGGTCCATCACCGAATAGCCCGGCGGCCCGACGACGCGATAGCGATAGATTTCGCCGATCGGGCTGGTGGGGGAGATGGTCGGCTGCGCGCCGTTGGGCATCGGCGGAATCTGCGACAGGCGACCGAGCACCAACTGCTCGGCCTCACGGAACGTCACGTCATAGCTGAACTGGATCTTCACGTCGGACAGGCCGAACAGGGAGATCGAGCGCACCGCCGTCAGATGCGGCAGCCCCGCGATCGCCACCTCGATCGGGGTGGTGACGTTGCGTTCCATCTCCTCGGCGGAGGTGCCGTTGCTCTGCGTCAGCACCTCGACCATCGGCGGGACGGGATCGGGATAGGCCTCGATATTGAGGTTGGCGAACCCTACCACCCCCGCCATGATCAGCCCGATCAGCAGGGTGAGCACGAGCATCCGCTGGCGCAGCGCCAGCTCGACCAGCCGGTTCATTGGTCGATACCCGCCTCGTTCACGAACAAGGCGCCGGCGGTCACCACGCGGTCGCCCGGCGTCAGCCCGGTGACGATACGGATCTGCCCGCCCTCGCCCGGCGCGGTCGTCACCGCGCGCGCATAGAGCAATTTGTCGCGCCCGACGATCCACACGCGTGCGGTGTCGCCCTCATGGATCACCGCCGACGCGGGCACGAAAATGCCGTCCGCCCCGCCGGTCTGGCGGCGGATCGCGAAGGAGGCGACCATCTGCGGCTCGAGCGCGCCGTCCGGGTTGCTGACCGCGGCGCGCACCGCAAGGCGGTGACTGGCGGGATCGAGCGCCGCGCCGACATTGTCGACCCGCGCGGCAAAGGTGCGGCCGGGCAGCGCCGGTGTGGTCACTTCGACCTGATCGCCGACATGGACCGATGCCACGTCGCTTTCGGCGAGCTGCGCGACCAGCCATACCCGCGTCGGATCGGTGATCGTCATCAGCGGCGCAGTGCTTCCCGCGGTGACGAACTGTCCCGGCGCGACGTTGCGATCGGCGATCAGCCCGCCGACCGGCGCGCGATAGATCGTCGCCGGCTGGCTGGCATTGCCCCCACCGTGACCGAAGATCGCGAGATGGTTCTGCGCCGCGTTCACCGCCGATTGCGCGGTGCGCGCCGCCGATTGCGCCGCGACGAGATCGGCCTGCGCCTGCCTATAATCCTTCAGCGCGCCGCCCGCGGTTTCGTAAATCGCTTTCTGCCGTGCCGCATTGGCTTCGGCGACGCGCAGCGCTTCGGTCGCGCTTGCCTGTTGCGCGCCGGCGGCGGCGAGCGTGTTGCGCGCGTCGACCATTTCCGGCGAGGCGATGCGCAGCAGCGGCTGGCCCGGCGCGACCCGCTGACCCGGCTCGACATAGACCGCGATCACCTGCCCCGAAAACGGCAGCAGCACCGGCGTGCTGCGATCCCCGTCGACCGCGATCGCGCCATTCGCGCGGATCAGCGTGCTGTCGGCGCCGCTGCGTACCGGCGCGATCGTCAGCTGCGCGAGCTGCTCGCGGGTCGGGCGGAACGCGCCCGCCGGCAATTTCTCCGGCGGCGCGGGCGCAGGCGCCAGCAGCGCGCGGACGCCGGCGATCACCAGCAGCAGCGCGACTAGCGCGACCGCGGCAAGACCGATCAGACGCAATTGCGCGCCGTTGCTCATGATACGGGCCGCCGGCAAGGGCGGGATGGAGGCTGGTTCGTCGGTCAAGCGGCCCTGCGGACAAAATGGGTTGATAACAACGTCGCCTCCCGGCGAGGCTCCGCCGCCCCTACAAGCCCAGACTTACAGGCACATTACGTACCCGCCGCCGGATATCGCCGGGAGGCGCACGGGGTAAGGTGGGCGTAAGCAAGCGACGGCAAGTTGGCTCGGGTCGACACCTGTCTGGAATTGCCCGTGATGCCCGTGATCAAACGCCCGCTGCTGCTGTTCGCCGGCGCGATCGCGCTGGTCACCGCGGTCACGCTGGGCGGGCTGCACCTCGCCCCCGATCGGCCATGGCTGTTGTGCATCTTCATGGCACTCGCCTTCACCGTGATCGCGGGCGGCGCGGGGCGCGGACCGGCGCTGGCCGGCATCGCGATCGGCGCGCTCGAACTCGCCTTCGTGCTGCCCGGCGACGGCTTTGCGGTGACCGATCCGGACGATGCGCTGGGGCTGATCGCGACGATCACGCTCGGGCTGATCGCCGCCTGGTATGTCGGGCGGCGCAACCGCCAGCGCGACGCACTCGCCGCCGATCTCGCCGCCGCGCATCACGCGCAGGAACGCACCGCCGCGCTGCTGCGCGAATTGTCGCATCGGCTGGCCAACGACCTCGCGATGCTGGTGTCGAGCACCTCGCTGATGCGCCAGAGCGCCGCCACTCCCGAAGCCGTCGCCGCGCTCGACAGCGTGGCATCGCGCATCGTGGTGCTGAGCCGGGTCTATCAGCGGCTGCGGATCGAGGAAGCCGAGCGCGAAACGGTCGAGATCGGCGCGTTTCTCGGCAATCTGTGCGACGATATGCGACAGAGCCGGTTCAACCTGCGCCCGATCGCGCTCCATCTGGAGATCGACGAATGCCGGTTGCCGTTGTCGCAGGCGGTGATCCTCGGGCTGATCACCAACGAATTGCTGACCAATATCGCCAAACATGCCTATCCCGACGACCGGCCGGGCACTGTCGGCGTCCGGCTGCGCCCGCATCCGTTCCGCCCCGATGCGATGCAGCTCAGCGTCGCCGACGACGGCGTGGGCTATGCGCCGCCCGACGGGGACGGCGCGCGGATGGGACAACGCCTGATCGCCGCGCTCGCCTCGCAACTGGGCGGCGACATCGCGATCACCCGTCGCGAAGGCCAGACGATCGCGACGCTGCACTTTCCGGTGGCGAGGATGCGGTGAGCGGTCGGCAATTTGCAATGATATCTTTCATTCTATCCGTCCCATCCGGCCTGACCGCTTATTACCCGCAGCGGCAATATCCACCGCTGGACGGAAATCATCTTCGCACCGCTCTTACTCTTCTTCGGCGGAACGGCACTCGTCCGCTTTATATGGATTTGGTTTATCGTGTCGGGTTGAACATATAGTCGAAATTGCCCGCTCCTTCAGCGCCTCGACCAGCACCACATCCGCCGGCGGCATCGGCAGTGCAGCAAGCGCGGCCGGCGCCTCCCAACATAACGCCGCCGCCTCGATCGCATGCGGCGTGCCGGCCCAGCGACGACATAGATAGAGCATCAGAATCAGATGCCGCCCCCCACCCGCGGGCTCGCTAGCGAATGCGAACGGCGACAGGTCGTCGGGCATGACATGGATGCCGAGTTCCTCGGCCAGTTCACGACATAGCGCCTCTTCAGGGGTTTCGCCGCGCTCCACCTTGCCGCCGGGAAACTCCCATAGCCCGGCATGCGCCTTTCCCGCGGGGCGCTGTTGCATCAGGAAGCGGCCCCGATCGTCGGCGAGCGCCACCGCGACGACGGGAAGTATTTCGGTCAAAGCGGGCATGTCGACACTTCGTTAAGCCTATTCTGCCATCCCGGCGTCATGTCCCGCGAGCGATCGGAAAGAAATACCGGCATGCGCTTCTTCATCACGCGGCTCGTGGCGGCGCGGCGTGGCGCCACCGCCGTCGAATACGGACTGATCGTGGCGCTGATCGTGATCACAATGATTGCCAGTTTCGAAGGGGTTGCGTCGGTTACCACGGGCATGTGGAACAATATCAACAGCGCGGTGACCAACGCGCATTGAGCGGCACCTCTTAAACCTTCGTCAACTTGGGCATCCTATTTCCCTCCCTGGGTTGGGGAGGGGTTCCAATCCGGCCGGGTGAGTAACGCTCTAGGATACGACCGGAGATACGAAATGCAGAAGATTCGCATTTTTCTGAGGAATTCGAAGGGGGCGACAGCCATCGAATATGGCCTGATCGCTGCGCTGATCGCGGTTGCCGCGATCGCCGCGATGCAGGGCCTGGGCAACCAGCTCAACACCACCTTCACCAACGTTTCGACCAGCATGAAGGCCTCATAAGGCCCGGCGGATGAACGCCGTCTCTTAAACATTCCTCAACTTCAGGAGCCTAACGCTTTTTGGGCTGGATGGGGGGCCTCCCAATCCGGTCGGGTGACTGAAGTTTGGAATACGACTGGAGATACGAAATGCAGAAGATCCGCACGTTCCTGAAGAATTCGAAGGGCGCGACCGCCATCGAATATGGCCTGATCGCCGCGCTGATCGCGGTCGCCGCGATCGCCGCGATGCAGGGCCTGGGCAACCAGCTCAACAAGACCTTCAACAACGTTTCGAGCAACATGAAGGCTTCGTAAGCCTTTACGCTCAGGCGAAGAAAACAGGGGGGCGGCGAATTTCGATTCGCTGCCCTTTTATTTTGCCGCGCTTCTTTTGCCGTTATCCGCCGGCCAGCGCCCGCGCGTAAGCCGCCAGATCGACGTTGCCGCCCGACAGGATCACCAGCATCCCCGGCGCGGGCTTCACCCGGCCCGCCAGCATCGCCGCGAGGCCGACCGCGCCACCCGGCTCGACCACCAGCCGCAGCCGCTCCGCCGCCCAGCGCTGCGCTGCGGCGATCTCTTCCTCGCTCACCGCGACCCCTTTGGCATCGCGCCGCGCCAGCACCTCGAAGGTCAGCGGCGACACCTCGCGCGTCTGTAGCGCGTCGCACGCCGTGGGCGGTGGATTGGGGCCGACCGGCTCGATCCAGCTCGCCTCGAGGCTGCGCGCCATATCGTCCCAGCCCTCGGGCTCGACGACGGTGATCTGCGCCTCGGGCAGCGCGAGCGCGATTCCCGCCGAAAGCCCGCCGCCGCCGCATGGCACGACGGCATGAGTCGGCTCGCCGAGGCCCACCGCGATCATCTGCTGCGTGGCCTCGATCGCGGCGCTCCCCTGCCCTTCGATCACCCAGGGATCGTCGAAGCTCGGCACCAATGTCGCGCCGCGCGCCTCGGCGAGTCGCCCGGCGATCAGTTCGCGGCTTTCGGTGGCGCGGTCGTAATCGACCACCTCGGCGCCCAGCGCGAGCGTCGCGTCGCGCTTCGCGGCGGGCGCGTCCGCCGGCATCACGATCGTCGCCGCGATTCCCAGCCGCCGCGCCGCCCAGGCGATTCCCTGCGCGTGATTGCCCGACGAGAAAGCCACCACCCCGCGGCGGCGCGAATCCTCATCCAGCGCGGTGAGTCGATGCCACGCGCCACGGATCTTGAAGGCGCCGATCGGCTGCAATGTCTCGGCCTTGAACGCGATCGGCACGTTGTTGATTTCATGAACGAAAAGCGGCGTAGGCGGCAGAATCGCGGCGATTTTTGCGGCTGCGTCACGCACCCCGGCACGGGTTGGCTGTCTTACAATAGTCACGATCGATCTCGCCTCATCTGAAACCACTTTACATTCGGGTCCAGCGACCCTAACTCGCCCGTCCGCTGCCCCATGGGACTTCCAACCGCAAGGCAGCTTTTTTCGACGAACCGCCGCGAGGCAATTGGAGGTCCCTTGAGTTGCACAAGCATCATAGCGCGCTGGGGCTAGCGTCCCCCTCGATTATCCCCGTCACCGCTGTTGACGGAGCCATCGACATTGCGAAGCGGACACCGGTTCAGCCGGTGACGCTGATCCGTCCGCACGCCGCCGCGCGGGCCGCCCGATTCTTCGTCGAGAAGTTTCCGGGTCGGTCGATGTATGCGGTGAAGGCGAATCCCAGCCCCGAGCTGATCGCGACCCTCTATGCGAATGGCATCACGCATTTCGACGTCGCCTCGATCGCGGAGGTGCGCCTCGTCGCGCGCACCGTGCCCGGCGCGACGCTCTGCTTCATGCACCCGGTGAAGGCCGAGGAAGCGATCGCCGAGGCGTATTTCACCCACGGCGTGCGCGTGTTCAGCCTCGACAGCCTGGAAGAGCTGGAGAAGATCGTCCGCGCGACCAAGAATGCCAGCGACCTGACGCTGTGCGTCCGGCTGCGCGTGTCGTCCGAACATTCGAAGCTTAGCCTCGCCTCCAAGTTCGGCGTCGCCGCGCATGAGGCGAAGCCGCTGCTGTTCGCGGCGCGCCAGGCGGCGGATGCGCTCGGCATCTGCTTCCACGTCGGCAGCCAGGCGATGACCCCCGAGGCCTATGCCGAGGCGATGGAGCGCGTGCGGCTGGCGATCGTCGAGGCGGCGGTCACCGTCGACGTGATCGATGTCGGCGGGGGCTTCCCCTCCTCCTATCCCGGGATGGAGCCGCCGCCGCTGGAGCGTTATTTCGAGACGATCCACCGCGCGTTCGAAAGCCTGCCGGTCAGCTATTCGGCCGAACTGTGGGCGGAGCCGGGCCGTGCCTTGTGCGCCGAATATAGCTCGCTGGTCGTGCGCGTCGAAAAGCGCCGCGGCAACGAGCTGTATATCAACGATGGCG
Source organism: Sphingomonas sp. (assembly GCA_017849555.1). Taxonomy (GTDB): domain Bacteria; phylum Pseudomonadota; class Alphaproteobacteria; order Sphingomonadales; family Sphingomonadaceae; genus Sphingomonas; species Sphingomonas lycopersici. The sequence continues at coordinate 90,995 of JAFIGU010000028.1, read as the reverse complement.
CCTATGGCGCGTTGTTCGATGCGGCGCATATCGGCTGGCGTTTCCCTGTCACCTTGCTGCGCGAGCCGCAGTCGACGGTGCGCGACCACCCCTTCTCGTTCTACGGCCCGACCTGCGACGACCTCGACCATATGGTCGGGCCGTTCCTGCTCCCCGCGGACGTGCAGGCCGGCGATTATATCGAGATCGGGATGCTCGGCGCCTATGGCGCGGCGATGCGCACCGCGTTCAACGGCTTCGGTTCGGATGAGACGATCGTCACGACGGACGAGCCGATGGTCTCGCTCTACGCCGATATCGAGCCGAAGGTCGCGAACAACGTCGTAACGCTGTAATAGCGGCGCAATCCGGGTCCGCTATGCCGACGTGAAGCCGGCATAGCGGACCCTTTGGGTTTCCGCGTCCCCATAACGACGACGGGTACAAGAATGGGAGACCCCATGACCGATACGCTCAACAAGACCGCCGCGGCCAACGCGCCGATCAACGACAATCGCAAGCAGGAACTGCTGTCGAAGCAGGTCAAGCATATCGACATCAAGAGCTTCGACGCGCGCCCGATCGTCGATGCGATGGCCGACATGAGCTTCACCAGCCGCGATCTCGGCCGCGCGACCAACATCTACAACCAGATGCTGGCGGACAAGGACTGCACCGTCGTGCTGGTGATCGCCGGCTCGACCTCAGCCGGCGGGTGCATGGACCTCTATGCCGATCTGGTGCGCAACAAGATGGTCGACGTGGTGGTCGCCACCGGCGCGACGATCGTCGACATGGATTTCTTCGAGGGGCTTGGCCACAAGCATTACCAGGCGCTCGAAATCCCCGACGACGATACGCTGCGCTCGCTCTACATCGATCGCATCTACGACACCTATATCGACGAGGAGCAGCTGCAGGACTGCGACTTCACGATCAACAAGATCGCGAACGAGCTGGAACCGCGTGCCTATTCCTCGCGCGCCTTCATCCGGGAGATGGGGCGTTACCTGTCGGAGCACGGCAAGAAGGAAAACAGCCTCGTCAAGCTCGCCTATGAGCATGACGTGCCGATCTTCTGCCCGGCGTTCGTCGACAGCTCGGCCGGCTTCGGGCTCGTCAAGCATCAGGTCGATCAGATGAAGGCCGGCAAGCCCTATCTGATGATCGACGCGGTGGCTGATTTCCGCGAGCTGACCGAGATCAAAATCCAGGCCGGCACCACCGGCCTGCTGATGATCGGCGGCGGGGTGCCCAAGAACTTCATCCAGGACACGGTGGTCTGCGCCGAGATCCTTGGCCATGAAGACGTCGAGGTGCACAAATACGCGGTGCAGATCACCGTCGCCGACGTGCGCGACGGCGCCTGCTCCTCCTCGACGCTGCAGGAGGCGGCGAGCTGGGGCAAGGTCAACACCGGGATCGAGCAGATGGTGTTCGCCGAAGCGGGCAGCGTGATGCCGCTGCTGGCCTCCGACGCCTATCATCGCGGGCTGTGGAAGGATCGCGCCGAGCGGCGCTGGGCGAAGATCTTCGCCTGATCCGATTGCGGGTGCGGCCCCCTGCCCCTGGGGCGGCCGCACCCAAATCGTTAGCAACATGAAACTTTCCCCTCGCATATGGGTTTGCGTCCCGATAAATTTGGTTAATTCAGGGATAACCAGAGAGGGGAGATGCCCACATGTCTCGCATGCTCATGCCCGCGATCGCGGCGGTTGCGTTCGTCGTTTCGACCCCAGCCTTGGCCGATGTCTACAATATGGCCGATTTCTCCGCCGGCACCTTCGGCGGCAACGCCAATGTGAAGGCGCCGTTCAGCGGCAATGGCTATTTCCCGGGGCAGACCTTCACCGGCAGCTTCGTGTTCGACAACGATCTGATCCCGGCCGCGGGATCGGGGTTCGTCAACGTGCTCGCCAACAGCTTCCCCGATGCGGCGAACATCCCCGCTTCGGATCAGTTCGTGTTCAATTTCGGCGGGCTGACCTTCACCGCCGCCGACGCGATCGCGCCGATGGCGATCCAGTATAACAACGGGAAGTTCAACGGCTTCTTCTACCTTGCCAACTTCGCGTTCCAGGGCGCGCAATATCAGCTGCAGATTCAGGGCGGCAGCCTGTCGGTGGTCGCGCTCGACGCGCAAAACAATCCCACCTTCAACAATCTCGTCAACGGTTACGTCAACATCGGCGATGCGTCGGTGACCAACATCACCTCCTATGTTCCGATCACCGGGCCGGGTGGCGGCGGCGTTCCCGAGCCGGCGACCTGGGCGATGATGATGCTCGGCATGTTCGGCATCGGCGGGGCGCTGCGCTATCGTACTACGAAGGTGTCGTTCGCTTAAATAGTTCGGGATTACATCATCCCCGTTCGGGCTGAGCCTGTCGAAGCCCTGTCCTTTCTTCCTCGGAAGGACGGACAGCCCTTCGACAAGCTCAGGGCGAACGGGGATAGCTGATCCCGATCTAACCGAAGAGCCGCGCGAGACTCTTTTCGAGCATCACGAATTGCCACAAGGTCCGGCCGTGCTCCTCGCGGCCGGTGCGGTGCGCCTCGGCGAGCCGCGCGAGCCGGTCGAGATCGAACCAACCGGTCCCGGCGAGCGTCCGCGAGCGCGCCAGCGCCGCTCCCTGTGCCGCCAGCGCGCCGCGGAACCAGGTGCTGACCGGGGTGACGAACCCCATTTTGGGCCGATAGAGGGTCTCACGTGGCAGATAACGCTCTATCGCATGCTTCATCAGCCACTTCCCCTCGCCGCGCCGCAGCCGCATCGCCGCGGGCAAGCGCGCGCCGAATTCGACCAGCCGATGATCGAGCAACGGCTCGCGCGCCTCGAGGCTCACCGCCATGCTGGTGCGGTCGGTCTTGGTCAGGATATCGCCGGGCAGCCAGATCTTGAGATCGGCATATTGCGCGCGGTCGAGCGCGTCGCGCGCGGGCGCATCGCGCATCGCGGCGATATAGCGATCCTCCGCGCGATGCCCCCCAAGCGCGCGCCGCGCCGCATCGGTGTATAGCGACTGACGCAGCGCCGGCGTCGTCACCCCGACCGCACCGGCATAGGCCTCCGCCCCGTCCGCGGCGAGCGCGAGCAGGGTCGTCTTGGCGCGCAACGGCCGCGGCGCCCAATCGGCCTTGGGGTAAACGCGCCCCAACGTCCCGAACACCCGCGTGCGCAGCCCGGCGGGCAGCAGCCCGCGCGCGCGTTCCTCCGCGGCGTGGAAGCGATAGCGGCGATAGCCGGCGAGCGCTTCGTCGGCGCCGTCGCCGGTCAGCGCGACCGTCACCTGCTCGCGCGCCAGCGCGCAGACCTGCCAGGTCGCGAGCGCCGAGGCATCGGCGAACGGTTCGTCGAAGGCGTGGACGAGCGTATCGATCAGCGCGAAATCCTCGGCGTCGACCACCCGCTCGCGATGCTCGGTGGCGAAGCGCTCGGCAACCACGGCGGCATGGCGTCGCTCGTCGTAATCGGCGACGGTGAAACCGATCGTGCACGTCTTGACCGCGCGCGGCGATTGCTCAGCCATCAGCGCAACCACCGCCGAGCTGTCTACCCCGCCCGAGAGGAACGCGCCGAGCGGCACGTCCGCCACCATCCGCGAGCGCACGCCCTCGCGCATATGGGCAAGCAATTCCTCCTCCAGCACGGCGGTGCTGCCGGGGGCGCGATCGGCGAAGGAGATATCCCACCACGATCGCGGCGCAGGGATCGGACGGCCGCGCTCGATCAGCAGGAAATGCCCCGCCGGCAGCTTTTTCACCCCCGCGACGATACACGCGTCGTCGGGGACATAGCCGTAGGCAAGATAATCCTCGACCGCGGTGACGTCGGGCATGCGGCGGAGCAACGGGTGGGCGAGCAGCCCCTTGAGTTCCGACGCAAAGGCGAAAGCGCCGTCGGCGAGCGAGACATAATAGAGCGGCTTCACCCCCAGCCGATCGCGCGCGAGGAACAAGGTGTTGGCGCGCGCATCGTGGATCGCGAAGGCGAACATCCCGACCAGCCGGTCGAGCATGGCCGGCCCCCAGGTCGACCAGCCGGCGAGCAGCACCTCGGTATCCCCCTCGGTGCGGAATGCCCAGCCGCGCGCCACCAACTCGCGCCGCAGCGCCTGGAAATTATAGATTTCGCCGTTGAACACGATCGTCAGCGCGCCGTCTGCACTCGCCATCGGCTGCGGCGACCCGGCGACGTCGATGATCGACAGCCGACGATGCCCGAGCCCGACGCCGGGCGCGGTCCACACCCCCGATCCGTCCGGCCCGCGATGCGCCATCGCATCGGCCATCGCGCGCACCCGCGCCGGATCGACCGGCTTGGGCGTCCCCGGATAGTAGAGCCCGGCGATGCCGCACATCAGCGCGGCGCCGCCACATCGTGCGCCAAGCGGTCGATCGGTCCGAGGGCGCCGAGGAAATTCTCGATCGTCCGTCGCGCCGCCGCGCCCTCCGCCGAGATATGGATCGCCACCGCCGCCTGATCGCCGCCCAACATGCGGGCCTTCAATGTCGCGAGCTTCACGATCCTGTCGTCTCCGGTAACCATGCCGCCCGCGCGATACCATGTCGCCACGATGCGCTCCACCGGGCCGGGGGCGGTCATCCGCATCGCGCGCCCCCCGGCAAAACCGGGCACATCGGCGACCCGCACCCACACATCGCCTTCGCGCAGCGCGCCGGTGCCGAACGCTGCCAGCTTCTTCCCCTCACGCTGGCTGGCAAAAACCGCGATCGCCAAATCCGCCGCTGCGCCATTGCGATCGGTGTAGCGCCCGAACAGATAATGATCCGCGCCGGGGTAATAAGGCTGCCACGGCGCACGGGTGCTGAGCGGCGCGCGCTGCCAGCTCGGCACCGCGGGCAGATCGATCTGCGCCGGCAAAATCGCGGTGCGCGCGGCGATCGCGGCGCTCCACCCGGCGAACAGCCCCGCCGTGAGCAGCACCAGTGCCACGGCCGGGGCGAGCGCGATGCGGTGTTTGAGCGGGGTGGAGAGCGTCGCAGGGTCGAACGCGGGCGCATCGGGCGCGCGATCGAACCAGCGCCAGCCGATCGCCATCACGAGCACCATGATCAGCCCGAAGAACAACCAGCCGTAGACGATATGGTCGAAGCCGGTCGCCCGTTCGACCGAGGTGAGGTGCGCGGCATAGATCGTCCCGAACGCGCGCACCCCGTTGGCGAGCACCGGGACGACCAGGCAGACGAGCATGAACAACAAGCGCCGACGCCACGAGGCGAAGCACAGATTGGCGACCAGCACGCCATAGGCCAGCATCGCGATGACGAATTTCGCGCCCGAGCACGCCTCCGCCACCTCGAAATAATAGCGTCCGGCGTGGATCAGCACCCCGTCCACCGCCGCCGGCACGCCGGCCAGATGAAGCAGCGGCAGGACGATCGCGACCGTCACCTGCTGCAACGGCGGCTCGAGCATATCGCCGAACGGGACGAGGAATACGGCATAGCAGAGCGGAAACATGAGCCCGCGCGCGACATTGGCGCCGAGCAGGGTTACCACCGCGCCCTGCAACATCATCACCAGCCCGAGCTGGCGCGCGAACGCCACCCCCGCCGCATCGCCGACCAGCCAGCCGAACCCGCCCGCCGCGACGATCGCGATTCCCGGCCACCACGCCTCGGGCCGCAATCGCGCCAGTTCGCGCCGCCTGATCCACACCAGCCAGGTGAGGACTGGGGCGATGAAGAGGCAATGACCGAAAGTGGTGCTGGTCCACCAGATATGCGCCATGGCGGCGAGATCGCGGTGGAAGGCGATCAGCAGCGCCGCCGCCACCAGCGCAAGCGCGACCAGCGCCTGCCGCCATGCCGCCGCCGTCGGGCGCGCAACCGCCAGCGCGATCGTCACAGGCCGATCAGCGGATCGAGCGGGGCGAGCGCCGCGGCCCAATCGTAACGCGCGATCGCCTGCGCGCGCGCCGCCTTGCCGAGCGCCGCCGCGGCAACCGGATCGGCGAGCAACGCATTGACCGACGCGACGAAATCCGCACCGTCACGCGCGACGCGGATCGTGCCGCGGTGATCGATCCCTTCCGCCGCTGCCACCGAAGCGACTACCGGCCGCGCCATCGCCATCGCCTCCAGCACCTTGTTCTGGATGCCGCGCGCGAGCTTGAGCGGCGCGACCACCACCGATGCCGCCTTGAGCCAGCCACGCACATCGGCGACCTCGCCGGTGACGATCACCCGCTCGCCCGCCAATGCGCGCACCTCGGCGCTCGGCGCGCGGCCGACGATCGCGAAGCGCACCCCCGGAATCTGCGGCAGCAGATCGCGCGCGAACCACGTCACCGCATCGATATTGGGGCGATAGTCCATCTGCCCGGTGAACACGACGAGCGGCCCCTGCCCCACCTCCGGGACATGCGCGGCCGTCGGATCGTAATGCGCGGTATCGATCCCGTTCTCGATCGCGATGCTGCCGGGAAGCAGCCGGGCCTCCGCCTCGCTCACGAACAGGCTGGCATCGACCCGCCCGGCCACCTCGCGCTCGAAGGCGGCGAGCATCCGCGCCTCGCGCTGCATCATCCAGCGGGTGATGCCCTGCGCGTCTTCGGCATAAGCCGCGAACTTGGCCGAATCGAGATCGACAAAATCCATAATCGTGCGCGGCCCGGCGACCGGCAGATATTGCGCCATCTGCCCCGAATAGACGTAGATCGCCTCGATCGGCCGCCGCGCGAGGATATCGCGCACCGCGCGCTCGACCCCGCGATGCGCGAAGGCCGTCACCGACAGCGGCTGCGCGGTCGCCAGCGCCTCCAGCGCCGCGCGCAGGCGCGATTTGGTGCGCGGGACGATCACGCATTCGTCGACCAGCGCGCGATACTCGGCCGCCGGGTGGAGATCGCGCGGATCGTCGGCAAAGGCGACGAGATGCACCCGCGCGCGTGCCGCGAGATGCCGCAGGATATGGAAACTGCGGATCTTGTCCCCGCGATCGGGCGGAAAGGGCGCACGATGCGCGAGGAACAGGATTTCCTTCACCCGAGCCCCCGGCTGATCCACGGGCCGAGGAGATTGGCGAGCGGCAGCGGCAGCCGCTGCCACGTGCGCACCATCAGCGCATATTTCGGGTTGAGCGGGTTGATCTCGCGCGCCGCGCCTTCGCTCCATTTGGCATAAGCGAGCGGCACGCCCTCGAACCCCCAATTCTTCTTGAACGCCGCCGCGCCCGTCCCCGCCTTCGACCGGCCGAAATCGAAGGCGGTGCAGCCGCGCGCGCGGGCGTGGCTCATCAACGCGAAATACATCCGGTCGTTGGCGCGCAACCCCCGCGCCGCCGCGGTCCCGCCGCCCCAATAAGGGTAAACGATGTCGTTGAAATAGAGGCTGAGCACGCTCGCCACCGCGCGTCCCCGATGCCGCACGGTCAGCACATCGGCGTCCATCGTCTCCAGCACCGCGCGAAACAGGGCACGGGGAAACACCGGGGTGCCGAGATTGCGCACCGATTCGGCATAGACCACATAATGTTCGCCCGCGCGCTCGGCGCCGCCGGTCACCACCTCCAGCTCGTTCGCCAGCGCCTTGCGCATTTCAGCGCGCTGCTTGCGCGGGATCGCCGCCAGTTCGGCCTCATCATCGGCCGCCAGCGGCCGCACGAAGCCGAGATAGGTCGTATCGTCGACCGCCCAGCCCACCGGCGCGGCGCCGCCGCGCAATTCGATCGACGGCAGCCCGAGCGCACACGCGGCGGCGACCAGCGCCTCCCCGCCCGCGCCCAGCACCCCGCCGTCGACCGCGAAACCCGCCGAGACCAAGGCATTGCCGAACAAGGGCGAGCGCATCTCGGTCAGCGGGAGCACCCCCGCGATCGCGCCGTCGCGCTCGGCGATCAGATAATGCGCGCGCTGCCGGCAGCCGCGCTCGATCGCGCGGCTCCACGCGGGGAGGTGGAAGGGGGTCGCCGCCGGTTGCGCGCGGACGAACGCGGTGATCGCCGCGTCGTCGGCGGCGGTCGCCTTCCGCACGGCGAACGTCATGGCGGCGTCTCGCGCGCGGCGATCGCGTCGACCCGCCCCCAATGATGCCGCTGGACCAGCCCGCGCAGCTTCCCCGCCATCGCGCCGAGCCGGCTGTAATGCCGCACCCGCGAGCGCAACGGCGCTTCGGCGACGCGCGGCTGATCGGGATCGACCTCCCACGGATGGAAATAGAAGATCGCCGGCTGCCCAGCACGATTGACCTGTCGCACCGCGAAATCGGTCAAGGCGCCCGGCAGCAAGCGGAAAAAGCCGCCCCCGGTCGCCAGCCGCCGCCCGGCCAGTTCGGCCACCGTGACCGGCAGCTCGATCAGCGGCGCATCGCGCAACGGGCGCCACGCATAACGCGGGCTTTCACGCCAGCCGTAGTGATCGTGCGCGATCGGGGCGACGCTCGACGAATAGGTATAGCCTTCCTCCGCCAGCACCTGATGCGCCCAGGGGGTGCGCGCGTCGATCGAGAAGCTCGGCGCGCGATAGCCGGTGACCTTCACGCCGCCGGCATCCTCCAGCGCGGCGCGGGTCCGGCGCAGATCGTCGCGAAAGCGCGCCGCGTCGAGCGTGAAGACGCGCGCATGATCCCAGCCGTGGCTCGCGATCTCATGCCCTTCGGCGACGATGCGACGGATCAGCGCGGGCTGGCGCTGCGCGACCCAGCCGAGCGTGAAGAAGGTCGCCTTCACCCCCGTCTCGGCGAACAGATCGAGCACCGTCGCAGTATTGGAGGCGACCCGCGATTCGAGCGCATCCCAATCCGCACGCGCGATCGTCCGCTCAAACGCGCCGACCTGAAACCATTCCTCGATATCGACCGACAGGCCGTTGACCACGCCCATGTTCAGGCCGCCGCGCCGCGCACTGCCTCCAGCCGCGATGCAAGAGGGACGGGCTCATTCTCCACCCAGTCGACCAGCAAGGTCAGCACGCGGCGCAACGCGGCGTCCTGCTCGGCGATCCGCGCCTCCAGCGCGGCGATACGCTCGGCGAGGATGCCCTCGTCGGCGATCGTCGCCGACCCCGCCGGCGGGGCCGAGGCGCTGGGCAGATCGCGCGCGGCATCGGCCTGGACTTCCTCGATCAATGCCGCGTCGATCAGCGTCGTCCCCGCGATCGCGGCGTGAAGCATCACCCGCCCCATCAGCTGGTTCACCCGGCGCGGCACGCCATCGGTCGCGCGATAGAGCAAGGGGAAGGCATCCTCGGCGAAATCGGGCTGCCCCTGCCACCCCGCGACCTGCAGCCGGTGGCCGATATAGTCGGCGACCTCCTCCTCGCCCATCGGTTCGAGATGGTGGAGCGCGATGACCCGCTGGCGCAATTGCTCGAGCGAATAGGAGCCGTGGAGCCGTTCGCGGAACTCGGGCTGGCCGAGCAGGAAAATCTGCAGCAGCGCCTTCCCGCCCGCCTGGAAATTGGAGAGCATGCGCAACTCCTCCAATGCGGGGAGCGGCAGCGCCTGCGCCTCGTCGACGATCAGCAGGGTGCGCCGCCCGGTGCGCGCGACCGCATTGAGCCCGCGCTCGATCGCGGCGAGCAGATCCGCCTTGTTGCGCGGCACGTCGCTCACCCCCAGCCCGTTCGCGACGACGCGGAGCAGATCGTCCGCCTCGATCGCGCTCGATACCAGGGAGATCACCCGCAGGTTCGCGGGATCGATCCGCGCGGTCAGATGCCCGACCAGCGTCGTCTTGCCCGCGCCGATATCGCCGGTGATGACGATGAACCCCTCGCCCTGCGCCAGCCCATAGCCGAGATAGGCCATCGCCTTGCGATGCGTGGCGCTGTCGAACCAATATTTGGGATCGGGAGTGAGCTGGAACGGCCGCTCGCTGAGGCCGAAATGATCCTCGTACATCTCACGATGTTCCTTGCTTGTCGGGGTGCCGGGCGATCATCGGAATTCATACCTCGCCGCGAGCAGCCCCTGGAGCGACCAGATGCTGTCGAAACCGCGCTGGTCATAGGTGTAAATGCCGAGCGACGCGATCGTGCCGAGCCGGCCGAAGCGATGCTGATAGCTGCCGGTCGCGCCCGCGCCGAGCACGCCCTGCATCCCCGGCACGCCGCTGTCGTAATAATTCACGAACAGATTGGCATCGACCTCCGAATTGCGGCTGAGCGCGCGCGCGTAGAAGATCTGCGCATAATAGCTTTCGTCAATCACGCCGAACAGCGTGATCCCCGGCGCGGCCGGCGGCGCATAAAGCTTGCGATTGGCATAGCCGAAGCCGAAGCCGAGCCGGGTGAGCCCGGCGGTGCGGCTGTAGACCACGTCGACCCCGCGCGCGCGATAGGTGGCGGTGGTGATCGACTGGAACGCGCTGTTGAGGCATCCGCCCGCCCCGCCGGTCGCGGGTTGCGAAGCGAAGACGCAGCCGGCGAATTGCTGCCCGAACGCGCCGCCGCCGCCGGTATCAAAGGCGGTGGGCAGCCCGGCGAGCCCGTCACGGAGCTGGCGGCCGAAGGTGCTCACCCCGTCGTAGACCACCGCGCGGATCGCGCTGTTGGGGGTCAGGCGCCACGAGAGCGAGCCAAAATAGGTCTCGCCGCCATAGCGATAGCCCGCGTTCGCCTGCAGCTCGAGCCGCGGCGACGGGCGCCAGATCACCCCCGCGTCGTAGATCAGCCCGTCGGTATTATAGGCGATGCGGCGCGGCGAATTGGGGTCGGTGACGAAGCGTCCGTTGCCATCGAGCACCGGAGCGCCGTTGCCGTCGAGCAATGCGTCGCGCTGGGTGGCCTTGATCTTCTCATAGCCGACCCCGCCGCGGATCGCGACCGTGCGGCTGATCGGCTGCACCACGTCGACGCGGCCGAATTCACCCTCGTAACGCTGCGACAGCTCGGTGGCGGAATCGCGCTCTATCGCGCCGCTCAGCGTGATGCCGAACGGCGCGATCGCCCCCGCCCGCGTCCCGATCGAAGCCGTTGCGAGATGGCTAGTCGACTGATCGAAATAATCGAGCCGTGGCGCGCCCGGCGCGATCCCGGTAAAGGCGGGGGCATCGACCTTCGTATAACCGAAGCGATAGGCGGCGGTCAGCTGCGCCGGCCCGACCGCCGTGCTCAGTTGCGGCCCGAGATAAATCGAATAAACATTTGAAATATTGGCCGGGTCGCTGCTGTACAGCCCCGGCGCCGCGCCGCGGATATCCGCCCGGGTGCGGGTCGCCAGCGCGCCGGCGTCGAACGACAGGGCCGGGGTGAGCTTGATCGAGCCGCGCGCGAGGCCCGACAGCATGTCCTGATCGACGAGATCGCCGCCCCAGGGAATGCGCCGCTCGTAACGCGCGCTGATCTGCCCCTCGGCGCGCCGCCCCGACACGCCGGCATCGATCCCCGCCGCAAGCTGGGTCCAGGTGACGACATCGTCGCTGGAAAGATCGGCGCCGATCGCCTGCCCCACCTCGACATAGGGGATGAGGTAGCGCGTATCCGCCGCCGCCGGCGATGCGGCGAGCGCAACGGCCAGGAAGGCAAGCCTCATCCGCGCCCGCCTTGTCCGTAATAGCTGCCGAAGCGCCCGCGGTGCGGCTCGTAGGAAACGGCGTTGAGGACGAGGCTGATATGCTCGCAGCCGTCGAGCAGCCCGACCGCCTCGCGCACATCGCCCTCGGTGGTGCGATCGGCGCGGACCACCAGCATCACCTGCGCGACGAGCAGCGCCAGCACCGATGCCGGCGAGGCCGCCAGCGCCGGGGGCGAATCGAACACGATGATGCGGCGCGGATCGGCCGCGAGCAGCCGATCGAGCACCTCGGCGGTGCGCGCGCTGGCGAGCAATTCGGTATCGGCGTGGCTCCGCGCGCCCGACGGGAGCAGCGAGAGCTGCGGCACATCGGTCTTGAGCACGAATGCCTCGGGATCGAGCGCGGGATCGTCGATGATGTCGAGCAGCCCGGTCGAATCGCTGAGGCCGAGCGACGCCATGACGTCGGGCTTGGCGAAATCGGCGTCGACCAGCAGCACCTCGACATCGCGCTCGGCGGCAAGGCTGATCGCGAGGTTGATCGCGCAAAAGGTTTTGCCCTCGCCCGGCTTGCCCGATCCGACGAGGATCGTCCGCGCACGGCGCTCGGGGGTGCCCATTGCGATCGAGCGGGCGTTGAGCAGCAACTGCCGCTTCACCAGCCGGAATTCCTCGGCCAGCGCCCCCACCGGCGCACCCGGCACCAGCATGCCCTTCGCCGCGAGCAACGCGCGGTCGATCGCGATCACGTCCGACGGCACGGGCGATGCCGCGGCCTCGTCATCCTCGTCGCTCATGCCGAAATCGCGCAATTCGAGCGGGATCGCGGCGAGCGTCAGCGCGGCCTCGCGCGACAGGGTTTCGGCGCCCGGCGGCGGCGGCGGGGCATCGTCGAGGAAGCTGTGCGCTTCGGGCTGCGGCTCGCTCGCCGTGCGCGTCGACAGCAGCGACGCGGCGCGCCGCACGCGGAATTGCGCATCGAAATCGTAGATTTGCGCGGCGCGCTCGATCAGCGATCCGTCGCGCGGGGCGCCGTCGCGGGGGGCCGGGGTTTCGCTCATGCCGCCATCCCCCGTTGCACCATCTCGACCCCGAGCAGGATCACGTAACTCGCCACCAGCGCCGCCGCACCGCCCGCAAGCCATTTGAGCTTGCGCGCGCGATCCTCCGCCTGGGTGCGGGTGATCATCTCGCCGATCGAGCCGATCACCGGCATCCCCGACGCTTTCTCCAGCCGCCGCGCGGTCGGGAAGGTCGCCTGGATCTGCCCCAGCGCAAACGCCGCGCCGAGCCCGCCGAGCAGCCCCGCCGCCAGCACCCCGGTGAGCAGCAGCGGCCGGTTGGGCGCAGTCGGGGTGCGCGGGCTGGTCGGGGGATCGATCACGCTGAACTTCACCGCATCGGTCTGCGATTGCGCCTGGCTGTGCAGCGCGACCTGCTCGCGCTGGGCGAGCAATTGGTCATACTGGTTCTTGAGGACGTTGTAGCTGCGATCGATCCCGCCCTGCTCCGCCGCGACCGCTGGGTCCTGCGCCAGCTTGGCGTTGAGCGTATCGAGATCGGACTGAAGCTGGCGCTTGCGCGCGACCAGCGCGGTGACCGCCGCCTGCCGGTCGGCGCGCATCGAGGCGAGCGAGAGATAGGCGGGATTGTCCGCCCCAGCGATACCCGCCTGTGCGGGCTCGTGCTTCACATCGGCCTGCGCCTGCGCGAGCTGCGCCTTGAGCGCGACGACATCGGGGTGGGCATCGGTATAGCCGCGCGCGCGCGCATCGGCGAGCTGGCCCTGGATCGCCGCGAGCCGCGCGCGCGCCGGCGCCATCCCCGGGGCCGGGCCGAGCCCCGGCACCGAGCGCGGCGTGCCCGCCATCTGGCCGTTGAGCGCGGAAAGATTGGCCTGCGCCGCGGCGAGATCGCTGTCGACCTGGCTCATCTGCGCGCGCGCTGCGCCGATCCGGTCGCTGACCGATCCGGTGCCGGGCAGCGAGCCGAGATAATGGTTCTGGAAATCCGCGCGCTTCACCTCGGCATCCTGCAGCTTGGCGCCGAGCGACTGGAGCTGGGAATCAAGGAACTGAAGCGTTTGCGCGCTCTGGCTGCGGTCGTCCGAGAGATTCTGTTCGACGAACAGGTCGATCACCCGCTGCGCGATCTGCTGCGCCAGCCGCGGCGACGACGAGGCGACCGCGATCTCGTAGAGATTGTCCTGCTGCGCGGTGATCTTGATCGCATTCTGCAACCCGGCGGCGCGATCGGCGATCTGGCGATCGGTGGTCGCGCCGCGCGCCAGATCGGTGCCGCGTACCACCTTTTCGAGATTGACCGCCGAGGTCAGTGTCTGCCGCACGGTATCGATATCGCGCACCTGATCGCCGATCGTCGTGGCGCCGTTGGCGCCGGCGGGCAGCACCTGCCGCATCTGGACGAAAACGCGCGCGTGGCTTTCGTAGCGGCTCGGGATCTGGCTGACGAACAGCCAGCCGAGGATGCACACCCCCCAGGCCACCGCCAGCGCGATCCAGCGGCGCGTCCACAGCATGTGGAGCACGATCCTGATCTCGTCGAACAATCCTGTCACGTCGGCCTCAGAACATGCTTTCCGGGATGATGATCACATCGCCCGGCTCGAGCTTGACGTTGGCGGATGCGTCGCCACTCTTGAGCAAGCGATTGATCTTGAGCTGATATTCATGCTGCTTGCCGGTCGCGCGATCGTAACGGATCAGCCGCGCGCGATTGCCGGCGGCATATTGCGAAAGCCCGCCGACCGCGATCATCGCATCGAGCAGGGTCATGTTCGCGCGATAGGGCAGCGAGGCGGGCTTCTCGGTCGCGCCGACGATCCGCACCTGCTGGCTGAACGTGCCGGAGAAATTCTCCACGATCACCGAGACGATCGGGTCCTTGATATATTCGCCGAGCGCCGCCTTCATATCGTCGGCGAGCTTGGCCGGGGTCTTGCCGACCGCGGGCATGTCGTTGACCAGCGGCGTGGTGATGCGGCCATCGGGGCGCACCTGCACCTTCGCCGACAGTTCGGGGTTGCGCCACACGAAGATCTGCAGGGAATCGAGCGGGCCGATGACATATTGCTCGCCCGGCTGCTCGGCCTTGGCGACGAACGCCGCCGACGGCAGCGCAGCGGGCCGCGCGCCGCTTCCCGCGCCACCGCACCCCGCGAGCATCATCGATGCCAGCGCGAGCGTCGTCAGCCCACGGGAACCACTGCCAAAACGCATAGTCACACCCCTTAGCTGCACGCGGCCGGGCGGAACCCCTACCCCCCGATCCGATGCACTTTGCCTTTTGCGCTATGCGGTTAAGAGGTGAAGATAGCGTTTAAGAAAGGCCAACCATAAGTTCCGCGGCGGGCGGATGGCCGAGGAACGCCGCCGGGCTGGCGGTGACGCCATAGGCCCCGGCGAGGAAGATCGCGATGACGTCACCCGGCGCTGCGGGGGGCAGCGCGACCCGGTCGCCGAGCCGATCGAGCGGGGTGCACAGGCAGCCGACCACCGATACCTCCTCGCTCGCCGCTTCGCCCATGCGCCCCACCACCGCGAGCGGATAGTTGCGCCGCACCACCGTGCCGAAATTGCCGCTGGCGGCGAGCTGGTGATGCAGCCCGCCGTCGACGACGAGGAAGGTCTCGCCGCGGCTCTCCTTGCGATCGACCACCCGCGTCAGATAGACCCCAGCCTCGGCGACGAGCCAGCGCCCGAGCTCGATCGCGAAACGCGCATCGGCGAGGATCGCGGCGCGCGTCGCCAGCGCCTCAGCGAGCGCCGCACCGATCCGTTCGACATCGACCGCAACGTCGCCCGCGAAATAGGGCACGCCGAACCCGCCGCCGAGATTGACCAGCGGCGGCGCGGCGCCCGCTTCCTCGGCCAGCCGCGCGGCGAGCGCGAGCGTCGCCGCCTGCGTCTCGATGATCGCGGCGACATCGAGCGCCTGCGATCCAGCGAAGATATGGAAACCGCGCCAGTCCGCCCCACCCGCGACGATCAGCCGCACCACGTCCGCGGCCTGCTCGGCATCGATACCGAACGGCGACGGTCGCCCGCCCATCTTCATCCCTGAGCCCTTGAGCTCGAGATCGGGATTGACCCGCACCGCGAGCCGCGGCGTGCGCCCGAGCCGGTCGCCGATCGCCAGCGCGCGCCGTGCCTCATTGGCGGATTCGACGTTGAGCGTCGCCCCGGCGGCGATCGCCGCCTCCAGCTCGGCGTCGCGCTTGCCGGGACCGGCGAAGCTGATGCTCGCGGCGGCCTTGGCGGTGAGCGCCAGCGCGAGTTCCCCCGCGGAGGCGACGTCGATCCCGTCGACCAGCGGCGCGATCGCGGCGAGCAACGGCGGGAAAGGATTGGCCTTCATCGCATAATGCAGGTCGACGCCCGGCAGCGCGGCACGAAACCGCGCCACCCGCGCGGCGACGATCGCGGGATCGTAGACGAAGCAGGGCGACCCGGCCTCGGCCACCAGATCGTCCGCGGCGCGGCCGCCGATCGTCAGCATCCCCTGCTGCCCGGCAAATTCGGGCGGGATCGGCCCCATCGGCTTCATGACGTCACCTCCGCGCGGATCCGGGCGCGATCGAGCTTGCCGTTGGGATTGCGCGGCAGATCGTCGCGCCACTCGATCCGCGCCGGTTGCATGAAATTGGGCAGATCGCGCTTGAGCCGATCGCGCAGTGCGGGCTCCGCCGTCGCGTCGCCGCGCAGCACCAGCACGATCGCCTGACCGAGCCGCGCATCGGGAATGCCGACCGCCACCGCTTCCGCCGCCTCGCCCCCCGCGACCGCGGCTTCCTCCAGCTCGGCGGGGCTGATGCGGTTGCCCGCGCTCTTGATCATCTCGTCGTCGCGCCCGACGAAGCGGAGCAGCCCCTCGGCATCCGCCACCGCATTGTCCCCCGACCACACCGCCGTCCCGCCGTAGCGCGAGAAAACCGGCGCAGGGCGAAAGCGCTGCGCGGTGCGCTCGGCATCGCGCCAATAGCCCTGCGCGACGAGCGGCCCGGCGTGGACCAGTTCGCCCGGTTCGCCCGGCGCGGCGCGCGTGCCGTCGGGGCGGACCACCAGCACCTCGGCATGCGGGATCGCGCGCCCGATCGATTCGGGATGACGATCGACCAGCGCCGGATCGAGGAAGGTCGAGCGAAATGCCTCGGTCAGCCCGTACATCGGATAGAGCCGCGCGTTGGGAAATATCGCACGCAGCCCGGCGACGAGCCGCATCGTCAGCGCGCCGCCCGAATTGGTCAGCCGCCGAAGCCGCGCCGCGGTCTCGGCCGGCCAGTCGGCCTCGAGCAACTGCACCCACAAGGGCGGCACCCCGGCGAGCGTGGTCGCGTCGACGCGCTCGACCGCCTTCACCACGTCGCGCGCGGTGAGATAATCGAGCGGCGCCACCGCCGCCCCCGCCGCCCAGGTCGAGAGAAGCTGGCTCTGGCCATAATCGAAGCTCAGCGGCAGCACCCCGAGAACGCGATCTTCCGGGGCGATCTCAAGATAATGTGCGACGGAGTTCGCACCGAGCCAGAGGTTGGCGTGGCTCAGCATCACCCCCTTGGGGCGCCCGGTCGACCCCGAGGTATAGAGGATCGCCGCCAGCGCCTGCGGATCGGCAGTAGAACGCGGCAGCGCATCGCCTTCCCCGGCGGCCTCGGCGAGAACGACCCCCGCAGGCAGGTCTTCGGATGCAAGCGTCGCGGCGCGCGCCGGCTGGGTCAGCAGCAGCCTTGCGCCGCTGTCGCTCATGATATGCGCGACCTGCGCGCGCTTGAGCAACGGGTTGATCGGCACATGCACCAGCCCCACGCGCGGCGCGGCGAGCGGCATCAGGCACGCGGCGCGGGTCTTGGGCAGCCAGCTCGCGACGCGATCGCCCGGGGCGAAGCCGAACCCGGCGAGCCAGCCGGCCAGCCGCGCGACCGCTTGCTCAAGGTCGCGATAGGAGAGCGTTTCCCCGCGCTCGATCAGCGCTGGCGCATCGGGCGCGCCGGCGAGGACATGATCGATCGGCTGCGGGACGGGATCGAGCGGCACCATCGGCCCTCCATGACCGAAGCCGGGGGAGATTTCATCCCCCAACGCTCATGCCATGCCGTGCCGGACGGCGGGAAGCCCAAGGCGGCGTCGTTCGGCAATTTCGAGAGCGATGCCCTACTCCCACCGTCACCTCGGCCTTGAGCCGGGGTCCATTGTGCCGCACGCTCTTCGGCTGGAGCCTCTTGCTCGGCGTCTGCCTCCCGATGGACCCCGGCTCAAGGCCGGGGTGACGGGATTGTGCAGGGGTGCCGCGGCGAACATCGACCGGCTCGCGATCGCGGCATTGCCCTGTGCGCCTTTGGGCCTTAACGCGCCTCCCCAGCGGGGAAGGGATCACGCATGAAGCGGGAAGGCCACGACGATATCGAGCAGACGGTGCGCGGCGTATTGCGCGACGCGCTGGGGCTGCCCGAGGCGCAGGTCGCGGCATTCACCGCCGATACGCCGCTGTTCGGCGCGCTGCCCGAGCTCGATTCGATGGCCGTCGCCGGGGTGTTGACCGAGCTCGAAGACCGGCTCGGCATCACGATCGACGACGATGACGTCGACGGCGACATGCTCGAAACCTTCGGCGCGCTGACCCGCTTCGCGGCGGGCAAGGTCCGGGCCTGAGCGCCCCCCGCATCGATCATTACACCTGGCGCGGCGGGCGCGAGGCGATGCTGCGTCTCGGCCCGATGCACGGCGCGGTCGTCGTCGTCGCGCTGCCGCTGTTCGAAGAGGCCAACCGCACCCGCGCCGCAGCGATCGACGTGCTGCGCCGGCTCGCCGAGCGCGGGATCGGCGGGGCGCTGCCCGATCTGCCCGGCACCGGCGAAAGCCTGATCGAAACCCGCGACGCGACACTGGCCGACTGGCGCGACGCCTTCGCCGATGCCGCGGCGAGCCTCGGTACGCCGGCGTTCGCGATGAGCTGGCGCGGCGGCGCACTGGTCGACAATGACGCGCGGCTCGCCGGGCGCTGGCACCTCGCGCCGTTGAGCGGCACGGATCAGCGCCGCGAACTGGATCGCCTCCGCAAGCTCGGCGGGGATGCGGATTATGCCGGCAATTTGCTGTCGCCCGCGCTGCTCGACCAACTCGCCGCCGCCGCGCCGCTGACCGGCGCGCGGGTGAAGGCCGCACGGCTGGAGGGCGATCCGCGACCGGCGGACGTCCTGCTTTCGGGCCGCAATCTGTGGCGCGCGAGCGAGCCTGCGGTCGACCCGGCGCTGCAGGAAGTGATCGCCACCGATCTCGCCAACTGGATCGCGATATGCGCCGGCTGATCGCCTTTCCGTGCGAGGAGGATCAATTGCTCGGCTCGCTCGACGAGGCGGACGGCACGACCGGGCTGTTGATCGTCTCGGGCGGGAACGAATTGCGCAGCGGGGCGCATCGCGGGATGGCGATGCTCGCCGCGACGCTGGCGGCGGAAGGAACGCCGGTATTCCGCTACGACCGGCGCGGCGTCGGGGATTCGGGGGGTGCCAATCGCGGGTTTCGCGCGGCGCGCGCCGATCTGCTCGCCGCCTGCGGGGCATTCCGGCGCGAGGCGCCACAGGTCGCCGCGCTGGTCGCGTTCGGCAATTGCGATGCCGCGACGTTGCTCGCGCATCACGGGCGCGACGCGGGGATCGATCGCGTGCTGCTCGCCAATCCCTGGGTGGTCGAGCCGCGCGACGACCTGCCCCCCGCCCCGGCGATCCGCGCGCATTATGCCGCGCGGCTACGCGACCCGGCGACGTGGCGGCGACTGCTCACCGGCGGCGTATCGATCGGCAAGCTTATCCGCGGGTTACGGCGTATTTCGCAGAACGGTCCGCAGAATGATCCGTTCACCGCCGGCGTGCTCGCGGCGATCGCCGCCTGGGGCACCGATGCGCGCATCATCCTCGCCGAACAGGATGCAACCGCGATCGCTTATGCCGATGCCGCGCGCCGCGCCGGGATCGCGCCGCGCACGCTCACCGTCCGCACCGCATCGCACAGCTTCGCGCGGCCGGCGGACGCCGCCGCGCTGGCGGCGGCGATCCGCGATCTTGTTACCGCGCGCGAATAAACGCGCGGATATCGTTGGAAAGCTTCTGCAAATCCTCATCGCGCACATACATCATGTGCCCGGCGTTATAATAATGCCATTGGATGCGTCCGTCGGTCGGCATCCCGGTGCGGGTAAGCGAATATTCGGCGCCGAAGAACGGCGTCGCGAAATCATAATAGCCCTGCCCGGCGAACACCCTGAGCCCGCTATTCTCGCGCAGCGCCCGGCCGATATAGGGCGCGACGTTGAGATAGCCCTCCCCGCCGCGCGGCCCGCCGATGTTCCAATCCCAGTCGCGCACCCCGCCGATCGAGATGTAGACCCGCTCAGGGGAATATTTCAGCCCTTCGCGCACCCAATGGTTCATCGCCGCGGTATAGGCGCCGTCGATCCCGTAGAAGCTCGGATCGTTATCGGGCTCCTCCCCGGCATTGTCGTAATCCTTGCCGGTATAGCGCGTGTCGAGCCGCCCGATCGTCAGCCCGCGATCGCGCAGCAGCTCCTTGTAGAAGCGACCCGGCGACAGCCGGAGGTCGGCATGTTCGAGATAGGTTTGCGACACGCCCGTAAAGCGCGACAATTGCGGCAGGATCTGCGCGCGCTCGGCGGCGCTCAGCGCATTGCCCTTGAGCAGCGCCGAGGCATAGGGTCCGATCGCGAACGCCTTCGCCTCGGCGACGAATTGCTCGACGGTCGCGGGCTTGTCCTGCACCTTGTTGTGGAACCAGGCGGTCGCCGCCATCGACGGCAGATTGGTGACATACCCCAGCTCGTTGCCGGGGGAATCCGCCGCCTGGCTGAAATCCAGGATCGAGGAGATCAGGATGATGCCGTTGACCGCGACATCGGTGTAGCTGCCCTCGAGCTCGTTGATCACCGCCGCGGAGCGCGTGGTGCCATAGCTTTCGCCGCCGATATATTTGGGCGCGTTCCAACGCCCGTTGGCATCGAGCCACAGCCGGATGAACGCCGCCATCGACTTGGCGTCCTTGGTGACGCCCCAATAATCCTTGGGATCGGTCTTGCCGAGCGCGTGGCTGAACCCGGTGCCGACAGGATCGATGAACACCAGATCGGTGACGTCGAGCAGCGACGCGGCATTGTCGATCATGCGATAGGGCGGCGCGCCGTCATCCTTGGCGTCGCTCGGCACCACCACGCGCTTGGGCCCGAACGCCCCCATCTGCAGCCATAGCGAGCCCGATCCGGGTCCGCCGTTCCACAGGAAGGTCACCGGCCGGTTGGGATCGACCGCGCCTTCCTTGACATAGCTGTAGGAGGTGATCGCCGCGAGCGGCTTGCCGTCCTTGTCCTTGAGATAGGTTTCGCCCGCGGTCGCCTTATAGGCGATCTTCACCCCGCCGAACGTCCCCGTGTGATGCGTCACCGAAACGACCGGCGGCGGGATCGCGGGATCGCCGCTCTTCTCCGCCGCTTCGGCGTCGCCCTTCTTGTCCGCCGCCAGCGCCGGCGTGGCGAACAACATCATTGCCGCGGACGCGGCGAGTACAAATCTGACTTTCATGATCCCCCCGGTAATCGTGTGCTTATTCAGCAGCTTCTGCCAATTTCTCGAAATCAGCCTCAGCCAGGAAACGCTCCGCGTCAAGCGCGGCCATGCAGCCGGTGCCGGCCGCGGTCACCGCCTGACGATAGATTTTGTCCATCACGTCACCGCACGCGAACACACCGGCGACGCTGGTGCGGGTCGACCCCGGCTGGACCGCGATATAGCCGTCGTCGTCGAGCGCGAGATGGCCGCGGAACAATTCGGTCGCCGGATGATGCCCGATCGCGACGAACCCGCCCTGCACGTCGAGCCGCGAAACCTCGCCGGTCGCGGTATCCTTGAGATCGAGCGCGACGAGCCCGGCGGTGCCGCCGCCGTCGACGAATTCGGCGACTTCCTTGTTCCACAGCACCGTGATGTTGGGGTGCGCGAACAGCCGCTCCTGCAGGATCTTCTCGGCGCGCAGCGAATCGCGGCGGTGGATCAGCGTCACGTCGTCGGAATGGTTGGTGAGGTACAGCGCCTCCTCGACCGCGGTATTGCCGCCGCCGATCACCGCGACCTTCTTGCCGCGATAGAAGAAGCCGTCGCAGGTCGCGCAGGCGCTGACGCCCTTGCCCTTCATCGCTTCCTCGCTGTCGATCCCGAGCCATTTGGCCTGCGCCCCGGTGGCGATCACCAGCACCTCGCCCTCATAGACATCGCCGCCGTCGCCGATCAGCCGGAACGGGCGCTTGGTCAGATCGACCTCGACGATCGTATCCCACATCAGCCGCGTGCCGACATGCTCGGCCTGCTTCTGCATCTGCTCCATCAGCCACGGCCCCTGGATCACGTCCGCGAAGCCGGGGTAATTTTCCACATCGGTGGTGGTGGTGAGCTGGCCGCCGGGCTGGATGCCCTGGACGACGATCGGCTGCATCCCGGCGCGTGCGCCGTAAATGGCGGCGGAGAGCCCGGCCGGGCCGGAACCGAGGATCAGCATGCGGGTGGTGTGCGTGGTCATGCGCACGATGTAGAGCCCCGCTCCCCAGTTGCAAACCGCCTGCGTTGCGCGGGCGGACAAGTCCTGCTTTGGTGGCCCCATGACGGACTTTTCACCGATGCTTCAGCCCGACCGCGGCCAGCCGGCGCGCGCGCTCCATATCGTCCACCCCGATGCCTTCGCCGACTGGCTCGCCGGCCAGCCGCCGCGCGTGCGCAGCACGGTCGCGGCGAACCGGGTGGCGGGCAAGGCCGGCGAGCGCGCGGTGCTCCCCGGCGAGGCGGCGGAGGACTGGTCGTACCTGCTGGTGTGCAACGAGCCCGAAGAATCGCCGTGGCGAATCGCCTCGCTCGGCACATCGCTGCCCGAGGGAACCTATCGGCTCGCGTCGGGCGAGCCCGGGGCGGCGATGCTCGGCTGGCTGCTCGGGCAATATCGCTTCGACCGCTATCGCGCCGATCCGGCCGAGCCGCGCGTGCTGCTGTCGGGCGAGCCGGCACGGATCGAGGAGGCGCTGCGCGTCGCCGAGGCGACCGCGCTGGTGCGCGATCTGGTCAATACGGGCGCGGGCGATCTCGGCCCGGCGGAGCTGGAGGCGGCGGCCGAAGCGCTGGCCAAGAAGCATAATGCGACGCTCAACGTGACGCGCGGCGATGCGCTGGCGACGGGCTATCCGATGATCCACGCGGTCGGGCGCGCGGCGGCGAAGGAAAACGCGCCGCGGCTGATCGAGCTCGAATGGGGCGATGCGGCGCATCCGCGCATCGCGTTGGTCGGCAAGGGCGTGTGCTTCGATTCGGGCGGGCTCGATATCAAGCCCGCCGCGGGCATGCGGCTGATGAAGAAGGATATGGGCGGCGCGGCGCATATGCTGGCGCTCGCCGGGCTGGTGATGGCCGCGCGGCTCAAGGTGCGGCTCCATTTGCTGATCCCGGCGGTGGAGAATGCGGTTTCGGGCAACGCCTTCCGCCCCGGCGACGTACTCAGGACGCGCAAGGGGCTGACGGTCGAGAATACCAACACCGATGCCGAGGGCCGGCTGATCCTCGGCGATGCGCTGGCCAAGGCGGTCGAGGCGGAGCCCGCGCTGATCCTCGATTTCGCGACGCTGACCGGCGCGGCACGGGTCGCCTTGGGGCCGGATCTGCCGCCGCTGTTCGCCAATGACGATGCGCTGGCGGCCGAATTGCTCGACGCGTCGGTCCGCGTCCGCGACCCCTTGTGGCGAATGCCCTTGTGGGACGGCTATGACGAGATGCTCAAATCCGACGTCGCCGATATGGTCAATTCGCCCGAGGGCGGGTTTGCCGGGGCGGTCACCGCCGCTCTGTTCCTGCGCCGTTTCGTCCCCGACAATATCGCCTGGGCGCATGTCGATACCTTCGCGTGGCGCCCGGCGGCCAAGGCGGGGCGGCCCAAGGGCGGCGACGCGCTGGGGCTGCGCGCGGCGTGGGAGGTACTCAAGGCGCGCTATTCATGAGCGACGGCCCGCTGCTCGCGATCACCTTTGACAGCGAAGTGATCCACTGGCGCGGGCCGGCGCCGTTCTTCTTCGCCCCCGTCCCGCGCGAACATGCCGCCGCGATCAAGGCGGCGGCGCGCGTCGCGAGCTATGGCTGGGGCGTCGTGCCGGTGACGGTGGCGATCGGCGGCGCCAGCTTCACCACCTCGCTGTTTCCGCGCGACGGGAGCTATCTGGTGCCGCTCAAGGATGCGGTGCGCGCGGAAACCGGGGTGTCGCTGGGCGATCCGGTGACGGTCGAGATCGAGATCAGCCACCGGTAGTGCCCACCCTATGTGCGCCCGCGAAGGCGGGAGCCCAGACTGGGGCCCAAGGCGGGGACACAAGGTGGCGTCACCCCACCCCGGCGTTGGCAGATTACGCCCCCGCCGCGATAATCGGCGCGAACTTGGCCGCGGTGAGGCTTGCCCCGCCGACCAGCGCGCCATCGACGTCGCGCGCGTGGAGCAGCGCCGCGGCATTGTCCGCGGTCACCGACCCGCCATAGAGCAGCCGCACCGCCGCGCCCGGCTCGGCCCCGAGCAGTTCGACCAGCGTCGCGCGGATCGCGCCGTGCATCGCCTCGACATCCTCGACGGTGGCGGAGCGGCCGGTGCCGATCGCCCAGATCGGTTCATAGGCGATCGCGAGCCAGTCACCCGCCGCGCCCTCGGGAAGCGAGGCGCGCACCTGCGCGGTGACCACCGCGACCGCACGCCCGGCCTCGCGCTCGTCGAGCGTTTCGCCGACGCAGAGGATCGCGTTCATGCCGTGCCGCCTGAGCGCTTCGGCCTTGGCCTTCACATCGGCGTCGCTCTCGCACTGGCCCTGCCGCCGCTCGGAATGGCCGACGATCGAGAAGGCCGCGCCCGCCTCCTTCGCCATCGCCGCCGAGATGCAGCCGGTATGCGCGCCGCTGTCGGCGCTGTGGACATCCTCGGCCCCGATCGGGAAAGCCGCGCGCGCTGCGGCCGGGGCGATCAGCGTCGCGGGCACCGCGATCGCGACATCGATCCGCGGATCGAGCGCCGCGCCGATCCCATCGAGCTCGGCAAGGCCGGCGAGCGACCCGTTCATTTTCCAGTTTCCGGCAACCAGCTTACGACGCATGATGCTCCCTTCGATCGTGTTCGGACGGGCGATAGCGATGCCGGGCGCGCGATGCCACCGTCAGGGTCAATCGCGACGCAAACCGTTCGTCAACCCGGTGCGGCCTTGATGCCACCGTTCGCCCCCCCTAAAGCCTCCAACCGCAACTTTACGGATTTCAACGCGCATGCTCGGCTTTTTCCGGCGGATCATCAATTCAAAGGCCGGTCTGGTCATCACCTTCCTCACGCTCGGCGTGATCGCAATCGCATTTGCCGCGGGTGACGTTACCGGGCTCGCCTCCGGCTCCGGCGGGATGACCAAGACCACCGTCGCGCGCGTCGGGCGGGTCGCGATCGGTGAAGCCCAGCTCAAGCAGCGCGTCGGCGATCAGCTCAACCAGCTTCGCCAGGAAAATCCGACCGTCGACATGCCCGCCTTCGTCGCCGGCGGCGGGGTGGAAGGCGTGCTCGATCAGCTGCTTACCGGGATCGCGCTCGAGCAGTTCGGGCAGGATCAGGGCATGGCGGTGAGCCGCGCGCTGGTCGGCAGCGAGCTGCAGGGCATTCCTGCGCTGCAGGGGCCGAGCGGCAAGTTCGACCAGAAGATCTACGAGCGCGTGCTCCAGCAGCGCCGGATGACCGACGCGCAGGTGCAGGGCGAGATTGCGCAACAGGCGATGGCGCGCTTCCTGCTCGCCCCGACGATCGGCGCGGCGCAGATGCCGGCGTCCTTCTCGCTGCCTTATGCCTCGCTGCTGCTCGAACGCCGTTCGGGGCAGATCGCGCTGCTGCCGGCGGCGGCGATGCCGACCGGCCCGGCGCCGACCGATGCCGAGTTGCAGGCGTTCTACAAGAACAACGCCGCGCGCTACACCGTGCCGGAGCGCCGCGTGATCCGCTACGCCCGCGTCACCCCGGATTCGCTCAAGGCGCAGATCCAGCCGAGCGAGGCGGAAATCGCGGCGGCGTATAACAAGGACCGCGCGAAATATGCGGCGAAGGAAAAGCGCACGATCACCCAGGTCGTCGTGCTCGACCAGAAGGCCGCCGAGGCGCTCGCCGCCAAGGTGAAGGGCGGCGCGCCGATCGCCGATGCGGCGCGCGCCGTCGGGCTCGAACCGCGCACGATCAACACCGTGGAAAAGAGCGCTTACGCCGCGCAGACCTCCCCCGCCGCCGCCGATGCGGTGTTCGGCGCGGCGAAGGGCGCGACCGTCGGCCCGGCGAAGGGCGCGGTCGGCTTCGTCGTCGCGCGCGTCGACGCGGTCGAGCAGGTCGCGGCCAAGTCGCTCGCCGAGGCGCGTGAGGAAATCGCCAAGGCGCTGACCCAGCAGAAGACCGTCGCGGCGCTGGGCGCTGTCCACGACAAGCTCGACGATGCGATCGCGAACAATGCCAATTTCGCCGAGCTGGTCGGCGACAACAAGCTCACCGCGCAATCGACCCCGGCGCTGACCGCGACCGGGCTCAACCCCGACGATCCCGCGTCCAAGCCCGATCCGGCGCTGGCCGAGATCATCAAGGCGGCGTTCGCGGCCGAGGAAGGCGACGCGCCGGTAATGGTGCAGACCGCCCCCGACGGCAGCTTCGCGTTGGTCGCGCTCGATCGCATCGTCCACGCCGCGCCGCGCCCGCTGGCGCAGGTGCGCGAGGCGGTGGTGAAGGACGTCCAGGCCGATCGCGCGCGCAGGGCGGCCCGCGCCGCCGCCGCCGCCGCGCTCGCCAAGGTGCAGAAGGGCACCCCGCTCGCCCAGGCGCTCAACGAGGCCGGGGCGAAGGGCGCCAAGATCCAGCCGATCGGCGCGGTACGCGGCCAGCTCGCCAGCAACCCGCGCGGGGTCGATCCGGCGCTCGCGATGCTGTTCAGCCTGCCCGGCGGCGGCGCGCGGATGCTCGAGGCGCCGGGCGGCGCGGGCTGGCTGATCGTCAAGCTCGACACGATCGTCGCCGGCGATGCCGCCAGCATGCCGCCGCTGCTCGCCTCGACGCGCCGCGATCTCGGCCGGCTGGTCGGGCGCGAATATGCCGAGCAGTTCACCAATGCCGTCAAGGCCGAGGTGAAGGTGACCCGCAACGCCGCCGAACTCGCGCGGATCAAGGCCGACCTTTCGGGCAAGGACGCGTCCAATCAATAACGTGGCGCCCAGCAACCCCGCCGTCGCCACGCTCGCCGCGGGGAAGCCGGCGCTCGTCTGGCGCCGGCGCATCGCCGATACCGAGACCCCGGTCGCCGCCGCGCTCAAGCTGATCGAGCCGGGGCGCGGCGATTTCCTGCTCGAATCGGTCGAGGGCGGATCGGTGCGCGGGCGCCACAGCCTGATCGGGCTCGCCCCCGATCTGGTGTTCCGCGCTCAAGGAAACGACGCAGCGATCAACCCGCGCTGGCTGACCGATCGCGACGCCTTCGCCCCCTGCCCCGAGCCGACGCTCGCCGCGCTGCGCAAGCTCGTCGCCGAGTGCCGCGCGGAGGTGCCGGCGGAATTGCCTGCGGCGCTCGCCTGTCTCGTCGGTTATTTCGGCTATGAGACGATGGCGCTCGCGGAAAATCTCGCGATTCCCGCCGCCGACCCGCTCGGCTTGCCCGACATGATGTTCGTACGGCCGACGGTGATCCTGGTGTTCGACCGGCTCGCCGATGCCTTGTTCCTCGTCGCGCCGGCATGGCCCGATGCGACGCGCGATGCCGCGGCGATCGTTGCCGAGGCCGACGAACGGCTCGATGCGGTCGAGGCCCGCCTCGCTTCCGCCGCGCTGCCGCCGCGCGTCACCGGCGATCCCGCCGAGATCGCGCTCAACCCGGTGCTGCCGGCGGGTCGCTACGGCGAGATGGTCGCGCGGGCGAAGGATTATATCACTGCGGGCGACATCTTTCAGGTGGTGCTCGCGCAGCGCTTCACCGCGCCGTTCGCGCTGCCGCCGTTCGAGCTCTATCGCGCGCTCAGGCGGATCAACCCCTCGCCCTTCCTCTATCACCTCGATCTGCCGGGGTTCGCGCTGATCGGCTCAAGCCCCGAGATCCTCGTCCGCGCGCGCGACGGCGAGGTGACGATCCGCCCGATCGCGGGCACCCGTCCGCGCGGCCGCACCGCGAGCGAGGACGAGGCGAACCGCGCCAGCCTGCTCGCCGACCCCAAGGAGCGCGCCGAGCATCTGATGCTGCTCGATCTCGGCCGCAACGACGTCGGCCGCGTCGCCGCCGCCGGCAGCGTGACGGTGACCGACAGCTATATGGTCGAATTCTACAGCCATGTGATGCACATCGTGTCGAACGTCGTCGGCCGGCTCGATCCGGCGCATGACGCGATCGACGCGTTGCTCGCGGGTTTCCCGGCGGGGACGGTGAGCGGCGCGCCCAAGGTCCGCGCATGCCAGATCATCGCCGAGCTCGAGCCCGAGCGCCGCGGCGCCTATGCCGGCGGCGTCGGCTATTTCTCCCCCGACGGCTCGATGGATTCGTGCATCGTGCTGCGCACCGCGGTGGTGAAGGACGGGACGATCCATATGCAGGCAGGCGCCGGTATCGTCGCCGATTCGGACCCGGTCTATGAGCAGCGCGAATGCGAGGCCAAGGCGAGCGCGCTGATCGCCGCCGCGCGCGAGGCAATCGCGCAGGCCAGCGCGGCGGGCTTCGGGCAGTAGCCCGGCTTTACTTTGCTCCCCACCCGCTTGCTTCTCCCCTCCCTTGAACAAGGTAGGGGTCGGGGGTGGGTTGGCTCGAGGGGCACCGGATCGCACGCCTCATACCCACCCACCGCCAGTTCCTCCCTTCACCAGGGAGGGGAGGAGGAAGGCGGCAAGGCCAGGCTCACCCGCCCGGCGTGATCTCGATCAGTTCCGCCTTTGCGTCGAAATGCGGGGCCGGGATCAGCAGCCGCCAGCGCTTCTCGCCGACGCGATCGACATAAGCGATGATGTTGCGCTGATCGTCGACGCCATAGGTAAGCGGCAGCCGCTCATCGCCCAGCTCGAGCGTGCCGAGGAAGACCCCCCGCCCCGGCGGCCCGGGAAACAGCCGGCCGATCGGGCGTTGCGTCCCGTCGTCGATCGCGAACCAGGTTTCGCCGCTGTCCTGCCCGACGCTGCATTTGGCGGACGGCAAGGCGACATAATCGCGGTTCACCTGATGCGCGGCGCCGAGCTTGACGATCCGGCAGCGATATGTGCCGACCGGCGGCAAAGGATTGTCGAGCGACCGATCGGGATCGAACAGATCGGCATCGGCGGCGATCTCGCTCGCCCCGCCGCCGGCCTTGGCCTCGTCGAGCGCCGCGAGCCACGACACCCGCCAGTTGCGCAGCCGCTCGCGATCGGCGGCGGTGGCGGCGCGGCGCCACGCCACTTCGGCCGTGCGGCATTCGGGGGTGGCGTTGAGATTCTTCGCGCCGCCCTCGACCGGCACGACCTCCGCCGCCCCGGCCTGACACGCCACCAGCGCGGCAAGCGCGATCAATATCGCCATTCGGCCCCTCTTTGGTTCAGGCGCACATCCACCCGCATGCTTACGCCGCGGTCCAGCCGCCGTCGACCGACAGATTCGCGCCCGTGATCTGCGATGCCTCGTCGCGGCACAGGAACACCGCCAGCGCCGCGACCTGCTCGGGGGTGACGAACTGCTTGGTCGGCTGGGCATCGAGCAGCACGTCGTTGACCACCTGCTCGCGCGTCATATTGCGCGCCTTCATCGTATCGGGGATCTGGTTTTCGACCAGCGGGGTCCAGACATAGCCCGGCGAGATGCAATTGACCGTGATCCCGGCGGTCGCGGTTTCCAGCGCCACCGTCTTGGTCAGCCCGGCGATGCCATGCTTGGCCGCGACATAGGCCGATTTGTTGGGGCTGGCGACGAGGCTATGCGCCGAGGCGGTGGAGATGATCCGGCCCCATTTCTTCTCGCGCATATAGGGCACCGCGGCGTGCATCATGTGGAACGCGCTGGTAAGGTTGATCGCGCTGATCGCGTCCCATTTCTCGGTCGGGAACTGATCGACCGGCGCAACATATTGGATGCCGGCATTGTTGACGATGATGTCCGGCCCGCCGAGCGTATCGTGTGCGCGGACGATCATCGCCGCGATCTGATCGGGCTTGGTCATGTCCGCCGCGTCGTACAGCGCCTGCGCACCGCTCAGCGCAGCGAGCCCGGCACGCTCCTGCTCGATCGCCGCCGCATCGCCGAAGCCGTTGATCACCACCGCGGCGCCCTCGGCGGCGAACGCCTTGGCGATCGACAGCCCGATGCCCGAGGTCGATCCGGTGATGACCGCGCTCTTGCCCTTCAGAAACATCATTTGCTCCTATCGCGTCATGTCGAAGGCCGCGGTGCGGCCGGTGAGGATGTTTTCGGCGACCAGCTCGGCATTGGCCATCGTCGCCTCCACCGCCGCCTGGCCGGCGGCCCAATGCTCGCGCATCGTGCGGGTCGAAAATTCGAAATCGCGCGCGCCGCCCTCCCACGCATTGGCGCGATAGATCAGGTGGACGAGGCTGACCGGCTGTTCCGCCGCGACCTTCGTCAGCGCCTTGACCTCCGGGTCGTCGTGCAGGTCCGCGGGGAGCTTGGCGAGCACCTTGCGCACCAGCTCGCGTTCCTTGCGCTGACGCAGCAGCTGATCGGTGATCTGGCGGGTGCGGCTGGAGAAAGTGATCTCCTTGGCGCGCGCGAGCACGTCCATGATCGTGCGCGGGCGCTTGTCCGCGGCGGAGAACAGATCGACCTGGAAGACGATCATCGCCTCGCGCTGATTGTCGAGCACATGCTGGAGCGGAGTGTTGGAAACCAGCCCGCCGTCCCAATAGAGATTGCCGTCGATCTCGACCGGCGGCAGCCCGGGCGGCAACGCGCCCGAGGCCATGATGTGCGGCGCGTCGATCCACTCCTCCCTGGTATCGAAATAGCGGAAATTGCCGCTTTCCAGGTCGACCGCGCCGACCGACAGCCGAACCGGGCCGCGATTGAGCAGTTCCCAGTCGACCAGTTCGTCGAGCGTCTGCTGCAACGGCCGCGAATCATAGAAGCTCAGCGCCTCGGGCGTGCCGGGCACCGCCATGAACGGGGGGATGAAGCGCGGGCCGAAGAACCCCGGCACCCCGGCCATCGCGACGAACCCGGCGGACCATTCGTGGACGAATTCGCGCACCATATCGTCGGGCAGGATCGGGAAGCTCGGCAGCCAGCTCGTCGCCTGATCCCAGAATCGCCGCAGCCGCTCCACCCGCCGCTCGGGCGGGTTACCGGCGATGATCGCGGCATTGACCGCGCCGATCGAGATCCCCGCCACCCAATCGGGCTCGATCGCCGCGGCGGACAGCGCCTCGATCACTCCTGCCTGATAGCTGCCGAGCGCGCCGCCGCCCTGCAGCACCAGCGCCACCGTATCGGGCAGGGGCAGCGCCTTGGCGCGGCGGCGGCGTGGTTCGACATCGGCCATCGCCCGCGTTCCTGCACGTCGCCGCGCGCGCGATCAAGCGCGCCCCTTGCAACCGTGGGTTCAATTCGCGCATTTGGGCGACGGACCTTCAACCGAACGGGGGGCAGCGCGATGCGGCTCGACGATTTCGATCCGAACATCAATGTCGAAGATCAGCGCGGCGAGAATTTCGGCGGCAGCAATTTCGGCGGCGGCGGTGGCGGGATGCTGCTCGGGCTGTTGCCGCTGATCGGCAGCCGCTTCGGCTGCGGCGGGATCGTCGTGGTGCTCCTGCTGCTCGCGGTGTTCGGCGGGCTCGGCAATCTCGGCGGGATGCTCGGCGGCGGGACGAGCACCGGCGGGGCGCCGCAGGTGCAGACCGGGCGCCACAGCGCGGGCGGCGGCGCGACCGCGGCCTGCTCGGTCGATGCGTCGAGTCGCTCGGCGTGCAACGCGTTCAGCTCGGCGGACAAGACCTGGTCGGCGATCTTCGCGCAATCGGGGCAGCGCTTCGCCCAGCCCAAGCTCGTCTTCTATTCGGGGCTCGGGCAATCGGGGTGCGGCGCGGCGCAATCGGCGATGGGCCCGTTCTATTGCCCGACCGATCAGGGCATCTATCTCGACACCAGCTTCTTCCGGGAACTCCAGGACCGTTTCCACGCCGCCGGTGATTTCGCGCAGGATTATGTGATCGCGCACGAATTCGGCCATCATATCCAGAATCTGCTCGGCACCTCCGATCAGGTCCGCCGCCAGCAGGCGCGCGCGAGCGAAGCCGAGGGCAACCATCTTTCGGTGCGGCTGGAATTGCAGGCCGATTGCTTTGCCGGGGTGTGGGCGGCGCAGAACCGCAACCGGCTCGATCCGGGCGACGTCGAGGAAGGCATGACCGCCGCGCAGGCGATCGGCGACGATACGCTGCAAAAGGAAGCGCAGGGCCGCGTCGTGCCCGACAGCTTCACCCACGGCACCTCGGCGCAGCGCCAGGCGTGGCTCAAACGCGGGCTCGACAGCGGCGATCCGGCGCAATGCGACACGTTTTCGGGGGCGATCTGAGGGGTCGGGATATGGCTCCTTCCTCTAACATCACCGCGTAACCTACGGTAATTCAGTCATACTTCAGCCTCCCTTGTGCTCCCGCGAAGGCCGGAGCCCAGGCCGTGTCGCCGCCTTGGGTCCCATCAAAGTCTTACTTTGATGGATGCCCTTCGCGGGGACACAGGGGAGTTCAACACAAGGGAGGTCGAGCGCCGCCTACCCCCTTCGTCATCCCGGCCTTGAGCCGGGATCCACCGGGAGGCAGGCGCAGGGCAAGAGGGGCCTGCTGTAAAGCTCGCGGCACGATGGACCCCGGCTCAAGGCGGGGGTGACGCCGGTTGTGGAAAATGCCCGGTATACAGACACGCAGAAGCGACGCTCGCTCAAATCCAGCAGAGACTGCCCGGCCCGCTCACCCCTCCACCCGTGCGGTCCAGATCCACGCCGCTGCGGGGAAGGTCACCGCCCCGTCGCGTTCGCGCTCGGCGAGAAACGCGCGCAGCCGTTCGCGCACCGGCGCGCGCTGCGCCGGCTCGATCGCGGCAAGCAATCGCGCGGCCGGGCCGATGCGCTGGAAGAAATGGAGCGCCCGCTCGACCGCGTTCACACCCTCCCCCGCGCGATAGGCATAGTCGGCGAGTTGCGGGGCCGGCGCGGAAAATCCTGCTTGTTCGAGTAGCCCGCGGACAAAGTGCGGATCGGAAAAGGCGAACGGTCCCGGGATATAGGCGCCGTCCGGCGACGGTGCAGGCGCCGCCGCGCCGGCGGCGACCGCAATCTCCTCCGCCCAAGGGTTGCGCGCGATCGCGGCGAAGCACGAGAAGACCAGCGCACCGCCCGGCCGGATCGCGCTGCCGATCGCGCGGAACGCCGCTGCGGGATCGTCGAAGAACATCACCCCGTGCCGCGAGAAAGCGAGGTCGAAACGGTCCGCGCCGTGCGTTGCCTCGGCGAAATCGACCACGTTGGCCGAACGATAATCGAGATTGGCGATGCCCCTGGCACGCTCCCGCGCGACCGCGACGAGCTGCTCGGAGAGATCGACCCCGACGATCGACAGCCCCGGTCGCGCCGCAGCAAGCGCCAGTGACGTCACCCCCGCCCCGCATCCGATATCGAGCGCGCGTCCGCTCGACGGTGCCGCGGCGGCGATCGCCGCGTCAAGCGGCGCGGCGAGCCCGGCGAAGCTCATGTCGGTCAGCCGCCATTCCTCGGCCCAGGTATTGCCGACCCTGCCCTGCCATTCCTGCGCATTGGTCATCGACCATCCCCTCCCCAGCGCTTGACGATCGACGATACACGGTGCGCCGAAACACGAAAGGCCCGCTCCGTCAGTGGAGCGGGCCTTCCCGGTTGTTGCGACGGCTTACGACGCCGCTCAGCTAAATTCCTCGAACAGATCGGTGCCGATCAGACGTCATCCTGATCCGACTGGCCGACCATCAATTCCTCGCTCAGCCCCTCGGTGCGTGAGCGGATCGCGCGCTCGAGCCGTTCGGCCATTTCGGGATTGTCGCGCAGGAACTGCTTGGCGTTCTCGCGCCCCTGCCCGATCCGCACGCTGTCGTAGCTGAACCACGAGCCCGATTTCTCGACCAGTCCGGCCTTGACGCCGAGATCGAGCACTTCGCCCATCTTCGACACGCCTTCGCCGAACATGATGTCGAACTCGACCTGCTTGAACGGCGGGGCGACCTTGTTCTTCACCACCTTGACGCGGACGGTGTTGCCGATCGCCTCGTCGCGATCCTTGACCGAGCCGGTGCGCCGGATGTCGAGCCGGACCGAGGCGTAGAATTTGAGCGCATTGCCGCCGGTCGTCGTTTCGGGCGAGCCGTACATCACCCCGATCTTCATGCGGATCTGGTTGATGAAGATGACGAGACAGCGCGAGCGGCTGATCGTACCGGTCAGCTTACGCAGCGCCTGGCTCATCAGCCGCGCCTGCAGGCCGACATGGCTGTCGCCCATCTCGCCCTCGATTTCGGCGCGCGGCACCAGCGCGGCGACCGAGTCGACGATCAGCACGTCGATCGCATTCGAGCGTACCAGCGTATCAACGATCTCCAACGCCTGTTCGCCGGTATCGGGCTGCGATACGATCAGTTCGTCGATGTTGACGCCGAGCTTCTTGGCATAGACCGGATCGAGCGCATGTTCCGCGTCGACGAACGCCGCGGTGCCGCCAGCCTTCTGCGCCTCGGCGATCGCGTGGAGCGCCAGCGTCGTCTTGCCCGAGCTTTCCGGCCCGTAGATTTCGACGATGCGCCCGCGCGGCAGCCCGCCGACGCCGAGCGCGATATCCAGCCCGAGGCTGCCGGTGGAGATCGTCTCCACCTTCAGAATCTCGCGCTGGCCGAGTTTCATCGCCGAGCCTTTGCCGAAAGCCCGGTCGATCTGCGCCAATGCGGCGTCGAGCGCCTTCTGACGGTCTGCGTTCGCGATTGCCATGCCGTTATCGATCACCTTGAGGTTGGCGGCCATTGTGGAGCCCTCGTCGCTAGACCAAGCGCGTGAACCATTCAACGCGTCGCCGTGTTAGTATCCGATTTGTTCCACATGAACAAGAGGGGAACAAAAATTTCCTTCAACCCGTGAAAATCACGCCAATTCGCTGGCCAGCCACCACCAGCCGGGGTGTTCCGCGCCGATCGCCGCCGCCGCGGAACGCGCATCGGCCGGCGCGTCGAACAAGGCGAAACAGGTCGCGCCGGAGCCCGACATGCGCACCAGTCGCGCGTTCGCCAGTGCCTCCAGCGCGCCGAGCACCGTCGCGATCTCGGGCGCGGCGGCGACCGCGGGCGCGGTGAGGTCGTTGCGATCTTCCGCCGGATCGCCGGTGATCGCGCCGCGATCCACCCCGTCCCAGCCGGCGAACACCCGCGCGGTCGACACCGCGACGCGGGGGTTGACCAGCAACACCCCCCTGCCCGCCAGCCCGTCGACGACGCGCAGCTCGTCGCCGCGCCCCTCGCCGATCGCGCTTTTGCCGAGCAGGCAGGCAGGGACGTCCGCGCCGAGCCGCGCGGCGATCCCGAACAGCCGCGACTCGTCCGGCGCGACATCGTGCCACCGCGCAAGCGCGCGCAATGTCGCCGCCGCATCGGCCGAACCGCCGCCGATCCCCGAGGCGATCGGCAGGTTCTTCTCCAGCTCGATCGCGCACGGCGCTGCAACGCCGAACGCCGCCCGGAACGCATCGCGCGCGCGCGTGACGAGATTATCGCCCTCCGCCGCCAGCGTCGCGCCGAACGGCCCGGTGATCGCAAACGTATCGGCCACGGCCGGCGCCAGCCTGATCACATCGCCGTCGCGACAGAAAGCGAACAGGGTTTCGAGATCGTGATAGCCGTCCGCACGTCGCCGGCGGACGTGCAGCGCCAGATTGAGCTTGGCCGGCGCCAGCTCGACAATCGTACCGTCGTTCACAGGCCGTCGGCGATCTTGGTCGCGAGACGATCCCGGTCCTTGGCGTCGGCCACCACCTGCGCCGCGCGCCACGCATAGCGCGCTTCGTAGCGGCGTCCGGCGGCCCAATAGGCATCGCCGAGATGCTCGCCAATCTCGGCATTGTCGGGCGAGGCCTGCGCGGCGCGTTCGAGCAGCGGCAAAGCCTTGGCGACATTGCCGGTGCGATACCACGCCCAGCCGAGCGAATCGGTGATCGCCGCATCAGTCGGGCGCAGCGCGCTGGCGCGTTCGAGCAACGCCAGCGCCTTAGGCACGTCGCCGCCGTGGGTCACATCGCCATAGCCGAGATAGTTGAGCACCGCGGGCTCGTCGGGCGCGATCGATTGTGCGCGGAGCAATGCGGTGCGTGCCGCCGGCCAGTCCCCGCCGCCGTCGAGCGACGCGGCATATTGCAGCCACGGCTCCCACCGCACCGTCGCTGTGGGGCGATCGAGCAGCCGGCGATAGACCGGCGCGGCCTCCTTCGGCCGGTTGGCGGCGAGCAACAGGTCGCCGAGCGTGGCGAGCGCGACATCGGGCGCGTCCTGCGGCTGGGCGAGCGGCGCGGCGATCGCGATCGCGTCGTCGTAGCGCTCCACCCCGGCGAGGATCGCGATCCGCGCGGCATTGGCGGTGGCGGCATAGACCCCCGCCTTGTCGACCCCGTCGAGCACCGCAAGCGCACGATCGGTGCGGTCCAGCCGCGACAGCGCGTCGGCGAGCAGCAGCCGCGCGCGATCGTTGCCCGGCTCGGCGCGCAGCGCGGCGCGCGACAGCGCGATCGACATCGGCCCCGGATCGCCCGCGGCGAGATCGTCCGCCAGCCGCACGAACAGCACCGCCGCGCCGAACGCGAGCGAGGGCTTCGCCGCCGGCAGCCGGTCGTACAAAGCGGCGAGCGGCGATGCCGGGCCGCCGAGCATCGCGCGTGCGCGCTCGTCCTGCCCTGCGCCGCGCAGCAACCGCGCCGCCGCGATGCGCAGGTCGATCGCGGCCTGGTCGTTGCCGAGCACGGCGCGCAGCGCGGCGACGCCATCGTCATATCGACCGCGCGCGATCAGCAGCAGCGCACGGCTTTCCTCATCGAGCCGCCGCGCGACCGAATCGCGCGGGCGCTGCGCGAGCACGTCGAGCGCGTCGCCGCCACGCTCCTGCATCGCCCAGGCGCGCAGCGGCGCGGCGAGAATCACGAGTTGCCCGCCCGCGAGCCGGTCGATCGCGGCATTGGCGGCGGCGAGATCGCGTGCGCGCGCGGCCGCACCGAGCGACACCAGCGCGGCATCGGGGGGCGCGGCGCCCTGCGCGGCCAGCGTGGCGATTGCGCGATCGAGCAGCCGATCGTCCCCCACCACCAGCGCCTCACGATAGGCGTGGAGCGCCACCTCGCTATTCCCCGGGGTATCGGCCAGCGCGGCGGCATAGCGCCGCACCGCTTCCGATCCGTCGCCGTCCGCATCGTCGGCGCGCGCCGCGAGATAGGCGAGCAGCCCGCTCTCGGCCGTGCGCGACACCGCGAGCGCCGGTGTCGCGGCGGCGATGCCCATACTCAGGGCGAGCAACGCATTCCTGGCGACTGTTTGGAGGCTACGATCCACGTTATTCCTTCCACCCCGGCGAAGGCCGGGATCCAGCATCGGGCCGGTGGCAACTGGACCCCGGCCTGCGCCGGGGTGGAGCATCCCTAGCGGGAAAGGCGTCGTCCGTACGCCACTCACATGTTGGGATAATTCGGGCCACCGCCACCCTCTGGCACGACCCAGGTGATATTCTGGGTCGGGTCCTTGATGTCACACGTCTTGCAGTGGACGCAATTCTGCGCGTTGATCACGAAGCGCGGATTGCCTTCCTCCTCGCCGACGATCTCATAAACGCCCGCCGGGCAATAACGCTGCGCCGGCTCGTCGAACATCGGCAGATCGTAATCGACCGGGATCGACGGGTCCTTGAGCGTCAGATGGACCGGCTGATCTTCCTCGTGATTGGTGTTCGACAGGAACACCGAGGAGAGCCGGTCGAAGGTCAGCACGCCGTCGGGCTTGGGATAATCGATCTTCGGGACGAGATCCTTGCGCCACAAGGTCTCGTTGTCCGGGTGGTGGTGCATCGTGAACGGCACCTTGATCCCGAAATATTCGAGCCACATCGTGATGCCGGCAAGCCCCGATCCCATGAACTCGCCGAATTTTTTGACCAGCGGGACGACGTTGCGGACGATCGACAGCTCTTTCTTCACCCAGCTCTGCTCGAACGCCGCGGGATAGGCAGTCAGCTCGTCGAGCTCGCGTTGCGAGACGATCGCCTCGACCGCCGCCTCGGCCGCCATCATCCCGGATTTCATCGCGGTATGCGTGCCCTTGATCCGCGGCACGTTGAGGAAGCCGGCGCAATCGCCGATCAGCGCGCCACCGGGGAAGGTCAACTTGGGGATCGATTGCAGCCCGCCGTCGCTGATCGCGCGCGCGCCATAGCTGACGCGCTTGCCGCCCTTGAGCAGCGCGGCGACCTGCGGGTGGGTCTTCCAGCGCTGCATCTCCTGGAACGGCGAGAGATGCGGGTTGGTGTAGTTGAGCCAGGTGACGAAGCCGATGCTGAGCTGGCCGTTCGCCTGGTGATAGATCCAGCCGCCGCCGCTCGACCCGTCGGTCTCCGAAAGCGGCCAGCCCTGGGTGTGGATCACCCGCCCCGGCTCGTGCAGCGCGGGATCGATATCCCACAATTCCTTGATCCCCAGGCCATAGACCTGCGGATCGCTATCCGCATCGAGATCGAACTGACGGATCAGCTGCTTGGTCAGATGCCCGCGGCATCCTTCCGAAAAGAAGGTATATTTTGCGTGGAGCTCGAGCCCCGGCTGGTAATCGGGCTTATGCTCGCCGTCGCGCGCGACCCCCATGTCGCCGGTCGCGACGCCCTTCACCCGGCCCTGTTCGTCGTAGAGAATCTCCGCCGCGGCGAAGCCGGGGAAGATCTCCACGCCGAGCTCGCCCGCCTTCTCGGCCAGCCAGCGGCACAGATTGCCGAGCGACCCGGTGTAGGTGCCCTTGTTGTGCATGAACGGCGGGGTAAGGAAATGCGGCATGTCGAACTTGCGGCCGCGCGTCAGGATCCAGTGCAGATTCTCGCGCACCGGCACCTCGGCCAGCGGGCAGCCGTCGTCGCGCCACGTCGGGAGCAATTCGTCGAGGCTGCGCGGATCGATCACCGCACCCGACAGGATATGCGCGCCGACTTCCGAGCCCTTTTCCAGCACGCAGACCGAAATCTCCGCCTCTTTCTCGGCGGCGAGTTGCTTCAGCCGGATCGCCGCGCTGAGCCCCGCGGGGCCTGCACCGACGATCACCACGTCATAAGGCATCGATTCGCGTTCGCTCATCATATTCTCCCGTGCCCCCGACACTCCCGTGTTCCCATCCGGGCGCGATCCGACAACGACTTGTCCCCGAACGGCTCTCACGGCAATTGACCCGCGCGTCAACGCCAATCCTAATAGACGCGATGGGGGCTGAGCAGATTTTCGACTGGAACAAGGCAGCGGCGAGCACGCTGGAATGGTGGCAGGCCGCCGGGGTCGACATGCTCGCGAGCGACGAGCCGTTCGACTGGCTGGCCGCGCCCGAGCCCGAAGCGGAACCGCGCGTCGCGGAGCAGCGCATGCCCGAGCGGCGCGGCGAGGCACCCGCTGCGCCCGCCGTCGCCGTCGCACGCGCGCCGCTCGTCCTCCCGCCGACACTGGAGGGGTTCCTCGCGTGGCGGCTCGGATCGGATGCGCCCGAAGCGGCGTGGGGCGGCGCGCTCGTTCCGGCGAGCGGTCCCGCGGTCGCCGATGTGATGATCCTGGTCGATTGCCCCGAACGCGACGACCGCGACGCTCTGCTCTCGGGCGAGCTGGCGCGATTGTTCGATCGGATGCTCGCGGCGATCGGATTGACCCGCGCCCAGGTGCATCTCGCGGCGGTCGCCGCGGCACGACCGATCGCCGGCCGCGTGCCGCGCGAAGCCGAGGCGGCATTGTTCGAAATCACCCGCCATCATGTCGCGCTGGTCGCCCCGAAAAGGCTGCTCGCGCTAGGAAATGCGGCGAGTCGTGCGTTGCTGGCGGCGGATGTCGCGGAAACCCGTGGGCGTTTGCACCTTGTTGAACATAAAGGTGGAAGAAGGACCGAGGTGGTGGCCAGCCATCACCCGCGTCTGTTGCGGGAACGCCCGGCCGCGAAGGCCGATGCGTGGAGGGACCTACAGTTGCTGATCGGGGGGTTGCAGGCGTGATTGCGAAATTCGTCGCAGCGGGCTTTGCCGCGCTGGCGACGGGGATTGCCACGGCCGATCCCCTGCCGTCCGCTGCGGCTTCCGCTTCTGCTACCGCCACCCTTTCCGCCGCGCGATCGGCGATCCCGGCGCAACTCACCCCCGAACAGCGCAGCGGCTATCGTGCGGTGTTCGCCGCGATCCGCGAGCAACGCTGGCAGGATGCGCAGCTCGGGCTCGCCGCAATGGCGCCGGGGCCGCTCCACAGCTATGCGCTGGCCGAGCTTTACACCGCCAAGGGGTCGCCGCGCGTCGAGCTCGACGCGCTGGTCAAATTGCTCACCGAGGCCCCTGAATTGCCGCAGGCCGAGGCGCTCACCCGGCTCGCCCGCGCGCGTGGCGCGACCGATCTGCCTCCGCTTCCCGGTGCACAGCGGCTGATCTGGCAGGACGGCGCCCCCAACCGCATCCGCGCCAAGGCGACGCGCAGCGACCAGATCGCCGCGACGCTCGCGGCGCAGATGCAGCCTTATGTGAAGGCCGATATGGGGCGCGAGGCCGAGGCGCTGCTCGATTCGACCAGCGGTCTCTCGCCCGAGGCGCAGACCGAATGGACCGCGCGCGTCGCGTGGATCTATTTCCTCCAGGGGCTCGACGCCGATGCCCGGCGGCTCGGCGATCGCGGCGCGACCGGCTATGGCGACTGGGCGGTGCAGGCGCGCTGGACCTCCGCGCTCTCGGCGTGGCGCACCGGCGATTGCGCGGCAGCGGCGAACGGCTTCGAGGGCGTCTCGACCCGCGCCGGCGACATCGATCTGCGCGCGGCGGGGCTGTATTGGGCGGCGCGCGCCGATATGCGCTGCGGCCGCCCCGATCGC
Source organism: Sphingomonas sp. (assembly GCA_017849555.1). Lineage (GTDB taxonomy): Bacteria > Pseudomonadota > Alphaproteobacteria > Sphingomonadales > Sphingomonadaceae > Sphingomonas > Sphingomonas lycopersici. The sequence continues at coordinate 50,357 of JAFIGU010000028.1, read as the reverse complement.
GTCGAGCCGCGGCTGAAGAACGCGGCGCAATATCGCGAGGCTTTCTACGGGCAGCTCGCGCGGCAGGCGCTGGGGATGACGACGCGCGCCGCCCAGCCTGAGCGCCTCACCGCCGATTGGGCGCAGCTCGAACGCCGCCCGAACGTGCGCGTCGCGGCCGCTTTGGTCGAGGTCGGCGAGAATGAGGCCGCCGATCAGGTGATCCGGCAACAGGCGCGGATCGGCGCCCCCAATGAATTCGCCGCGCTGATCCGCGTGACCGAGCAGATGGACCTGCCGGCGAGCGTGGTGTGGCTGGCGCACAATTGCCCGCAGGGCGTCACCGCGACGGCCGAAGCGCGCTATCCGACCCCGAACTGGACCCCGGATACCGGCTGGCGCGTCGACAAGGCCTTGGTATGGGCGCACACGCTGCAGGAATCGGGGTTCCGCAACAAGGTGGTCAGCGCGGCCGGCGCCTATGGCCTGATGCAGATCATGCCCGCCGCGGCGACCGATTATATGCGCGAGCGCGGGATGACGGTGGACCGCACCGCGCTGACCCGGCCCTCGACCAATGTGGATATCGGCCAGCGCCACCTCGAAAAGCTCCGCGACATGGGGCTGACCCAGGGGCTGCTGCCCAAGGTGATCGCGGCCTATAACGCCGGGCCGAAGCCGGTGCAGGACTGGAACGCACTGGTCCACGACGGCGGCGATCCTTTGCTCTACATCGAGAGCATCCCTTATTGGGAAACCCGCGGCTACGTGACGATCGTGCTGCGCAACTACTGGATGTACGAGGCGCAGGCGGGTCGCGCGACCTCGGCCAGCCGCGCGGCGCTGGCGCAAGGATTGTGGCCACGCTTCCCCGGCCTTCCCGGCCCGAGCGCGGTGCGGATCAAGGCGCCCACCGCGCAAACCGCGATCGCGGTCGACGGCCGCGTCGGCGCGGCGTCGACCACGGTGAGCCCGGGCGGCCCAAGCGGGGGTTGACCTAACCACGCGTCATCCCAGCAAAAGCTGGGATCTCAAGCCATCAGCGATACCCCAGCGGACACGATCCCAGCTTTCGCTGGCGTGACGGAGGTTCTAACACCGCCGTTATGCCGATCGACGAGAGCCGCCCCTTCCGCCCGGTGCGCATTGCCGTGCTCACTGTTTCCGACACTCGCAGCGCGGCGGACGACCGTTCCGGCGACACGTTGGTCGAGCGGCTGACCGCGGCGGGGCACGACCTAGCCGAACGCGCGATCCTGCGTGATGACGCCGATGTGCTCGTCGCCCAGCTCCACCGCTGGATCGACGACGAGACGGTGGATTGCATCATCACCACCGGCGGCACCGGCGTCACCGGACGCGACGTGACCCCCGAGGCGGTCGAGCGGGTCGCCGACAAGATGATCCCGGGCTTCGGCGAACTCTTCCGCTGGCTGAGCTTCCAGACGATCGGCACCTCGACGATCCAGTCGCGCGCCTGCGCCTGCGTCGCGCGTGGCACCTATATCTTCGCGCTGCCCGGCTCGACCGGCGCGGTGAAGGATGCGTGGGACGGCATCCTCCGCGACCAGCTCGACAGCCGCCACCGTCCGTGCAACTTCGTCGAGCTGATGCCGCGGCTGATCGAATAGCGGGCAGCGCCTTCCGCGCCGCCCGCTCTTCGTTCATTTCGCCGCGGTCAGATCGACGATCCGATCGCGTTCGTAGCGCATCACCCCGGCGATCGCCGGCAATCGATCGATCCTCAGCCCATAATAGTTCGGCAGCTTCCCACTGGGACGAAAGTCCGCCGCGCGCACCTTGAGCGCGGCGAGCCGCGGATCGACCGGCATCGCGGCCGTCGCCGGCTCAAGCGCGAGGCCCTCGGCATCGATAGCGCTCTTTCCCTTCGGCTTCCCGGCCAGGCCGAAAGTGAGCGCAGCCTTCATCACATCGCCGGCGCTGATCCCGGGGCCGCCATCCATGAGGACGCGCCCCATATCCACCACCTCGCCGGCACGCGCGGTGAAGCGGACGCTTCCCATGCACAGGCAGGTGCCGGTAATCGCATTGCCGGTCTCCGCAATCGCACCGTAGAGCCGATAGGTGCCAGGCTTGAGCGCGTGGAGATAGGCCGATTCCCCGCTACTTCCCTTGGCGAAGCGATTGAGCGGCCCGATCGCGACCTTCGACAGCATGTAAAATGGCGTGGCCTCGAAATTTTCCGCGGTCGGCTCGACGTCCTTGAACGGCGGGACCACGCCATAGGTGCCTACCGGCGCCGATTTGGCCTGTTTCACCTCCGCCTGATAGGCGGCGAGCTTCTTCGCATATTTCTCCCGCGCTTCGGCCAGCGCTGCAGCGCGAAACCGGTCATATGCCGCGAGGTCCGCGCCTTCCGGCTCGCGCACCAGATAGATCGGGATCGCGGCGGCGCTGCGCAGATAGACATAAGCGCGATCGCTCGCCAGCGCGACGGTCGGCTTGTCCTTCACCGGCTCGCTGGCCTGAAAATCATACGCCGGCGTCGCGGCGAACGCGGCGGGCGAGACGAACGAAAGCGCGGCGATCGCGCAGGACAGCGCGCCTCTCACAGCCCCAACTCCTTCCCGGTGGGCTTCGCGCCGGAAGCGACGAGCGCCTGTTGTTTCAAATTGCGCGCGCGCTCCTCCGCGCCGACCGCCGAGAAGCTCTCCTCGAAGTTGAACGCTTCCCACAATCCCTTCGGCAGGCCATAGCGGGCATAGCCCTTGAAGTTCATGCAGCGGCGCATGTTCACGCGCCGCACCCGGCGTATTTCCGCCGATGCGCTGATCCGGTTGAATATCGTCCCGATCACGGCGCTTCCGATAATGCCGCCCGCGACGCCGGCGGCGCTGCCCGGAACGTAAACCGTTGGGGTTCCCGCTACCACCGCGCGCAGCCCGCGCGCGAAGCCGTCGCATTCGACGATATCGGCATAAGCGGTGGCGAAATCGGTGTCGGCGCGGTGGAAGTAATAATATTTGTCGAAATCATCGGCGTCCGCGGGCGTTTCGGTGAACGCCAGCGCCGGCATCGTGACCGTCTTGGCATCCTCATTCGAAATCGCCACCGGCCCGAACGGCGAGGCGCTATCGGGCAGATAGGCCTGCGTCGCCGTGCCGGCCCCGGCCGCCGCCGGCGTTTCCTGCGCCGTCGCAGCGACCGACGCGACGCATAACACGCCCGCCGCCAGCAACGCGGCGACGCGCGATCCTACTCCTGTTGTCATTCAACATTTCCCCCGGTGCGACGACGCTCCCGTGCGCCGTCGACGGAGGAAATGCTAAACGCGGTTCAACCGCTCAGGCAAGCGCCTTGCGCAACAAGTCGTTAACCACCTGCGGATTGGCCTTGCCCGCCATCGCCTTCATCGTCTGGCCGACGAAAAAGCCGAACAGCGCCTCCTTGCCCGCGCGATATTGTTCGAGCTGGTTGGGGTTCTTCGCCAGCACGTCGGCGATCACCGCCTCGATCGCCCCGGTATCGGAGGTCTGCTTGAGCCCGCGCTCCTCGACGATCTTGCCCGGCGCATCACCGGTTTCGAGCATCACCTCGAACACCTGCTTGGCGAGGCTGCCCGACAGCGTGCCGTCCGCCACCAGCGCGAGCAATTCGGCCGCCTGCCCCGGCAGGATCGGCGATTCCTCGATGCCCTTGCCGATCCGGTTGAGCGCGCCGAACAATTCGCCCGTCACCCAGTTGGACGCGGGCACCGGCGCCACGCCGGCCTCCAGCAGCGCATCGAACCAGCGCGCGGTCTCGACCTCGGCGGTCAGCACGCCGGCGTTGTAAGCGGTGATCCCGAGCGCCTCGTAGCGTTTGCGCTTGGCGTCCGGCAGTTCGGGCAGCGACGCGCGACATTCCTCGAGAAACGCATCGTCGAGTTCGAGCGGCAACAGATCCGGATCGGGGAAGTAGCGGTAATCATGCGCATCTTCCTTCGAGCGCATCGACCGCGTGGTGCCGGTGTCGGGATTGAACAGCCGCGTCTCCTGCACGATCGTCCCACCCGATTCGAGCACGTCGACCTGCCGGTGCGCCTCATGCTCGATCGCCGCCATCACGAAGCGCACCGAATTGACGTTCTTGGTCTCGGTCCGCGTGCCGAACGGTTCCCCGGGCTTGCGCACGCTGACGTTGACGTCGGCGCGCATCGAGCCTTCTTCCATATTGCCGTCGCACGACCCGACATAACGCAGGATCGCGCGCAGCTTGCGCAGATAGGCCCCGGCCTCCGCCGGCGAGCGCATGTCCGGGCGGCTGACGATTTCCATCAGCGCGACCCCCGAGCGGTTGAGGTCGACATAGGAGCGCGTCGGATGCTGATCGTGCATCAGCTTGCCGGCATCCTGCTCGACGTGGATCCGCTCCACCCCGATCGTCTTGATCGCGTCGCCATCCTCGATCTCGATTGAGCCTTCACCGACAAGCGGATGATAAAGCTGCGAAATCTGATAGCCCTGCGGTAGATCGGCGTAGAAATAATTCTTGCGATCGAACCGCGACCATTTGTTGATCGCGGCATCGATCGCCATCCCGGTGCGCACCGCCTGGCGGATACACTCGCGGTTGGGCACCGGCAGCATCCCCGGCATCGCCGCGTCGACCAGGCTGACCTGGGTGTTAGGCTCGGCGCCGAACGCGGTCGCCGCGCCGGAAAACAGCTTCGCCTGCGACGTGACCTGGGCGTGCACCTCAAGGCCGATCACGACTTCCCAATCGCCGGTGGCGCCCTTGATCCTGAACTCGTTCATCTGTCTTTCCGCAATATTCCCGACGGTACGGCTTTCAAAAGCCCCGAGTGGCCCCATTGGCCTCTCGCCGCCGTTCGCAGATCGGCTATGCCCATAGCGGCCGGGGAGAACAAGAGAGGGTGAAAGCATGCTGGGACGAACAGCACGCCAGATGATCCGTTCCCACCGGCGCAGCGCGCCGATCAAGGGCATCGCGGTGATATGCGAAAAATACTTGCGCGCCTGGCACAATGACGCTTTTTTCGAGTTCGACCGCAACGGCGAGCGTTTCGCGATACAATGTTTCGCGCAATGGGCCGGTGCCCGCCCGCTGACGATCTGGGACGTCGGCGCGCATCACGGCGAATGGGCGGATGCGGTGCATAGCGCGATGCCGACGGCACGGGTCACCAGTTTCGAGATCCTTCCGCCGATCGCCGAATTGCTGGCCGCGCGGCATCGCGATGCGGATTGGCTGACGATCCGCAATATCGGGCTGTCCGATGCGGCGGGATCGGTCGAGGTCACCTGGAACAAGGATCATGACACGACCAATTCGATCACCCCGCGTTCGAGCAGCAAATGGTTCGCGGGCGGCGACCTCCAAACGATCACCTGCCCGGTCAGCACAATCGACCAGTTGATCGCGGAGGGCGCGCCGCCGCCGGATCTGCTCAAGGTCGACGTCGAAGGGCATGATGCCTTCGTGCTCGACGGCGCGAACCAATTGCTCGGCGGAGATCGCGCGCCAAGGATGATCCAGTTCGAATATGGCGATACCTGGATTCCCGCCGGCCGCTTGCTCTACCAGACCAGCGCCATGCTCGCGGCATGCGGATATAAGATCGGCAGGCTCTACCCGCACCACGTCGAGTTCAGGGATTACAGCTACGCCGACGAGAATTTCCGCATGGGAAACATGATCGCGACGCGCGAGCCCGACCTGCTGGCGCTATTGTCGAGCCCACGCTGATCAACCCGCCGCGAGCGCGTTGACGATCGAATGTGCGCGCGCCGACCAGCCGTGATGCTCGCGGACCAGGCGGGTCGCGGCTGCCGACGCTTCCCACCCCGCCGTGTTCGTCGCATCGAACGCCAGTTTTTCCGCCAGATCGTGCCCGTCCGGCGCGACTTCCAGGATCGCATCGCGTGGCAGCAAATTCTGGAACTCCCCGCTTTTCGGCAAGACACCGAGCAGCCGGCACCCCGCCGCCAACCCCTCAAGGTAGCGCATCACCAACGGACTGAACCCGCCAGTGCGCACCGGATTGTCGAGATCGGGCGGCGTCACCACGAAATAGCGGCACCGGCTGACGAAATGGCCCAGCGCCGCCGGATCGTCGAACATGCTGATCTTGCCGGTATAAGCGTAATTGAGACCGTTCCGCTCGCTGTAATCGAGCAACGCGCGGTGCAGCGGATCGTAGCGCCGGCCCATCCAATAGATATCGACGTCACGCGTCGCCGCGTGGCTGTCGAACACATTGGTATCGATCCCGAACGGCAGCCAGTGATAGCGCTCGTCCGCGCCGCCGCGCGACAGCTCTTCCCATGCCTCGTGATAGGGGATGAAAACGTGATCGAGCCGCTGCAGCCGCGCGCCGATCGCGATCTTCTTCAGCTGCGGCCGCCACGGATCGACGACGAATGCCGCACGATGAACCAGCCCGCGCATCGCCGACACGAGCAGCAGCGGCGTTTCGGGCTTCGATGACGACTGGAACTGGAACATGTGGCGGACCGACCATGCTTGGCCGAGCGCCCCGGCCCAGCCCCCGATTCGTCCTGAGCGCAACGGCGGGGGTGCAATCTCCACGCTATCGGTCAGCTTGCCGATCTCGTGAAACAAGGGCGGAGCGAGCGTGCTCCAATTGATCCACGGCGAAAGATTGGCGTTCGACAACAGCCCGATCCGCCCGGTCAGACGCGAAGCCACAGCTTTCGCCGTCGGGCGATCAAGATAGTCGATCGTCGCTTCCCCTAACATTGCTGCTCCGCAGGATAATCAGTCCTTAACCTACGGATCGAGGATGCGGTGGCAACCTCGCAGGTCGTAAAAACGCCACAGCCGACAGATGTTTCACCGTCCGCACGATCGCTTCCGGGGGCACCCAGCGTCAGATCACCACCATGCATGCGGCCGCGCGACGAAGCCGGCGCGCTCCTCGATCGCCAGTGCGGCGTCGAGTACGCTTTGTTCGTCGAGCGGCTTGCCGATGATCTGCAGCCCGAGCGGCAGCCCCGCCGCATCCACCCCGCCCGGCACGCTCATCGCGGGCAGGCCGGCAAGGCTGGCGGGCACGGTGAACACGTCATTGAGGTACATCGCGAGCGGATCGGCCTGCTTCTCGCCCAGCGCGAAGGCGGCGGAAGGCGCGGTCGGGGTCAGCAGCACGTCGCACTTCTCCCACGCGGCCTCGAAATCGCGCGCGATCAGCGTGCGGACCTTCTGCGCCTGGGTGTAATAAGCGTCGTAGAAGCCGGCCGAGAGCACATAGGTGCCGATCAGGATGCGGCGCTTCACCTCGTCGCCGAAGCCGTCGGCGCGCGTCGCGGCATACATTTGCTGCAAATTCGCGCCGTCGGGCAGGTCGCGCAGCCCGTAACGCACCCCGTCATAACGCGCGAGGTTCGACGAGGCTTCGGCGGGGGCGATGATGTAATAGGCCGGCAACGCATATTTGGTGTGCGGCAGCGATACCTCGACCACCTCGGCGCCGGCATCGCGCAGCCATTCGATCCCCTGCTGCCACAAGGCCTCGATCTCCGCCGGCATCCCGTCGACGCGATATTCGCGCGGGACGCCGACGCGCTTGCCGGCAAGGCTGGCATTGAGATTCGCCTCCCACGTCGGCACCGGCAGGTTGAGCGAGGTGGCGTCCTTGGGATCGAACCCGGTCATCGCCTCGAGCATGATCGCGCAATCGCGCACGTCGCGCGCCATCGGCCCGGCCTGATCGAGCGACGAGGCGAAGGCGATCACCCCCCAGCGCGAGCAGCGGCCATAGGTCGGCTTGATCCCCGAAATCCCGGTGAAGGCGGCGGGCTGGCGGATCGAGCCGCCGGTATCGGTGCCGGTCGCGCCCGGCGCGATCCGCGCGGCGACCGCCGCCGACGACCCGCCCGACGATCCGCCCGGGGCGAGCGCGGCATTGCCGCCGTCGTTGCGTCGCCAAGGCGAGACGACGTTGCCGAACGCGCTGGTCTCGTTGGACGAGCCCATGGCGAACTGGTCCATGTTGAGCTTGCCGAGCATCCCCGCGCCGGCATCCCACAATTTCTGCGATACGGTCGATTCGTAGGTCGGCGTGAAGCCTTCGAGGATGTGGCTCGCCGCGGTGCTCGGCACGCCCTTGGTGCAGAACAGATCCTTCATCCCGATCGGCACCCCGGCGAGCGGCTTGAGCGCTTCACCGGCGGCGCGCGCCGCATCCGCGGCATTGGCGGCGACGATCGCGTGATCGGGGGTCTCGACGAGAAAGGCGTTGAGCGGCTTGGCGCGGCTCACCGCGACGATGAAGGCGTCCGCCACTTCCCGCGCGGAAAACTCGCCGGCGCGCACGCCGTCACGAATCTGGCGGATGCCGAGGTCGGTAAGAATGGTCATGCGAATTTGCCCCGGAAACGGACGTGATGCTGGAGGATCGAATGGCGATCGGTGATCGTCATTCGATCACTTTCGGCACGGTGAAGAAGCCGTGCTCGGCCGCCGGCGCATTGGCCAGCACCGCGTCGCGGATACCGCCATCGGTGACGACATCGTCGCGCAGGCGCAGCGTATTGGGGATCACCGCGGTCATCGGCGCGACACCTTGCGTGTCGACCTCCCCGAGCTGTTCGATCCAGCCAAGGATATTGTTCAATTCGGGCACGAGCCGCTCGGCGGCGGCATCGTCGATCGCGATCCGGGCGAGGCTCGCGACTTTCTTCACGGTGGCGGTGTCGACTGACATGCGCCGCCGCTACCATTGTGCGGCGCGCAAAGGCAATGCCCGCCTTTCGCGCCGACCATTGCGCAGGCCGCCCCGCTGGGGCAGGCAGGCGCGCGATGGCCCGCAAATTCCTTTATGTCGTCGCCTTTGTCACCGCGCTGGTGATCATCGCGGCGTTCGTGTTCCGCATCTGGGGCAATGAGCTGATCCGCTGGCGGTTCGTTCCCACCGGCACGTTCGAGCCCCAGGCACCACTGCCCGGCAATAGCTATGACTTGGCCAAGATGTGGCTGGCGCGGCCGGACATCAAGGACAATCCCGCGCTCTGGACCCCGCCGGGCTACAAGCCGAAGCCGGGGCAAGGCGCGGCGATCTTCTTCATCCACCCCACCTCCTATCTCGAACGCGACCACTGGAACGCGGCGCTCGACGACAAGGAGGCCAATGAGCGCGCCGCCTTGTACCTCCGCGGACAGGCGAGCGCGTTCAACGCCGCCGGCGACATCTGGGCGCCGCGCTACCGTCAGGCGACGTTCGGTGCGTTCATGACCGGCAAGGCCGAGGCGCAGCGCGCGCTCGATCTCGCTTATGGCGACGTGACCCAGGCATTCGACGTGTTCCTCAAGGCGGTCGGGCCGGATCGCCCCATCATCCTCGCCGGACATAGTCAGGGCGCGCTGCACCTCACCCGGCTGCTCCGCGAGCGTGTTGCGGGAACGCCGCTCATGAAGCGCGTCGTTGCGGCCTATGTCGTCGGCTGGCCGGTGAGCCGCACCGCCGATCTGCCGGCACTCGGGCTGCCCGAATGCACCGCGCCCGATCAGCGCGGCTGCCTCTTGTCGTGGCAAAGCTTCGCCGAGCCCGCCGATCCGACCCTTATTCTCGACACGTTCGACGCCTCGACCGGGCTCGACGGCAAGCCGCGCCGCGGCACGCGAATGGTCTGCACCAACCCGCTGACCGGCACCGCCAACGCCACCGCGCCCGCCAGCGCCAACCACGGCACGCTGTTCCCGGCGCAGGACATGTCGGGTGCGACCGCCAAACCGCGCGAAGTACCCGCGCGCTGCGCCGGGCGCGGCTTCCTGCTGATCGGCGAAGCGCCGCAGCTCGGCCCCTATGTGCTGCCGGGCAACAATTACCACGTCTACGATTACGCCTTGTTCTGGGCCGATGTCCGCGCGGACGCGGCGCGGCGGCTGGCGGCGAAATGATCACCCTCGCCGCCGCCGAATTTCGCGAGGCGCTGCCGCACGGCGGGCGGCTGATCGGTCTCGATGTCGGCACCAAGACGATCGGCACCGCCTTGTGCGACGCGCAATGGACCTTCGCCAGCCCCGCGTTGCTGATCCGCCGCACCAAATTCACCAAGGACAAGGCCGCGCTCGCCGAGTTGATGAGCGCGCAGGCGGTGACGGGGATCGTCATCGGGCTCCCCATCAACCTCGACGGGAGCGAAAGCCCGCGCAGCCAGTCGACCCGCGCCTTTGCGCGCAACCTCGCCGATCTCGGCCCGATCCTGCTGTGGGACGAGCGCTGGTCGACCCAGGCGGTGACGCGCACGCTGATCGAGCAGGACGCCAGCCGCGCCAAGCGCGCCGAGCTGGTCGACAAGATGGCCGCCGCTTATATCCTGCAGGGGGCGATCGATGCGCTGGTCCGGGTTTGACTGCGCGGCATCCGGCTATTATCCGCCCGGCTTCGATGCCTGACATGTCGGACCACCGCCCCGCCACCCTGATCCCCGGCGGCGCCGTTTTCCCGCACCGCCACCTCACCGGGATCGAGGGCCTTCAACCGCATGAAATCATGTTCCTGCTCGACGAAGCGGAACGGTGGATCATGCCCAACGCCGAGCATGCCGCTCCCGACAAGCGCCTCGCCGGGCTAACCCAGATCAACGCCTTTTTCGAGAATTCGACCCGCACCTTGCTCTCGTTCGAGATCGCGGGGAAGCGGCTCGGCGCCGATGTGGTCAACATGCACGCCGCGCAATCGAGCGTGAAGAAGGGCGAGACGCTGATCGATACCGCGATGACGCTCAACGCGATGCGCGCCGACGTGATCGTCATCCGGCACATGTCGTCGGGGGCGGTGCGGCTGATCGCGGACAAGGTCGATTGCCCGGTGCTCAACGCCGGCGACGGGCGCCACGAACATCCGACCCAGGCACTGCTCGACGCGCTGACGATCCGCCGCCGCCGCGGCGCGATCGCGCATCAGCGCGTCGTGATCTGCGGCGATCTGCTTCACAGCCGGGTCGCGCGATCGAACATCCTGGCGCTCACTGCGCTCGCCGCCGAGGTGCGGGTCTGCGCGCCGACCACGTTGATGCCCCCGGCGATCGAACGGATGGGGGTCACCGCCTTCACCGATTTCGACGCGGCGTTGGAAGGGGCTGACGTCGTGATGATGCTCCGCCTCCAGACGGAGCGTATGTCGGGCGGCTATGTCCCCTCCCCGCGCGAATATCGCCTGCGTTACGGGCTTACCCCCGAGCGGCTGGCGCGCGCCAAGCCCGATGCTTTGGTGATGCACCCGGGGCCGATGAACCGCGGGATCGAGATCGATTCGAGCGTCGCCGATCATGCCGAGCGCTCGGCGATCACCGAGCAGGTGGCGATGGGGGTGGCGGTGCGCATGGCCTGCCTCGACGTGCTGACGCGCCGCGCGCGCGGCGTGGAGGGCTGGGCATGACCGCGCCGCTGCATTTCCGCGACGCGCGGATCGTCTGCCCCGCGGGCGGCGAGCGGCGCGGCGACCTCTATGTCACCGACGGGATGATCGCGGCCGCGCCCGCTGAGGGCGCGACGGTGATCGATTGCGACGGGCTGGTGCTCGCGCCGGGGATCGTCGATCTCGGCGTCGCGGCGATCGACCGCGCGGCGTTCCGCGCCGGTGGGATCACCCGTGTCGGGCTGATGCCCGATCAATCCCCGGTGCTCGACGAACCGGGGATCGTCCAGCGCTCGGCGCTGATCGGGCGGCCCGATCTGTGGATCCACCCGATCGCCGCCGCGACGCGTGGGCTGGCAGGCACGGAGCTCGCCGAAATGGCGATCTGCGAATCGGCCGGCGCGCGCGCGGTGGGCACCGGGCGGCGCTGGATCGCCGATTCGGGGGTGATGCGGCGCGTGCTCGATTATGCGCGCGATCTCGGGCTGGCGCTGATCACGCATGCCGAGGATGCCGGCCTGACCGGCGACGCGGTCGCGACGAGCGGCGAGACCGCGACCCGCCTCGGGCTGCCGTCCGCGCCGGCGGTCGCCGAAGCGCTGGCGATCGCGCGCGATCTGATGCTGGCGGAGGATGCCGACGCGACGATCCACGTCCGGCAGGTGACCACCGCCGCGGGCTTCGATCTGGTGCGTGCGGCCAAGCGCCGCGGGGTGAAGGTGACGTGCGGGATCACCCCCGCGCACCTGCTGCTGTCCGATATCGCGATGAGCGATTTCCGCACCTTCGCGCTTCTCTCCCCGCCGCTACGCAGCGAGGAGGATCGCCGCGCCGCGCTCGCCGCGCTGGCCGACGGGACGATCGATGTGCTGTGCTCGGGCCACGACCCGCGCGGACCTGAGGAAAAGCGCCTGCCTTATGCGGACGCGAGCCCCGGTGCCTCGGGGGCGGAGACGCTGCTCGCGCTCGCGCTGGGGCTTGCGCGCGACCAGGGGCTCCCCCTCGATCGGCTGTTCGCGCTGCTCGCGCGCAATCCGGCGCGGGTGTTGGGGGTCGAGGCAGGTGTGCTGACGCCGGGCGCGCCGGGCGACGTGATCCTGATCGACGTCCAGGCGCCGTGGCTGATCGATTCGGAGGCGCTGGCAGGAAGCGCCGGCAATACGCCATTCGACGGCCTGCCGGTACAAGGCTGCGTCCGCCGGATCTTCAAGGGCGGGCGCGAACTAGGGTAGCAACTCCCGCTCCGTTCGGCCTGAGCTTGTCGAAGGGCTGTCCTTCTTCATTGCGAAGAAAAGGACAGCGCTTCGACAGGCTCAGCCCGAACGGTTGAGAGGCCCCGCTTACCGCGCCGCGATCTGCACCTTACCCTTGCTCCACGCCGCGGTCTGGTCGCCCGCCCCGGTGCGGACGAAGCATGTGCCGCCCTTCGCACGATAGGCGCGGCAGGTGGCCTCCGCATCGCTACGCGCGAAGCCGCCGACCGACAGGCGATAGAATTCGCGACCGCCGGCTTTGACGGTCATCCCCGTCGGCGCCTCGCGCGCAAACCCCGCGTAACGCTGCTGGGCACGTGACCATGCGCTCTTCGCGGCCCCGGCCGAATCATAAGCGCCGATCTGGACGAACCAGTCGCCCTTCTGCGCCGCCCGCAAAGGTGCCGGACGACGGGGCGCCACATCGGCGCGCGCGGTAACGACCGGGCGCTTGTAGGGGATCGCCGGCGGCACGGCCTGAACCACCTCGACGCGTGGCGCAAAGACGATCCTCGGCACCACGGGTGACGGCACGGATGCGACAACAACAGGGGCAGACGCCGTAACCGCGGCAGGCACCGGCTGCGACACCTGGACGGGTTCGGCCTTCGCCACGGCAACCGGCACCGACGCGTTGAGCGCCAGCGCAACCGGTTGCCCCGGATCCTTCGCCGCTTTCACCCCGAGCAGCGCGGCGATCTGATCGGACGCATGATCGGGTTTGGCGAATGCCGCCCATTGCATGACCCGCTCGTCGGCCTCGGTCGGCGACAGATCGATCCCCGCCATGCTGCGCGCCTCGATCCAATGCCCTGACAATGCGAGCGCGAGCCCGAGATTCTGCCGCGCCTTGGCGGTCGCATCCGGGGAACGGACGGCGGCGGTCAACACCTGTACGCCCGCCTCCGCGTCGCCGGCCAGCGCCAGCGCGAGCCCGCGATCGGCCGGGTTGATCAGTGCCTGATGCGTATCCAGCGTGGTCAGCGCCGCCGCCATATGCCCGCTCGCGATCTGCGCCAGCGCCAGATTGAGCGCCGCGCGCGCATCGCCCGGCGCGAGCTTCAACGTGTCGCCATAGGCCGCCTCGGCCGAGAGGAAGCGCCCTGCCTTGAGATAGCTTTGCGCGAGCAACATGCGATAGCGCGCATCGACCGGCTGCATCGCAACCGCCGCCTCGGCAAGCGAAACGGCCTCGGCCGGCCTCCCTTGTTCGAGCGCCTCGCGCGCCTTGGCCGCATTCGCTGCGGCGCGTTCTTCGCTGCGCATCACGGCGCGGCTCCCGGCGGCGGCGATCCCGCCGCTGTCATGCGCGCAACCGACCAGCGTGCTGCCGAAAATCAACGCCGGGAGGCCAAGGCCGGCGATCGCCCGAATCCTCAAGACCATGTCGATTGCTCCGATCAGCGCTTCTTGCGCGGCGGGAGCTGCGCGACGAGCGTCTCCACTTCCGGCAGGCTGGCGATGAAGGCGTCCAGTGCCTCGGTCACGATCTGCTGCGCCGAACGGTTGCGCGTCGCCGAGGCGAGGCGGAGCCGCAGATGGCGATCCTCGTCGAGCCGCAAGGTGAAGGCGGCCTTGCGGCGGTGCGCGGTTTCGCGACGGAGCCGCACTGCGGTCGCCACCGAGACGTGGATCGCGGCCGGCGCCGGCGCGCGCTCGACCTCCTCGCGCAGCGCTCCCCGCTCGGCGAGCACCGGCGGCGCGGGCGCGACGGCGGGCGCATCGCCCATGTCGTTCCAGCCCAGCGCGTCACCCGCGCTGGCGAGATTGGCGTACCCCTGCGGGCGCATCGCAGGGCGGGCCTGCCCCTTGCGCGCGAGCAGCCCCGACGAGAGGGAGGCGAGCGGCTTTGGCGAACTCAGCATCAGCCCACCACCCGCCGGCCGAAGCCGGTCGCTGCGGGCCGCGCGGCGGCGAAGCCGGTGACCGGGCTGGGCACGGAAAAGACCGTGCGGCGGAAATTCTTCTCCAGCCGGTCGGAGATATAGTCCCACAAAGCGGTGACTTCGGCAGCGGAGCGGCCCTTGGGATCGACCTCCATCACGGTGCGGCCGTCGATCATCGACGCCGCGAAATCGGTGCGCTGGTGGACGGTGATCGGCGCGACCGTGCCGTGCTGCGACAGCGCGATCGCCGCCTCGCCGGTGATCCGCGCCTTGGGGGTGGCGGCATTGACGACGAAGATCAGCGGCTTGCCCGCGCGCTCGCACAGATCGACCGTCGCCCCCACCGCGCGCAAATCGTGCGGGCTCGGACGCGTCGGGATGACGATCAGTTCGGCGACCTGGATCACGCTCTGGATCGCCATCGTGATCGCCGGCGGGGTATCGATCACCGCGAGCTTGAACCCCTGCTGGCGCAGCACCTCCAGATCGGCGGCGAGCCGCGCGACGGTGGTCTGCGCGAAGGCGGGATATTCGGCGGTGCGCTCGTTCCACCAATCGGCGAGCGAGCCCTGCGGATCGATGTCGATCAGCACCACCGGGCCTGCGCCCGAAAGCTGCGCTTGCACCGCCAGGTGGCCCGACAAGGTGGTCTTGCCCGAGCCTCCCTTTTGCGACGCCATAGCCAGAACGCGCATGTATCCCCCAAAATCCGCCTGTTCGCGGACCGAAATGACATGCGCGGGGATAAAGAAAGGTAAATGAAGCCGGGATGTTCCGGCGCCGACCTTGCGTTTGAAACGCCGCGATCGAGACCAATCGGCCGCCGCGCGCGATGAGACGCGCGCTTTGGTTAACCCTCGTTTGCCCTCATGATTGCCCCATGCCAAGGCTTGGGGCATGGTATTGAAACGGCGGGAATTGGGGTCGAGGCGATGAGGGTTGCGTATCTCGGCGCGGCGGCGCTGCTGACGATGACGGTGGCGGGGGCGATGCCGGCGCTGGCCGATGTGAAGGCGGGCGTCGATGCCTGGAGCCGCGGCGATTACGACAAAGCGGTCGCCGAGTGGCGCGGCCCGGCGATCGCAGGCGATGCCGATGCGCAGTTCAACATGGGGCAGGCCTATAAGCTTGGGCGCGGGGTCGCGACCGATCAGGCGCAGGCGATCGAATGGTTCCGCAAGGCCGCCGCGCAGGGCCATGCGCAGGCCGAGGACAATTATGCGCTGATGCTGTTCCAGGAGGGGCGCAAGGCCGATGCGGTGCCGTGGCTCGAAAAATCGGTCGCGCGTGACGAGAAGCGCACCGAGCTGGTGCTGGGGACGATGCTGTTCAACGGCGATGCGGTGAAAAAGGATTGGGTGCGCGCCTATGCGCTCGTCTCGCGCTCGTCGCGGCAGGGGCTGGCGCAGGCGTCGCAGACATTGGCGCAGATGGATCAATATATTTCCGCTGAGCAGCGCCAGAAGGGCACCGAACTGGCGAGCAAGATCGAGAGCGAGGGCCATACGCGCCGGCTCGCCGCGGCGACCAACCCGTCGCGCACCGCTCCGCTCGAACTGCCCGTCGCCTCGCCCACGAGAGCGATGGCAAAGGCGCCGCCGGGCGCGAGCTATTCGCCCCCTGGCCGGGCGCCGGAGAAGGTGGCGCACGCCGTGGTCAAGGAAACCAAGCCCAAGCCGAAGGAACCCGTGGCGGCGACCGGCGGCAACTGGCGTATCCAGCTCGGCGCCTTCCGCGACGAGGCCAATGCCCGTGCATTGTGGGGCAAGGTCGGTGGCAAGACCGGCGGGCGGGTCGCTTATGCCAAGGCGGGCGAGGTCACCCGGTTGCAGGCGACCGGCTTCGCCAGCCACGCCGCGGCGCAGGCCGCGTGCAGCAAGGCCGGCGTGCCGTGCGTGGTGGTTGCCCAGTAACCATGAACCGTTCGCCCTGAGCTTGTCGAAAGGCTGCCCGTCCTCCGCGGAAGAAAAGTGCAGGGCTTCGACAAGCTCAGCCCGAACGGAGGTTTTCCCAATTCATTGGGCCGATCCTTTACTCGGTCACCCAATCCTTCCGTGCGATCCCCTGCGCCCAGAGCAAGGCGGTGAGATCGCCGTGATCGACCCGCGCCGCTGCCGCTTCCGCGACGATCGGCTTGGCGTGATAGGCGACCCCCAGCCCCGCGATGTTGATCATCGCCAGATCGTTCGCCCCGTCACCCACCGCGAGCGTCGCGGCGTCGGCGAGCCCCAGTTCGGCGCGTGCCTCGCGCAGGGTGCGTTCCTTGGTCGATGAATCGACAATCGGCTTGGTCACCGTCCCGCGCAATTGCCCGTCGCCGATCTCCAGATGGTTGGCGATCACGCGGTTGAACCCGATCGCCGCCCCCACCGGTTCGGCGAAAGCGGTGAACCCGCCCGAGACGAGGATCGCGGTCGCGCCACGCGCGCGCATCGTCTTCACCAAAGTCTCGGCGCCGGGCATCAAGGTCACCCGCTCGACGCGGCACCGCTCGATCGCGTCGGCGCCCAGCCCCTTGAGCAAGGCGACCCGCGCATCGAGCGCGGCGGCGAAATCGAGCTCGCCGCGCATCGCCGCCTCGGTGATCGCGGCGATCTCGGGCTTGATCCCGGCATAATCGGCGAGCTCGTCGATACATTCGACGGTGATCATCGTCGAATCCATATCCGCAACGAGCAGCCGCTTCTCGCGCCCGGCCATCGGCTGGACCACGACATCGACCCGCTCGAACGCGCCCTCCAACACCGCGCGGGCCGCATCGGGCGCCTCATCAAAATGCACATCGGCCGCATCGCCGTCGTCAAGCCAGCCGACCCCGCTCGGCACGCAGCCCGCCGCGTCGAGCCGATCGAGCGCGTCATGCAGGATTTGGGTGGTGAGCCGTCCCGTTGCTATCAGCGTCGCCGTGAACAATCCTGCCTCCAACAAGAAGGTCGCGCTCATCGCAGGGCCGACGGCCAGCGGCAAGTCCGCGCTGGCGATCGCGCTCGCGGAAAATGCCGACGGCGTGGTGATCAATGCCGATGCGAGCCAGGTCTATCGCGATCTGCGCGTCCTTTCCGCCCGCCCCGACACCGCCGACGAAGCACGCGTGCCGCATCATCTGTTCGGCTATCGCGACGGCGCGGCGGCCTGCTCCGCGGCGCAATGGGCGGCCGATGCAGGCGCGGCGATCGACGCGGCGCATCGCGAAGGGCATTTGCCGATCCTCGTCGGGGGAACGGGACTCTACCTGCGCACCCTGCTCGAGGGGATCGCGCCGGTGCCGGAGATCGACGCGGCGGTCCGCGCTGAGGTTCGCGCGATGCCCGTCGCCGACGCGCATCAGGCGCTCACCCGCGAAGATCCCGCCGCCGCCGCGCGCCTCGCCCCCGCCGATACCACCCGCGTCGCGCGCGCGCTCGAGGTGGTGCGCTCGACCGGACGCACGCTCGCCGATTGGCAGGCGACCCGCAGCGGCGGGATCGGCGGGTCGATCGAGCTTCACCCGCTGATCCTGCTCCCCGAGCGTGCGGAACTCGTCGCACGCTGCGACGCGCGCCTCGTCGAGATGTTCGACCACGGCGGCGTCGAGGAGGTCGCAGCGCTGCTCGCCCGCACCGATCTGCCCTCCGACGCCCCGGTGCGCCGCGCGATCGGCGTGCCCGAGATCGCCGCGATGCTCGCCGGCGCGCTGACCCGCGAGGCGGCGCTTGCCGCGGCGCAACTCGCCACGCGACGCTACGCCAAGCGGCAATATACCTGGTTCCGCCACCAGCCCCCGGCCGATTGGCCGCGTATTTCGCAGGTGCCGAAAGACAATTTGAAACAATATTTCAACATTAATCCTTGACGCGTAATTTTTGATACCCTAGCGCCCGCTGCTCGCACGGGCTATTCGCTCGCGCAGCATGAAAGAGGAGTGACCGACGTGGCTGAGAAGAGCGGAGCAGACATCCTGGTCGAGGCGCTGTGCGATCTCGGCGTGGAGGTCATCTTCGGCTATCCAGGGGGCGCGGTCCTTCCGATCTACGACGCGATCTTCCGCTCGAAGCGCATTCGCCACATCCTCGTCCGCCACGAACAGGCGGCGACGCATGCGGCGGAGGGCTATGCGCGCTCGACCGGCAAGCCCGGCGTGGTGCTCGTCACCTCCGGCCCCGGCGCGACCAACGCGGTCACCGGGATCACCGATGCGCTGATGGATTCGATCCCGATGGTGGTGATCACCGGCCAGGTGGCGACGCATCTGATCGGTTCCGACGCCTTTCAGGAGGCCGATACCGTCGGCATCACCCGCCACTGCACCAAGCACAATTATCTGGTGAAAGACCCGGCGGTGCTCGGCTCGATCGTCCATGAGGCGTTTCATATCGCCACCTCGGGCCGCCCCGGCCCGGTGGTGATCGACATCCCCAAGGACGTGCAGGTCGCCACCGCGCGCTACGCCAAGCCCGGCCCGATCCAGCACAAGACCTATCGCCCGCCGGTCAAGGCAGACCGCGGCGAGATCGAGCAACTGGTCGACATGCTCGCGGCGGCCGAGCGCCCGATCTTCTATACCGGCGGCGGCGTGGTCAATTCCGGCCCGGCGGCGAGCCAGCTGCTGCGCGAGCTGGCCAAGGTGACGGGCGCGCCGGTCACCTCGACCTTGATGGGGCTCGGCGCCTTCCCCGCTTCCAGCCCGCAATGGCTGGGGATGCTCGGGATGCACGGCACCTATGAAGCCAATCTGGCGATGAACCAGGCCGATCTGATCGTCGCGATCGGCGCGCGGTTCGACGATCGCGTGACGGGGCGGCTCGATGCCTTCAGCCCCAACAGCCGCAAGGTGCATATCGACGTCGACCGTTCGTCGATGAACAAGACGGTGCGGATCGATCTGCCGATCCTCGCCGATGCCGGCCATGCGATGGAAGACATGTTGCGCATCTGGAAATCGCGCCAGCATCCCAAGCCCGATATTGCCGAATGGTGGCGCCGGATCGACGGCTGGCGCGCGGTCAAGAGCCTCGATTTCCCGGAAAACGGCAAGGAGATCATGCCGCAGCGCGCGATCAAGGCCTTGTGGGAGGCGACCCATGCCAAAGCGCCGATCATCACCACCGAGGTCGGCCAGCACCAGATGTGGGCGGCGCAGCATTTCGGTTTCGAGAGCCCGAACAAGTGGCTCACCTCGGGCGGTCTTGGCACGATGGGCTATGGCCTGCCCGCCGCGATCGGCGCGCAGCTCGGCAATCCCAATGCCTTGGTGATCGATATCGCCGGCGAAGCCTCGATCCAGATGAACATCCAGGAGCTCGGCACCGCGACGCAATATCGCCTGCCGGTGAAGATCTTCATCCTCAACAACGAATATATGGGAATGGTCCGCCAGTGGCAGGAGCTGACCTATGAGAGCCGCTATTCCGAAAGCTATTCGGATGCGCTGCCCGATTTCGTCAAGCTCGCCGAAGCCTATGGCTGGAAAGGCATCCGCATCGAGCGGCCCGACCAGCTCGACGCCGGCATCGCGGAGATGCTGGCCTATGACGGACCGGTAATCGTCGACTGTCGCGTGGCGAAGCTCGCCAATTGCTTCCCGATGATCCCCTCGGGCGCGGCGCACACCGACATGATCCTGCAGGCGACCGAGGTTTCGGGGATCATGGACGACGAGGCCAAGGCGCTGGTGTGACGCGCCGGCGTCGCAAGGGATAGCTCTACAACAGGGAGACCCCGGCCGCCGCCGGGGTGACGAAATCGGTGCACATCAAGGAAGAAACCGCCGAACGCCATACGCTGGCGGTGATCGTGGACAACGAGCCGGGCATCCTCGCCCGGATCGCCGGCCTGTTCACCGCGCGCGGCTATAATATCGAAAGCCTGACGGTGAGCGAGATCACCGCCGACAAGCAGGTCAGCCGGATCACGATCGTCACCTCGGCGAGCCCGGCGACGCTGGAGCAGATCGTCGCGCAGCTCGATCGACTGGTGCCGGTCCACAGCGTCCACGGTCTGACCGCGGAGGGCGATCACGTCGAGCGCGAGCTGGCGCTGGTCAAGGTGCGCGGCACCGGCGACCACCGGATCGAGGCGCTGCGGCTCGCCGACGTCTATCGCGCGCGGGTGGTCGATGCGACTACGTCGAGCTTCGTGTTCGAGGTGACCGGCAGCATCGAGAAGATCGACAAGTTCGTCGAACTGATGGGCGAAGTCGGGCTGATCGAGGTCGCCCGCACCGGCATCGTCGCCATTTCACGGGGGCGCGAGGCGGCCTGAAATCCATGTGTCCCCGCGCAGGCGGGGACCCAGTCTGGGCTCCCGCCTTCGCGGGAGCACATCGCAAGAGGAACTGAACAATGCGTGTCTATTACGATCGCGACGCCGATCTCAATCTGATCACCGGCAAGAAGATCGCCATCGTCGGCTATGGTTCGCAGGGCCACGCCCATGCGCAGAACCTGCGCGATTCGGGCGTCAAGGAAATCGCGATCGCGCTGCGCGAGGGCTCGGCCACCGCGAAGAAGGCCGAAGGCGCCGGCTTCAAGGTCATGTCGAACAAGGAAGCGGCGAAATGGGCCGATATCCTGATGATCCTCGCCCCCGACGAGCATCAGGCGGCGATCTGGGAAAATGACATCAAGGGCAATATGCGCCCCGGCGCGGCGATTGCGTTCGCGCATGGCCTCAACGTCCATTTCGGGCTGATCGAGCCGCCCGCCGATATCGACGTGATCATGATCGCGCCGAAGGGCCCGGGCCACACCGTGCGCAGCGAATATGCCCGCGGCGGCGGCGTCCCCTGCCTGATCGCGATCCACCAGGACGCCAGCGGCAATGCGCACGATATCGCGCTCGCTTATGCCTCGGGCGTCGGCGGCGGCCGCTCGGGGATCATCGAGACTAATTTCCGTGAAGAGTGTGAGACCGATCTTTTCGGCGAGCAGGCGGTGCTGTGCGGCGGGCTCAGCCACCTGATCCAGGCCGGGTTCGAGACCCTGGTCGAGGCCGGCTACGCGCCGGAAATGGCCTATTTCGAATGCCTTCACGAAGTGAAGCTGATCGTCGACCTGATGTATGAGGGCGGCATCGCCAACATGCGCTATTCGATCAGCAACACCGCCGAATATGGCGACATCACCACCGGCCCGCGGATCATCACCGACGAGACCAAGAAGGAGATGAAGCGCGTGCTGGCCGACATCCAGTCGGGCCGCTTCGTCAAGAACTTCGTCCTCGACAACCGCGCCGGCCAGCCCGAGCTCAAGGCCGCGCGCAAGCTCGCCGCGGCGCATCCGATCGAGCAAGTCGGCGCCAATCTGCGCGCGATGATGCCGTGGATCGGCGCGAACAAGCTGGTCGACAAGGAGCGCAACTGACGCGCCGCGTAATCCGTTTGTAATCGCGAATCCGCGACGAACCGTGTTCGACCCGCTCGAAGACGGATGCAATCACGCCCTCGCCTCCCTAGAGGCGGGGGCGTGATTCGAACGGCGGCCTACCGCTCCTCGACATATCAATCCCCCGTCGGCGCGCGTGGCCGCGCCGGCGCGTTGCTGCTTGCGCTGGCGGCGGGGGTGCTCGTCGTCATCGCGTTGATCACGCTCGGCGCGATCAGCGGCGTGCCGAAGTTCATCGACGTCCGCCCGCTCTCGACCTTCAACGTCGCCCGCGCCAACGGCGAGCAGGTCAACAAGAGCAAGGAGGTCGTCCAGCGCCCCAAGGTCGCCAAGGAACAGGACCGCCAACACCACGCCGCCCCGCCCCCGCGCGCCACCCCGATGCCGACCCCGCCGATCACGCTGCCGGGGGTCATCATGCTCTCGCATGCCGATTTCGTCGCGTCGGACGTCGGGCGGATCAAGCCGAGCCCCGACCAGCTGGCGAAGGCCAATGGCGACAAGGGCGACACCGCCGCCGACGACGGCGCGCAGGTCGCCGCGGCGGGCGGCGCGCCGGGCGGGGAGGATCTCTATTACGCCGAATGGTATCGCGAGCCGTCGCATGCCGAGATGGCGACCTATCTTCCCGCGCGGCAGCAGGTCGGCTGGGGGATGATCGCGTGCCGCACCGCACCACGCTATCGCGTCGAGGATTGCCGCGAACTGGGCGAGAGCCCCGGCTCGGGCATCGCCCGCGCGCTGAGGCAGGCATCGTTCCAGTTCCTCGTCCGCCCGCCGCGCATCGGCGGCAAGCCGCTGATCGGCGCGTGGGTGCGGATCAAATTCGATGTGATCCAGGGCGCGGTTAAGTAACGCGCGCGCTGCCGCCCGCTCGGGCTGAGCTTGTCGGAGCCCTGCACTTTTCTTGCCTTGAAGAAGGACAGCCCTTCGACAAGCTCAGGGCGAACGGCGAGAGGTAGGTCCGATTTAACCGGTCGCCTTGATTTACGCGCTTCCCCCTCGCCCCGGCTTGTGGTTCAACACCGTCAAAGAAAAGGGAGATTCCCAATGCGCTTCGCCTATCTCGCCGCCTTTGCGCTTGCCTCCACCGCCGTCGTCGCGCAGATGCCGAAGGCGCCGCCGGGATCGGCCGATCCCGCCGCGGTGGTCGCGGGCAGCTATACCGTCGATCCGCACCACACGTTGATCGAATGGACCGTCAACCACCTCGGCTTCACGCCTTATTTCGGGCTGTTCGGTGAGACGTCTGGCACGCTGACGATCGATCCCGCCAAGCCCGACGCGGCGAAGGTCGATGTGACGATCCCGGTCTCCAAGGTGCTGACCACCAGCCCGGATCTCACTGCGCATCTGCTCCGCGCGCCGAAGGACGGCGCCAAGGCCGATTTCTTCGGCGCCAACCCGCCCGACGCGCATTTCGTGTCGACCAAGGTGACCGCCAAGGGCCAGACCGCACAGATCGACGGCAACCTCACGCTCAACGGCGTGACCAAGCCGGTGACGCTCGAGGCCAAATTCTTCGGCGCGGGCAAGATGATGGGCAAGGACAATATCGGCTTCACCGCCAAGACGACGATCCGCCGCAGCGAGTTCGGCGTCGGTTTCGGCGTGCCGCTGGTCTCCGACGAGGTGAAGCTCAAGATCAGCGCCGCCTTCGTCAAATAAGCGCATATGGCGGAAGAACAGGAGGCGGAAGGCACCGGGCTCGGCCGGGTCGAGGCGTTTTCGGACGGCGTGATCGCGATCATCATCACGATCATGGTGCTCGAGCTCAAGGTGCCGGTGGAAGACGGGCTCGGCCACATCCTGTCGATGTGGCACCTGTTTCTCGCTTATGCGCTGAGCTACCTTTATGTCGGGCTCTATTGGGGCAATCACCACCGGCTGCTCGGCCACGCGCGGCGCGTGACCAACGGGCTGATCTGGTCCAATCTCGCCTTGCTGTTCGGGCTCAGCCTCGTCCCGTTCGGCACCGCCTATCTCGGCGAGCATGAATTCAGCCGGACCGCGACCCAGCTCTATCTCGTCACGCTGATCCTGCCCTCGATCGGCTATATCTGGCTGCAGCGCGTCGTGGTGCGGACCGGGGTGAAGCACGAGCGCGCGCACCGCTATCACGTCGAGACGACGCGCAAGGGCTATTTCGCGATGGCAGTCTATACGGCCGGCTTCGCGCTCACCTTCGTCTCGCCGTGGTTCGGGATCATCTGCGCGATGCTCGTCGCGCTATTCTGGATCGTCCCGCAGACCCCGCTCGACCGGCTTTTTGCCGAACGGCATTAAAAGCTGTTTGGAAACGCCTCTCCGGGTCATTTCAGGCGGTGAAACCGCCTTTTCCCAACGAACGCTAAAACTCCGCTGGACAGCGCCGCCCGTCCGGGGTTACCGCAAGGGCGATGACGCAGGTGTTCGGCCTCCTCCTTCGACTTACGCGCCCTTAGGCGCGAACCAGCCCGCGTGCCTGGCACGCCGACGCGCCTAAGGGCCAAGCCGAACGACCCCAACGCCTCCTCCCGATAGCGAGAGCCCGTCATGTTGCGCGATCCTTCCGTCAAATACCGACCGTTTCCGACCATCGACATCCCCGACCGCACCTGGCCGTCGAAGGTGATCGCCACCGCGCCGCGCTGGCTCTCCACCGATATGCGCGACGGCAATCAGGCGCTGATCGACCCGATGGACGCCGAGAAGAAGAACCGCTTCTTCGATTTGCTGGTGAAGATCGGCCTCAAGGAAATCGAGGTCGGATTCCCCGCCGCGGGCGCAACCGAATTCGATTTCATTTCCAGCCTGATCGCGGGGAATCGCATCCCCGACGACGTGACGATCCAGGTGCTGACGCAATCGCGGCGCGACCTGATCGAGACGAGCTTCCAGAGCCTCAAGGGCGCGAAACAGGCGATCGTCCATCTCTACAACGCCGTCTCCCCGGCGTGGCGCAAGATCGTGTTCGGCATGTCGCGCGACGAAATCCGCCAGATCGCGATCGACGGCGCCAAGGTGCTGCGCGACGAGGCGGCGAAGCAGCCCGACACCAAATGGAGCTTCGAATACAGCCCCGAGACCTTCTCCACCGCAGAGCTGGATTTCTCGGTCGAGGTGTGCGCGGCGGTGATGGATATCCTGCGCCCGACGCCGGAAAACCCGCTGATCCTCAACCTGCCGGCGACGGTCGAATGCGCGACCCCCAACGTCTATGCCGACCAGATCGAATGGTTCGGGCGCAATATCCCCAATCGCGACAGCGTGGTGATCTCGCTCCACACGCATAACGATCGCGGCACCGGGGTCGCGGCGGCGGAACTGGGGCTGATGGCCGGCGCCGATCGCGTCGAGGGCTGCCTGCTCGGCAATGGCGAGCGCACCGGCAATTGCGATCTCGTGA
The DNA here is from genome assembly GCA_017849555.1 of Sphingomonas sp. Taxonomy (GTDB): domain Bacteria; phylum Pseudomonadota; class Alphaproteobacteria; order Sphingomonadales; family Sphingomonadaceae; genus Sphingomonas; species Sphingomonas lycopersici. The sequence goes on along the minus strand of JAFIGU010000028.1, from coordinate 25,146 downwards.
CCGTCGCGCTCAACATGTACACCCAGGGCGTCGATCCGAAGCTTGACCTGTCGGACATCGACGAGGTGGTGAAGACGGTGGAATATGCCACCAACATCACCGTCCACCCGCGCACGCCCTATGCCGGCGATCTGGTGTTCACCGCGTTCAGCGGCAGCCACCAGGATGCAATCAAGAAGGGCTTCGCCGCGCAGGCCGCGCGCAACGACGAATTATGGGAAGTCCCCTATCTGCCGATCGATCCCGCCGATCTCGGGCGCAGCTACGAGGCGGTGATCCGGGTCAATTCGCAGAGCGGCAAGGGCGGGGTCGCCTGGGTGCTCGAACAGGACAAGGGGCTCAAGCTGCCCAAGAGGATGCAGGCCGATTTCAGCCGCATCGTCCAGGCGCTGGCCGACGAGACCAGCCGCGAGCTGAACGCCGCCGATATCTGGGGGGCGTTCGAGCGCACCTATCTGCCCGCGGCGAACGATCGCTTCGTGCTGCGCGATTATGAGGAGACGGGCGCGGCGGGCGACCGGCGCTTCGTCGGCCGCGTCGCGATCGACGGCGAGGAGCGGTCGCTCTCCGGGCGCGGCAACGGGCTCATTTCCAGCGTGATCGCCGCGCTGGCCGAGACGACCGGGCCCGCGCTGGAAGTGGTCGATTACAGCGAACATGCGATCGGCCACGGCGCCGATGCGCAGGCGGCGACCTATCTCGAATGCCGCACCGCGGACGGGCGCACCGTGTGGGGGGTCGGGATCGATTCGGATATCGCCACCGCCAGCGTGAGGGCGGTGTTGAGCGCGGCGAACAGGGCCTGACCTAGCCCCCCTCTCCCCGTTCGGGCTGAGCTTGCCGAAGCCCTGCCCTTTTCTTCGCAAGGAAGAAGGGCAGCCCTTCGACAGGCTCAGGGCGAACGGCGGAGGCGTGGCGCTCAACTGCCATCGCAGCGCGAGAAAGTTACCCCGGCAACCACTTGCCCGTCGCCATGCGCCGCCTTACCCCCTCGCGCATGACGAACCGCTTCCTCGCCGCCGTGCTGGCGCTCGCTTTGCCCTTCCCTGCCCTCGCACAGCGCGCCGAGCCGCCGGTGCCGCCGGCCGCCGACCCCGCGGTCGCTGCGCTGCGCGACGCCGCGCTCAAGGACGATGTCGCTTATGACATCGTCGAAGGGCTGACGACCGAGGTCGGCCAGCGGCTCGCCGGGACCGAGGCGGAGGCGCGCGCGCGGCAATGGGCGGCGGCGAAGCTCAATGCGCTCGGCTTCAAGAACGTGCGGATCGAAACCTATCGCATGCCCGTCTGGGTGCGCGGCGAGGAGCGTGCCGAGATCACCGCCCCCTTCCCGCAGAAGCTGACGCTCGCCGCGCTCGGCAATTCGGGCGCCACCCCGGCCGCCGGGCTCACCGCCGAGGTGGTGGTGTTCAAGACCTATTCCGATCTCGCCAACGCGCCCGACGGCAGCCTGAAGGGCAAGATCGCCTATGTCGGCAACGCGATGGCACCGACGCAGGACGGATCGAGCTACGGCCAGGCCGGCGTCGCGCGGTTCGTCGGGCCGGCGGTGGCGGCGCGCAAGGGCGCGGCGGCGATCGTGATCCGCTCGATCGGCACCGATACGCACCGGCTGCCGCACACCGGCATGACCAGCTTCCCCGAGGGGGTGAAGCCGATCCCCGCCGCCGCGCTTTCGGTGCCCGACGCCAAGTTGATCGAGGCGATGGCGGCGCGCGGGCGGCCAATCTCGATGAAGCTGGTGCTCACCCCACGCCAGATCGGCGAGCAGGAATCGGGCAATGTCATCGCCGAAGTGCCGGGCAGCGACCCCGATGCCGGCGTGGTGCTGATCGGTGGGCATCTCGATAGCTGGGATCTCGCCACCGGGGCGATCGACGATGCCTCGGGCGTCGCGATCACCGCCGCGGCGGCGAAGCGCATCCTCGACAGCGGGCGCCAGCCGCGCCGCACGATCCGCGTGGTGTGGTTCGGCGCGGAGGAGGTCGGCGGCTATGGCGGGCGCGATTACACCCGGCGACACGGCGCGGAGCGTCATGCAGTCGCCGCGGAGAGCGATTTCGGCGCGGATCGCGTGTGGCGTTTCCAGGCGACCTTGCCCGACAGCGCCAAGGCGGTGGCCGATCGTCTCGCCAGCGCGCTCGCCCCGCTGGGCATCGTCCACGGCAAGGGTGACGGCGGCGACGGATCGGATATCGGGCCGACGATCGCCACCGGCGTCGCGGGAATCGACCTCAATCAATCGGGGCTGCGCTATTTCGATACGCACCACACGCCCGACGATACGCTCGATCGGGTGGACCGCGAGGAGCTGCGCCAGAATGTCGCCGCATGGACCGCGATGCTCGCCGTCGTCGCCGACGCACCCGAGGAAATCGGCCCGGTTCAGCGCAAATCGCATTGAAAAAATGCGCGATCGAGGACGCGTATCGTTTCGCTTCGGTGAATTTCCTCATTGACCCACCGAAACGGTTCGGTATTTGCGGTGTCTCGCGACGGCGACAGGGTCGGCCGCGAAGAATGCTATGCTTGGGAGCATCCGAATGAAGAAGTTTGCCTTTGTTCTTGCTGCCGCCGGCCTGATGTCCGTTGCGGCTTGCTCGAAGTCGCCGGCCCCCGCGGAAAACAACGCGGACGTGCTGGCGGACAACCTGCAGAGCGCCGCCGACAACCTCGACGCGGCCGCGGGTAACCTTTCGAACGCCACTGCCGCTGACTCGCTCGCCAACTCGGCGGACGCGCTGGGCAACGCGTCGAACGCGCAGTAATCGGCTGATCGGGCCTTCCCGGCCCGATCCGACGAATACGAGAAGGGGCGCTCCTGCGGGAGCGCCCCTTTTTCATTGCCCTGGCGCGAGTGCTTCGAACCCGGGCGGTGACTTGCTCTTGCGCCACCGCACGGCGCTGCTAGTCACGGATCGGCGTGGGCCTGTAGCTCAATGGTTAGAGCTGGCCGCTCATAACGGCTAGGTTGCGGGTTCGAGTCCTGCCGGGCCCACCACGCATTCCCGCGCCGCGCTCAGCGAAGCGACCCGCGCCGCACGAGATTGTAGATCGCGAGCAGCACGATCGCGCCGAGGAACGCGACGAGCAAGGTCATCGGGTCGAACGGGTTTTCGCGAAGGTGGCTGTTGTTCGACAGCGCGCCGAACAGGAAACGCCCGACGATCGAGCCGACGCAGCCGATCAGCACATTCCAGATTATTCCGCCCTGATCGCGCATCACCATGCCTGCGACCCAGCCGATTATGCCTCCCATGATCAACGCGATGATCAGATGCATGGCAAATCCTTCCCTATGCTTCCCTCCCGGATGCATGGAGACTGCATGCTTTCCCGCTGATGCGCCACCATTTTCTTGGTTCGTGCCAATCAGGGACAGCGGTGAAGGAAATGGTCGGGGAGACAGGATTCGAACCTGCGACATCCTGCTCCCAAAGCAGGCGCGCTACCGGACTGCGCCACTCCCCGACGCGAGGGGAGCCGGTACGCGTCGCGCGCGGATTACGCAAGCGCCGCGAGCAGGTCGTCGAGCGATGCCGATCGCACCCCGCGCCGGTCGAGCAGATCGAGCACGCGATCCCACCAGCGCCAGAAGCGCGCCAGATCGGCGCCGTCGCGGACATAGGGCGTGTGCCCCGGCACGAGCGACGGCGAATGGAAGGCGAAGTTGAGCAGCCGGCTCCCCTCCCCCAGCGCCACCGCGATCGCCTCCAGCGCCTCGGCGACGGGCACGCCCTCCGGGGTCAGCGGCACGCGCGAGAGCAGCCCGGTGCGAGCAAACACCCCGCGCGCGCGGGGAACCGCCCCCAGCGCCGCGCGGAGCCGCGCGCCGCGACGCCGCAGCAGACCCGTGAAGACCGTCGACAGCGGCAACTCGATCACCGCGTCGCGCCACGCTGCGGCGTCGATGCGGGTGAAATCGGGGCCGCCGCCGGCGCGATAGTCGAAACCGGGGCGGACCGAGCTGTCGAGCCGGTAGCCGGAACGGGCGAGCAACCCGAGCAGCCCGGGCGCCAGCCCGTAGCGCCCGGCGCGGAACGCAAGCGGACGGCGCCCGAACGCCGCGGCGATCGCTTCGGTCAACGCGTCGAGCTTCGCTTCGAGCAATGCCGGCGGGAGGTTTCCGGCATAGGAGGCCAGCGCCGACAGCGGCTCCTCGAACGGCGGATTGACCCAGGGGTGAAGCTGCGCCCCGATCGCCACGCGCGGATCATCGGCGAGGATCGCGCGCAGCACATCCGCCGCGCGCGGATCGCTCGCCACCGGATAATCGACGAAGAAGGCCGGCGCCGCGCCACGGGCAACGAGCCGGCGATGCGCGTCGGGCAGCGCGGCGAGCGCCGACAGCCCGTGCGCATCACGCGAGAAGGGCGCCGACCAGTCGAATTCCTCCTCGGTATCGACGAAGATCGCGTAGCGCGTGCCGAAATCCGCCGGCCAGTCGATCAGCGCGGCCGCATCCGGCGGCGGCATGCGCCAGCGGTGCGCAACGATCGCGGGCGCCACCACGATCGTCAGTTGGTCGAGGCCTGGCCCATATCGTCGATCAACCCCGTCGGCAGGCGCAGAGTCAAGCGATCCGCATCGATGATCAGCGCCCCGCCCAATTCGGTCGCCAGATTGCGCGCGAGCCGGATCGCGAAGCCGGTGCCGAGCAACGGCGCGCCCGGCATCTCCACCTCGCGCTCGGCATCGAGCGTCAGCAGCGCGGTATCGGGGATCGTCGCCAGCGCCAGCGGACGCGTGATGTCGATCGCGACATCGGCGCCCTCGTCGCGCACGTCGATCGCCAGCCGCTCGCCATCGGCGGCGCTCGCGATCAGCGCGGCGACCAGCCGCCCGACCAGCCGCTCGGCGATCCGTTCGTCGCACGCCAGCGCCAGCGCCGGCGGCACCGGGGCGAGATCGACGGTGCAGCCGCGCAACCGCATCAGCGGCGCCAGTTCGTCGAGCGTGCGCGCCAGCAGCGGCGCGAGCGCCACCGCGCCCTCGTGCAGATCGAGCGCATCGCCCTCGATCCGCGCCGCCAGTTCGAGATCCTCGATCGCACCGACCAGATCGGCGGCCTGGGTGCGGATCGCCGCGGCGCGCTGACGATAGACATCGGGCACCGGGCCGAGCATCGCGGTTTCGATCAGCTCGGAAAAGCCGGCGATCGCATTGGTCGGCGAGCGCAGCTCGTGGACCAGTCGCCGCAGCCCCTCGACCCCGCCATTGTCGGCGCGGCGGCCGATCGCGCCCTCGTCGACGCGCGGGCGCCGCGCGGCGCCGCGGAACCCGACGAAGCGGCCGCTCGCGGGATCGAACATCGGGACGCCCGAAATCCGCCAGTCGCCCGCCAGCGCGGATCGCCCGGCGATGCTGAGCCGCGCGTCGTTGAATGCGGTGCGATGCCGGAACGCGCCGCTCGCCACGCCGTCGACATGCGGCCGGCCGTCGCCGCCGGGGGTGAGAAAGCCGATCCCGATCACCGCCGCGCGCGGCGCGGCGTCGACCCAGCGGATCACCCCGCTCGCATCGGTTTCGAATCCGAAGCGCTCGATCGGTGCTGCGGCCGCCGGTTCGGCGGCGCGCGGTTCGACCGGCTCGGCCGTGGTAACCGGATGTTCGCCGTGGAGCTGGCGGAAGGCGGCGATGCGATCGACCAGCGCCGCGATCTGGAACCCGCCGCCCGGCGCCGTCGCCGGCTCGATCCCGAGCACCGCGGCGAGCGGCGCCGGCTGGGGCGGCGGGGCAGAGCTTACAACCGGATGCTCCTCGATCACCTCGGCCGGCGCTGCTTCGACCGGCTCGTCTTCGGCACGATCGTGGCCGAGCGCGAAATCGGCCGGGCCGAAGCTTTCCAGCGCGCGCGTCACCGCTTCGCTCAAATCGTCGCGATGACGCAATATCGCGCGCCCGGTCGGTCCGAGCGAGGGCAGCAGCGCACACCAATTGGCATCGTCGAGCCGTGCGGCGCGCAGCACCGGCGCGGCGACCGACTGGTCATCCTCGGCGAACACCGCGACCAGCCCCGCGGACGGCGTCGCCAGCGCGAGCGCACGCGCCGCGGCGGCACGCACCGCCAGCGGCACGCGCTCGCGCAATTCGCGCAGCCGCGCCAGCAGCTCGGGTGTCTCCTCGATCCGGCCGCGCGCCGCCAGATCCGCGATCTGACGGAACGCCGCCTGCGCGCCGAAAGGCGTCGAGGCGTCCGCAGCGAGGACGGTCTTGAGGCTGTCGTCGAATCGCAATCGAATCACCCTGTTCCGGCAGACGACCATTCCGCCACCGGAGCTTAACAATTAACCGCCATCGCCCGCTTGCGGAACAACCGATTTCTACACGTCGCAATGTGGGACAATTGCGTTTATGCGCAATAATCCTATGAACGACGGCATTGAAATCGCCATGAATGTGCGTGGCGATAACGGAGAATAACGTGCTCGACCGGATAGACAGACAGATTCTGGCCTATCTCCAGGAAGACGGGCGGATGACCAACGTTGAGCTGGCGGATCGCGTGGGCCTCACCGCCCCGCCCTGCCTGCGGCGGGTGCGCGCGCTGGAGCAGGCGGGCGTGATTCGCGGTTATCACGCCGAATGCGATGCGGCACAGCTCGGATTCCCGATTACGGTGTTCGCGATGGTCAGCCTCAAAAGCCAGGCCGAATCCGATCTTGCGGCGTTCGAGACGCATGTCACCGCGCTCCCCGAGGTGCGCGAATGCCATATGCTCAACGGCGAGATCGATTTCGTGCTGAAGATCGTCGCGACCGATCTGGAAAGCTTCCAGCGCTTCCTGACCACCCACCTCACCACCGCACCCAATGTCGCCAGCGTCAAATCCTCGCTGACGATCCGCAGCGCCAAGTCGGCGGCGGGGGTGCCGATCCTGGAGTAACTCGGCCTTGGGTTAACTCAGGACTCCCCCTCCCCGTTCGGGCTGAGCCTGTCGAAGCCCTGCGCTTTTCTTCGAGCGAAGAAGTGCAGCCCTCCGGCGGGTCCCATGAAAGTAATACTTTCATGGGTGCCCTCACAAGCTCAGGGCGAACGGAGGTTCCATTCTACGCAAAAAAAATGGGCGGCCTCTTGCGGGACCGCCCTTTCTTTTTGTCCTGAGCCGGCGTGTCAGGCGGCCGGGGTGCCCAGCGCCGTCTCCCAGAAGGAGGCGATATCGGCGCGCGGCGAGGCCTTCACCAGCGCGAAGGCCGCCTTGGCGCCGGCGGTGTCGCCCGACCCGGCGAGCGCGATGCCGAGGTGCGTGTTGACCGCATCGGCATCCACCCCGCCCTTCTGCAGCGCGACCTTATACAGCTCGATCGCCTTGGCATAATTGCCCGCGCCGAGATGCGCGTCGGCGGTGCCGGCGGCGAGCTTGCCGTTGGCCGCCGCCTTGGCCTTGCCCTCGAGCGGATCGAGCGAGCCTTCGTTGGCGATCGACTGTTTGGCGACGCGATAGAGATCGTTGGCGGTCGCCGAATCCGCCGGCAGCTTGCCCGCCGCGCGGCCCTCGTCGATCACCGTCTTGCCTTCGTACGGCAGGCCGAGATCGATCGCATATTGCGCGTAGATCTCGTAGTCATACTGGTCCGCCAGCGCCTTTTCGCGGCGCAGCAGGCGGAACAGATCGACCTTCTGCCCCTTGTCGAGCGTCAGCGCGCTGCCCTGCTGCAGGCCGTAGACGAACAGGATGTCGCGCCAGTTCTTGGCGTTCGGATAGGCCGCGATATAGCGCTTCATCCAGCCGATCGTGTCGGGGATCATGCGCTTCTGCAGCGTCTTGGCCATCGCGTAGCGATAGAGCGATTCGTCGGGCTTCTGGCCGGCGGCGATCTGCGCATCCATTGCCTTCTGCAGATCGGCCGAGCCGCCTGCGACGTCACCGCCCTCCATCTTGATCTTGACCATCTGGAGCGGAAGGTTGGGATCGGTGTAGCCGAGCTGCTGCGCGCGCTGGAAAAAGGCGATCGCCTCCTGCGGCTGCTTGGCATTGGCGGCGATGATGCCGCGCTGATAGTTGAAGCGCGCCTGATCGGCCTGCGGAGTGCGCGGGTTGGCGATCAGCGCGTCGAGCGGGCCCTTGATCTGATTGTCGTCGATCTGGTTGCCCATCTTGCCGACGGCGAGCTGGAGCTGGAACACCGACGCGATATATTTGTCGTCGTCGCTCTTCGCGGCGGCCGCCACCTGCTGGACGATCGGCTCGGCGGTGGCATAATCCTTCGCCTGAAGCGCGGTCTGCGCCTTCACCGCGAGCGGCTGGACGTCCTTGCTGAGCTTCAGCGGCGGCGCCTTGCCGGCCTCTTCCTTCTTGTCTTTTTCCTTGGCGGACGCGGGCGCCACGAGCGCGACCCCACCGACGCCCGAAAGAAGGGCGGCGGCGATCGCGGCCCGGTAGATGGTTTTCATCGCGTTAGTCTCTCCATACTGGAAGGCGGCCGGCGCCTCGCCGTCGCTCTACTCCCCTGCCTCTGCCGGTTCAAGAAACCCGAGAGGCACTGAACATGGATTGAACGTGACGGGTTCCGTCGATAGGCGCAATCCCACGATGATCGCCGTTATCTCCCCCGCCAAGACCCTGGATTACGCCACCCCGCTGCCCGCGATGCCGACCACCGCGCCGCGCTTCGCCGACGAAGCGGCGACGCTCGCCACCGCGGCGGCGAAATTGTCGCGCAAGAAGCTCGGCGAGCTGATGCACATTTCCGACAAGCTGGCGCAGCTCAACGTCGAACGGTTCCGCGGATTCGATACACTGCCCGAGCGGCCGGCGATCCGCGACTTCGCCGGGGACGTCTATATCGGGCTGGAAGCCGCGACGCTCGACGAGGCGGCGATCGATTTCGCGCAGGATCATCTGCGGATGCTCTCCGGGCTTTACGGGCTGCTGCGCCCGCTCGACCGGATGCGCCCCTATCGGCTGGAGATGGGGACGCGCTGGGCGCCGCGCCGTAAGAACCTGATCGACTGGTGGGGCCAGCGCATCGCCGATGCGCTCGCCGCCGATGTCGCCGCGGAAGGATCGGGAGCGGTGCTCAACCTCGCCAGCCAGGAATATTGGGCGGCGGTCGACGGGCGGCTGCCGCGCGGCGCCCGCATCGTCACGGTCGATTTCCGCGAGGCCGACGGGCGCTTCATCAGCGTCCACGCCAAGAAGGCGCGCGGGATGAGGGCGCGCGGGCGGGTCGAGCATCGCATCACCGATGTGGAGGCGATGCGCGGGTTCGAGAGCGACGGCTATGCGTTCGATGCCACGGTAAGCGAGGGCGACAATTGGAGCTTCCGGCGGCAGTAACGGCTGAAACCCACCTTTCCCCGTTCGCCCTGAGCTCGTCGAAGGGTTGCCCTCCTTTCCGCGGAAGAAAGTGCAGGGCTTCGACAAGCTCAGCCCGAACGGGTGTGGGCAGAAGCTTAATCCAGCCCGAACGAACCCCCTCAATTCCCTGAAGGATATTTAATCTCCGCGTCATTCGCCGGCGAGCGGTGCTTTGGCATTACACACCCCGACGCCGGGAAAGGCGTTCGCAATGGAGTGATGCCATGATCAAGTCCGCAATCCTCGCCGCCATTTCCGCCGCAGCGCTTGCGTCGGGCGGCATGGCCTATGCGCAGACCCCGGCCGCCAAGGCGACCACCGCGGTGAAGACGACCGCGGCCAAGACCACGACTGCCGCGAAGACGACCGTCACCACCCCGGCCAAGGCCGCCGCGACGAAGACCACCACCACGGTCAAGACCGCGGCCGTGACGACCACCGCCAAGCCGGCCGCCGCCTGGCACAAGGCCGCCGCTCCGTCGGGCCGCATCGTCACCGCCACGACCAAAACCGGCAAGACCGTGCACTATGATTGCTCGAAGGCCGGCAACGCCAACAAGAAGGCGTGCAAATAAGCCGATATTCCACACACCGCCCTCGCGCGCGCAGGCGCGCGGGGGTGGTCAGCGCTTCTACTCTCGGCTAGGGTTCGTCATCGAAACGACACAAGCCGAAAGCACTGATTCTTGACCGACGAGACCGTCCTCGCCGACCCTTCGGACATTGCCCCCATCTCCATCGTCGAGGAGATGAAGACCAGCTATCTCGATTACGCGATGAGCGTGATCGTCGCCCGTGCGTTGCCCGATGTGCGCGACGGGCTGAAGCCGGTGCATCGCCGCATCCTCTATTCCGCCAACGAGAGCGGATTCGTGTGGAACCGCCCGTATCGCAAATCGGCGCGCATCGTCGGTGACGTGATCGGTAAGTATCACCCGCACGGCGATACCGCGATCTACGACGCCTTGGCGCGCATGACGCAGGACTGGTCGATGCGCGCGCCGCTGATCGACGGCCAGGGCAATTTCGGCTCGATGGACCCCGATCCGCCCGCCGCGATGCGTTACACCGAGGCGCGCCTCGCCAAGATCGCGGATTATCTGCTCGACGATCTCGACAAGGATACCGTCGACTTCCAGCCGAACTATGACGCATCGGAAAGCGAGCCGCAGGTCCTGCCCGCGCGCTTCCCCAATCTCCTCGTCAACGGCGCCGGCGGCATCGCGGTCGGCATGGCGACCAATATCCCGCCGCATAACCTCGGCGAGGTGATCGACGCCTGTTTCGCCTATCTCGACAATGGCGCGATCACCACCGAGGAACTGATGGAGATCGTGCCGGGGCCGGATTTCCCGACCGGCGCGATCATCCTCGGCCGTTCGGGCGCGCGTTCGGCTTACGCCACCGGGCGCGGGTCGATCATCGTGCGTTCGCGCCATGTGATCGAGGAAGGACGCGGCGATCGCCGCTCGATCGTCCTCACCGAAATCCCCTATCAGCAGGGCAAGAACGCGCTCGTCGAGAAGATCGCCGAGGCCGCCAAGGACAAGCGTATCGAGGGCGTCAGCGATATCCGCGACGAATCGAACCGTCTCGGCGTGCGCATCGTCATCGACCTCAAGCGCGACGCGACCCCCGAGGTGGTGCTCAACCAATTGTGGCGGCACACCCCGGCACAGGGCAGCTTCCCGGCCAATATCCTCGCGATCCGCGGCGGCCGGCCGGAGATGCTCGGCCTCAGAGACATCATCCAGGCGTTCATCCAGTTCCGCGAACAGGTGATCACTCGCCGCTCGAAGTTCGAGCTGACCAAGGCGCGCGATCGCGCGCATATCCTGCTCGGGCTGGTCATCGCGGTGACCAATCTCGACGAGGTGGTGCGGATCATCCGCGGGTCGGCGAGCCCGGCCGAGGCGCGTGCCACCCTGCTTGCACGCGAATGGCCGATCGCCGAGATCGCGCCCTATATCCGACTGGTCGAGGCGGTGGAGGCCGAAGTCGCCGGCGACAGCTATCGCCTGAGCGAGATCCAGGTCCGCGCGATCCTCGATCTGCGGCTGCATCGCCTCACCGCGCTGGGCCGCGACGAGATCGGCGCCGAGCTGGAACAGCTCGCGGCGTCGATCGCCGAACTGCTCGAAATCCTCGCCAACCGCGTCAAGCTCTACCAGGTGATGCGCGACGAGCTGGCCGAGGTGCGCGAGCTCTTCGCCACCCCGCGCCGCACCGAGATCGCCGCCGCCGCCGACGGGATCGAGGACGAGGATCTCATCGAGCGCGAGGAGATGGTCGTCACCGTGACGATGCAGGGGTATATCAAGCGCACCCCGCTCGAGGCATTCCGTGCGCAGGCGCGCGGCGGCAAGGGCCGCAGCGGGATGGCGACCAAGGACGAGGACGTGGTGACCGAGCTGTTCGTCACCTCGACCCACACCCCGGTCCTGTTCTTCTCGACGCTCGGCAAGGTCTATCGCCTCAAGGTGTGGAAGCTGCCCGAGGGCGGCCCCGCGACGCGCGGGCGGCCGATGATCAACCTCCTCCCGCTCGCCGAGGGGGAGACGATCTCCACCGTGCTGCCGCTGCCCGAGGACGAGGCCGAATGGGGCAAGCTCCACGTCATGTTCGCCACCGCCAAGGGCAATGTGCGGCGCAACAGCATGGACGCCTTCACCAACGTCCCCTCGAACGGCAAGATCGCGATGAAGTTCGAGGGCGAGGACGAGGACGACCGGCTGATCGGCGTCGCCTTGCTCGACGAGGAGGATGACGTGCTGCTGGCGACCCGCCAGGGCAAGGCGATCCGCTTCCCGGGCAGCGACGTGCGCGAATTCCAGAGCCGCGCGTCGACCGGCGTGCGCGGGATGCGGCTGGCGAAGGGCGACGAGGTGATCTCGCTCTCGATCCTCCACAAGATCGGCATCCGCGATTCGGACGAGCGCGAGGATTATCTGCGCCACGCCCCGTGGAAGGGCGACGATCCCGAGCGCACCCCGCGCGTGATGGACGACGAGCGCTACGCCCATCTGTCGGAAAAGGAGCAGTTCATCCTGACGATCTGCGCCAACGGCTATGGCAAGCTCTCCTCGGCCTATGAATATCGCCGCACCGGGCGCGGCGGCCAGGGCATCACCAATATCGACAATATCGCGCGCAACGGGCCGGTCGTCGGCAGTTTCCCGGCGACCAAGGCGCAGCAGCTGATGCTCGTCACCGATCAGGCCAAGATGATCCGCATCCCGCTCGCCGACCTGCGAGTCATCGGGCGCGGCTCGGCCGGCGTCCGGCTGTTCAACGTGGCGAACGACGAGCATGTCGTCTCCGCCGCACGGATCGAGGAAAGCGAGGAAGACGCCGAAGCGGTGGTCGACGTCGACCTCGAAACCCCGGAAGCAGAGGCATGAGCGACCGGCCGACCGTCGCGTACAAGGTGCTGACCGCCGATCAGATGGCGGCACTGGAGCGCGACGGCGGCTTCGCCGGGGCGCCGGTGGATCTGGCCGACGGCTATATCCACCTCTCCACCGCGGCGCAGCTCACCGAGACGGTCGACAAGCATTTCGCCGGGCAAAGCGACCTGCATGTCGCGGCGGTCGACCTCACCTCGTTCGACGACATCTCGCTGCGCTGGGAAGCCTCGCGCGGCGGGCAATTGTTTCCGCATCTCTACGATGGGCCGCTGCTCTTGGAGACGGTGATCGCTTATGGCCCGCTGGAGCGTGACGCCGACGGGCGGGTGAGGCTGCCGGTGGCGGGGTAATCTGCCAGTTCGTCATTCCCGCGAAGGCGGGAATCCATTCATCCTGACCTCGCGGTAGAATCGCGACCGCCGTGCTTATGGATTCCCGCCTTCGCGGGAATGACGGGAAATCGCCGTCTCGAGCGCCACGATAAACCCCTGCGGATCGTCCAACCGATGCGCGATCCGACGCGCCGCACGCCGCCCGCGCAAAGGCGCGCGCAATTCGACCAGCACATTGGGATGCGCGATCAGCGCGAGGTTGAGCGCGCTGCGGTCTCGCTCGTTGCCCGCTGCCGTCACCGCCGCGATCATATCGAGCGGCACGCGCACCTGTTTGAACCCGCCGGTCCGCATCAACAGCGCATCCGGCGCGATCTCCACCGGCCGCCGGCGCATCAGGGCAATCGCCCAGATCAGCCACACCAGCCCGGCAAGGCTGACCAGCGACAACACCAGCGCCACCCGCGGATGCCAGAACGACACCAGCAGATGCACGACCACCAGTTCGATCGACGCCAGCCCGGCAAACACCCATAACATCGGCGCGATCGCGCGATGATAGGCGAAGGCGGTCACGCCCCGTCCACGTCCACCACGGCCAGCAGGAACCCGTCCCACTTCTTCACCCCGACCGTCTGGATCGCAGTGGCGGTGAGGCGCGGTTCGCTCGACACATAATCGAACAGCGCCCGCGTCCCGCGAATCCGCGGATCCTCGCTCGCCGTATCGACCACCCCGCCCTCGCGGATCACATTGTCGACGACGATCACCGTCCCCGGCCGCGACAGGCGGATTGCCTCGCGCACATAGGCGGCGTTGTTTTCCTTGTCAGCGTCGATGAAGATCAGATCGAACGGCCCGTCGAGCCGCGCCAGCGTATCGAGCGCCGCGCCGGTGAGCACCTCCGCGCGCGCCTCCATCCCCGCCGCGGCGAGGTTCGCGCGCGCCACATCGGCGTGGTGCGGATCGATCTCCAGCGTCGTCACCCGCCCGCCGTCGCCGACCGCACGCGCGAGCCAGATCGTCGAATAGCCGCCGAGCGTCCCCACTTCGAGCACGCGCCGCGCGCCGGCGGCCAATGCCAGCAGATGGAGCAATTTCCCTTGCGCCGGGGAAACGTCGATATCGGGCAACCCGCCCGCCGCATTGGCGGCGAGCGCGGCGCTCAGCGCGTCATCCGCGCCGAGCAATTTGTCGCCGATATAGTGATCGACCGCGGCCCAACCCGCGTCCTGGGGCTGGGTGCGGTCGACCATCTTGCTTATTCCTCGCCCTTGTAGATGCGAACGAGCTTGTCGAGCATCGCCAGCGCCTCGCCGCGCTCGCGCTGGAAGGTGTTGCGGCCGATGATCGAGCCGTTGCCGCCGCCGTCGCGGATGTCGCGCGCGTCCTGATAGACCGCATCGGCGCCCTTCGCCGCGCCGCCCGAGAAGACCACGATGCGCCGCCCGGCGAAGCTGCACTGGACGACATGCGCGACGCGCTTGGCCTGGGTCGACCAGTCGCCGCCCTCATAGGCCTTCTTCGCATCGGCCTGTTCGATATGGTCGGTCGGCAGCTTGACCTTGATGATATGCGCGCCGAGCAGCGCTGCCATATGTGCGGCATAAGCGCCGACATCGAGCGCCAGCTCGCCCGCCTTGGAGAGGTTGCCGCCGCGCGGATAGGACCAGATCACCGTTGCGAGGCCGGCGGCCTTCGCCTCGGCGGAAAGCTCGCGGATCTCTTCCATCTGCTCGAAGATCTGATCCGAGCCCGGATAGATGGTGAAGCCGATCGCGGCGCAGCCGAGCCGCAGCGCATCGTCGACCCCCGCGGTCACCGCCTGATCGACCGTGGTCGCCCAGCTGTTCGAGCTGTTGACCTTGAGGATCGTCGGGACCTGCCCGGCAAAGGTGTCGGCGCCCGCCTCGAGCATCCCGAGCGGCGCGGCATAGGCCGACAGCCCGGCGTCGATCGCGAGCTGATAGTGATAATGCGGGTCATAGGCCGGCGGATTGATCGCGAAGCTGCGCGCCGGGCCATGCTCGAACCCCTGATCGACCGGCAGGATGATCAGCTTGCCGGTGCCGCCCAGCCGCCCGTGCATCAGGATGCGGGCGAGATTCGCCTTGGTGGCGGGCGAATCCGATTCGTATTTGTCGAGAATGGCCTTGACCGTCGGCGTCATCTTTTTCCCTTTGCCTGACCTCAGTTTTATCCCCGGCCTGTTAGCGAGGGGGGGCGTCTCGCGCCAGAGGGATTGACGCGCCCCGTCGCCCCGTCATTGTCTCCTGTCGAAACAGGGGGACGATGAGGGTGCGCATACGCGATATCATACTGGCGCTGGGTGCCGTCATGCTGACTGCGCCGGCCGCCGCGGAACGCGCGCCAAAGGTCGGCCAGCCCGCCCCCGATTTCGAACTGACGATGATCGACGGCAGCAAGGTGCGGCTCGCCGATCTCAAGGGGCAGGTGGTGGTGCTCAACTTCTGGGCGACCTGGTGCGTGCCGTGCCGCGCCGAACTCCCCACGCTCGACAGCTATTATCGGATACAGCAGCCGGCCGGGCTGCGCGTGTTCGCGGTAACCACCGAGGATTCGGTGCCCACCTACCAGCTCAAGCCGCTGTTCAAGAAAATGGCAATCCCGCCGGTGCGCCACATCAAGGGGCCGTTCGCGGTGATGGGCGGGGTGCCGACCAATTACGTGATCGATCGCGCGGGGGTGGTGCGCTACGCCAAGGCCGGGGCGTTCGACCTCGACGATCTCAACAGGATCCTCGTCCCGCTGCTCAACGAGCGGTCGGCGGGTTAGCCTCCCCCACCACCGTTCGCCCTGAGCTTGTGAGGGCGCCCATGAAAGTAATACTTTCATGGGACCCGCCGGAGGGCTGTACTTCTTCTTTGCGAAGAAAAGTGCAGGGCTTCGACAGGCTCAGCCCGAACGGGGAGAGGCAATCTCGCTACTACGCGGCGACCTTACTGCGTCAGCGCCTTCACGCCGGGCAGTTCCTTGCCTTCCATCCATTCGAGGAAGGCCCCGCCTGCGGTCGAGACGAAGGTGAAGCTGTCCGCCACCCCGGCATGATTGAGCGCCGCCACCGTGTCACCGCCGCCGGCCACCGACACGAGGCTGCCGTCCTGGGTCAGCGCCGCCGCGGTGCGGGCAAGCGCGACGGTCGCGGCGTCGAATGGCGGAGTCTCGAACGCGCCGAGCGGGCCGTTCCACACCAAAGTGCGGCAGGTCTTGAGCACATCGGCCAGCGCCTCGACCGCGGCCGGGCCGACGTCGAGGATCATCTCGTCCGCCGCGACCTGATGCACGTTGATCGTGCGCGTCGGCGGGTTGGCGCGGAATTCCTTCGCCACCACCACGTCATAGGGCAGATGGACGGTGCAGCCGGCGCGGTCCGCCGCTTCGAGGATCTCTTCAGCCGTGCCGGTAAGATCATGTTCGCACAGGCTTTTGCCGACGTTGACGCCACGCGCGGCGAGGAAGGTATTGGCCATCCCGCCGCCGATGATCAGATGATCGACCTTCGCCACCAGATGCTTGAGCACATCGAGCTTGGTCGAGACCTTGGCGCCGCCGACCACCGCCGCGACCGGATGCTCGGGGTTGCCGAGCGCCTTTTCCAGCGCGTCGAGTTCGGCTTCCATCGCGCGGCCGGCGAACGCCGGGAGGCGCCGCGCCAGTCCCTCGGTCGAGGCATGCGCGCGATGCGCCGCGGAGAAAGCGTCGTTGACGTAGAGATCGCCAAATTGCGCAAACCGCTCAATGACTTTCTCGTCATTCTTCTCTTCGCCCGAGAAGAAGCGCGTATTCTCCAGCACCGCGATGTCGCCCGCGACGAGCTCCGCCGCCGCCGCGTCGGCGCCTTCCCAGTCGATGAACTTAACCGGGCGCCCGAGCACATCGGCATAGGCTTCGGCGATCGGCGCCAGCGAATTCTCAACGCTCGGCTGCCCCTTGGGCCGCCCGAAATGCGCGAGGACGAGAACGATCGCACCCTTGTCGGCCAGTTCGGCGACGGTGGGAACGGTGGCGCGCAGCCGCGTGTCGTCGGTCACCCGGCCGTCGGCGACGGGAACGTTCAGATCCTCGCGGACGAGAACGCGCTTGCCGCGGACGTCACCGATATCGTCGAGCGTTCGGAAGGGTTTGGACATGATTGTTCGATCCTGATCTCATCCCCGACGGCGATTTCGCCGCCGGCGATCACCTGGGTACATACGCCGCCGCGCCAATCGGGGGTCAGCGCATCCTTGAGCCCCGGCGCCACCGCCTCCATGCGGCTGCACGGGTCGCATTCAACGGTCACTTCGAGCACGACATCGCCGATAACGATCCGCGCACCGGGAATTTGCGGCAGATCGACGCCCTCGACCAGCAGGTTCGCGCGACGCTCGGCCCAGCGCACATCCGCGCCCACCGCGGCCATTGCGCGATCCCAGTCGGCGCGCTCGATCAGCGTCACCTGCCTCTTATGCGGGCGCCCCTTGACGCCGCCGCGATAGTCGCCGGCGATGCCGCCTTCCAGCGTCACCGTCGCGCGGGCGATCGTTTCCATCGGCGCCTTGGGAAAGGCGTGACGCGCGATTCCGGCGAGGCGGCCGACGGCCGTCATTGCCTCCACCGATATCGCGCGTTGCCCATTACCCCAGCCGCGCCATCGCGGTCGCGGTGTCGACCATGCGGTTGGAGAAGCCCCATTCATTGTCGTACCAGCTGACGACGCGCACCAGCTTGCCGTCGATCACCGCGGTCTCCAGGCTGTCGACGGTCGACGAGGCCGGGGTGTGCATCAGATCGATCGAGACGAGCGGCTCGTCCGTGAAATCGAGGATGCCCTTGAGGCGGCCGGTTTCCGACGCGGCCTTGAGGATCTGGTTGACCTCTTCCTTGGTCGTGTCGCGCTTCGGGGTGAAGGTCAGATCGACGAGGCTGACGTCCGGGGTCGGCACGCGGATCGCCGAGCCGTCGAGCTTGCCCTTGAGTTCCGGGAGCACCTCGCCCACCGCGCGCGCCGCGCCGGTGGTGGTCGGGATCATCGACATCGCCGCAGCACGCGCGCGCCGCAGGTCCGGGTGGATCTGGTCGAGGATCTTCTGGTCGTTGGTATAAGCGTGGACGGTGGTCATCAGCCCGCGCTCGATGCCGATCGCGTCGTTGAGTACCTTCGCCACCGGGGCGAGGCAGTTGGTGGTGCACGATGCGTTCGACACGATCGTGTGGCTGGGCTCGAGCTTGTCGTCGTTGACGCCGTACACGACGGTGAGGTCGACATTCTTGCCCGGGGCGGAGATCAGCACCTTCTTGGCGCCAGCATCGATATGCTTCTGGCAGGACGCGCGGTCAGTGAAGAAGCCGGTGCATTCGAGCACCAGTTCGACCCCCAGTTCCTTGTGCGGCAGGTTGGCGGGATCGCGCTCGGCGGTGACGCGGATGCGCTTGCCGTCGACCACCAGATCCTGGCCCTCGGCGGTGACGGTGCCCGGCCAGCGGCCGTGGACGCTATCCCGCGAGAAGAGCCAGGCGTTCGACTTGGCATCGGCCAGATCGTTGATCGCGACCAGCTCGAGCTCGCCGCCGCGCTCCAGGATCGCGCGTGCCACCAGGCGGCCGATGCGCCCGAAACCGTTGATCGCAACCTTCGTCATAATAGCCTCATAACCTCCCGATACCGGTGGACCGCTCGCGGCGGGCAAAACCCTAAGGAACTCGCGCGTGCCTTTGCGCGAGGGACACGGCTTGCGTCAACCGTGCGATGGGCCGCGTGCGGCGGGCTTGTCCCGAAACCGGCTGGTTCCTATCGTGGCGCGATGACAGACCCCTCGCTGTTGCACCGGATCGAGGCGGCGGTCGCGCGGATCGAAGCCGCCGCCGCAGCCCAGCGCAAGGAGAGCGATTCGCTCGCGCGTCGCCACGCCACGTTGCGCGAAACGATGACGCGCGCCGTGGCCGCGCTCGACGAGATCATCGCAAAGGAAAATGGCTGATGGCGACGGTGACGCTGGAGATCGGCGACCACCGCTGGCCGGTCGCGTGCCGCGACGGCGAGGAAGCGCGACTCGAACTGCTGGGATCGATGATCGCCGAGCGCTGGCCCGATGCGGCGCGCGCCGCGGGCAATTCGGGGACGCTGCAGGCGCTGCTGCTTGCGGCGCTGATGCTGGCGGACGATCTGGCCGACGCGCAATCGGGCGGCGCGCGCACCCCGGAAGAGGCCGATGCGCTGGCCGCGGTCGCCGAGAAGCTCGAAGCGCTCGCGACACGCCTTGAGAAACGGCCCGCGAACCCCTAGATCGGTCGACGGCGGGCACTGCCCGGTACGAGCCAAGACTTATCCCTGAGGCTATTCATCATCCATGGGGGCTGTCCCTGCGCAGATCCTGGTCTGACGTACATGGTCCCCACCTGACGTACTGGGCGTCAGTGGATATTCCGGCAAACGGCCATGGCGGTCCCGCCACCGTCCTTTGATCCCGCTTGAGGCGGGGCGAGCAAAATATCATTCTCCACCCCGGCGAAGGCCGGGGTCCAGCTTCGAGCCGGTCGCAACTGGACCCCGGCCTTCGCCGGGGTGGAACGACAGGGGCTGGCATGATCGATCTGACCGACAAGAGTGCGATCCGCGCCGCCACCCGTGCCGCGCGCGCGCGCTTCGTCGCGGCGCACGGGCGGGTCGTGCCCTGCCCCGCCCCGTTTCGCACCCTCCTCTCGCACGGGCTGACGGTGGCAAGCTACGTCCCCGTCGGCAGCGAGGCCGATCCGATGACACTCGCGCGTGTCGCGGTCGAAGCCGGGTGCGCGATCGCGCTGCCGCATGTCGTCGATCGCGCCACCCCGATCCGTTTCCTCGCCTGGGATACCGAGGCGGCGCTGGCCGCCGGGCCGTTCGGCCTCTCGCAGCCGCACGACCATGCCGCCGAGCTCGAGCCCGATATCATCCTCACCCCGCTCGTCGCCTTCACCCGCGCGCTCGACCGGCTCGGGCAAGGCGCCGGGCATTACGACCGCGCCTTCGCGCGTTTTCCCGATGCGAAGCGGATCGGGGTTGCGCTTTCCGCGCAGGAAGTGAAGGCGCTGCCGGTCGATCCGTGGGACATGCCGCTCCACGCGATCGCCACCGAAAGGGAATGGATCACCGCATGACGCCAAGCTGGCGCAAACCTGCCGGGATGTTGATCATCCTCGCGCTCATCGCGATCTGGTGCGTCGCCGTCGTCAGCCTGTCGGGCATTGTCGGCGCGTGGCATTGGGCGCTGCAACTGCCGTTTTACATCGTCACCGGGATCATCTGGATCACGCCCTTGAAGCCGCTGCTACGCTGGATGGAGACCGGCCGCTGGCGTTGATGTTCTCATTTTGTTCTGATATTGTCGGGCAATGGATCATGCCCGCCCCCACCATGATCGCTCCAAGGCCCGCGCCGTGCGCGGCGCGACGCGCAACGATTCGAGCCGCCGCTTCAACCTGCCGCAGACCGAGGCGGACGGCGACTGGCTCGACGATCGCGACCTGATCGACGGCGAGCCGGCGCCGCTGCGCACCACGGTCACGATCGAGCGCCCCAAGACGATCATCAGCCGCAACAAATCGCCCGACGTGCCGTTCGATCGCTCGATCAACCCCTATCGCGGGTGCGAGCACGGCTGCATCTATTGCTTCGCGCGACCGACTCACGCCTTCCACGATCTCTCCCCCGGGCTCGATTTCGAGACCAAGCTGTTCGCCAAGCCCGATGCGGCCGAGCTGCTGCGCGCCGAACTCGCCAAGCCGGGCTACGCCTGCCAGCCGATGGCGATGGGGACCAACACCGATCCCTATCAGCCGATCGAGCGCGAATGGCGCGTCACCCGCGGGGTGATCGAGGTGCTCGCCGAATGCGATCACCCGTTGTTCATCACCACCAAATCGGATCGCGTGCTGCGCGATCTCGATCTGCTCGAGCCGATGGCGAAGAAGGGACTGGCGGCGGTGGCGGTGTCGGTCACCTCGCTGGTGCCGAAGATCGCGATGACGATCGAGCCGCGCGCGCCGCATCCCGAACGGCGGCTGACCGCGGTGCGCCGGCTCGCCGACGCCGGCGTCCCGGTTTACGTCAATATGGCGCCGGTGATCCCCGCGATCACCGACAGCGAGGTCGAGGCGATCGTCGAGCGCGCCGCAGAGGCGGGCGCACGCGGCGTCTCGTTCATCCCGGTGCGATTGCCCTATGAAGTGGCGCCCTTGTTCCGCGCGTGGCTCGACGAGCATTTCCCCGATCGCGCGGGCAAGGTGATGTCGATCATCAACTCGCTGCGCGGCGGCAAGGACAATGATCCCAATTTCTTCGCCCGGATGCGCGGACAAGGCGCCTGGGCCGAGCTGCTGCGCGCGCGCTTCCTCATCGCGCGGCGCCGCTTCGGGATCGATCGCAACGGCGAGAAGATGCAGCTCCGCACCGATCTGTTCCACCCGCCGCGCGGGGCCCAGGGGGAATTGTTCTGATCCCCCCGTCATCCCCGCGGAGGTGGGGATCCATTCTGGCTGGCCTCTCGATTCTTTCCCCGACCTGGGCGAATGGATTCCCGCCTTCGCGGGAATGGCGTTGGTGGGCAATTGGCGCCGGGGCTGGACCCTTCACCGCTCAGGCGCGTAGGATCGGGGGCAAAGGAGAGCCCCCCCCATGACCACCACGATCGACCGCCAGACCGACTGGAGCGCGATCGGCGCCGCCGAGCTTGCCGATGTGATCGCGCTGCGCCGCGCGATCCACGCCGAGCCCGAGATCGGCAACCATTGCCCGCGCACCACCGCCAAGCTCAAGGCCGCGCTGGAGGGGCTGCCGCTCGAAATCCACGACAGCACCTCGACCACCGGCTTCGTCGCGATCCTGCGCGGCGGGCAGGCCGGCACCGGCAGCAATACCCGCACCGTGCTGCTGCGCGGCGATATGGACGCGCTGCCGATGACCGAGGAAACCGGGCTCGATTTCGCCTCGACCACCCCCGGCGCGATGCATGCCTGCGGGCATGACGCGCATAGCGCGATGCTCGCCGGCGCGGCCAAGGCGTTGTGCGCGCGCAAGGACGAACTCGCGGGCACGATCGTGTTCATGTTCCAGCCCGGCGAGGAAGGGCATCACGGCGCGCGCTTCATGATCGAGGACGGGCTGCTCGATATCGCCAAGCCCGATGCCGCCTTCGCGCTGCATATCTCGCCCAACGCCCCGGCGGGCGTGTTCATCGGGCGCGAGGGGCCGCTGCTCGCCTCGACCGACACGTTCAACGTGAAGATCCGCGGCAAAGGCGGCCACGCCGCGATGCCACACGACGCGATCGATCCGATCCCGGTCGGGTGCGAGGTGGTCGTCGCGCTGCAGACCTTCATCGCGCGCCGCATCCCGGTATCCGACCCGGCGGTGCTGACCGTCACCCAGATCCACGCCGGGGCGTCGTATAACGTCATCCCAGACGAGGTGGAGTTGAAGGGCACGCTACGTACGCTCTCCGAAACGACGCGCGAGAAGGGCCGCGAGGCGATCCGTCATGTCGTCGCGCAGATCGCCGCCGCGCACGGTTGCACCGCCCAGGTCGAGATCAAGCCGGGCTATCCGGTGACGATGTGCGATCCGCGCGCGACCGGGATCATGCGCGCGCTGGCGACCGAGATTTCGGGCGAAGGCGGCTGGTCGACGATGCCCGCGCCGATGATGGGCGGGGAGGATTTCTCCTATGTGCTGCGCGAAGTGCCCGGCGCGATGGCGTTCATCGGGGTCGCCAGCGAGGGCAGCGACCCGCGTACCAATCCCCCGCTGCACAATGTGAAGATGACGATCGACGAAGCGACGATGGCCAAGGGCGTCGCGATGCACGTCGCGGCGGCGGAACGGTTTTTGTCGAACGGGTTCGACTGAGCCCGCGTTTCCAGCCCTGCTCCGTCATTCCCGCGAAGGCGGGAATCCATAAACGCTGAGCGTTCGATGCTATCGCGGAGGCCGACCGGAATGGATTCCCGCCTTCGCGGGAATGACGAGGAAAGCTTTGGCGGCGCGCGCCCTACCCCGCCACTGCCGCCGCGATCGCCAGCGTGCGCCGCGCCTCGTCGCGGTGGAGCAGTTCGACCATCTTCCCCGCGACGCGGATCGCGCCGCGCCCGGCATTGGCCGGATCGTCGAACGCCGCAACGATCGTGCGCGCCCAGGCGACTTCCTCCTCGCTCGGACTGAACACCGCATTGGCCGGCGCGATCTGCGCCGGGTGGATCAGCGTCTTGCCGTCGAACCCCCAGGCCAGCCCCTGCCGGCATTCCGCCTCGACGCGTGCGAGGTCGTCGATCGTGTTGCACACGCCGTCGAGCGCCGCGAGCCCCGCCATCCGCGCGCACAGTACCAGTTGCGAGATCGCCGGCAGCAACGGCGCGCGATCCACGCCGGGGCGGCAGCGCATTTCCTTGGCGAGATCATTGGGGCCGAGCACCAATACCGCCAGCCCGGTCGCCGCCGCCGCACCGACGATCGCCGGCAGATCGACGATTCCCCGACACGTCTCGATCATCGCCCATAAGGCCGGCCCGTTGCCGAGCGCAGCGCGCGCCTCGCGCAACGTCTCGGGCGAGGAGACCTTGGGCAGCAACACCGCATCGGGCGGCACCTTGGCGATCGCGGCAAGATCCGCCGCCCCCCATTCGCTGTCGAGGCCGTTAGCGCGCACCACCAGTTCGCGCCGCCCGAACCCGCCTTCACGCACCGCCGCCACCGCCTGCTCGCGCGCCAGTTCCTTCTGGTCGGGCGATACCGCATCCTCGAGATCGAGGATCACCACGTCGCAATCGAGCCCGCGCGCCTTCTCGATCGCGCGCACATTCGACGCGGGCATATAAAGCGCGCTGCGCCGGGGCCTGATCACAGCCGCGCCTCCACCTGATCATGGAAGGTGCGGATGCCGCCTTCCATCGCGCCGATCGTCAGCCGCTCGATCGCGCCCGAGGCCAGTCCCTCCTGCCCCAGCGCAGCGGCACGGAAATCTTCCCCGCCGAACACCCCGGCGTCGAGCAACTCCCAGCTCTTTTCCCAATGTTTCAGCGCCTTTTCGGTCGCGGGCGGTTCGGGGATCAGCATGAAATCCTCCACCAGCACGCGATCGTGCGCCTGCGGCATCAGCACCATCAGATTCACATAATCGGGGCTGACGATCAGCACCGTTCCGGGAAACATCTGATAGGTAAAGGTGATCGCCGAGCGCAGCGTGGGCCAGTCGCCCGCCCGCACCGCCGCCGCCTCGACCTCGCGCCCGACCGCCGAGCGCAAATGCGACCCGATCGTATCGGCGGTCGACACCCCGTCCTTGAAGAACGGCCCGATCGTGTTCGCGTGGAGACGGAGCACATGATAACTTTCGAGGAACGCATCCATGATCAGCTTCCAATTGGCCGCCACATCATGCGTCCGCCGCCGGAACAGATGCAGCCCGGCGAGCCCGAAGGCGTCGAAATCGTGCCCGAGCGCGTCGGCCTCGGCGAAATCGGCCGCTTCGTCGAAGCTGAACCAGATCAGCCCGCCCGCCTCGCGCGTGGGCAATCGCTTGAGCCCGTAATCGGCCTTGTCGAGGCCCGGAAAGGCATCGGTGCGCGGCAACCCGACGAGCGTGCCGTCGAGCGCATAGCTCCACGCATGATAGGGGCAGACCAGCCGCCCGCCGCACACGATCTCGCCACCCTCGACCAGCCGCGTCCCGCGATGCCGGCAGACGTTGAGGAAGACATGCGCCTCCCCCGCCTTGTCGCGGGTGACGAGCAGCGGCTTGTCGAACCCGTCATGCGCCACCGCCATATTGGGCTCGGGCAGCAGCGCAGAGGGCGCGATCACCAGCGGCGCATGCGCGAAGATGCGCTGCTGCTCGGCGGTGTGCCGCGCCGGATCGGTATAAGCGGCGGCGTCGACATAGGTGATGCGCGCCGCCCGCTCGGTGCCGCCGTCGGCCAGCGCCGCCGCCAGCGCGAGCTGCCCGGCGGTTGGCTGGAGGCGACCGGTGGGTGCGTTCATGGCTGTCCTCTCACACTTTTCCCGCTAGGGTCCAAACCCGCTCAGGACAACGCCGTGACGGAGCGGATTTTGGCGCCAGGCTAGGAGCAAGGAGGG